>JBBQRX010000038.1:0-24512 GCA_038214375.1 Candidatus Limnocylindrales bacterium
CGGCCCGAGACCATGGCGGCGCTCGACGCGCCGTCCACCGAACCCGAGGAGGTGAGCCCGGCCCTGCTGATGGCGAGCTGATCAGACCCGGGCGCGAGGATGCGTTGCGCCTGCTGTTACACCACGTCCTGGGACTTGACCTGTGGGGCCCGTGGGGGGCGCGCACCGGTTGCGTAGGCGAAACGATAGCATCCCTCCCGGCGGATGGCCGCCGGCGCCTCTCTGGATGCGGCACAATGCCCCGGCAATGCTTCGCCTGATCCACACGGCCGACGTCCACCTCGGCGCCCGGCACACCGACCTGGGAAACCAGGCCGCGGCCCAGCGCGAGCGCCAGTTCGCCGCCTTCCGCGCCACGATCGACCTTGCCCTCGCCGAGCAGGCGGACGCGCTCCTGGTCGCCGGCGACCTCTTCGACTCGAACACGCAGCCGCGCCGCTCGGTGGAGCGAGCCGCCGCCGAGCTCAAGCGTCTGACCGACGCCGCCATCCGGGTCGTGATCATCCCCGGCACCCACGACGTCTACGACCGCGCCTCCGTCTATCGCGCCTACGACCTCGCCGGGATGGCGGGCGTGCTCCCGGATTCCGATCGCCTGGTGGTCCTCACCCCGGAACACCCGGACGTGGTTTTCGGGATCCTCGACCTCGCGGTGCACGGATTCGTCTTCTCGACCAAGCGAGCGCCGCGGAGCCCGCTCGCGGGGTTCGACGCGGCGGCCGACGGGCGCGCGCGCTGGCACGTCGGGATGATCCATGGATCGCTCGCCATCCCGGGGAAGACGGACACCGACGAGGTCGTCTTCACGAGCGCGGAGGCCACCGCGTCGCACCTCGACTACCTCGCCCTGGGCCACTGGCACTCCACGCAGCGCGGCCGGGCCGGCACGACCGAGTGGGCCTACAGCGGCGCCCCCGAGCCGGTCGCGGTCGACCAGGATCGAGCCGGCAACGTCCTGCTCGTCACGCTCGATGAGCGCTCCGGCGTCCGGCACGTGACGGTCGAGGAGCGCCGCGTGGGACGGACGCGGTTCGAGCGGCGGGAGGTGGACGCGGGCACGCTCGCCGGCCAACCAGCCCTCGTGGAGCAGATCGCCGCGCTCGCCGACCCGGACCTCGTCCTCGACGTCCGCCTCATCGGCGTCCGCCGCGACGAGCTGGACGTCGCCACGGACGAGGTGGAGCGGGAGCTCGCCGAGCGATTCTTCCGGCTTCGGGTCCGGGACGGCGCCGCGGCGGCACTCCCGGACGGGCCGCTGCCGCCGCCCGACACGATCGCCGGCGCGCTCGTCCGGGACCTGCAGGCCTCCATCGCGGAGGCCGAGGCCGCCAACCGGCGAGACGACGTGCTGGAGCTTCGGGACGCGCTCCGCCTCGCCCGTCTCATGCTGGATGGGCGAGAGGTTGCGCTGTGAGGATCACGCGCGTCCGTGTCCGCGACTTCCGTGTCCACCGGGATCTCGACCTGGAGCTCGCGCCGGGGCTGACCGTCATCCGGGGCCCGAACGAGGCCGGCAAGACGACCCTCCAGCGCGCGCTCGAGGTGGGCCTGTTCCGGCGCGTCACGGCCGGCGGCACCGAGATCGACGCGCTCCGCAGCTGGGATTCGGGCGAGGACGGGCGACCTGCGGTCCAGCTCGACTTCGTGCAGGAGGATCTCGAGGGGACGCGGGAAGGGAGCGTCCTCAAGGACTTCCGCGGCCAGCGCGGGACGGTCCGGCTGGACCTCGACGGGGCCATGACGACGGACCCTGCGCGCGCCGACGAGCTGCTCGCCGAGCTGACCGGGATCCCGTCCGAGAAGTTCTTCCGGTCCACGGCGTCGGTCCGCCACCACGAGGTGGACGATCTCGCGCGCGACGAGGGCGCGCTGCGCGACCGGCTCCAGGCGTCGATCAGCGGGGCCGATCGAGGCACGAGCGCGGTCAAGCGCCGCCTCGAGCGGACGCTGCGCGATCTCCAGGCGAAGGGCGAGAAGAACCCCGGGCGGCTGCGGGTCGCGGAGCAGGCAGTGCTGCGCGCGGAGGCGCTTGTCAGCGACGGCGAGGCGCGGCTCGCCGGCCTCGAGCGGGATCGCGACGCGCTCGTGCTGGCCCGCCGGCATCGCGCCCAGGTGGCCGCCTCGCTCGCCGAGCGACGGGCGCTGCTCGAGAGGGCCCGCCAGGCAGAGCGGCTGATCGGCGAGCGCGGGGTGGCGCGCGAGCGGTTCGAGCGGTATCGCCGGGCAGTGGCCGTCTCCGAGGAGATCGTCGGTCTCGAGCAGAGCCACCCGTCCGACCACGCCCTGCCCGCCCTTCGCCAGGTCATCGAGCGGCTCCGAGTCCTCGACCGCGAGATCGCCGAGCTCCGCGCGCAGCTCGGCGAGGATCCGTCCGCGGTGGATTACGAGATCCTGATCCCGGAACCGCGCTGGCGTCGCTTCGCGTTCGCGGCCGCGGTCCTTGCCGTGGGCGGGCTCGCCGCGGCGATCTTCGGCCTCGTGGCCCGCGAGCAGGCGGCCATGCTGGGCGGTCTTGCGGCGGCGATCGTCGGCCTCGGCCTGGCAGCCTTCGCCCGGACCAAGCGGCGCACCGCGAATGACTTCGCGCGCCACAAGCAGCTCCGGGACCACGAGATCGCGCGGCGCCTCCGCGGCCGCAGCCAGCTCGAGGACGACCTGAAGCGACGCGTGGCCGACCGCGACGGGCAGCTGGCGTCACTGGGGCTGGCCGACCTGCCGGCGGCGGAGGACCTGCTGGCCCGCGAGGATGCCCACGTCCAGGCGATCGGACGCGCACAGGCCCAGCTGGAGGGGCTGGTCGGGAAGGCTCCGTCCGAGACGCTCCCGACGCTGCGCGACGCCGCCGCCCTCGATGTCGAGCAGAAGTCGGGCGCGCTCGAGGCCCTCGGGCCGATCGCGAAGGAACCGCGGGCCCGCGAGCGGCTGGAGGTCGAGGTCCGGGACCAGGAGGCCGCCCTGGAGCGGGCTCGCGACGACGAGGCGGGCGCGCGGGCACGCGTGGAGCAGAACCCGGTCGACGCGGAACAGGTCGCCGGCGAGGCCGAGCGGCTCGCGGGCTGGCGCGAAGAGCTGGCCGGCCTCCAGCGGCGGGCACGCGTCTACCAGCTTGCGCTCGACGCGATCGTGCGGGCGGAGCGCTCGACGATGCGAAAGGCGACGCGCTACCTCGAGAAGCGCATGCACGGTGACCTGGAGCGGCTCACGGGCGGTCGCTATCGCCGCGTCCGGGTGGACGACGAGACGCTCGACATCCGCGTCTTCGCGCCCGAGCGCGGCGACTGGGTCGGCGTCGAGGACCTCTCGCAGGGAACCCTCGACCAGGTCTACCTCGCCGCACGACTCGGCCTCGTGCGGCTCGTCACCCAGGATCGCCGCCCGCCCCTCGTCTTCGACGACCCGTTCGTGACGTTCGACGACGATCGCGCTGGGCGGGCCGTGGCGGTCCTGCGCGAGCTCGCGTCCGACTTCCAGGTGATCTACCTGACCACCTCGGCCCGCTACGACGAGCAGGCCGACCGCGTCGTGGTCCTGCCCGGACCCACCGCGATCGACACCGCGCCCGACGACGCGGAGGAGGCCGGCGCCCCGGTCGTGGCCTGAAGGTCTCCCGATCGACGCCGGGATCCTGACCGTCGTCCTGGGCCTCGCCTCGGCGGCGGCCTGGGGAGCGGCCGATTTCGGGGGCGGCCTGACCGGCCGCCGTGCGCCCGTGATGGGCGTCCTGGCGGCGGCCCAGGCGATCGGGGCCGGCGCAGCGCTGCTCATCGTGGTCCTGCGCGGCGACGGGATGCCCACGCTCCAGGACGCGGCCTGGGCGACGGCTGCCGGCCTGTGCGGTGCGGTCGGCCTCGCGGCGCTGTATCGCGGGCTTGCGGGCGGAAGGATGGGGATCGTCGCGCCCGTCACGGGCGTGCTGGCGGCGGCGATCCCGGTCGCGGTCGGGATCGCCCTCGCCGGCCTCCCCGGTCCGCTCCGGATCCTCGGCTTCGGCCTGGGGATCGCGGCGGTCGTCCTGGTCTCGTCGGCGGACGATGGGTCCATGGGCCGCCGCGGGCTGGGGCTGGCCCTGGGCGCCGGGACCGCGCTCGGGCTCTACAACGTGGCGATCTCCCGCGCGAGCCCGGCCGGGACGTTCGGCGTGCTCGTCGTCTCGCGCCTGGTTGCAGCGGCCGCCGTGCTCGTCCTCGCGCGGGTCGGCCGGCAACCGTCGCGCCTGCCTCCGCGCGTGTTGCCGGCAGCGGCGGTCGTCGGGCTGCTGGACATGGCCGGCAATGCCGCGTTCATCGTGGCTGCCCACGTGGGGCGGCTCGATGTCGCGGGGCTGCTCTCCTCGCTCTACCCGGTGACGACCGTGATCCTTGCCGTCGTCGTCCTGGGGGAGCGTGTGACGCGGGCCCACGCGGCCGGAATCATGGTCGCCGGTGCCGCCGTCGCGCTGATCGCCCTGGGCTGAACGCGACGGCGGTTCCTCCCCCGCCTGCATGGCGCTCGCCGCACGGAGGCTGCAACGGCGCTAGAGTCGCGCAGCGCAGCCGCGCCCGCGGCACAGGAGGCACCCGGCAGATGGCGACCGAGCCGCGACCGATGCGTCGATCTTCGCGCGGATCGCCCCGCGACGCTCGCTGATGGGATCAGCAGTGCCGGGAACGTCGTTGCTCTGGTATCGGCGCGACCTGCGCCTGCACGATCACCCGGCGCTCCACGCCGCGGTGGACGCCGCTGACCGCATCGTGCCGGTCTTCGTGCTGGATCCCGGGCTCCTTCACGGGCGCTGGCCGGCCCCGAACCGGGTCCGGTTCATGCTCGGTTCGCTCGCGGCCCTCCGGGACGACCTCGCGGCGCGTGGCGTGCCGCTGGTCGTGCTCCGCGGCCGCCCGGCGGACGTCCTTCCCGGGCTGGCGGCAGCCGTCGGGGCGCGCGACGTCTTCGCCACGCGGGACGTCTCGCCGTACGCCCGGACACGTGACGGCGCAGTCGCCGCTGCGCTCGACGCCGTCGGGACCACGCTTCATCTGCGTGGCGGCGCCCTCGTCGCGGAGCCGGAGGAGATCGCGAACGCTGTTGGCCGGCCCTTGACGGTCTTCACGCCGTACCTTCGACGGTGGCAGGGCGTCGCCCGCCGTGACGTCCTACCGGTGCCGGAAGGGCTGCGCGGTCTCGCCGCCGAGGCGGCCGGCCGCCTGCCCGGCGTTGTCCAGCTGCCGGAACCGGGCAGCGTTGTCCCGACCGCCGACCCGGCCCTCCTCCTCGTGCCGGGCGAGGCCGCCGCCAGGGCGCGCCTCGATGCGTGGGCTGGCGGGCAGGGGCTTGTCGGGTACGCCGATGGTCGCGATCGGCTCGGGGTGGACGGGACCTCGCGACTGTCCGCCGACCTTCGCTGGGGACTCATCTCGCCGCTCGCGGTCCTCGACGCGATCGACGGCCCCGGCGGCGGGCCGGCGGCATTCGCTCGCGAGCTGGCCTGGCGCGATTTCTACGCGCAGGTGCTCTGGCACCACCCGCACGTCACGCGGGGGGCGTTCCGCTCTATCTTCGATGGGATTCCCTGGCGCTCCGATCCGGCCGCGTTCGATGCGTGGCGCGAAGGTCGGACCGGCTACCCGGTGGTCGACGCCGCGATGCGCCAGCTCGCGGCCAGCGGCTGGATGCACAATCGCGCCCGGATGGTCGCCGCCAGCTTCCTCACGAAGGACCTGCTGATCGACTGGCGCAGCGGCGAGCAGCACTTCATGGAGCACCTCGTGGACGGAGACGTCGCCGCGAACAACGGCGGCTGGCAGTGGGCGGCGGGCACGGGCACGGACGCACAGCCGTACTTCCGCGTGTTCAACCCCGTTGCCCAGGGGGTGACCCATGACCCGGATGGCACGTTCGTGCGCCGCTGGATACCGGAGCTCGCGAGCGTCCCGGACCGTTTCGTTCATGCGCCATGGACCATGCCGCCCAGCGTCCAGGTGACCGCCGGATGCGTGATCGGGCGCGACTATCCTGCCCCGATCGTGGATCACGCGATGGCACGCGCCCGGGCCCTTGCCGCGTATGCGTCGATCCGGGACGCGGCGACCGGGCGCATCATCCTGCCCGACGGCCCCTGAACGGGTCAATCGAGGTCGAGCTGCCGCCAGGTCCCGGGGTCCGCGAAGCCCAGCGCCGCGTAGAGGTGGCTGCCGTCGTCGCTCGCCCGGAGCACGAGGCGCCGGCACCCCAGCGCACGTCCGTCGGCGATGACCGCCTCCATCACTGCCCGCCCGACGCCGCGCCGGCGCCACGCGGAGGTCGTCATCACGTTGAACACCATCGCCTCGGGCGAGCGCCTCGACCGCGGGTGTGGCGGGCGGTCGATGACGACCATCCCCGCCATCCCGACGACCACGCCGGCGGCCTCGGCGACCCACATCCGGTAGCGCCCGTCGGGCAGGTGGGAGCGCAGGTAGGCGTCGATCGACGCGCGGTGCTCGTCGACCCGATCGGCCGGGAGCGGGCCGGCGAGCTCGATGTCGAATGCGATGCGGAGGTCCACGAGCGCGGGGATGTCGGCGGCCGTGCCGCGGCGAACGGTGAAGGTGGGCGGCTCGGTCATCCCGGAATCGTGCCACGAAGGCGCGAACGCCATGCGCACGGTCGCCGCTACACTCGCCCGCGATGACTCCCCCCAGCACCCAGGCCCCGGCTACGCCCCGCGAGGCTTTGCGCGCAGCCGACCCCGCCCACGACCCGGCCGCCACGACGCGTGGCAACCATCCACCCGTGCACGCGCCACAGGGCTGGCGAAGCCTCCTGCTCGTCTACGCGATCACCTCGACCGTCGAGGCGATGGGCGTGGCACAGGTCTTCGCGTTTCTCCCGCTCAGGCTCGGCGAGGTCGGGCTGCCCGCGTCCCAGGTGCCGACCTTCACCGGCCTGTTCAGCAGCCTGATCTTCGTCTTCGGCATCGTCCTCGTTCCCTTCTGGGGCGTCTGGGCCGACAAGTACAGCCGTCGGGCGGTGATCGTCCGGAGCGCGGTGGTCGAGGCCGTCGTCTTCGCCGGGGTGGCGATCGCGCACGAGCCGTGGCAGCTCGCGGCGAGCCTCCTGCTCGTGGGGCTCCAGCTGGGCAACACGGGGGTGATGCTGGCGGCGCTTCGCGACGTGACGCCGCGCGACCGCGTCGGAACCGTGACCGGACTGTTCGGGGCGACCGGGCCGCTCGGCTTCGCGCTCGGCCCGGTGCTGGGCGGCGTCATGATCGACGGCCTGCACATGCCGCTGACGGACGTCTTCTGGGTGGGGTCTCTCCTCTCGCTCGCGGTGGTGGCGCTGCTGCTCGTCGGGTCACGGGATATCCGGCCCGCGGTGGCACCGGTCGGCAGCACGATCGAGCTCGCCCGGAGGGCCGTCGGCGGGGTCCTGGCCGATCCCGCCGTGCGGCGGATCTTCCTGGTCTTCGGGGTTTCGATCCTCGCCAACCAGATGAGCCGGCCCTACCTGCCGCTGCTCGTCGAGAGCCTCCATGGCGGGGGGCCGAACCTCGCGTCGACGATCGGACTCGTCACGGGCGGGGCCGTCCTCGTCGGTGCGCTCCTGTCGCCGCTCGCGGGGCCGCTGGGCGACCGGATCGGGTTCCGGGCCGTGCTCGCCGGCGCCCTCCTCGGCGCGGGCGTCACCCTGCTCGGGATGGCGGCCGCACCCACGGTGGCGGTCCTCGCGGGCGTGGTCGTCGTCTACTCGGCGCTCCAGGCCGCGACGCAGGCGATGGTGTTCGGGCTCGTGGCGGTCGAGGTTGCCCCGGAGCGGCGGTCGGCGACGCTGAACCTGGTCCTGCTCCCGCTCTACATCGCGGGGATCATCGGACCGACCGTCGGGGCCGTGGCGGCCGGCGTCGGCGGCATCCCGGCACCCTTCGTGGTGGCGGCAATCGTGTTCGTGATCGGCGGCGTCGGCGTCGCGGTGTCGCTGCGCCGGGCCGGACGGCGAGGGTCCGCTACATCGGCAGGTCGCGCTCCTCGACCCCGATGAACCGCGCGTCCGGCCGGATCAGGCGGTTCGCGGACGCCTGCTCGAGCACGTGGGCAGTCCAGCCGGCGTGGCGGGCGAGCGCGAAGGTCGCCGGGAACAGGTCCGGAGTGAGCCCCACGCCCTGGAGCACCGCGGCCGCGTAGAACTCGACGTTCGTCTTGAGCGGGCGATCCGGGTACTTCTCCTCGAGGACCCGGAGCGCAACATCCTCGACCTTGATCGCGAGCTCCAGCCAGTCCGGCCTCGCGGGCATCGCCTCGACGACCTTGCGGAGCGCGGTCGCCCGCGGGTCGTAGGCCCGGTAGACCCGGTGACCGAAGCCCATCAGCCGCTCGCCGCGGGCGAGGGCGTCGCGGATCCACTCCTCGGCGTGCTCGGGCGAGCCGACCTTGTGGATCTGCTCCACCACCTCCGAGGGCGCTCCGCCGTGGAGCGGGCCCTTCATCGCGCCGATCGCCCCGGCCACGGCCGACGCGATGTCGGAGCGCGTGGAGGTGATCACCCTGGCGGTGAACGTGGACGCGTTGAGCCCGTGCTCCGCCCCGACGATGAAGTAGGCATCGAGGGCGCGCGCGGTCGCGCGGTCCGGCCGCGTCCCGGTGAGCTGGTAGAGGAAGCTCGACACGATGTCCAGCTTCGGGTCCGGGTCGATCGGCTCGAGGTCGGCCCGCAGCCGGATGAACGCGGCCAGGGCAGATGGCGAGAACTCGGTCAGCGCGCGCGCCTGGATCGCGGTCGGCGGCCAGTCGAGCACCTGGGAGGCGCCCCAGACCGAGACGGCCGTCCGGAGGGCGTCCATCGGCTTGGCCGTCCGCGGCAGGGCGCGCAGCGCCGAGATGACTGCAGAAGGGACGCGGCCGGCGGTCAACCGGGCCTTCGGATCCCAGTCGCCGGTCCAGAGAAGGTTCGCGACCGCCGCGTACGAACCGTGCGCCACGAGGTCGCCGATCCGGTAGCCGCGGTACATGAGCCGGCCGTTCGCACCGTCGACGAGGCCCAGCGAGGTCTCGGCGGCGAGGACGCCCTCGAGGCCGGGCGAGTAGGGTCGCCCGTCGAACGTGTGATCGAGCGCCTTCATGACCTCGGGCGGTGTCGTTGTCTCCGCGGGCGGCGTGGTATGCGGCGTCGGCGTCGGCGGCTTGGTCATCCTCGGCGTCCTCCGTGGCCCTGGCGCGGGGCCGGTTCGCGACGTGTCGGCCGTGTGGGGACCCACGACCGGACGGTTCGATTGGCCGCCATCGTACTCTCGTCGCCGCCGGGCGGACAGCCTGGCGGCCCGGGCGCGACGGGACTCAGTGGCCGGATCGCGCGGACTTGCGGTGTTCCGGCACGGCGGCGCGCTCGCGGGCGAAACGTCGCGCGCCGGAGATGTCCGTCCAGGCGCCGTAGACGATGTAGCCCATGCCGGCGAGGACCATCACGAACAGGTAGACCCCCGTGCCACTCGGCGTCGAGCCCGAGCCGACGGCGTCGGACACGAGCGTGATGCCCCGTGCCGAGCTGAACACGAGCGCTGCGGCCACGATCGTCGAGAAGAGCGATGGGGAGCGCTGGCGCGCCGAGGGCTTCGCCACCGTCCGTCTGCCGAGCCACCCGAGCAGGGCGAAGAACCCGCCGAGGATAGCCGGGATGATCGCGGTGCTGAACGTGGTGATGGCGGTTGCCGCTGCAAGGCCGCTCACCCCGATGAGGGCCGCGCCGAAGCCCATCGTGACCCGAGAGAACACACGCGCCTCGCCTTGCCTGACCGGGATGCCGGTCGCGGCGCATCCGGTCCTGGACGCGCTCCGAGCGACGATCATAGCCGTGACCCACCCCGCGCGGGACGGTTCAGGCGCCCCTCAGACTCGCAGCCGCCGCTGCGTCGAGGATCCAGGCTGCACCCGCGCGGCGCGCCCGCTGGGACGGCAGGCGGCGCTCGTTTCGAGGTCCATCGAGGACCGCGGCCAGGATGGCGGCCTTGCCGGCGCCGAACGCGACGACGAGGACGGCCGCCGCCGCGTCGAGCGCGCCCGGTGTGAGCGTGACCCGCGCGAGGTGCGGCTCGACATGGGTCGGCGCCGGGACCGCGATCACCCAGCCGGGCGCCCCGAATGCGGCGCTGCCCGGGAAGACCGACAGCACGTGGCCGTCGGGCCCGATCCCGAGGACGATCGCGTCGAAGATGGGGCGACCTGCGGAATCAACCCGGAGCGCTGCCCGGAGCGCGGCCTCGTACGCGGCGGCTGCCTCGTCCGGGCCACCGCCGGTGGCGATGGTGGCGTCCACCGGGACGGGGTGGAGGTTCCCGGGCGGCAACGGGGCAGGCTCGAGCCCCGCCGCGGCGTCCCCGGCCAGCAGGACCGCGTCCACGGCCCGCACGTTCGATTCGGGGTCGAGGCGTGGCACGAAACGGTCGTCGCCGAACCAGATGTGCAACCGGTCCCACGCGATGCGGTCGCGGAGGGGCCGCGCCAGAAAGGCCCGGTAGAGTTCGGGGCTCGTCGAGCCGCCGGTCGTCGCGATGTCGGCGCGGCCCCGCTGGGCGACGGCCGTCTCGATCGCATCCACCATGCGCTCGGCCGCGAGCGCCGCCGCATCCGCCGGCGTGGCCGTCACGACGATCTCGGGCTCGCCGGGGGAGCCCGGGGCGTCGAGCGGCACGGGGTCGGGAATCCGCGTCATGCCGGATGCGGGGCCGGACCCGCTGCGGCCGGATCCGCTGCCGCCGGGTTGCCCGCGGCCGGATCGCCCGCCGCCGGGTCGGCGCGGCCCGGACCGGCGAGCGCGGCGGCCATGCTCGAGGCACCCCGCGCCACGAGGTCGCGGCCGCCGGCCTCGATCGCCTCGGCCAGCAGGTCGACGTCCGTCCGGCGTGGCGCGATGAACGGGCGCTCGAGCGCCTCCACGCCGTCCTCCCAGACCCGGACGTGGACCTGCTCCGCCTCGGCGGTCACCTCGGCGCGCAGCTCCGTCCCTCGCCGCTCGGCGAGGATCTCCACCCGGAGCGTCGTCCCGCCGGGCATCCCGGAGATCACCGGGCGGATCACGACCTCCACCTCGGCGCCGCGGTCCCACGCGAGGAGGGCGCGCATTCCGCGGCCGGGTTCGGGCCCGGCTCCGGGCGGTGGCCGCCGGACCAGTCCGGGCCTCCCGGTCCGCTCGAGCGGTCGGACGACGCGGAGCCCCAGTCGCGAGGCAAGCCAGGCAACGTGGTAGATCGGCTTGACGATGTTCGTGCGGTCCTCGGCGTCCGGCCCGCCGTGGGTGGCGTAGGTGACCGCGACGCGCCGGATCGAGCGGAGATACGGGAGGAACTCGGGGCGGTCGAAGACCGACGCCACGGCCTCCCTCCAGCGCGCCTGGCGCATCAGCGCGAAGTCGGAGACCGCCACGGACCGTTCGCCGAGCGCAGCGACTGCCCGGAGCCGGTCAAGCCCGTCGCCGACCCAGCTCGAGCCGTCCACCACGAGCCGGTCGGCCATCCTGATCAGGTCGCGTGCGAGGGGTGTGCCGAATGGCGGCTCGCCAGGCCACCAGAGCGTGACGGGGAGGTCGTGGACCAGCAACGGCGCCACGATCGCATCGAGGTGACGCCCCGTCGCGCCGCCGGCGAGCGCGTAGATCTGCTCGGCGCACGTCTCGGGAGCGCCGGCCCGGGGGACCATGCAGTAGGCCTTGACCTGGGCGCGCAGCCAGTTGGGGCCGTCCGGGTCCATGGGCACGAGGATGAGGGTGCGCGACGGATGGCGGCCGGTCAGCATCGAGAGCGTCGAGGCGGCTCGTTCTCCGAGCTCGGGGCTCCGCGCCACGACCACGAGGTTGAGGACGCTCGTTCGAGCCGCGATCGTCCGCTCCGAGGGTGCGCCGACGACCGAATGCACCTGCGGGAGCGCCCAGAAACGCGCCAGCTCGTGCTCGATCCCGGGGATCGTCGTGGCCTGGCTGGACCAGCGCAGCGTCGGGTCGCCGGGCACGACCGGGGTCCCCGCCGGCGCGATGGCCCGGACGGGTACTTCGCTGGCCTGTCCGCTCAGATTCGCCGCCACCGCCGCCCATCCCGTTCGAGGAGCGCATCGGATGCCGCGGGGCCCCAGCTGCCCGCCGCGTAGTTCGGGAAGTCGGGCGGGGGGCCGTCGGCCCATGCGTCGATGATCGGGTTGACGATCGCCCAGGCTTTCTCCACCTCGTCGGCCCGGGTGAAGAGCGACGCATCGCCCAGGAGCGCGTCGAGGATGAGCGTCTCGTAGGCGTCCGGGCTGTCCACGCTGAACGCGGAGCCATAGGTGAAGTCCATGTTCACGGCCCGGACGTCCACGCCCAGCCCGGGCACCTTCGCGACGAACCGGAGGAGGATCCCCTCGTCCGGCTGGATCCGCAGGGCCAGCAGGTTCGCCTCGGGGTCGACGCTCGACTCCTTGAACAGGGCGTGGGGCACCTGCTTGAACTGGATCGCGATCTCCGTCGCCCGCTTGGGCAGGCGCTTCCCGGCACGCAGGTAGAAGGGGACCCCCGCCCAGCGCCAGTCGTCGATGAAGAGGCGTGCCGCGACGTAGGTCTCCGTCTCGGAGTCGGGGTCGACCTCGGCCTCGCCCCGGTAGCCGCCCGCCTGGCCGCCGGTCACCCAGCCCGGCCCGTACTGGCCACGCACGACGTTTGCCGCCACCTGGTCGGGGCTCATCGGCTCGATCGTGCGGAGCACCTTGACCTTCTCGTCGCGGAGCGCCTCGGCATCGAACGTCGCGGGCGGCTCCATCGCGACCAGCGAGAGCAGCTGCATGAGGTGATTCTGGAGGAAGTCCCGCGAGGCGCCGGCCTCCTCGTAGAACGAGCCCCGTTTCTCGACCCCGATCGACTCCGCAACCGTGATCTGGACGTGATCGACGTAGCGGCGGTGCCAGATGGGCTCGAAGATCCCGTTCCCGAAACGGAAGACCAGGATGTTGCGGACCGTCTCCTTGCCCAGGTAATGGTCGATGCGGTAGACCTGCGACTCACGGAAGACCTTGCCGACCTCCCGGTTGAGGCGGATCGCGGAGACCAGGTCGCGCCCGAAGGGCTTCTCGATGACGATGCGGCGCCAGCCCCCGGCGTGATGCTCGTGGTCGAGCCCGACGCGGCCCAGCTGGGCGATGATCTCGGCGAAGGCGGACGGCTGGGTGGCAAGGTAGTAGAGCCGGTTGCCGGCGGTCCCTCGCTCGCGGTCGAGGTCGTCGAGGCGGACGACCAGCTCGTCGTAGAGCGCCGGCGCGTTGAAGTTGCCCCGCTGGTAGCGGATCCGCCCGGCGAACTGCTCCCAGACGGCCGTCTCGATCGGCAGGACGCGGCTGAACTCGTCGAGCGACGTCCGGAGCTCGGCCCGGAAGGCATCGTCCGTGTACGGACGGCGCCCCACCCCGACGATCGCGAACTCGTGGGGAAGCAGGTTCGTCCGCCAGAGCTGGAAGAGCGCCGGGACGACCTTGCGGTGGGCCAGGTCGCCGGTGGCGCCGAACAGGACGAAGGTCGCAGGGTCCGGGACGCGCTCCAGGCGAAGCCCTTCCCGGAGCGGGTTGTCGAGCGGCTTGCTGGCCGCGCGACGCTTCCCCAGCCGCGCCAGGCGGAGATCTCGCGCCGTCAGCGGAACTTCGTCGGCGGCCCGGCCGGGGCGCGCGCTGATCTTCGCAGTGCTCGTATCGACGGGCGCGCCGCCAATCGGCGGTGCGGGCCCGTCCGCCGCGGGGGCCGGCCCGGCGGCCGAAGGTGCAGGCGCGTCCGCCGTAGACGCCGGCCCGGCGGCCCGGCCGACCTGGGCGTCGTCCGTCATTCGGGCACCTACTCCGTCTTGATCGCGTGCCCGCCGAACTCGTTGCGGAGCGCCGCGAGCACCTTCGCGCCGTAGCTCTCGTCCTGCCGCGACCGCAGACGGGCCTGGAGGCTGAGGGTGATGATGGGCGCCGGCACGTCGCGCTCCATCGCCTCCTGGACCGTCCAGCGACCCTCGCCCGAGTCGGCGACCCAGCCCTTGACGCCCGGGAAGTCCTGGCCCTTCCCGAGGGCGTCGACGAGCAGCTCCAGGAGCCATGACCGGACCACCGAGCCGTAGCGCCAGATCCCCGCGACCTGCGCGAGGTCGAGCCCGTAGTCGCTGGCGTGGAGGATCTCGAAGCCCTCCGCGTATGACTGCATGAGGCCGTACTCGATCCCGTTGTGGACCATCTTCACGTAATGCCCGGCGCCGGGGCCGCCGACGTGGGCATAGCCGTCGGCCGGGGCAAGCGTCCGAAAGATGGGCTCGAGTGGCTCGACCGCTTCCCGGTCGCCGCCGACCATCAGGCAGTACCCGTTCTCGAGGCCCCACACGCCGCCCGAGGTGCCCGCGTCCACGTACCTGAGGCCCTTCGCCCCGACCTTCGCGTACCGCCGGACGTCGTCGTGGAAGTTCGTGTTGCCGCCGTCGACGATCGTATCGCCCGGCTCGAGGAGCCCCATGAGCTCGTCGAGCATCGCCTCGGTGGCGTCGCCGGCGGGGACCATGATCCAGACGGCGCGCGGAGCCGGCAACCCGGCCACGAGCTCGGCGACGCTGAAGGCGCCTTCGGCCCCCTCCGTCATGATCTCGCGAGTCTTCTCCGGCGTCCGATTGAAGGCCACGACCTCGTGGCCGTCACGGACGAGCCGGCGGACCATGTTGGCGCCCATCCGGCCGAGGCCGATGAAGCCGATACGCATCGGATGTCTCCTTGTGTCGTGTACCCGACTGACGGTGCGTGATGGCTGACGGTCGAGGCTGGCTTACGCGAGAGCCTCGCGGAGCACGCCCTCCAGCGCCGCGAGGCCCGCGTCCACGTCGGCGCCCAGGTGGACCCTGAGAACCGGGAGCGCGTGTGACTCGAGCGCCTCGAAGTCGCCGAGCGCCTGGGCGTCGACGAGCTGGCCGAAGCTGAACGGGCGACCTGGGATCTCGAGATCGGCGGGGTGATCGGCGGTGACCTGGAGGAACCAGCCGATGGGCGCGCCGCCCTTGTGGAGCTGGCCCGTGGAGTGCAGGAACCGGGGGCCAAAGCCGCTCGTCGTCGGGCGTCCGGTCGCGTCGCGGAGCAGCCCGCGCATCCGATCCAGCGCATCGGCCCGGTCCGGGCTCGGGGCCACGAACGCCTGGAGCGCCAGGTAGGCGTTCGGGAGCGCGCGGGCCAGGTGGCGCCGGAGCTCCCCGGCGGGCATGCCGTCGCCCGGTTCGGTTCGCAGCGTCGCGTCGCCGACCAGGACGAGGCCGTCGCCCTGGGCGAGGACCGCGGGGGCCGGGAACGAGCCGGTCCGTTCGAGGTTCGCGAGCACGCGACGCGTGTTCTCCTTCGATTCGGTGACGTTCGGCTCGTCGAACGGGTTGATCTCCAGGACGATGCCCGCGAAGGCGGTCGCGACCTCCCAGCGCACGAACTCGGCGGCAAGGTCGATGGGGTCCGTGAGCTGGATGCGGATCACCGGGTGGCCGGCCTCCGCGAGCGCGTCCATCAGGTCGTCTGCCCGGGTGCCATCCGGGGCCGGGGCCGGAGGCGCGGCTCCGTCGAGCGCGAGGCGGACGAAGACGCGGTCCGTGCCGTACGTGTCTGCGTTGCCCAGCGGCTCGCCGGCGATCGGGACGATCCCGACGCCGTGCTTGCCGGTGCTCTCGGCGATCAGCTGCTCGAGCCAGGCCCCGAAGCGGGAGACCGCCGGGTCTGCAACGAGCGTGAGCTTGTCGCGGCCCGCGCGGCCGAGGGCGCCGAGCGTGATTCCCAGCGCGGCGCCCGGGTTCGCGGCGGCGTCCGTCGCGTGCGTCCGTGCGAGCATCGCGAGCGCCGATGCGAGGAACGCGTCGAGGTCGATGCCCAGCAGCGAGGCGGGAACGAGCCCCACGTACGTGAGCGCCGAATACCGCCCGCCGACGTCCTCCGGGTTGAGGAACACCTCGCGCAGGCTGTCGTGGTGGGGGATGGCGTCGAGGCTCCGGCCGGGGTCCGTGATCGCGATCATCAGGTCGGCGGGGGTCTCGCGCCGCTCGCCGGCAGCGCGCAGCGCCGCGTGGACCCGTGCCCAGGCATCCGCCTGGAAGGCGAGGCTCTCCGTGGTCGTGCCGGACTTGGTGGCCACGATCACGAGCGTGGCGAGCGGGTCCAGGCCGTCCCAGGCTGCCGCGACCGCGGCCGGATCGGTCGAGTCGAGAACCCGGACCGCGAGCCAGTCGGCGATGTCGCCGAAGGCGCTGGCCAGGACGTCCGGGGCCAGGCTGCTGCCGCCCATCCCGGCGACGAGCGCGGCCGTGAACCCCGCGTCGCGGATGCCCTCGCCGAACGCCTCGAGGGCCGGGACCTGCTCCCCGAAGTCGCGCGGGGCATCGAGCCATCCGAGGCGGTTTGCGATCTTCTCCCGAACCGCCGGATCCGGCGACCAGAGCGTGCCGTCGCGATCGTGCAGGCGCTCGACCCAGCGCTCATCGCCGGCACGGCGCAGGGCCGCCTCGATCGCCTGGGCAAGCGCCGGGTCGTTGATCCGCGCATCGAGCGCGTCCCGGGCGAACGTGGGGATCGTGTCGGCCATCGGATGCCTCCTGATCGGTGCAGTGTAGCGGGGGCGCGCGGACCGGCAGGAGCACGTTCCAGGCGGCCGCGATGTCATCGGGAGCCGCGTTCCCGCATCGCGATCAGCGGGCGCGTGACTCCTCTGCCTCGATGGCGAGAATCTTCGCGACCCGCCGCGCATGGCGCTCCGCGCCGGAGAACGAGGCGCCGAGGAATGCGCGGGCACATTCGACCGCGGGCTCCACGCCGATGACCCGGCCGCCGAGGCAGAGCACGTTGAGGTCGTCGTGCTCCACGCCCTGGTGCGCCGAGTACGTGTCGTGGGCAATGGCCGCCCGGATGCCGCGAACCTTGTTCGCCGCGACCGAGGCGCCGATTCCCGAGCCGCAGACCAGGATCCCGCGGTCCGCCGCGCCATCGCGGATCGCGAGGGAGAGCCGCTTCGCGAAGTCGGGGTAATCGTCGGTCGGGTCGGTGCCATCGCCGCCAAGGTCGATCAGCTCGTGGCCCGTGTCGGCGAGCCGGCGCAGCAGCTCGTCGCGCAGCTCCGCGCCCCCGTGATCCGCCGCGAACGCGACCCGCATCAGGCGGGCGCCCCGGCATCCGGCGAGGGCACCAGTGTCGGGATGCGACCTCGCAGCCCGTCCCGGACCACGGACCTGCCGACCCCCGCGACCCGCTCGACCGTGAAGCCGAACTGCTCGAGGATCGTGGGGGCGGGCGCGGACGCACCGAAATGGTCGAGCGCGATGATCGCGCCCTCGTCGCCGGCCCAGCGCTCCCAGCCGAGCGAGACCCCGGCCTCGACGCTCACGCGTTTCCGGACCGCGGCCGGCAGGACCGCCTCGCGATAGGCGGCCTCCTGGGCGTCGAACGCCTCCCAGCACGGCAGCGAGACGACGCGCGTCGGGATTCCGTCGGCCTCGAGCGCGTCAGCGGCGCCCATCGCGAGCTGGAGCTCCGAGCCGGTCGCGATCAGGATGAGAGCCGGTGTGCCGCCGCCGGCCTCCGTGGTCGCGGCGCGCAGGACGTACCCGCCCCGGCGGACGCCGTCGCGGGCGAGCGCGGCGGTGGCCGCGAACGTGGGCAGCTTCTGCCGCGTCAGGGCAAGGGCGGTGGGGCCCTCCGCGCGCTCGACGGCGAGCGCCCAGGCCGCGACCGCCTCGTTGGCGTCGCCCGGCCGGACGAACCAGAGGCCCGGGATCGCCCGGAGGGCCGCGTAGTGCTCGACCGGCTGGTGCGTCGGGCCGTCCTCGCCGAGGCCGACCGAATCGTGGGTCCAGACGTAAGCGAGGTGCAGGCGGGAGAGCGCCGCGAGGCGAACCGAGCCGCGCATGTAGTCGCTGAACGTGAGGAACGTGGCGCCGTAGGGCAGGAAGCCGCCGTGGTAGGCGATCCCGCTGACGATCCCGCCCATCGCGTGCTCGCGCACGCCGAAGCGAAGGTTCCGGCCAGCCTCCTCGGCCGAGAAGTCGCCGCCGCCTTTGACGTCCGTCAGGTTCGACTCGGAGAGGTCCGCGGAACCGCCGAAGAGCTCGGGCAGGTCGGCCGCAAGGACCTGGATCGTCGCCTGGCTCACCTGCCGGGTGGCGAAATCCTCGCCGACGCCGTAGGTGGGCAGGTGGGCATCCCAGCCGTCGGGCAGCTCGCCGCCGATTCGCCGCCGAAGCTCCGACGCCTCGTGCGGGAACGCCACGGCGTAGCGCCTGACGCGGTCTTCCCAGTCGTTCACCAGGTGCTCGCCGTACGGGATCGCCCGGCTGAAGAGCGCCTCCGCATCGTCCGGCACGTAGAACGTCCGGTCGGGGTTCCAGCCGTAGGCCTCCTTCGTGAGGCGGACCTCCTCCACGCCGAGCGGCGCGCCGTGCGCCTTCTGGCTGTCCTGCTTGTGCGGGGACCCGAACCCGATGTGCGTCCGGACCGCGATGATCGAGGGACGCCCGTCGGCGCGCGCGGCGCGGATGGCCGCGTCGATGGCGTGGAGGTCATTGCCGTCCTCGACCTGCTGCGTGTGCCACTGGTAGGCGTCGAACCGCTCGAGGACGTCCTCCGAGAAGGCCATCGAGGTCGGGCCGTCGAGCTGGACGTGGTTGTCGTCGTACAGCAGCACGAGCTTGCCGAGCCGGAGATGGCCGGCGAGCGAGGCCGCCTCGGATGCGATCCCTTCCTGGAGGTCGCCGTCGGAGCACATGGCGTACGTCCAGTGATCGACGATCGCGTGGCCCGGGCGGTTGAACTCCATTGCGAGGCGTCGCTCCGCGACGGCCATCCCGACGGCGTTCGCGATCCCCTGGCCGAGGGGACCGGTGGTGGCCTCCACGCCCGCGGTCAGGCCGTGTTCCGGATGGCCCGGCGTCCGCGAGCCCCACTGGCGGAAATGCCGGAGATCGTCGAGCGTGACGTCGTACCCGGTGAGGTGCAGGAGGGAATACAGGAGCATCGAGGCATGCCCGGCCGATAGCACGAAGCGGTCGCGATTGGGCCAGTCCGGGTGGGTCGGCGCGTGATGGAGGAAGCGTGTCCAGAGCGCGTAGGCCATCGGGGCCATGCCCATCGGGGCGCCCGGGTGGCCGGAGTTCGCCTGCTGGACGCCGTCGATCGAGAGGGTCCGGATGGTGTCGACCGCGAGGCGGTCGAGCTGGTCGGCGGTGAGGGTCATGCGGGTGGGCTCCTGGGTGGCGATGCAGGAAGCGGGTGGATCGGGCAATTGTAGGCGCGACCCCGGGATGGGCCCGCCTCCTGCCCTGAACTTTCGGTCCGGCATCGAGCGCGACCCCCTTGCGGGTGCGGCACCTCGCCGGGGGCGGCGTATCCTCGGGCGCGTGCCGTCGCTGCCATCCCGCCCGCGGATGCCGTCCCGCCCGTCGCTGCCGTCGCGCCCGAACCTCGTGCGGGTGGTCGTGCTCGGCGACCTGGCGCTCGACGTGACGCTGGCTCCGTCCCGCGCGCTTCGGCGCGGGACCGACGTCCCGGGTGCGGTCCGGCTGTACCAGGGCGGCTCTGCGGCCAACGCCGCCCGCTGGCTGGCCCGGCTCGGCGCGAGGACGACCCTCGTCTGCGCGGTCGGGCGGGACGGCGCCGGCCGCGCGCTCGTCGCAGCGCTGCGAGCGGATGGCGTCGTGGTTCGCGCGACCCGTCCCGCGGGGGAGCGGACCGCCCGGATCGGGATGCTGGTGGATCCCGTGACCGGCGAGCGGTCGTTCGTCGCGGAGCGCGGCGCGGCCGACCTCCTCCGCGCGGAGGACCTGGATGCGCGCTGGTTCCAGGGCGTGGCCGCGCTCCACCTGCCCGCCTACTCGCTGCTCGGCGCGCCGCTCGGAGAGGCCGGGCAGGCAGCGGTCGTGCTCGCGCGGGCAGCAGGGGCGCGCGTCAGCGTGGACCTCGCATCGGCGGGCCCGCTGCTCGCGGGCGGCCGGTTCGCTGCCCACGACCTCGTCCGGCGGGTCGCGCCGGACCTCCTCTTCACGAACCAGCACGAGGCCACAGCGTTCCTCGGCGAGGCGGACCCGGTGCACCTCCTCCGCTTCGCGCCGGTCGCGGTGGTCAAGCGCGGGCCGGCCGGCGCAACGCTCCTGATCCGCGGCCGGGGCCCCGCGACGACGCCGGGCATTCGGCTCGACGTCGCCACGCGCCCCTCGCCAGCGCGGGACACGACGGGGGCCGGTGATGCCTTCGACGCGGGGTTCCTTGCGGCGTGGGTGGCAGCCGGTGCGGCCACGACCCCGGCCGTCCTGCGGCGCGCCGTCGTGGCGGGCCACCGCGCGGCGGCGCGTCAGCTCGGCACGCCCCGGTCGGAGCTCGCTCTCGGGTAGACACGCTTCGCCGCGGATTGCCGCACGGGCCGCCCGACGGTACCCTCTGGCGATGCAGGAACCCGTTCCCTCCGGTCTCCGCGATCGACTTGTCGTGGCCCCGGAGGTCGCCGACGCGCTGCGGGCCGGCCGCCCGGTCGTGGCCCTCGAATCCACGCTTATCAGCCATGGCCTCCCATTTCCGCGGAACCTGGAGGTGGCAGCGGCCGCGGAGGCGGCCGTCCGTGAATCGGGCGCGGTGCCCGCGACCGTCGGCATCCGCGACGGCCGGCTCGTGGTCGGCCTCGACGAGGCGGCGCTCGTCCAGCTCGCGACGGCTGCCGGCGTGCGGAAGGTGGCACGGCCGACCCTGGCCGCTGCGCTCGCCTCGGGCGAGCTGGGAGCGACTACGGTCTCCGCAACGATGCTCGCCTGCGCCGCAGCCGGGATCCGGGTTTTCGCGACCGGCGGGATCGGCGGCGTCCACCCGGGGGCATTCGAATCGGTACCGCCGGCGGACGGGACCCTGCGACCGCCGAGCCTCGACGTCTCCGTCGATCTCGAGGAGCTCGCCAGGACGCCGGTCGTGGTCGTCTGTGCCGGCCCGAAGGCGATCCTCGACGTGCGCGGCACGCTCGAGATGCTCGAATCGCGCGGCGTGCCGGTTGTCGCCCTCGGGACGGAGGAGCTCCCGGGCTTCTTCTCGCGTGCATCCGGGATCCGGGCACCACAGCACGTTCCCGACCTCGCCCGCGCGGCCGACCTCGTGCGGGTCCACCTCTCGCTCGGCCTGGGGTCCGGCGTGCTGCTCTGTGTGCCCGTCCCCGTGGACGACGAGCTGCCTCACGCGGAGGCGAGGGCCGCGATCGACCGGGCGACCGCCGACGCCGAGGCAGCCGGGATCCGCGGACCGGCCCTCACGCCGTGGGTCCTTCAGCGGGTCGCGGAGCTGACCGACGGCAGGTCCATTCGCGCCAACACCGCGCTCATCATCAACGACGCCAGGATCGCCGGCCTGCTTGCCGGGGCACTGTGACCATTCGACCCACCCACCGATTCGCGTCCTGACCGGAGAACCCGCCCGTGCGACCGCCCACCCGCCTCCGGCTACCGGCCCTGTTCTTCGGCGTGACGCTCGCCGGCGCCCTCCTCGCAGCCGGGTGCGCCGGCACCAGCGGGGAGACCACGGCGCGTGAGACCCGGGACCTGTCGTTGACGGGGTTCTCCAGCCACGTCGTGCGCGTCGAGCTCTTCAACGGCGAGATGAGCGTCCGGCCGGGCCCGGACGGGCGGGTGGCGGCGACCGTCGCGGTGACCGGGGCGGGCGCAACGAAGGCCGACGCCGAGGCCGATCGCGCGCGGATCGTGACGACGCTCGCGGAGGAGACTGGAACGGTCGTCCTGCGGGCGGTCTACCAACCCGATCCGACGAACCCGCGGAATCGGGGAGCGTCCGCCACGGTAACGGTGCCGGCCGGATCGTCCCTGGAGCTCGTGACCTCGAACGGGAACGTGAGCGTGGCGGGGATCGCCGGCGCGATCCGCATCCGGACCTCCAATGCGGAGGTGACCGTGGACCGGGCCACGGCCGGCCTGGACATCGACACGTCGAACGGCGTCATCGGCATCACCGGGTCGAGGGGCCAGCTTCACCTGGCGACGTCGAACGCCAAAATCGGCATCGCCGCATCCGACGCGGTCGTCACGGCGAGCACCTCCAACGGCGACGTCTCCTTCGCCGGCACCCTGGCCGCGGGCCAGCAGTCCTTCGAGACGTCGAACGCGGCCATCGCGCTGCACCTCGAAGCCGACGCCACCTTCGGCCTGGACCTCGAGACGTCGAATGGGAAGGTCACCGTCGGATACCCGGTCACGACCAGCGAAACGGCCGCGGAGTCCCGGCTCGTTGGCCGCGTCGGCGCGGCACCAGGCGTCACGATCGTGGCCCGGACGAGCAACGGCGGCATCACGATCGAGCCGGCAAAGTGACGCAGGCTGTCACGAGCCGACCGTCCGAGCGATCGGCCCGTTCGTCTTGTGCGCCTCCACCGGCGTGCGTACACTCGTCAGCGGGGTCGTGCTTCGCACGTTCGAGCGCGGGGCGCGCGAGCGACGCCTGATCGAACAGACGACCGGCAGCCGACGCCGGGCACCGAGCCGCGAGTGGCGGGCCGCGGCGACGAGGAGGGACGATGCGAATTTACGAGGGGAGCCCGCGCCAGGACTTCGAGGAGGTCCTGCGTTCCATCGGCGCCTTCCTCGACCAGCGCGGGATGCGGGACGTCCTTCTCGTGGAAGCCCAGGACGGCTTCATCCTCCAGGGACTCGCGATGGAGGGCGAGTCGGGCTCCTGGTCGGAGAGCGCCGGGCACCAGGTCAAGGAGACCCTGACCTTCCTCGACGACGATATTGCCCGATTCATGGAGGAGGCCGTCGCGCGCCGCAACTCCAGCGCGCCAGCGCCCGACTGGACCAGCACGGGCTACTATGAGAACTCGTTCCGGGTGCTCGGGCGGTGGCTCGACGAGCAGAAGCCGCGCGACATCTTCTTCTTCGAGCAGGAGGGCGCGTTCGTCGTCCGCCTCCATCGCGTCGGTCCGACCGGCGGCCACCACACGCTCGCGGAGTTCACGAAGGACGACATCGAAGCGATGATCGCGCAGGCACCCCAGGCTCGAAAGGCCTAGCGGACCCGGCGTCCACCGAAGGAGGTACGGCCGATGAAGGCTCTCAAGATCGTGGCCACTGCCCTTGGGGTCACGCTGGCGGCGCTCGTCGTCATCCCGCTGGTGGTCCTCGCTGGACTCTTCGTCTGGCTGAAGCTGACCGAGGAGAGCGACGAGGAGACCCTCGAGCTCGAGCAGGAAGGCGTCTAGCCCATCCCGCCGCTCCAACCGACCGCGGCCTCGCCGGCACCCGCCGGCGAGGCCGTCGCCGTTTCGCTCGGCTTCCGCAGCCCAGCCGCGGCAGCGTCCCGGGCCAGCCGGCTGGCGGAGCTCGGGGCAGTCGGCGTCATGGTGGCCTGGTCCTTCAACTTCGTCACCGTCAAGGCCGCGATCGAGGCCGTGCCGCCGGTCGGCTTCGCGTTCGTGCGGTTCCTCCTCGCCGGCCTGGTGCTCCTCGCGATCACCCGATGGCGTGAGGGCGCGGTTGGGCTCCCGCGCCGCGTCGCGATCCGGGTCGCGCTGCTGGGGGCGCTCGGGTTCGGGCTCTACCAGATCCTCTGGGCAAGCGCGCTCGCGCTGACCACCGCGGGGACGAGCGCGCTTCTCGTTGCCACCACCCCGATCTTCACGCTCCTGGCCGCAGTGGCGACGCGTGCCGAGCGCGGTCACCGACTTCGATACGTGGGTGCCGTCGTCGCGTTCGCGGGGGTCGCGCTTGTCGCTGGCGGCAACGGCCTGCGGCTCGACGACGCCGGGCTCGGCGTCCTCATGACGGTCATCGCGGCCGCCTGCTGGGGCTGGTACCTGGCGCTCTCGGCTCCTCTGCTCGCCACCTACTCGCCGCTCCGCCTCACGACGTGGGCGATCCTCGCGGGGGCGACGGTGCTGGCCGGCCCCGGGCTCCTCCAGCTCGTGAGCGCCGACCTCTCGGCCGTCGGCCCGCCACACCTGCTCGCGATCCTTTACTCCGGGATCATCGCGGGCGGGCTCGCGAACGTGGTGCTGTTCGGCGCGATCGCGCTCCTTGGGCCAAGTCGCATCGCGAACCTGCAATTCCTCGTCCCCGCCCTCACGATCGTGCTCGCGGCGATCCTCCTTGGCGAGCCCGTCCTCGCCGTCCAGGCGGCCGGCTTCGGCGTAATCGTGGCCGGCATCGTCGTGGCGCGACGTGCCCCGGCGGGCGCGGCCGCCGGCCGGGTGGGCCCCGAACCGCCGCCGCTCATCGAGGGGTAGGTCCGCGCGCGGGGGCGGGACGCTGGCGCCACGGGCCACCGCACGCTCGGGCGCGGCACGCTGGCGATCGCCTCCCCTCTATCCTCGCCTGCGATGACCCGCACAGGGTGAGCTTCCTCGTCGACGACGGGACGCTGGCGCCATCGGCCGCTTTCCGGTAGCATCCGAAAAACCCCGGAGGAGCGCGGCCCATGGCGAAGTATGTCTTTGTGACCGGAGGGGTCACCTCCTCCCTCGGGAAGGGCATCACCGCCGCCAGCATCGGCCGCCTGCTCAAGGCGCGCGGGATCTCCGTCTCCGTCCTCAAG
>JBBQRX010000039.1:0-24262 GCA_038214375.1 Candidatus Limnocylindrales bacterium
GCTGCGCCCGACGGGCGACCCCGAGCGCGTGCTGATGCACGACTTCGTGATCCCGGAACTCGGCCGGGCTGCTCCCTATGGGGTGTATGACCTCGCCGAGAACGCGGGCTGGGTCAGCGTCGGGACCGACCACGACACGGCGGCCTTCGCGGTCGAGACGATCCGGCGCTGGTGGATGACGATGGGCCGGGAACGCTATCCCGAGGCCACCCGGCTCCTCGTCACCGCCGACGCCGGGGGCAGCAACGGCTATCGGCTCCGGCTCTGGAAGTGGGAGCTCCAGAAGCTCGCCGACGAGACGGGCCTCGAGATCGCCGTCTGCCACTTCCCGCCCGGGACCAGTAAGTGGAACAAGATCGAGCACCGGCTCTTCTCGGCCATCACCATGAACTGGCGGGGGAAGCCGCTCATCAGCCACGAGGCGATCGTCAACCTCATCGCGGCCACCACGACCCGCACCGGGTTGCGCGTCCGGAGTGCCATCGACACGAACTCGTATCCGGCCGGCGTCAGCGTCAGCGACGCCGACATGAAGACCCTCTACCTCGAGGCCGACCCGTTCCACGGCGAATGGAACTACTCGCTCCTGCCGAGGCAGCGGCTCCCCCTGGCTGAGGCTGTTGTTTCCTGACGGGCCCTAACGCCAGAACCGGAGGAGGCGCAGCATGTCCGCGTTGTCGTCGGTCAGCGGTGGGACCGGGTTGATCGGCGTCCAGCCGCGCGAGGGGAAGCCTGCGAGGTCGCCAGGCCCGCGAGCCAGGACAACCCATATCGAGGGGCCCGCCAGGAGCCGATCGGCGTCGGCCTGCGAGGGTTCGTACCTGCGTTGGAGGGTGGCCAGCCCGAGGGCGTTGGCCGCGCCGGCGACCGCGGGCGCGAGGTCGTAGAAACGGTTGGACACGTGGATCGCCAGCAGACCGCCGGGTGCGAGCGTTCGCATCGCCTCGTCGATTGCCTCGACCGTCAGCAGGTGGGCCGGCGGCGAGTCGGACGAGAAGGCGTCCATGACCAGCAGGTCGAATGACCCGGCGGCAGCGTCGCTGAGCGAGAGGCGCGCATCGCCGAACACGATCGAGGCCGGCGTGGGCATGTCGGCAAGGAAGGTGAACAGGCTCGGATCCGTGGCGACCCGGACCACGACCGGATCGATCTCGTAGAACGTGAAGTGATCGCCCCGCTGGGCATAGGCCGCCAGCTCGCCGGCGCCGAGGCCCGCCAGGCCGACCGCGGCCGGACGCCCCAACCTGGTGAGACGCTCGCGGGTGACCGCAAACACGTCACCCGCCGGCCCGGTGCGTGCGTAGTAGGTGGTCGGTTCGCCGCGCAATGCTGGGTCGGTCGCCTGCAGCCCATGGATCGTGTTGCCGTGGATCAGCTGGACCGAACGCCCATCGGCGGCGAGGAGCACCCGGGTCACCCCGAAGAACGACCGCTCCTGGAATCGTGCGGGAGCCGGCAGGACGATCGTCGCGAGCACCAGCAGGAGCCCCGTCGCCAGGGCCAGGAAACGCGGCTGACCGCCAACGAGGAGCAGGAACCCGCCGACTGCCAGCCACCGAGCCGCGCCCTCGAAGGCAGGCCCGCCAGCCGGTGCGATCGCGACGACCAGGAGACCGGCGCAGACCCCGTACGGGACCAACCGGATGCGCGCACCGGCCACGAACGGCCCGAAGTGCAGCCCTCGACGTGCGCGACCGTTTCGCCTGGCCGGTGTCCGCGCGGCCGGCTCACTCGTGCCTGGCGCGCGTGACGGCGCCGCCCACGCGAGGGCCACGAGCGCGGCGACCACGAGGATCGGGAGCTCCCAGATCCCCGGGAATGCGAGCGGGGCCAGGATTCCGACGAATGCGCCGCCGATCACGCCGCCGATCGACATCGTGAGATAGAAGTCGGTCAGGTGCCGGGGGCCTGGTCGATCACCTGCGAGGCGTCCATGGAGCGCGGTCGCGACGACGGCGAACCCGACATACGCGACGAGGACCAGCGGGGCGACCGGCCAGAGACCCCCCGAGCCGAGCGGGATCCAGAGCAGGGTGACCCCAACCGGCGCCAGCGCGATCGCGGCCGTGATCACGGCCTGGAGCCGCGGCGAGAAGACCACCACGAAGGTGAGCAGGTAGATCGCGAGCGGCCCGACCCACAGGAGCGGTGCGCTCACGAGGTCCGTCGCGACAAGGTTCGTGACGGCAGCGAGCAAGCCTGACGGGACCGCCGCAAGCAGGAGCCAGCGCCCCCGGCGCCCCGCCGTGATGCGCGCAACAACGGGGCCGGTCACACGCGTCTTGAGCGGGACGACCGACCCGGTCGGCTCGGCCCGCTGACTACCCTCGGCCGAACCGGGTCGAAGGTCGGACTGCGGGGCGGCTCGGCGAGGCCGCGCCACCGCGACCGCGACGATGACGGCGACCGCCGCAAGGATCCCGCCGAGAATGACGAAGCCGAACGACCAGGTCGCTCGCTGCGCAGTCAGGCCCAGCGCCGCCTGGATGACCAGCGGGTAGAGCAACAGTGCCGCGAATGACGCGCCGTTGCTCGCCGCGTACAGCCAGTATGGGTCGGCACCCTCGCCGCGCAGCCGCGTGTACCAGGACGAGAGGAGCGGCGTGGTGGCCGTGAGCAGGAAGGCGGGCAGGCCAACGACCACGGCAAGCATCTTGAGCAGGTCCACGACGGGGTCGAGGGTCCCATCTCGCAGGACGCCGAGTCGGGCGGGCGACAGGGCCAGCGCCACGACCGCCACGACCACCAGGGCGACATGGACGATCGCCCCCCGCCGCGGTCCGAGCCGGCTGGCGGAGAGATGACCGTAGAGATAGCCGAGCACCAGCACGCCCTGGAAGAAGGCCAGCACGGTCGCCCATGCCGCGGGTGCGCCGCCGAAGACCGGGATGACGAGTCGCCCTACGATCAACTCGATCGCGAAGAGCAGAAACGACGAGAGCGAGATCGCGAGCGCGAAGAGCCCGGTCACGACCCGATCGACGCACCCGGTGCCCACAGATGCCTGTGCGGCCCGGGCGACCTCGCGGTTCCTTGGTCCCCCCGATGCCGCGTCTTCGGCGGCGAGTGCCATAGCCTCGATTGGATCGCTCCTACCTCGTGGGAGGTGGGCGCTCGAGAGCCCTGGATCCTCACGTGCGGCGTGGCCGAAGGCCGCCCAGCCGACCCCGAATGGCCACGCCGTACCAGCGGAGATAGTGCGGGAGCCACTTCCGGAGCCGGAAGCGGCTCTCCCCGCCGGTCCGGTCATGCCACGTTGTCGGGACCTCTGCGAGGCGGCGGCGCTGGAGCGTGGCCTTGACGGACAGCTCGAGCGCCAGCTCGAACCCGGCCTTGCTCTCGATCGTCGTCGCATCGAGGAATCGCTGGCTGTAGAGCTTGAAGTTGCTCGTGGCGTCGTGGATCGGAACGCCCGCGAACCAGTGGAGGGTGAGGCTTGCGGTTCGTGAGAGCAGCCGCTTCACCTTCGGCCCGCCGAGCTGCCGACCGCCGCGCATGTATCGGCTGGCTGCGACGACGTCGGCGCCATCGCGGGCGAGCGCCACCATCTCATCCACATTCGCGTACTCGTCGGAGCCGTCCGCCATCGTGATGAGGACGTACGGGGCCCGGGCGGCCGCGACCCCAGCCTTCATCGCGTTGAGCACACCGCTGCCTAGGTCGTTCCGGTGCGCACGAAGCCCGGGGATCTCCGCCGACAGCCGTTCCACGACTGACACAGTCGTGTCCTCCGGCATGTCGTGGACGACGAGGAGCTCGAATGGAGTGTGCACCGCCGCGGCGAACGCGCGGAGCGTCGGTATCACGCGCTCGCCTTCGTTCCAGACGGGCATGACGACCGTCAGCTCGGGCGCAGCTCCGCGTGCAGGGGACACGGCCCCCGAGATCTCGGTCGACGTGCGCCGGGCGCGCACCGCCACCGGCTCAGAGCCTGCCATCCGCGTCCTCGGCGCGAAGCCAGGGGATCACCTCGTCCAGCATCCCGGAGAGCGTGGTCGCCGCCTGGAAGCCGAGCACGTCGCGCGCCTTCCGGACATCGGGTACGCGGTGCTGGACGTCGTGCTCGAACGGCGGGTCCGAGAAGTACCGGAAGGCCCGGTCCTCGCCGTTGAGCTTCCGCCAGATCTCGCCGGCGAGCTCGAGCACGGTCGTGCTGACGGGCGTGGAGAGGTTGAAGTCCTCGTTGATCGCCGCGCCCGATTCCATGGCGAGACGGATCCCGTGGGCAAGGTCGCCGCCGTACGTGTAGCAGCGCACCTGGTCGCCCACGCCCAGGATGTGGAGCGGGTCCTGGCCGCGCAGCACCTTGAGGACCAGGTCCGGGACGACATGGCTCAGCGCGAGCTTCACGTTTCCGCTCATCACCTCGGTGTCGCGCACAGCGCGGCGCTCTCCGATCCCGACGCAGTTGAACGGCCTCAGGATCGTGTACGGAAGCCGGTACTGCTCCCACGCGCCCTTCGCGAAGTACTCCGAGGCGAGCTTCTGGAAGCCGTACGTGGAGACGGGCGGCGGCGAGCTCGCCTGCGCGCCTTCCGGCGTCGGGAAGATGTCCGCGGACTCGTAAACCATCGACGAGCTGAGCACCACGACGCGCTTCAGCTCGCCGCGCCGGTGTGCCTCGATCGCGGCGTCGAACGTCGCCGCGAGGATCCGCTCGTTCTCGGCGAACAGGTCGTAGGCGAACTCGTGGAAGTAGCTAATCCCGCCGATCATCGCGGCGGCGGCCACCACCTGGTCGCACCCCCGGACCAGGTCTCGCAAGAGGACGACGTCCTTCGCATCGCCTTCCACCAGGCGATAGCGCGGGTGATCGTCGTAGCTCCGCCGGGCAGGACCGTACTTGCTGACGTTGTCCAGGCCCACGACTTCATGGCCGGCCTCCAGCAGCTCTGGCACGAGGTAGCCGCAGATGAATCCGGCGGCGCCGGTGACGAGGATGCGCATCGCCGTCAGATCCGGATGCCGCGCCCGAGCGCGTTCCAGACGTCCAAGACCTCGCGGTCGCCAAGGTCCAACTCGCGATAGGCGCGATGCGGCGCCCCGATGACCAGGACCTCGCTTTCCGCCAGCACGGTTTCCAGCGGGACCAGTCGGTCGTCGCGCACGTACGGATCCGTCGCCAGCACGCGGGCGCCCGCCCACGCAAGGAGCTTTCGAAGCTTGTAGCTGAGCGAGGCGCGCGAGTCATCGGACTCGGCCTTGAAGGCCATCCCGAGGATGCCCACCGTGCGGCCGCGGAGCGAGCCCAGGCGCTGTTCGAGCGTGCTGACGATGTAGGCGGGCATCCCCTCATTCACTTGCATGGCGGCCTGACCCATCGGGAAATGATCGCTCGTGAAGGCGGCGAGCTGCATGGTGTCCTTGAACAGGCAGGGCCCCGCGGCAAAGCCCGGACCTGGCAGGTCGGCGGCCCTCGGGTAGTCCTGCCGGATGGCGTTCAGGACCGCCGCGTAGTCCAACCCGGCCTGGTGGGCGACCATGAAGAACTGGTTCGCGATGGCGAACTTCATGTAGCGCCAGGTGTTCGTGAGGAGCTTGGCCAGCTCGGCTTCCTTCGAGGATGTCCGGACGATCCCGTCCGTGAGCCGGCGGAACAGCGCCTCGGCACGGTCGCCTACCCGGGGGTCGTCGGCGCCGATGATCTGGGGCAGCGACCTGAACTCCTCGAGCGCGTGTCCCTCTGCGATTCGCTCCGGGCAGAACGCGACGTCCACCCGGCGGCCGCGCTCGGCGAGCGCCTGCGCCACGTACTCGGTGGTTCCCGGGTAGACCGTGCTCCGCAGGATCACGAGCGCGCCGTCCCGGAGGTGGCCCGCGATCTGGTCCACCGCCCGTTCGAAGATCGTCATCGACGGGCCCAGGAACTCGTCAACGGGCGTGCCGATCACCACGATCACGATGTCGGCGTCACCCACCATTGCTGGATCCGCCGACAGGGCCAGCCGTCCGGTGGAGAGGACCCGGGGCAGGAGGTCGTCCGCTCCGGTCTCCCGGAACGGCATTATCCCCGCCTCGATCCCGTCCAGGGTCGCCTGGTTGATGTCGTGGATGCCCACCCGAAGGCCGCCATCCGCGAGGGCGAGGCTCAGCGGCAGGCCGACATGCCCTCCACCACCGAGCACGACGATGTCCAGCAGAGTCTCCATCATGGCCGCGAGGGTACCAGTCCCCTCCGCGCTCGATATCCCTCGATCGTCCGGCGTCGGGGCCGTCACCGCGCTCAGACCCGGCGCCAGGCCTCACTGACTCGCCGACTCGCGCGAAGCCCTCGGCGGAGCCGAACTTTCCCGGCCTGGCGTGATGCTACGCTCGGCATCGTGCCTGCAGCGGCCCCGACTTCCCCGCACGCCGGGCTTCGTACTTCGCGATGAGCGCGCCCGGAGGACACGATCTGCTCGCCCACTGGAGCGGATCGGCACGACTGACCGGGTTGCTGGTCGGGATGCTCGTATTCCTGATCGTCCTGCTGCGCGAGCCGCACGCGATCCTACGACCCGAGTTCGTCTGGGAGGAGACGAGGGACTTCTGGACCCCCACGTTCACGCTCGATCCCCTGACCAATCTCGTCCAGTCAACTGAGGGGTACCTCGTGATGCCCTCTCGGGCGGCATTCATGCTGGCTCGCCTGGGGCCGCCCGAGATCGCGCCGGCGGTAACCATCCTCGTCCACGCCGTGATCATCGCGCTCGTGGCCATGTTCTTCGCATCCGATCGACTCGCGACGGCGATCCCCGATCGGCGCGTTCGCATCGTGTTCGCGCTCGCCATCCCCTCCTGCCCGTCCCAGAGCCGTTCACCACGGCCCAGGATGCGCAGTGGTTCCTTGCTCTCTACCTCGTAGGCCTGTCTCTCACCAGGGAGGTTCGCCGGCTGGATCACGCTGGCGTCGTGATTGCCGGCCTGTCGGGGATCGGGGCGGTCCTGACGCTCCCGCTGTTCTGGCGCGACCGGCCCGGGCTGGTGCTGCTCGCTTGCGCTGGCCTCCAGGCGGTAGCCCTGTTGGGTACGGTTCGACGCCCGGTGGAACTCGACCTCCTGGCGCCCCTCGCTCGCGTCGGCCTCGGGATCATTCCAATCCTCCTTGCGCTCGCCTTAGTGCGGATGCTCCCGCCCCGAACCGTCCTGACCTTCATGTATCTCACCGCGGTTACAACGGTGGCCGGGACACCCGCGCTCGGAAGCCAAGTCGCAGATCCTGCAGTCGGTGGCCGGTACTTCTTGGCGACCGCCGTAGGGGTCACGCTGCTCGCGATCGCCGGGGCCGTTGCGTTTGCGTCGAACCGCGATCGTCCTGTCCGGCGTGCTCGTCGGGGCCGCTCTGTTCTCGTTCTCGATCCCGGCTCCGCCCGATGTGCATTGGGCGGACCATGCTCACTGCATCGGTGGCCCGGTAGCGTGCGTGGTCCCGGCGTACCCGCCCCAGGTGTCCGTAGCCTGGCCGGGTCGCTGACGGGCAGATCGGGTCAGGGCCGCGAGCGCGCCCGATGCGGGTTCCGTCCTCCGAGGAGAGCGGAGCGCCGGTTGCCGGCCGGGAGCCGTGACCACCCATAGCAGCATGACTACGATCTGGTGGGTCGCAAGTCTTCGGTCGGTGAAGAGCTGTGGCCCTCGGCACCCACGATCGAGTGTGCGGACGGCCTCAGTCTCCGCGATTCCGACGTTGAGGACCAGGGTGCCACAAGGCCCAGCAGCGCCCGCGGCCCGACGTGATGACGTACCGTTTCCAGGAGACCCGTTCCACCAAGATGGGCCCCAGGGGATCAGCGAGGAAGACAGCGCTGACCGCGGGTCCAGTGAGGAGCCGGACGACCGGACTTCGCCAGGCGCCTTTCGTGGCCACTGCGAAGCCACGGCCCAGGCCCGTGTTCGCATGGCCCTCTGGAGCCCGCATGTCCCAGGTCACCCCGGCGTGCCCAGGCCTGCCCGCTCACCCTCGCGTGCCAGCCACTCGGCCGTATCGGCGAGGCCGCGCTGGAGCGTGACCTGGGGAGACCAGCGCAGCATCCGGCGGATCTTCTCGATGTTCACCACGCGGCGGCGGATGTTGTCGATGTCGCGCCGGTCCACGTGGCGGATCTCTACGTCACGCCCGACCGCGGCCGCCACGCCCGCAGCCAGCGCGTTGACGGACGTCTCGATGCCCGTGCCGATGTTGAAGACCTCGCCCTCGGCGCGCGGGTGGATCGCAGCCATGAGGGTGGCCGCGACGGCGTCGTTCACGTACGTGTAGTCGCGCGTCTGCTCGCCGTCCCCGTGGATCTGGAGCGGCTCGCCCGCAATGGCCGAGGCGAAGAACTTGCTGACGACGCCGCAATATGGGTTGTCCGGCCGCTGGCCCTCCCCGAACACATTCGAATAACGGACCACCGCAACCGGGATCCCATAGCTCTCGTGGAAGGCGTTGCAGTAGTTCTCGCCGCCCAGCTTGCTGACCGCGTACGGCGAGAGCAGGACCAGCGGATCGTCCTCGTTGATCGGGATCGAGCGCGGGTTGCCGTACACAGACGCCGACGACGTGTACACGACCCGGTCAGGCCGCGAGTCGCGGGCCGCGAGCAGGACGTTGAGCGTGCCGCCGATGTTCGTCTCGAAGTCGTCGCGCGGGTTCTTCGTGCTCGCAATGATGTTGCGGGCCGCCATGTGGAAGACGACCGAGGCGTCGGCGACCATGTCCGCCACCAGCGACGCGTCCGTCACCGAGCCCTCGACGAACTGAACCGACGACGGCAACGTGTCGGCGCGGCCGGTGAACAGATCGTCGAGCACGGTCACGCGGGCGCCCTGCTCGACGAGCCGGCGAACCAGCGACCCGCCCACGAATCCGGCGCCACCGGTCACCAGCACCCGGCGCCCGGCGAAGGCGCGGTCCACTTCGAACGTCATCGCTTCACCCCGAATCGAAGAAGGAAGGCCGGCCGGAATAGCCGCCACCAGTCGCGGAACCCCCGCATCTTCGTGTATCCCTCCGCGGCGTGGTACCGGACGGTCACCGGGTACTCGATCACGCGGTGGTGCCCCCGGATGGCGCGGTAGAGCACGTACGGCTCGAGGTCGTAGCTGTCCAGCCAGGCCTGGTCCAGGTTGATCGACGGGTCGTTTAGCAGCTCCGAGCGAAAGACCCGGAACCCGTTCGTCGCGTCTGTGATGCGGTGGAAGGCGAGAAGGCTGAAGACCACCGAGTAGATCCGGGTTCCGAAGCCACGCCCGCCGGTCGGCCCGACCACTCGGCCCCCGCGCATCCAGCGCGAACCCTGGAGGTAGTCCGCCTTGCTCGCGATCAGGCGGTCGAGCGCGCCGACCAGCTCCTCGGGCTCATGCTGGTCGTCGCCGGAGACGAGCGCCAGGTAGGGCCGCTGCCGCGCCAGACCGGCCTTCCAGCCGTCGCGGATGGCCGCCCCCACGCCACCCCGGACCTCGTGGCGGACCACGACCGCGGCGCCGTGCGCCCGCGCCTCGTCCCCGGTCCCGTCGGTGGAACCGTCGTCCACGACGATCGCCTCGAAGCGGCCGTCGCGCGGGATCTTGTCCAGGACGCGCCCGATCTTCCCTGCCTCGTTGAGGGCAGGGATGATGACCGCGACGAGCGGCTCTGGGGCGAGGAGCTCTGCCATGGGACACATCCTAGCGGCGCGTGTGCGCCGATCGCGACCCACCTCGCGGAGCAGCCGGCCCGAAGATAGGACGATCAGCGGCGCGACCGTGAACGACTTTACCCATCTGTCCGACCACGCGGCGGGAGCATGCTGGTGGTCTCGAGGCGGTTCCGACACGATCGTGATCGTGGGGGCTCGCGGAGCGCTGCCACGCTACCCTGGTGATGATCTGGTGAACGGGCGAATAGTCGGCGGCGGCTTGATCCGGGGGTGGATGCCGGACGGTGTCGAGGCCTGCGCTGCGAAGTCAGGACCGAATCGTGGCGCCAGGCGGGGCTGGATCAGCGTCCGGCCCGGCAGCCTGGGCCACGCGATCTCCTGGGCCACCGCCGTCATCGTGCTGCTCGCCGTCTGGCAGGTGTACGGCTGGCACCCGACAGCCATCGGCGGTGACGCCTCGAACTACCTCGCGGCGGGGGAGCGTCTCAACGCGGAGCATCCGCTGTATGCCCTGCTGGCAGGCGATCGGCCGGTGCCGCTCCATGTGCCCTACTGGTCCGTCCCGCTCCTGGCCCCGCCGCCCGTTGCGGTCCTGTGGCGCCCATTGGCACTCCTGGGCGACGCGGGAATGATCCTCTGGGACGCGGCCGCCATCGCGTGCGTCGTGGGCGCTGCCTGGGCGCTGCGGTCCGCCCCGTGGGCCGTCGCGCTGCTTTCGGCTCCGCTGGCGGCGAGTGCCCTCTCTGGCAATGCGTCGGCGTTCGTCCTGGCCGCCTTCGTTCTCGCGTGGATCTGCCGCGACCGGCCGTGGATCGTCGGCGCGCTGGTTGCCGGCACGGCGGCCGTGAAGCTGTCGCCGATTGTCCTGCTCGTCTGGCTCATCGCCACCCGGCGCTGGCACGCGATCGCCGCCGCGCTCGTCGTTGGCGCCTCGATCTTCGGCGTTGGAATCGTTGGGGCGGGCCTGGAGGCATGGTTCGACTGGCTCCGCGCGATCCCGTCGAGCGTGCCGTCGCCGCTTGCGATCGCCACCCTGACCGGGCTGTCGCCGTGGGCCGTCGCGGGCCTCGGTGTGACGGGCGTGAGCGCCATCTGGGCCACGAAGCGCAGCGACCGGTCGACGTTCGCCGCGGCGGTCGTGGTCGCGTCACTCGCGACTCCAGCATTGTACTTCGCGACCGGGGCCGCGCTGCTGGCCGCGGTGGCGCCCCTCGCGCTACGGAGTCGCGGCGTTGAGCAGCGCGACTCGGAGGGTCAGGCTCGTACCCACGAGGCGCCTGCCTGAAGTTTGTCGTGGCCTCTCGGCCTCACGACCCTCAGCTCCCTGCCGGAAGGCGCTTCCCCTTCGGGTCGTAGCCTCCGAGGAGCCGGACGCGAAGGTGAGCCGGCCAGTATCGTGCCATCCATGTCCGCCCGGTCAAGAATTGCGGACATCCCGGCACTGCGGGAGCTCCTCGTGCCCGCGGTCCTCGCCGCCCTGGGCGCCGCTGCCATTGAGGCAAAGGACCTGCTGCTGCCCGTGAACATATACGACGCGGGGATCAGCGCGTCGGCGGGCACGTTCATCCATCACGGACTCGTCCCAACCGCGACTTCTGGATGCTGTATGGCCCGCTCGGCGGATACCTCGCGGCGCTGATTGGCCTGGTTACCCCTCGGAGCTTGGCGACCATCCAGCTTGCAGGTCTTGTGCTCGTGGCATCGCAGTCGGCGGCGGGGTTCGTGCTCCTGCGTTGCCACCGGGCCGCGCCGTCGTCGCCGCCCTGCTCGCTCTGGCGGTGGCCTCCGTCGGGGAAGGTCCGCGCGCCCGGCTGCTGGCTGGGGCGATCGTCGGGCTGGCGCTCCTATTCCGACAGGACGTCGGGGTGTATGCGCTGGTCGGCGTGCTCGTTGCGTCCCGAAGTGCGTGGCCCGCCGTCGGCCTGGCCATCGTGGTTGGCCCCGCGGCACTGATTCTCATGGCGACGGTGGCGGTCAACGCACTGTACGAGCAGCTGATCTGGTACCCGTTCGTGGGCCCGCGGGTCTACCGCGCTGTTCCCGACCCGCTGATGCTGGCCTCCGGACCGGCGGCCGTGCTCCTCATGATCGTCCTTGTCTGGCGAGCTCGTGCGAACGTCGCGGCAGGCGCCATCGCGGCCGCCAGGGGACGTGATGCCGGGCGCGCAGGACTCGTTGTCTTCGCCGTGCTGTGCCAGCTGCAGACGCTGGGGCGAGGCGATTTCCCCCATTTCGCGCAGGCCGCCGGCCCCGCGTTTCTCTGCCTTGCTGGGTTCGCTGCCCGATGGACTTCCGGAGGGCGGTGGCGATCAGCGTCGGCCTGGTCGGTGGTCGGCCTCCGGGCGGTCACCGCCGCGACCACCAGCCCGGTCTCGTTCGACAACGCCGAGTCCTACCAAGCGTCAATCGAGCACGCCGTCGCGTACATCCGCGACAACACGACGCCATCGGATCCCATCTTCGTCGGCCTCAAGTCGAACCGCTACGCGTTCGTCAATCCTTTGATGGTCTACTACCTTGCGGATCGCCCGCCCGTGGTGCGTGACACGCTGTACGACCCTGGGGTAACGAACCGGGCGTCGACCCAGAACGAGATGGTCGCCGACCTCGATTCCTCGAATACCCGGTACCTGGTCCTCGACCGCGTCTTCGCCGCAGCATGCGAGCCGTTCAACGCGAGCTGTGACCCTGGATCGACCCGCCTCGACGAGTACATCGCCTCCCGCTTCACAATGACTGCCGACTTCGGGGAGATCGTGGTGCTCGTTCGTCCGTGACGTCCGGGGAACCTAGGTGGACGTCTCGGCGAGCACGACGTTTGCGAAGCGGCTGTCGAGGAGCGTCTCGCGGATCGCCGTGAGGAACGGCGTCGGGGGGATGCCGAACTCCGAGGTGATGTCGACCCCGCTGAAATCGTCGCCGGCGGTCAGCGCCCGCATTTGCGCCGACGTGAAGGGCGGCCTCCAGAACCGCGCGTTGATATCGAGCAGGGCGCCGAACACGGGCGTCGGGATGTGGACGAATGGACGCCTCAGCCCCTGGACAGATCGGATCGCGCGGAAGATGTCGACGTAGTCGATCCGTTCCGACCCAACGAGGTCGAACACGCGGCCACTGGGTCGCCGGTCGATGCACCAATCGACAACCTTGCACACGTCTCGAACATAGAGCGGTTGCCGAGCGAAACGGCCGGTTCCGGGGATGGGGAACACCGGAACCCGGCACATGAATCGGGCCAGCCACCCGAGGTGTTTGGGGTCAAACCAACCGAACATGAGGGTTGGGCGGAGGACGCAGGTTGGGAGAGGGGCACCGAGCACAAGCGCTTCCTGGAGTCTTTTCGTGCGCGTGAAGTCATCCTGCGCCGACGATCGCACCACGGCCGAGCTCATGTGGATCACGAAGGGAGGCCTGTCAGCGCGTTGAGCCGCCTCCAGCACACGCTGCGTAGCTTCGACGTTGTCCCGGTCGAAGGCGTCTCGCTTGATGCCCGTGATGTGTGCGTGAAGGATCACAACGACGTCCGCGGATGCAACCTCCGCCTGCCAGTTGCCAGGCATCGCGAGGTCATGAAGGAGGGTGGCGACTGAGGGATGCAGGCGGTTGAGGGTCTGGAGGTTCGGCCGATTCTTGTCGATCAGGAGGATCTGGAGGTCGTGCCGATCGGCAAGCTACGTCACGAGATTCTGCCCGACGTGGCCTGCGCCCCCGGTCACCACCAGCTTCATTCAGGAGTTCTCGCGAACCATCCTTCTGCAGCCATCGCCGGTGGCCTCGACACTCGTGCCGCCCGAAGGAACCACCCGAGATACATGGGGAGGGGCACTAGCCGTCCTGCCGATCCGCCGCGGCGCCCAAGAAGCGCACCGACCGTCCCCCGAGCGTCTCGGCCACGAGCGCGGCCGCCCCCGCAAGAGCGATCGGGACCAGGACCATCGCGTGGACCACGGCCGCGAGGGCCACGGCCGTCGCGGGTTCCAGGCCGAGGCCCGCGCCGACGGCTGAAGCCGCCAGGTCGTACGTCCCAACGTAGCCAGGTGCGGCGGGCACCGCCGTTGCTATCGCACCCGCGGCGCCGATGATCACCGCCGTGCCAACGGGCAGGCCGATCCCGAGCGACGCTGCAGCCGCGAGGTAGAGGCCGGCGTCGAGCATCCAGGCGACGAGGCTGAGCGCCCCGGCGGTCGCGATCACGGCCCGGCCCGGGTAGAGCGCGCCGGCAAGCAGGTGCCGAATGAACGCGGCGACGCGCTGGCGGACGCCGACCGGCGATACGGAAGCGGTGTCACCGAGCCGCCGCCGGACGACCACCAGGACGAGCGCGCCGGCGAGCCCGATCGCGACGGTCACCGCGGCGACGTTGACGACCAGCGCCGGCACGGGCGCGAACACCGAGGCAACAAGCACCAGGACGGCCAGCGCGACGAGGTCGATCAACCGTTCCAGCAGCACCGTGCCGAGGACCGCGCCGAAGGCGCGGTGACCAGCGCGGGCAACCACGCCGGCCCGGGCCGCCTCGCCGAGCCGCGCGGGGAGCGCTGCGTTCCCGAGATACCCAATGAGAAGTGCTCGCAGGATGAGTCCGAACGGGAGCATCGCCCCGTCGCCGCTCCTGCCGAGCAACAGACGCCAGCGCACGGCTCGCACGACGGTCTGGACCGCCAGGATCCCGACGCCCAGCACGAGCGGCTCGGGTCTGGCCTGCCGAATCACGGCGAGCGTCCTGGACGGATCAACGGCAGCGACCAGGAGGGCAATCGCGACGCAGCTCGAGACGATCCCGACGACGATCAGGCTGCGGACGCGCATCCCACCCGGAGGACGGCCTGCGCTCACGCGGGACGCTGGCCGACGTAGAGCGTCTGCTTGCCCAGCAGGCGCCAAGCCGGCGAGAACGCGAGGTATGCCCGGACGAGCGCCGGGTGCTGCGGCAGCCGGCTCTTCGTGGAATACGGGAGGAACCGCGCCCGGACTTGAATCGTCCGCAGCCCGGCGAGCTCGGCCGCCTCCACCAGGCTGTGCTCGGTGAGCGCGACATGGTGGTCGATGAAGTCCCAGTAGGCCCCACCGACGAGCCGGATGTTGGGCTGGAGGATCACCAGCCGCCCGCCTGGCCGAAGGACGGCGTGGGCCACCCGCAGCTGCTCCACCACGTCGTCGCTGGACGAAAGGTGCTCCAGGTAGTTGGACATGAAGACGCCGGCGAAGTAGGCCGTGGGCACCAGCCCGCCGAGCTCGAGGCCACTTCCCTGGATGAACCGGATCCCCGTCGGCAAGTCGCCGGCCACGTCGCGGAGATCCGTCGCCCAGCGCTCGGCCCTGCTGATGTTGGTGATGAAATAGCCGCGGTCGCAGGCGACATCGAGGACGGGGCCTGCGGGGATCAGGTGGTCCAGGTGCGGCGCCAGCACGCGCCACAGCGCCAGCTTCGCCCGGTGGTCGGCCTCGGGGAAGCGGCGGCGGTATATCTCGTCGGGGAGGGCGGAGCCTTCCCGATGCCCGTGCTCGTCGCTGATCGCCAGTTCCTCCGGTGCGCCTATCGCGGACGATAGCAGGGCCCGGCCGGCTCGTAAGCACGGTCAGGGCGCGAAATGCGCTCCCAGGACGAAGAACGCGTAGAACGATTCGGCGATGACCGAGGAGACAAGGAGCAGCCGGCGATGGAATCGGGGGAGGACCGCCATGATCCCGGCCGCCGACGGGACTGCGACAAGGAGGTACCGGGGCATCGCCTGCCAGCTCCCGAGCGCGAGCGCCGGGAGCACGAGGGCGAGCGCGTAGCTGGCAAGCTCCCAGCGACCCTGGCGAAGCAGGACGAGCGTCCCGGCGACGATGATCGCGAGGGTGGCGGCCGAGATCCCGACCGGGAGCAGCCAGCCTCCGCCGAGGACGAAGTACGAGAGTGGCCCGCCGGATGACACCGGCAGCCACGAGGGCGACCCCTCGAGATACCCGGCCGGATTGCCCGTGAGGACCGCGACCACGATCCACCAGGCGACGAACACGACTGCCGGTGCGGCGAGCGTCAGCCAGGCCCACCGATCCCGGCCGCTGCTGCGGAACAGTCTCGGCAGCATCGCCGCCCCCAGCGCGAACCCGGTGAGACGGGTTGCCTGGGCTAGCAGCGCCAGGAGCGGTCGCGTCGGCCCAGCCTCGGCGGCCAGGAAGAAAAGCGCTCCGACGAGCAGGAACAGCGGCTCCGAGTAGCCCATCGAAAGGACGAACGCCGCTGGGGAGAACGCGGCGAGCGCGATCGCGTAGCGGGAGGTGGACCGGCCGAAGGCGCGCTCGAGGACGCGCGCCCAGAGGACCAGCGCCGCGATCGACAGGCCGCTGGCCACGAGCCCAGCGACGACATCGGGCGAGAGCGGGACCAGGCGAAGCATGCCGCCCAGCAGGGCCGGCCAGGCGGGCCAGAACGCGAAATCGTGGAACCCGCCTTCGAACGGCGCGGCGTGATATCCGGAACGGGCGATCTCCAGGTACCAGGCCCCGTCCCAGAGCGTTGCAGGCCCGGCCGCGGGCGGGCTTACCAGCACCCTCCATCCATCCGACCCGAAGGCAAGCAGGAGGAGGGACCCCCAGGCGCGCGAAGCCAGGGCGATGAGAAAGGGGAAGAGCCACCAACGCTTTCCGCTCACGCGAACCGATGAAGCACCGCCACCTGCCTGGGCGCGACGGCGGAGGCGCTCGGTGAGCTTGTCCGTGAAGGAAGGGCCGCCTGGATCGGCGATGATGGTCAGTCTCCGGGCGGCCGGTATTCGCGGACGACTGTAGCAGCCGGCCGGGGTCGGTCTCTCGGCCAGTAGTACCCCGCAGAATCAGCCGACGGCGACCGCCTCGCGATCCGGAGGGCGGACCGCGGCCGCGCCCGCGTCGTACAGGTCCTCGACCGCCGAGACCATCAGCTCGACGCAGAAGCGCTCGTGGACCAGGTCGTGGCCGCCCTTCGCCAGCATGTCCGCGTAGGCGTGGTCGGTGAGAAGGCGCATGATCGCCGCGGCGAGCGCCTGAGGGTCATGCGGGGGAACCAGGAGCCCGGTCCGGCCATCCTCGATCATCTCGGGGATCCCGCCGACGTTCGACGCGACGACCGGCCGCGAGAGCGCCATCGCTTCCAGGATCGTGAGGCCCTGCGCCTCGCGGTACGACGGCAGGACGGCCACGTCAAGCGCGGCGGTCACCGCCGGGACGTCGTCACGCCGGCCCGTGAAGATGACCCGGTCCGCGATGCCAAGCTCGGCGACCTGCGCCTCCAGCGACTCGCGACGGCTTCCTTCGCCCACGACCAGGAGGTAGGCATCAGGGACGGCGCGGAGGACCGACGGCCAGGCGTCGATGAGGGTCGGGTGGCCCTTCTCCGGCTCGAGCCGCGCCACGACGCCCACGATCTGCGCGCTCGGGGGCATCGCGTACTCCTCGCGGAGCGTGCAACAGGGCTCCGTGTGGTCGTAACGCTGGAGATCGACGCCGTTGTGGATCAGCGAGACCGGCACATTCGAGGGACGCTCGTCGGCGATCTTGTGGACGATCGCCTTCGATACCGCGACGAGATGGTCCATCCGCGGCGTCAGGCGGCGGAGCACGTCCCGGTCCTCCGCGCTGCGGATCCGGCTGGAATGCACCGTCCCGATGACGTAGGGGCGCGGGTGGCCGGCCTCGCCGAGCGCGATCGCCGCCCGCGTCCCGACCAGCTCCGCCCGGTACATGTGGTTGTGGACGATCTCGGCGTCCGCATCTGCAAGGAAGGTCGCCAGGGCGCCGACAGCGATCGCGTCGTCGGGCTCCTCGAGGACGTGGACCGGCATGCCGAGGCGCTGGATCCGGCGGATCGCGCTGCCGCCGGAGAGCGAGACGACCGTTGCGTCGTACCGCGAGCGGTCGAGCCTGGAGAGAAGTGAGTAGACGTGCTCCTGGGCGCCGCCGTTGGTGCCGGTCGCGAGCACCTCCACGATGCGCACGCGGGTGCCGCCGGGAACCGGGGGTCGGCTCCGGGGTTCCAGACACGGGTCTCCGGGGGTGGGTGCGCCCATCAGGGGCTGGTTCGAACGACGAGCAGGCGCTGGATTGGTGCGTCGACGGCGCCCCACTCGTACTTGTAGGGCTCGTCGCCGCGGAGGTAATCGAATCGACGGCAGCCTGACTCCAGCGCGGCCTGGACCGAGAGCGCGGAGAGGAGGATGCCGGGCGAGAGGTCGCGGGCGTTGGGTTCGATCCCAGCGTTGTAGAAGTAGAGCGTCTCCCGATCACGGAACCAGATCCCGGCCGCGATCCGCCGACCGCCGACCGTCACGAACTGGAGCTGGACCAGGCCGTCGGGCGCCGCGAGCTCGAAGAGCCGACCGAAGAAGACGCGACTCTGCTCACCGCCCGCGGTGTCCGGGAAGAGCCCGTCGGCCCCGAAGCGCTTCTGGTGGAGGTTGATGAAGGCAGGGAGGTCCGCGACCGGGTCCGGTGAGCGCTCCAGTCGAACCTCGCCGGCGGCCTCCGCCCGGCGCAGCTTGCGACGCACCTCGTGGCGTTCCTTCTTGCCAAGGGTTTCGAGATAACCGTCGAAGTCGAGCCCCGACGGCAGGTCGACCACGGGGCACACTTCCTCGCGCTCGCGGGTGAACGTCCAGCCGTCCGCGCCGGCGCGCGCCCCGAAGGCAGCCGCGAGCGCATCGGCTGCCGGGTCACCGCAGCGAAGGCGGCGGAGGTCCACCACGTCCCATGGTGCCGGGTGATCCGGGTCGTGGGCGTCCGGGGATGCCGCCAGCGCCTCGGCGAGGGCGGCCGCGACGGCGGGCAGGTCCGCGGGTGCCGCGAGGAGGGTCGCATAGTCGGCGTGGTAGCTGGCGCCGAAGAAGACTGCCTTGGCGGTGGGCTCCACCGCCGTCAGCCGGGCGGTGGGGTCCGCGCGCATGCGCGTGTGGAGGATCGCGTCGTCCGGCTCCACCTCGTGGCGATGCATGAGCGGGAGGATGGCCACCGGTTCGGCGTCGTCCGGCCCGTCGGCGGGGACAGCAACCATCGTCTGCTCGTGCGCATTCGCTCCGTAGGCGTCCCACCAGGCGCGGTGGACGGCCCAGCGGGAGAACGGCGTCGCCCACGGGTTCGCGGCGACCAGCGCGTCCCAGGTCGCCGGGGCGATGGCGCCAAAGGGGCGACGGACGGCACGGAGGGCGCGGGCGGGGAGATCAGCCTCGGCGCCCGGCGGCCTGTCGCCGGGCGCGGGTGGACATGGGAGATCCAGCTTGGGGGAAGAAGCGGTCACGGACACTCAGGCGAGAATAGCACCGGTGGTTGCGGCGTCACCAAGACTGCATAGAGCGAGAGGCGTCATCTGCGGGTGGGCGCCCCCTCGGCGCGAACGTGCCGGGCCGTCACGATCGGACCCAGGAGGCCCGCGGCAAACGCCGCCGGGTACGCCACGTCCCACGGCAGCCACGTGACGAGCGGGAGCGCGATTGCCCACCACTGCCGGCGCTCCAGGAGCAGCGCGACCGGGAGCAGGAGCAGCATGGCGTAGTGGCTCCACACGATAGGGCTCACGAGCTGGCTCGCGACGACGCCGACGATGAGACCGGTGACCGCGTCGCGGCGCAGCCAGGCGAAGCACGTGACGGCCAGCGTTAGGCCAACGGAGGCCCACTGGATCAGGTTCGAGACGTCTATGCTGACCCCGGCGCGATAGGCGATTGCGCCGAGGGTCAGGTTCTGCGGCGTCACGATTGGCTTGTTGATCCGGCCGAGCAGCGCCAGATAGTCCGCCCAGGCGGCCACCCCCGCCACGACCGTCGCGACGATCGCCGCCAGCGCCGCTACCCCCAATCCAGCAGCCAGCGCGCGCCACCGGCGTGTCGCGATCATCCAGCCGAACAGGAGTGCTGGCTGGAGCTTCGCCAGCGCGCCGGCAGCAACAGCGAGTCCGGTGGCGCTGGCTCGATCGATCCAGCGCCACCCGATCGCAAACGCGAGGTAGAGGAGCGGCCCGACCTGGCCGAGCTTGATCGCGTACAGGAACGGGAAGCTCAGCGCAGCGAGGAGCACGATCCACCAGCGGACGCTCTTCCGCACGGGCAGGATCGCGGTCCCGGCCAGGAACGCGGCGAACATCGCGGAAAGCCAGCCCCAAAGGCCAATTGGTGCAGGAAGGAACGTGAACGGCACGGCCACGAACGCGAACGGTGGTGGGTAGAGGAAGAGGCCGAAGCCGACCCCGATGAGATCGACTCTGGCGTCGTAGAGAGGCCGCCCCGCGAGCAGACGATCCGCCGCCTGGAGATACGCCGCGGCGTCGTACCCCAGGGTCGAGCCGGCGACAATGAGCACCCCGAGGGTCGTGCACGCGAACAGCCCGAGGATCAGGAGCGGGCCGAGCCCGACCAGCGCCCGAGCGAGTGGCGCCTGCCTCTCAGACACGCCGTCGCGGCACGCGCCGATGCATCAGCGGAGTCCTGAAGAGGTCCCACGCGACGCGAATCGCGAGCGCGGGGCCAGGATGCATCCGCGACCCGCGCTTGTCGGCCCATCGGATCGGCACGATGGCCATGCTGTAGCCCCGCCGCCGGGCCAGGTAGATCAGCTCGACGTCGAAGACGATGCTGGACACGCGCTGGAGCGCGAAGAGGTCCCGGGCAGCCTTCTGGGTGAAACCCTTGAACCCGCACTGCGTGTCCTGGACCGGACCCACCGCCCAGATTGACGCGAGCGCGTGGAACGCCTTCCCGAGGAGCCGCCGGTAGAGCGGCTGGGTGGCCCGCATGTCAGTGCCGTCCGGCTGGATCCTGCTGGCCAGCGCAACGTCGTGGTGGAGAAGCGCCTCCACGAGCAGCGGGAGCTGGTCCGGCGGTGTCGCCATGTCGGCGTCGGCGAAGACAACCAGGTCGCCCTCCGCGGCCAGCATGCCCGCCCTGACCGCAGCACCCTTCCCGCCGTGAGGGACGGCCAGGAGATCAAGGGCAAGTCCGCGACCGTCGCGTCCGTCCCGTGCCTCCGGGCGCGCGCAGACCAGGGTAGCGGTCCCGTCGGTGCTCCCGTCATCCACCACGAGCACGCGAATGTCGTCCGGCAGGCGGGCCGCGCCCGGCGCCCCGTCGCGGCCCCGTTCGCCGTGCCTCCGCATGTACCCGAACAACTCGTCGAGCGCCGACCCGAGGCGCGCTTCCTCGTTGTACGCGGGCAGGACGATAGTCAGCGACCGGGCTCGGCGAACGACATCGTCATCGGTTGCCATCGTCGGTGCAGTCTACGGGCTGGAAACGCTGTGGAATCGCGATCGATGTCTCGATCCATCGAGCGAGGGCAGTGATCGCAGCGAAGCTGCCGGCCACCACGGCCACAAGATAGACGGGCCGCAGCACGAGCAGACCCGGGATCCAGAGCAGCAGGTGGACGACCGCGAGCGCGACGAGGAATGGGCGCGTCCGCCAGCCGCTCGCAGGCCAGGCAGCCACGAGCAGCGGGAGCGTCATCGCGAGGTAATGGTCCCAGAGCGAGGTGGGTCCGAACAGGAGTGCCGCCACGGCCGCTGCAACGGCCGCAGCCCACCGACCCGTGTGCGCGAGCCGGGCCGACGCGGCAATCGCTGCCGCGGTGATGCCATATCCGACTAGCATGCCGACGGCCGGCAGCCCGAACGAACCGAAGACACTGACAGGCGCCATGTTCCAGAATTCCGGGCCGGGCGGGAATCGGAGGATGTTGGGAAGGACGCTCAGCCAGTCGACCCACGCGAGCGGAGCGATCGCAACCGAGATCGCCGTGACGCCCACCAGAACGGCGATCGCCGGTGTTCGCGAGCGGGCAGTCGCGATCGCGGGCACCAGGAGGACCAGCGGCGTCATCTTCACGAGTCCGATCAGCGCACCTGGCACTCCAGCCGCGCAGCCGGGACCGAGCAGCATCAAGGCAACGGCGATCGTGATCCACCCGCTCATGTTGCCGCCGTACGTCGCGAGCTCGAGCGGAAACGAGAGTACGGCGACGAGGAGGACGGCTGTAAGTGAGCGCACGCCGAGCCGGCCGGCGAACCGGCGGTAGACGAGGGGCAAGACGATTGCGAGCGCCGTTACTTGCACGAGCGAGGACGCGATCGCAAGCATCCCGGGCTGCAGTCGCGAGAGCGGGACGAAGGCTTGCGCGAGCGGTGGCGGGTAGACGTATGCGATTGGCAGATTCGTGCCGATGTTGTCAATCGGCCCGGCATGAAGGGCCGAGGAGTACGGGGATCCCGTCTGGATCAACCGTTCGGCACCCGCGCGATAAGCCTCCAGGTCACCGCCGAGGAAGAGTCCGAGCTTCTTGCTGTCACCCCACAAGTTCAGCCACGCCAACATCAGCGCGTTGGCGAGAGCAAGGCTCGACGCGACAACGTACCCAGATTCGAGGATGGACCGCCGCTCGACCCTCACCGCTTTCGTCGAAGGATCGCCGCGTGTGAGAGCCCGAACGGTAGGCGCAGACGCCGGACCAGGCTTCCCTCGAGCGCGAATATCGCCGCCAACACAGCGTTGACCGGCGGCGGTGGCAGACGCTCCTGGTTGCCGAAGTCGAGCGGGAGCAACTTCTCGGCGACCCGGGCAGCCACCGCGATGGGCGCCAGAATCGTGTTGAACGGTCCGAAGTACAGCATGTCGCTGTCCGTCCGCCGGCAGAGGTCCCGCAACTCGCCAACCCCGTAACGACGAACGTGGTGGAGGCGACGATCGTGACGACCCCACAGGAAGGGGTGGGTTGGGACGGTGACAATCACGTACCCGCCGGGTTTCGCCAGGCGCACGAGTGCGTCGAGGGCTGCAACATCTTCGTTTACGTGTTCCAGGACGTCGAGGGCGGCCACGAGATCGAACGAGTCATCGGGAAACGGCAAGCGGCTCGGGAGCGCTCCGTCCTCGACAGTCACGGACGGGTGTCGATCGCGGGCGATCTCGACGGCCGGCACATGGGGCTCGAATGCAACAACGGTGCCGAGGCCCTCAAAGAAAGCAAGGTTGCCACCTGTCCCGCAGCCCGCTTCGAGGACTCGTGCCGGGGAAGGAAGAACGACGCGGCTCAGGAGCCCAGAGATCACCGCCCGTCGGCCGACGAACCACCAGTGACGGCCCTCGTGGGCCGCCATCAATGTATAGGCATCGGCTTCCATCTCTAACCCCAGTCCCGCCGTGAGCGGCAGCACCCATCCTGCGCCCCGACCGCAAGAATCGAGGCAAGCAGCCGACGCTCGGCCGTTGTGGGCACGACAAGCATGGTCCAGTTTGACATCGACAACTTCTATGACATGCGGCGGTCAATGTGAACCGGGACCTTCTTCCACGAGCCATTACCTTTGGCGGGCGGCGTCCAATCCCGGCTTGATGCTAACTTCGGAGCTGTGACCCCAACAGCCTCGTCGGCATCTGCACTCGGTGGTGGGTATCCACGCGTGGACGTTCGAGGGATCCGCAGCCTGCTCGCAAGGTCGAGCGAATCGGCGGGGCTGACCGGGTTGCTCGTCGGCCTGGTCGTGTTCTTCGTGGTCCTTCTGCGCCAGCCCAACACGATTCTCCGTCCCCAGTTCATCTGGGAGGAGACCCGGGATTTCTGGGCTCCGACCTTCGCGCTCGATCCATTGCACTATCTCGTGGAGCCGGTGGCGGGCTATCTCCCGATGGTGTCGCGAGGGGCCTTCCTCGTGGCCAGGTTGGCCCCCCCGGAAGTCGCGCCAGCCGTGACCATCCTGATCCATGCCGCGATAATCGCGTTCGTAGCCGCGTTCCTCGCCTCAGATCGTCTGGCCGCCGCCATCCCCGACCGACGCGTCCGGATTCTCTTCGCGCTCACGATCCCCATGGTCCCCATCCTCGAGGTCTACTACTCGGTCCTGTCGGCGCAGTGGTTCCTGGCGCTCTACATGGTGGGCCTGTCTCTGACGAAGAACGTGCGGCGGTTCGACTACGTCGGCGTCGCGATCGCCGGGTTGTCCGGTGTCGGAGCGGTCCTGACGCTCCCTCTGTTCTGGCGCGACCGGCGCGGGCTGGTTCTGCTGGTCTGCGCAGGGCTGCAGGCGATCGTCTTCCTGGACTCGGACCGACGTCCAGTCGCGCTCGACCTTCTTGCGCCATTTGAACGCATCGGCCTGGGGATCATCCCGATCATCCTTGCCATCGCCCTGGTCCGGGCGCTCCCGCTGCGAACCGTCATGGCCTTTGTCTACCTGGCGGCCGTGACCGCTGCGGCCGGGACCCTCGCGGGCGGACGCCTGATCGCGGATCCTGCGATGAGCAGCCGATACTTCTTCGCCATAGCCGTGGTGGCTGCACTCGTGGCGGTGGCCGGAGCTGTCGCCCGTCGTCGGGCCGGGATGCTCCTCGGCGGTGCGCTCATCGGAGCCGCGGTGCTCTCGTTCTCGATCCCGGCACCGCCCGATGTGGACTGGGCCCGCAACGCGCATTGCATCGGCGGCCCCTCGCCCTGTGTCGTCCCGGCGTACCCACCGGCTCTATCCGTGGTCTGGCCGGGGCGTTGACAGCGAGGAGTGTCGGCGTCACGAGCCCGACGTTAGTCCGAACTTCCAGCGCCCGGAGAGCAGATTCGAGCACGAAGATGGCTCGCTGAGCTGCGGCGTTCTGTCTACACGCTCGCGGGACTGACCCCGATGAGCTCGAACGCCCGGGCCTGGAGCGGCGTGGGCTCGGAGGGGATCT
>JBBQRX010000040.1:0-23853 GCA_038214375.1 Candidatus Limnocylindrales bacterium
GACCGCCGCTCCGGCCGAGGCGCCGAGCCGATCGCGACATAGCCTCGCGCTCGACCAACAGTGAAGCAACACCCTCTACAAGTCTCATCTGGGCCCGACCACTACCTGTTGTGTCCAGCGGAGTCAGCCCGATAAGCAAGATCGACGAAATGGCCGGCCCTGCCGCCGCTGTGGCACCCCGATCCGGTCTGTCAGCCTCGGCGCCGAACGACCCCGGATCGTGTGGTGGTGCCCGCGCTGCCAGGCCGCGACGGGTAGCACCACCGGCACCGCGGGCACACCGCGCCCTGCTCCTGCCTGAGGCCAATCACCGCTGGTTCGTCAGGCCGGGAGGATCTTTCCGTCCCGAAAGACATACCAGGTCGCCCGGGACTCATCGGAGAGCGAGCGGACGCGGACCGCGACGCGCGGAAACCGTGGCCGCAGGACGTGCTCGAGCTCCGCCGGCGAGCCAGGCCGCGCGGCTGTCACGCTTGCCTCCACTTCCCGCGCAAACTCGCGGTCCTGCGATGGGAAGCTGACGAGCTCAGGCCCGCGGACGCCTTCGGACCGGCCCGCCGTCATGGTTCAGCCCTTGCCCGGTTCTGCCGGGTCCTCGTACTCGTCAAGGTGCCGGGCCCGGTCGGCGGCGACCGTCGCAGTCATGGTCTTGAGCGTCTCGTCAACGGTCTTCCCATTGGCGACGGCGACTTCACGCACATCCTCGTACGTCAGGTTGTTCCCCATCGACTTGTGCGCGTCGTTACATCCACACGTGAGGCACATGACGTTCTCCTGTTGGCGGCGGGCCTGCTACTCGGGGTGACCGATGCATGCCGGCTGACCGATTCTCCGCCCGTGGACGTTGCATCGGCATCACCGCGGCCGCCCGATCCATTGCCGCTTCCCACAGGTCGGGATCGCGATGCAGGTGCGATGCCGCCTCGGCGCCGCGCAATCCGCTGTTCGCGCCTCCGCGCGTAGGGTGCCCGCGTCAGCCGGGCCGGCGTCTCATTCGCCTGCTCTCCATTGACGAGAACGAGGCGGAGGAAAGCATGGACGCGGAGCTGGGCCGGTGGACCCGCCGGGGAATTGGCTTCGGGGCTGGCATCGTTGTGGTCGTGGCCATCATCGCGGGCACGGTGGCCGGGCTGAAGATCGTGGCCATGATCCTGGTCGCGATCCTGTTCGCGTCGGCGCTGGGCCCGGTGGTGGACCGGGTCCGGGCGCGAGCGCCGTTCGGGCGGACCGCGGCGACCGGGCTGCTCTTCCTCGCCATCGTCGCCCTCCTCGTGGCCCTGGGCGTCCTGCTGGTCACGACCGCAGCCTCCCAGGCGGGCGAGATCGCTGCGCAGGTCCCCTCGGTGATCGCCTCGGCGCGGGCAGGCGTGACCGAGCTGCCGGCGCCGCTCGCGTCCGTGGTCGGGCCCATCCTCGCCGATCTCGATCGCACCGTGCGCAGCGCGCCGCAACCGACGTCGGACCAGGTCCTCGGCGCCGGCGGCACCATCCTCGACATCGTGAACACGCTGGTGACGGTCGCCGTCCTGATCTTCTTCTGGCTTCACGAACGCGCGCGACTCCAGCGCTTCGGGCTCGCCTTCCTGCCCCTGGAGCGGCGGATGGGCGTGCGCCTCGCGTGGAACGATGTCGAGGACCGGCTGGGACACTGGATGCGCGGCCAGCTGACGCTGATGGGCCTCATGGGCGTTGCGACCGGGATCGCCTACACGCTCCTGGGGTTGCCGGTCTCGCTCGCTCTCGCCGTGGCGGCCGGGCTCTTCGAGGCAGTGCCGATCGTCGGTCCGCTGCTGGGCGCCATCCCGGCGGTCCTGGTGGCGATCGCCGTCCGGCCAGACCTCGTCCTCCCCGTCATCGGGATCTACGTGGCCCTGCAGCTGGTGGAGTCGAACGTCGTGGTGCCCATGGTCATGCGCAACACGGTGGGCCTGTCACCGTTCATCGTCATCATCAGCATCCTGTTCGGCGCCACGCTCGGAGGTCTCTTCGGGGCGTTCATCGCGGTCCCCATCGCGGCGTCCGCGGAGATCATCCTCGAGCGCCTCCAGGCGCGGGCGCAGCCGGTCGGTCTGGAGCCGGGCAGCGCGCCCGCTGAGGACCCGTCCGACGCGGCACCCGTCGAACATGGGGCGCGTCGGGTCGGACCGGCCCGAGCCATCGGAGGCTGAGCGACAAACCGACATGAGGCTGCAACGTGTCGGCACCCGACGCGGGCGCGGCCGTTTCCTCCCTGCCGCGACCATCGCCACAGCAATACCGCACCGAGGAGCCCACCGAATGGCCAGCAACCGACGACACGAGACCAACGCGGACGACGTCCCAGCAGAGGGCGGCGCCGCGGCGCTTGCCGACACGCTCGTCGAGCGTGGACGCGCAGCGCTTGGCGAGGTCCCGAACGTCGCGGCCTCTGCGCGCGAGGCGTTCGCCGACGCCCAGGAACAGGTGAACGGCCTCTCGGACCTGGGCATCGTCGCGGCGTCCGGGTTCGCGCTCGGCGTGAGCACCGGCCTTCTGCTCGCCGGCGCCCCGCGCATCGTCGTCGGGCTGTCGACCATCCTTGTCGTCCTCACGTTCCGGTCCGCCATGGGACGTGGAGTTCGCCCCGACAAGCTCGTCAACTGACGCGCCGCGCGCCGCCCCGTGACAGCAGCCAGCGAGGCCCGGGCCGAGCACACGCCTTCCCTCGATCTGCCTGACCACGAGGCGCAGCTCTTCGACGCCGACCGCGCCGATCGATCGGTGGAGCTCACGGCCGAGACCGTGGCGGCGATCAAGGACCGCCAGCTCCTCTGGATCGATGTCCATGACGACGCACAGAGCGAGGCCGTCGGAAGGCTGCTGGCGTTGCTCCCGATCGACGTCGAGGCGGCCGGGCGTTTCCGCAAGACCGCGCCGCGACCCCGCCTCAGGCTCTCCGGCGCGGACTTCCAGCTTCGCGTCGTCACCATGAACACGGACGAGGGGCGCGACACACCCACGGCCCTCGACATGATCGCGGGCACGAACTTCGTGGTCACGATCCATGCCGAGCCGATCCGGTCGCTGACCGAATTTCGCGAGCGGCTCGAGCAGGACACCACCGTCGGCGTGCTCGATTCGGGCGCGTTTGCGGCCGTGCTCCTCGACGGGTTCGTCACGGGCTACCTCGAGCTCTCGGACGAGCTGTCGGCGACCGTCGATCGCCTCGACGAGAAGGCCCTCCAGTCGGTCCGGCGCGATGACCTCCTTGGGCCGATGGTTGCCCTGCGGCACAGGATCGCTGCCGCGAGACGCACCCTCGTCGCGCATCGCGAGGTCATCGCGGCGCTGGCACGACCGGACTTCGAGGCGATCGCCGGCACCTCCGCGACGTCCTCCTTCCAGGACCTCGTGAGCCGGTTTGAACATGCGATCGATGCCATCGATAGCAGCCGCGAGTCGCTCGTGGGGACGTTCGACATCCACATGACCCGCACCTCGCAACGAACGAACGAGATCATGCGGACGCTCACCATCGTCTCGGTGACACTTCTGCCGGCCGGCGTGATCTCGGGCTTCATGGGAATGAATGCCAAGCCGCCGTTCTCGCTCGACGACCCGCGCGTGTTCTGGGGCGTGGTGGTCGTGATCGCCATGATCGCCGCAATCACCCTGCTCACGATTCGCGTGCGGCGCTGGATCTAGCCTGCGCGCGAACCGCCCACCGCGCGAGAATGCGCAGGCGACCGGGCCGCTCCGGGCGTGACCCACGGGCCGACAGAGGTCAATGGGCCAGCGATAGCAGGAGGCTCACGACGATGGCGACGCTGGCGACCGCGAGCTCCAGGATGAGCATCGATCGCTCGTCGCGAGCCTGCGGCTGGACCGCCCGCGAGGCGTCCTGGGTCTGTTCGACCATCACCGGATCATCCTCCACTCATGTCTGGATGATCGTGCGCGGTGAGCGCCCGGCCGGGCATCATCGCCGGGGTGGGATGCCTTGCAGGCCCGTGGCAGGCGACGCCCCCGCCATCCGCTCCGAGCCATGAAGGTACGCAGCGGAGCCCGATTGGCCGAGCTGCTCGGGCTCTCCCTCCTCCCGGCCCTGGCCGTCGTGCCGCTCAAGTCCGCGCTCAACACGGCGGCTGGGCAGGACGTCGGCTTTCTGCCGGCGGTCGCGGCGGTCGCGATCGCGGCCTGGCTCGGCGGGTTCATCCCCGGGCTTTCGGCGACCGGCATCTCGATGATCATCGAGGCCTACGCGTTCATGGGCCCGTCGGGAACCATCGAGGTCGCCGGCGGGGGCGATCGCATACGACTGCTGCTCTTCGCGCTGGTCGGGCTGCTCACCAGCGTTCTCGCCTGGCTCCGGGACCGCGCGCAGGACGAATCACGCCGAGCCCAGGCCGAGGCCAGGCTGGCGAAGGAGCGCACCGAGCTGATCGTTCGGCGTGTCAGTGCGCTCCAGGGTCTTGCCGCCGAGCTGACCGGGGCGCTCACACGCGAGCACATCACCGAGGCGTTGCTGACACACGGCATCGCGTCGCTCCAGGCCGACGGGGCCGCCGTCTTCGTCATCAGGGCCGGCGGCGAGGACCTGGAGGCAATCGCGTCCTGCGGGTACGGGCGTGAGCGTGAGCAAGCACTCGCCATCGTGCCACTCGATCTGCCCACACCGGCAACGGATGTTGCCCGGACCGGGGAGCCGGTCTACATCGAGGACCCGGCCGAATACGAGGCACGCTACGGCGCCTCGATCGCCTCGCGCGGCCTCGCGGTTGTGCCTCGTGCGGTGGCAGCCGTGCCGCTCGACCTCGAAGGCCGCAGATTCGGGGTCCTCGGGTTCACCTGGAGTGGCCGCCACGAATTCGCCGAGGACCGGCGGACCTTCATCACCGCGATCGCCCGGCTCGGATCCGCCGGGCTCGAACGCGCTCGCCTTACGTTCGGAGAGATCGGTCACGCAGCGGAGCTGGAGGCGGTCATCGGTGCCCTCGGCGAGGGCATCATCGTGATCGAGCCGGACGGTACGGTGCGATCCGGGAACGCGGCCGCGGGCCAGCTCCTGGGCGGACGCGTCGAGTCGCTCGCCGATCTGCTCGGGCGCTTTCGCGACGCGGGTGGGAAGGCGCCCCGCGCGCTGCCGGCCGGCCCGACGGAGTTCCAGCTTCGCGACCGGCGTGGCGCGTCCGTCGAGATTGCCGCGTACCCCGTGGCGGAGCCGGGAGGCTCGATCCGCCCGACCACGGTCATCGTGTGCCGGGACATGACTGCATTCCGCCAGGGACAGGGGCTCCGACAGGCCTTCCTCAGCCTGCTCTCCCACGAGCTCAGGACCCCGGTGACCACGATCTATGGTGGCTCGAGCGTCCTCACCCGGCCCGGTACGTCGATCAGCGAGGAAACCCGGACCGAGATTCTCGCGGACATCGCAAGTGAGGCCAACCGGCTGTACCGGCTCGTCGAGGATCTCCTCGTGCTGGCCCACTTCGACGAGGGTCTCGACCTGGGCGGCGAGCCCAACCTTCTTCAGCGCCTGGTACCCACGGTGGTCGAGCAGGAGCGCATGCGCTGGCCGGCGATCAAGTTCGTCGTCGAGGTCGGTCCCGACCTCCCGGCGGTCAGCGCCGACGAGACGAGCGTCCAGCAGGTCCTGCGCAACCTCCTCTCGAACGCGGCCAAGTACAGCGAGGCGGGCGCCGTCGTTGACGTGCGGGTCGAAGCGGCTTCCGACGGGGTGGCGATAGTGGTCCGCGATCACGGAGCCGGCATCGACGCCAGTGAGGCCGACAGCCTGTTCGAGCCGTTCTACCGGTCCCCGAAGACCGCCAAGATGGCCGGAGGTGCCGGGATCGGGCTGTACGTCTCGCGCCGCCTGGTCGACGCGATGGATGGCCGGATCTGGGCAGTCGCCGCCGAGGGCGGCGGGAGCGAGTTCACCGTGGTTCTGCCCATCTACGAGGGCGAGCTCAGCGACTGACCGACGGGTCCCCCGCGGCCCGTCGATGCAAGGATCCCGCAACTCCCTGCAACGGACCGCAGTCACGGCGCAACGGGTGGTCGACGATGCTGCCCTGGAGTCGCCCGGACCCTCCGGACGACCGCAGCCAGGAGGCCCGAGATGGACGACGCAAAGCGCGCCTACCGCGAGGCGGAGGAGAAGACGAAAGAGGGCTGGCGAAATCGCGACGGCGAGGATCTCGCCGACAAGGTTGGCAACGTCGGCGACGACATCCGCAAGAACCTCGGGAACATCGGTGACGACCTCACCGGGAAGCCTTCTCGCCCGATCGACAATCCCTCCAACCCACCATCGGACATCGATCCGTCACGCTGACGCAGTCGCGAGAGCGGCCGCGCGACCGGGATTGCCCCGTGGCGCGGCCGCTCTGTTCTCGTCAGGCGTTCGAAGATGCAACGTCGATGTAACGTCAGGACCGCGCGGCGTGCCCCACCCAGACCGCGTGACGCCCCATCCTGACCAGGCGCCCCGGGGTCGCGGGCCCTGGTGGCTCGCTGGGCAGCTGTTTCGGAGGTGATCGTGGCGTCGCAACCGCTCGTTCTCGTCGCTGATGACGAGCCACGGATCACCAAGCTCGTCGGGATCGCTCTCGGCGAGGAGGGCTTCCGGGTCATCACGGCCAGCAGCGGGGAGGAGGCGATCCGCAAGGCGGAGGAATACCGCCCTGACGTGGTCCTCCTGGACATCGTGATGCCCGACCTCGATGGGATCGAGGTCATGGGCCAGCTCCGCGAAGGGCGGCCGGTCCCGGTGATCCTGCTGACCGCAAAGGGTTCCACGGCGGATAAGGCGAAGGGTCTCGACCTGGGCGCGGACGATTACATCGCCAAGCCGTTCCACCCGGATGAGCTCGCTGCGCGTGTGCGAGCCGTCCTGCGGCGGAGCACGGGAGCTGCGCCCGGGGTGGGAGTCATCCATTTCGACGATGTCGAGATCGACCTCGAGCGCCGAATGGTCACGCGAGCCGGCGAGCTGGTCCAGTTCTCGCGAACCGAGTGGCTTCTTCTCCAGCACCTCGCGGCCAATGCTGGCAGGGTGGTGTTGCATACGGAGCTGCTCACGAAGGTATGGGGTCCCGAGTACCGCGACGACCTCCAGTACCTCCGGGTCTGGGTGAGCCGCGTCCGCCGCAAGCTCGGCGCGGCGCCCGGTGAGCCGGGCCGGATCCGGACCTTCCAGGGGATCGGCTACCTCCTCGACGTGGATGGCCGCGCCACGCCCGAAGAAATCCGACCCTCGGCGGAGTCGTCGGACCTCGATGGCGCCGTTGCGAGCCCGCCTGCCGGGATGTGACCCGGATCGCCGGCGCAGCCTCCGATACCGCCTCACGCGGAAGGTCAACGTCGTAACGCAGCCGTGATGCCAACGGCGTGATGAAGGGGGCCGTGGAGGTCCCGTTCCGGCACTGTTTCTACCGGCGATCCCAGATTGGGGTCGCAGATCAAGGGGCGAAGCGATGCCGGCGACGAGCTACAGGAAGCCACGCTCCATGGGCCTGAGCTCGAGCGAGAGCGCGCGCGCGAAACGTCATCGACCCACCTGAGGGATGCTGACTCGGACGCGACCACCCTGACACGTGCTCGGAGAGGGCCGAGGCCGGCCGGGCGCGCACTCCTGCACGCATTTGACATCCGTGCGAGAGTTGCGCCCGGGAGGGAGGCCCGTCCATTCAGTCGTCTCAGCCGGTCGCCTCGGCCACCATCGTCCTGGACGAAACCGGACTCGTCAAAGCTGCGAATGAAGCCGCCCTGGAGCTCCTCGGGACGACGCTCGACAACCTCGAGGCGGCCCCGCGCGGGGCATTCGCCGCCCGGCCGACCTCGGACGACGAAAACGCGGACCTCCGGACGCAATGGGAGGCAGCGGACCGTCCCGACATCGGCGGGGAGACCACGATCAGGCGGGGTGACGGTCGCGAAGTCCGGGTCCATTACCTGATCGCACCCCTGGACGAGGGTGGATTCGTCGCGCTCCTCCAGCCCAGCGGGGGTCCGAATGAGGCCCCGGGTACGATCTTCGCGCTCGGCAGCGTCCTGGCCCAGTGGCGCGCTGCGGAGCGGCGCCTCGCGACGATCTCGCCCGACAGCCCGGAATGGACGGCCGTCAGCGCCGAGATCGCGAGCCTCCGTGCCGCCTACGAGTCCGGATACCGGACGCGTCGACGCAGCTAGGCTCGCCCGCTCGCGGCTTCGTCCGGCGCACGTCTGCAATGGCAGCTGCTGACACGGTGTCGCGCGCGTAAGCGGCTGGCCTCGACGCTGCCCCGATGAGCCAGGCGGATCCCGGGCCACCGGATGCCGCCGGGGAGGTGCGCTGGCCGCAGCGCTTCGGGGCGGAGATGTTCGGGACGTTCGCGCTCGTCTTCGCCGCTGCCGGCGCTGACTCCCTGGCCACCTTTGGCACGGCCCCGGCGGCTGCGCGGGCCGTCGCGCCGGCGCTGATCGTGGCAGCCCTTGTCTATGGGCTGGGTGATGTCTCCGGCGCGCATCTCAACCCGGTCGTGACGCTCGCCTTCGCGCTGAGACGCCTCTTTCCCGTCCGCTGGGTCGTTCCGTACGTGGTGGCGCAGCTCGGCGGATCGCTGCTGGCGGCGGCCGTCCTGCGACTGCTCCTCGGCGACGCGATCGACGCCGGCGTCTCCTCGACGCATCTGGCCCCCGGGACCACCGTGGCGATGGAGGCAATCTTCACGCTTCTCCTCGTCAGCGTGATCCTGGGAACCGCGGACCGGTATCGCGTCGTGGGGCCGGACGCAGCCCTCGCGGTCGGCGCCACCATCGCCGCGTGCGGATTGATCGCCATCCCGATCGGGGGCGCTTCGATGAACCCCGCGCGCTCGCTTGGGCCGGCTCTCGTCGCCTGGAAGCTGGGTGAGGCGTGGATCTACGTCGCAGGGCCTGTGCTGGGCGCGCTTGGCGCCGCGATCCTCACTCGCGCCCTCCACGGTCCGACCGAGCACGATGGCAAGGCGGAGGAGGCGGCCCAGGGCGGTTGACCGCGGTCACGGATGGACGGGCGCTGCCGCCCGAACCGGGGCCGTCGAGTTCACGGCGTGCGCACCATCGAGCACGCAAGGTGACACGTGACCGCAAGGCATTGCTTCGCCTCGCACGGAAGGCTGTGCCGTGCGGGGAGAGAAGATGGCGTCACGCACGTTGAGCGGACGTGCGCCAGTTCCATGGAGATCCGTCCGATGTCCATCGACTCCTTGAACCCGGGCGCGACCGCCCCGACAGGCCCGCTGCGCATCGCTCTGCTCTCGCCGCCGATGGTGCCCGTCCCGCCCCCGAAGTACGCAGGGACGGAGCGGGTCGTGGCGGCGCTGGCAGATGGCCTCCATCGTCGTGGGCACCACGTGACGCTCTTCGCCCCCGGGGATTCCCAGGTCGACTGCGACCTGGTCCCGACGGTGCCCCGCAGCCTGTGGTCCCTTGGGTACCGGGCCGATCCGGCCGCGTACATCAACGTGACGCTGGCCAAGGCCTGGGAGATGGCGGACCAGTTCGACATCATTCACTCGCACCTCGAAAGCCTCGGGCTGCCGTTCGCGCGCTGGTGCCCCACCCCCGTGGTGTCGACGTTCCACGGCCGTCTCGATGGGGGGGGCATTCCGGCGCTGCTCGACGAGTTCCGTGACGTCCCGCTCGTCGCGATCAGCGAGAGCCAGCGGCGATGGTCTCCGAAGGCGAACTGGGTACGAACCATCCATCACGGCCTCGACTTCGGAGCAACGCCGTTCGAGCCGACGCCCGGCGAGTACCTCGCGTTCGTGGGACGCGTCGCGCTCGAGAAGGGCGTCGGCGACGCGATCGAGCTGGCGCGCTCGACCGGGCGCGTGCTGCGCATGGCCGCGAAGGTCTACGAGGAGGGTGAACAAGAGCTGTTCGACCGGATCGTGGCGCCCGCGATCACCGAGGGAGTGGTGGACTTCGTCGGCGAGGTGGGACCCAGGGAGCGCGATGCCCTCTCGTCTGGCGCGCTGGCGACAATCATGCTGGGAGCCTGGCCTGAGCCCTTCGGCCTGGTCGCGATCGAATCGATGGCAACCGGTACGCCCGTGATCGCCCGGCGTGCCGGAGCGTTGCCGGAGATCATCGAACACCATCGGACGGGGTTCCTCGTCGACGACCTCGCCGAAGCCCGCCTGGCAGTCGAGCGTGCGGGCACGCTCGACCGGCGTCTCATCCGCGACCGGACGCTGCGCCGTTTCTCGGCAGAGCGGATGGTCGACGAGTACGAGCAGCTGTTTCGCCGGCTCGTGGGCCGCAGCGCAGCCCGTTCGGAAGGGGCCGCCACGCCCGGATCGGTCCCGCCCGGGCGGCGAGACGAAGCGACCCGGATCCTCGCGGGGACCGACGGACACAACGGGCACAACGGTCGCGCGGCGCTGGTGCCAGTGGTTGACCGCAGCTACGAGGCCGACAGCCCGGGTACCCCGACGATGACCCGCGATTCGCGGCGACACCGTCGGGACTGAGGCCGCAGAGCTCGACAGGGAGGTGCGACATGCCACGAGGCGCCTGGTCTCCCAAGCGTGAACGTCAGTACGAGCACATCAAGGAGAGCGAGACCGAGGCTGGTCGCTCGAAGGACACCGCCGAGGAGATTGCTGCCCGCACGGTCAACAAGCAGCGCGCAGAGGCCGGCGAGACCCGCGGCAGCGACCAGGACCGCAAGCGCTGAAGGGTCGGGGCGGGCGATCGGGAGATCGTCGCCACCCCCGCGGTTTGCCGCCCCGTCTCGCGGACACTGGGATACCATCATGGGATGGCGATCCCGTATGAGTCGACGGGTCGGAGCCCCCAGAAGGCCCGGACCCGTGCCGCGCTCGTGGCGGCGACGCGCCATCTCCTGGCGCACGGGGTCACACCGACCGTCGAGCAGGCGGCCGCGGCCGCGGCGATCTCGCGGACCACCGCATACCGCTACTTCCCCAACCAGCGCCACCTGCTGGTCGCGACGCATCGCGAGATGGACCGGACGTCGGTCCCCGCGGATTCGGCTCCCGTGGACCTCGAGGCCCGGCTTGTCGTCGTCGTCGAGGAGCTCACCCGGATCACGGGCGAGACCGAGCCGCAGCTCCGCTCGACGCTCCGGCTATCCCTCGATCCGGACCCCGCACACCGCGAGAAGCTCCTTCTGCCCGGTGGGCGCGCCATCGGCTGGATCGAGGACGCGCTGGCACCTCTCCGAGAGACGCAGTCGGACGCGGAGGTCCACCGGCTGGCGCTTGTGATCGGGGCGGCCGTCGGGATCGAGACGCTCGTCTGGCTCACCGACGTCGGGGGCCTCTCTCGCGACGAAGCGGCGGCCGTCATGCGCTGGTCAGCCCGCGCACTCCTGCGATCGGCCCTCACGGACGGGATCCCGTCGGGGTCGGGGAGCTGAGCCCGGAGATGCAGACGACCCAGCCGCTGCCCGACCCGCGCAGGCGCGACCGCGTCCGCGCTCGAACGCAACCCACGCTCGGTGAGCCGATCCTCGCCGAGCTCTTCAGCGTCGAGCGGCTCGAGGAGCACGCCCGGACCCTGGCCGCTGCCCAGGCCGTCACGGACGAGCCCCGGCGGGGTCACGCGGTCCGGCCCCGCATCGCCGAGAACGGCCGCGTCCTCCTCGCCGCCTACCGCGCCCTCGCCAGCGCCATCAAGGACGAGCGCGCGATCACGCCGGCAGCGGAGTGGCTCGTCGACAACTTCCCGATCGTGGACGAGCAGCTCCGCGAGATCCGCGACGACCTGCCGCCGAACTACTACCGCGAGCTGCCCAAGCTTGCCGCGGGCCACCTCGAGGGCTACCCCCGCGTCCTGGGTCTTGCCTGGGCCTACATCGCGCACACCGACAGCCGCTTCGACCCGGAGAGCCTGCGGCGGATGGTCCGCGCGTACCAGGAAGTTGAGCCGCTGACGATCGGCGAACTGTGGGCGGTCGCCATCAGCCTGCGGATCCTCCTCGTGGAGAACCTCCGCCGAATCGCCGAGGAGATCGTCCGGAGCCGGGCGGCACGGCAGACTGCGGATGACCTCGCTGACGGCCTGCTGGGCCTCGGCACGGACACCCCGGAGGCTGCCGGCGGAGCGCTGCGCAGACTCTCGCCGGCGGCACTTCCGACGGCGGCGCGCGTCGAGCTCTTCCAGCGCCTGCGCGACCAGGACCCCGCGGTGACGCCCGCGCTCCGCTGGCTCGAGGAGCTCCTCGCCTCCCAGGGCACAACCGCGGAGGAGATGGTCCGCCTCGAGCACCAGCGCCAGGCAACGATGAACGTCACGGTCCGCAACGTGATCACGAGCATGCGCCTCATCTCGTGGTTCGACTGGGCCGAGTTCGTGGAAAGCGTCGGCCTCGTCGACGGGGTGCTCGGGGCCCGAAGCAGCTCGTTCCGGGAGATGGATTTCGCGACGCGCGACCGCTACCGGCACGCGGTGGAGGAGGTTGCGCGCGGCGCAGGCCTGACCGAGGTCGCGGTCGCCCATCAGGCGGCGGCGATGGCGGAGGCAGCATCGGCGGGAGGCAGCGCCGGGCCGCCCACGCCCGAGGGGTCGCCCGTCTCGGCGGAGGAGCCAGGCGTCGGCGAGGCGGCGGGATCGGCCCGGGGCCGGGATCCCGGGTACTACCTGATCTCCGACGGGCACATCGAGCTCGAGCGCGCCCTCCACGTCCGGGTGCCCGTGCGGACCCGCCTGCGGCGCGCCTACGTCCGGACGGCGGCGCGGGGCTACCTCGGGTCGATCGCGCTCCTCACCGTGCTGATCCTCGGCGTGCCGTTGGTCCTCACCCTGAATGGCGGGGCAGGCGTCACGGCCGGCATCCTCGTCGTCGCGCTCCTCGCGCTCGCCCCGGCCTCGGACCTCGCGACCTCCCTGGTGAACCGGGCGGTGACGAACGGGCTGGGGCCGCGGGCATTGCCCCGGCTCGATCTCGACGATGGCGTGCCGGCCCGGCTGCGGACGCTGGTGGTGGTGCCGATGCTCCTCACGAGCGAGGCCGATGCCGAGGCCCAGGTGGCCGGGCTGGAAGTGCATTACCTGGGCAATCGCGAAGGCGACCTCCGGTTCGCGCTCCTGTCCGACTGGCTCGACGCATCGACGGAGCAGGTCCCCGGCGACGACGAGCTCCTCGCGACCGCGACGGCTGCGATCGACCGCCTCAACGAGCGTCACGGCGAGGCGCCGGGCGGCGGCGCACGATTCCTGCTGTTCCACCGGAAGCGGACCTGGAACGCGGCCCAGGGGCGCTGGATGGGCTGGGAGCGCAAGCGCGGCAAGCTCCATGAGCTCAACGATCTCCTGCGCGGCTCCACCACGACGGGCATCCTGACGGGACGGGCGTCGTCGACGCCGCCGCCCGGCGTGCGCTACGTGGTCACGCTCGACGCCGACACGCGGCTTCCCCGGGGCGCGGTCGGGCGCCTGGTCGGTACGATCGCGCATCCCCTCAACGAGGCGACCTACGACCCACGCGTCGGCCGCGTGACCGCCGGCTACGGCGTCCTTCAGCCGCGGATCACCTCGACGCTCCCCGCCGAGCGGGAGGGATCGATCTTCCAGCGGATCTTCTCGGGTGCCGCCGGGATCGATCCGTACGCATCCGCCGTCTCCGACGTCTACCAGGACCTCTTCCGCGAGGGTAGCTTCACCGGCAAGGGGATCTACGACCTCGATGCGTTCAGCACGGCGATGGAGGATCGGGTCCCCGAGAACGCGCTCCTGAGCCACGACCTCTTCGAGGGTGTCTTCGCCCGGGCCGGGCTCGTGACCGACATCGAGCTGTTCGACGAGTTCCCGGCGAACTACCTGGTCTCTGCCGCCCGCCAACACCGCTGGGCACGCGGCGACTGGCAGCTCCTGCCCTGGATCCTCGGGCGCGCCCGCGACGCCACGGGCGGACGGAGCCGGAGCTCGATTCCCGGGATCGCCCGCTGGAAGATGGTCGACAACCTGCGCCGCACGCTGTCGGCTCCGCTGACGCTCGGGACCCTGGTCGCCGCATGGACGCTCCCCTCGGTCCCGGCCGCCCTGTGGACCGCGTTCGTCCTGGCCACCGTCCTCATCCCGGCGGCACTGCCCGTCCTGGCGGGCGTGCTGCCGAGACGACACGGCATCTCCAAGCGCAGCCACATCCGGGCCGTGGCGGCGGACATCGCCCTTGGCGGAGCGCAGGTGGGCCTGGGCCTCGCCATCCTCGCCCACCAGGCCGCGCTGATGGCCGACGCGATCGTGCGGACGCTCGTGCGTCTCTACGTGACGCGCCGGAACCTCCTCGAGTGGATGACGGCCGCGCAGGCCAAGGCGAGCCACGACCTGGGCCTCGCGGGGTTCTACCGCCAGATGGCGGGCGGCGTGGTGATCGCCGTTGCAATCGCCGGGCTCGTGCTGGTGGTGAAGCCGGACGTTGCGTGGGTCGCGGCCCCGTTCGTCGCCCTGTGGCTCCTCTCGCCGGTCCTCGCCCGGCGGGTCAGCCTGCCGCCCCCCGAGGCGCCGTGGAGGCAGCTCTCCGCGCCCGACACGGTCGCGCTGCGCCTCACGGCGCGCCGGACGTGGCGGTTCTTCGAGGCGTTCGTGGGTCCCGAGGACCACGGCCTGCCACCCGACAACTTCCAGGACGATCCGCGGCCGGTGATCGCCCACCGCACCTCGCCGACGAACATCGGGATGTACCTGCTGGCAACCGTGACGGCCCGCGACTTCGGGTGGATCGGGACGCTGGAGATGGTGGAGCGGCTCGAGGAGACGCTCGCGACGATCAGCAGCCTCGAGCGCTTCCGCGGACACCTCTACAACTGGTACGACACGCGGGACCTGCACCGGCTCGATCCGGCCTACGTCTCGTCGGTCGACAGCGGGAACCTCGCCGGCCACCTCCTCACGCTGTCGAACGCGTGCCGCCAGATGATCGACCAGCCGATCCCGGCGGCGGCGGCGCTCGCCGGGATCGGCGACGCGATCGGCCTGGCGCGCCAGGCCGCCGGCACAATCGGGGACAACCGGCGGAGCCAGACGCTGACCCGGCGCCACCTCGACGAGGCGCTCGAGCTGCCGGGCTCGGCAAGCGGCCTCGTCCCCTCGACGCTCCAGGCCTGGGCGGCCCGGCTGGACGAGCTCGCGGCGCACGCCCGCACGCTGTCCGACGTTGCCGCGGCGCTCACGGCGGAGCGCGGCGAGGGCCCCGACGGCGATCTCGTGGCGTGGGCCGAGGCGACGCGAAGAGCCGTCGACAGCCACGGGCGCGACCTCGCGCTGACCCGGCCTTCGGACGGGGTGGACATGCTTCCGACGCTCGCCGAGCTGGCGGATGCGTCCGCGGACACAGCGGGGGCGTCTGCCGCGGCCGTCGGCCTCGTTCGGCGGCTCCAGGCGATCGCCGACACCGCCCAGAAGCTCTTCCGCGAGACGGACTTCAGCTTCCTCTTCGACCCGACCCGCAAGCTCTTCTCGATCGGGTTCCGGGTCCGGGAGGGAACGCTCGACCCGAGCTACTACGACATGCTGGCGTCCGAGTGCCGCCTCGCCAGCTTCCTCGCGATCGCAAAGGGCGACGTCGCCCCGGATCACTGGTTCCGGCTGGGACGCTCGCTGACGCCGGTCGGACGGGGCTCGGCCCTGATCTCGTGGTCGGGCTCGATGTTCGAGTACCTGATGCCGGCCCTCGTCATGCGCGCTCCGGCGCTGAGCCTGCTCGACCACACCTACCAGCTGGTCGTGGCCCGCCAGATGAGCTACGCGGCCGAGCTCGGCGTGCCCTGGGGCATCTCCGAGTCGGCGTTCAACGCCCGTGACCTCGAGCAGGTGTACCAGTACTCGAGCTTCGGCGTGCCCGGCCTCGGACTCAAGCGCGGGCTCAGCCAGGACACCGTGGTGGCTCCGTACGCGACCGCGCTGGCGGCGATGATCCGACCCGACGCCGCCGTCCGGAACTTCGCGCGGCTGGCCGCGGCCGGAGCCGGCGGGCGGTACGGCTTCCGGGAGGCGCTCGACTACACCGCGCGCAGGCTCCCCGAAGGCGCGTCGGTCGCGGTCGTGAAGAGCTACATGGCCCACCACCAGGGAATGGCGCTCGTGGCCCTCGGCAACGTGATCAACAACCGCGTGATGGTCGAGCGCTTCCACGCCGACCCCATCGTCGAGGCGACGGAGCTGCTCCTTCAGGAGCGCATGCCGCGCGACGTGCTCGTGGCCCGGCCGCGCGCCGAGGAGGTGAAGAGCGCGGCCGACGTGCGCGACCTCGTCCCACCGGTCCTGCGCCGGTTCACCTCCCCGCACGACGCGATCCCGCGGACGCACGTGCTGTCGAACGGGCGCTACGCCGTCATGGTGACGGCGGCCGGGTCCGGCTACAGCCGCTGGGGCGACATCGCGGTGACCCGCTGGCGCGAGGACGTGACGCGCGACTCCTGGGGCAGCTACCTCTTCCTGCGCGACATGGACAGCGGGGCAGTCTGGTCGGCCGGCCACCAGCCCAGCTGCACGGAGGCGGACACCTACGAGGTCGTCTACGCGGAGGACCACGCTGAGTTCGCCCGCCGCGACGGCTCGATCGCAACGAGCCTGACCATCGTCGTCTCGGCCGAGCACGATGCCGAGATCCGGCGCGTGACGCTGACCAATCTCGGCACGCACGAGCGCAATCTCGAGCTGACGTCGTACGCGGAGGTCGCCCTTGCGCCGCAGGCCGCCGACGTCGCGCACCCGGCCTTCCAGAACCTGTTCGTCCAGACGGAGTTCGTGCCCGACATCGGGGCGCTTCTCGCCACGCGTCGTCCGCGATCGAGCGAGGAGAAGCCGATCTGGGCCGCGCACGTGGCCGCGGTCGAGGACGAGGCCGTCGGGGTCATCCAGTACGAGACGGATCGCGCCCGTTTCCTCGGCCGGGGCCGATCGGTCCGCTCGCCGGTCTCGGTGATCGACGGACGGCCCCTCTCGAACACGGTGGGCCCGGTGCTCGACCCCATCTTCAGCCTCCGCTGCCGCATCAGGCTGGCGCCCGGCGCAACGGCCCACGCGATCTTCTCCACGGTCGTCGCCGAGTCACGCGAGGACGTCCTGGACCTTGCCGACAAGTACCGGGAGTCGGCCACCTTCGAACGGGCGACCACCCTTGCCTGGACGCAGGCCCAGGTCCAGCTCCATCACCTCGGGATCGAACCGGACGAGGCCCACCTCTTCCAGCGCCTGGCGAACCGGATCCTCTTCTCGGACCCGTCATTGCGCCCGGCGTCGAGCCTGCTCGCCCGGAACGAACGGGGACCATCCGGGCTGTGGGCGCACGGGATCTCGGGCGACCTCCCGATCGTCATGGTGCGCATCGACGAGGTCGAGGACCTCGACATCGTCCGGCAGCTCCTCCGCGCCCACGAGTACTGGCGCCTGAAGCTCATCGACGTGGATCTCGTGATCCTCAACGAGCACGGCGCGACGTATGCGCAGATCCTTCACGACGCGCTCGAGACCCTGGTCCGGACCAGCCAGTCGATCCTCGTCCCGGAGGGCCATCGCGGGCACGGTGGCGTGTACATCCTGCGCGGGGAGCAGCTTTCCCCAGAGGACCGCATGCTGCTCCAGGCCGCCGCCCGGGCGGTCCTGCTGAGCAGGCGGGGCACCCTCGCCGACCAGGTGATCCGCCTGGAGCGGCCGCCGGCCCGGATCGCCCTGCCGCCCGGCCCGCCCGGCCCGAAGCCGACGAGGAGCTCCGGACCCGCGCCGCGCCCGCAGCTGGAGTTCTTCAACGGCCTCGGCGGCTTCGCCGATCGTGGGCGCGAGTACGTCGCGATCCTGGGGCCGGGCCAGTCCACCCCGGCGCCGTGGCTGAACGTCGTCGCGAACGAAACCTTCGGGTTCCAGGTCTCCGAATCCGGGTCGGGCTACACGTGGTCCGGGAACAGCCGCGAGAACCAGATCACCCCATGGTCAAACGACCCGGTCAGCGACCCGATCAGCGAGGCGATCTACGTTCGCGACGATGAGAGCGGAGAGCTCTGGGGGCCGACCGCGCTGCCGATCCGCCTCGAGGATTCGACGTATATCGTGCGCCACGGCGCCGGCTACAGCCGATTCGAGCACGTCCACGACGGCATCGCCCTGAACCTCGTCCAGCTCGTCCCGCTCGACGAGCCGCTCAAGGTCTCGGTGCTGACGGTGGAGAACCGATCCGGGCGCTCCCGGCGGCTGTCCGTGACCGCGTACGCGGAGTGGGCGCTCGGCACGTCGCGCGGCGACAGCGCGCCCCGGATCGTCACCGAGCTGGACCCCGAGACCCGGGCGATCCTCGTGCGCAACAGCTGGAACACGGAGTTTGCCGGCCGGGTCGGCTTCCTCGACCTCGGCGGGCGGCAGACGACGTGGACCGCGGACCGGACCGAGTTCCTCGGCCGGAACGGCGCCCCGGACCGGCCCGCCGGCCTGGATCGCGGGTATCGCCTGCGGGCCGCGGCGGGTGCCGGCCTGGATCCCTGCGCCGCATTACAGACCGGCTTCGAGCTTGCCAACGGTGCGCGGACCCAGGTGGTGGTGCTGCTCGGCGAAGCGGACGGGGCCATGGCGGCCTCCGACCTGGTCCGCCGCGGGCGATCGGCCGACCATGAGGCGACGCTGCGCGACGTGGCGCGCTTCTGGGAGGCCGCCCAGGGCACGGTCCAGGTTCGGACGCCGGACCGCTCGATGGACATCATGCTCAACGGCTGGCTCACCTACCAGACGCTCGCCTGCCGGCTCTGGGCCCGGGCGGCCTTCTACCAGGCCGGCGGTGCGTACGGCTTCCGCGACCAGCTCCAGGACGTCATCGCCCTGCTGACCTCGAAACGCGAGCTGGCCCGAGAGCATCTCCTGCGCGCCGCCGCCCGACAGTTCGTCGAGGGCGATGTGCAGCACTGGTGGCATCCCCCCACCGGGCGGGGCGTCCGGACCCGCATCTCGGACGACCGCGTCTGGCTGCCCTACGCGGTCGATCGATACCTCGCGGTCACGGGCGACGCCTCGATCCTCGACGAGATCGTCCCCTACCTCGATGGACCGGCGCTCCGACCGGACCAGGTGGACGCCTACTTCCAGCCCGAGCCGTCGCCGACCTCGGCGTCGCTGTTCGCCCATTGTGCGGCGGCCCTCGACCGCAGCCTCGCGGTCGGTGCACATGGGCTGCCGCTGATCGGGTCGGGCGACTGGAACGACGGCATGAACCGGGTCGGACATGAGGGTCGAGGCGAGAGCGTCTGGCTCGGCTGGTTCCTGTTCACCGTACTGGCGGCCTTCGCGCCGATTGCGGAGGCCCGCGGCGAACGGCCGCGAGCGGCGCGATGGCGGGCCAGCATGAAGGCGCTCCGGCGCGCGCTCGAGCGCGAGGGCTGGGATGGCGACTGGTACCGGCGGGCGTTCTTCGACGATGGCACGCCGCTCGGCTCGGCGATCAACGTCGAGTGCCGGATCGACTCGATCGCGCAGTCGTGGGCCGTCCTGTCGGGAGCGGCGAACCCCGGGCATGCCGAGCGGGCGATGGCCGCGGTGGAGGAGTATCTCGTCCGGCCCGGCGACGGCCTCGTCCTGCTCTTCACGCCGCCGTTCGACCATTCCAACGTCGATCCGGGGTACGTCAAGGGGTACCTGCCCGGGATCCGCGAGAACGGCGGCCAGTACACCCACGGCGTCCTCTGGACCGTCCAGGCGCTGACGCGCCTTGGCGAGGGCGACCGCGCAGCGCGCCTCCTCGCCATGCTCCAGCCGGCGAACCACGCCATCACCGCCGAGGGCGCGGCGCGCTATGCCATCGAGCCTTACGTCCTCGCCGGCGACGTCTACGACGGCCCCGAGCACGCGGGCCGCGGCGGGTGGAGCTGGTACACCGGCTCCGCGTCGTGGATGTACCGCATCATCCTCGAGGACGTTCTGGGGGTACGCCGCTCTGGCGACGCGCTCGAGCTCGCACCGTGCATCTCGAGCGCGTGGCGAGAGTACGACGTTCGCTACCGGTTCGGGAGCAGCGACTTTCACCTGCACCTCGACAATCCCGACGGGCTCCAGTGCGGCGAAGTAGCGCTCGTACTCGACGGGGCGCCACTGGCGGGGAACCGGATCCCGCTGGTCGACGACGGCAAGCGACACGATGTGCGGGCAACGCTACGGCGTGGGTGACACAGCTGTGGCGGAAGCGCGTCCATGCAGGCAACAGCGTGTCGCAAATGCTGGGCGAATCCCCTGGCACGGCCGGTGCTTCGTGTCGCAACCGACCATGCGCGCGCCCCCCGCACCGGACTCGAGCAAGCAGATGGCTACGATGTACGACCCGCTCTATCCGTCCCGACCGTGGCGGATCGCGCGCGCGGTGCATCGCCCTGTGCACAATCCGCCTCGCGTGCTCGTGGTGGAAGACGACGAGGACATTCGTTACCTCGTCGTGAACGCGCTTCGTTGCGATGGCTATCTCGTCGACGAGGCGGCGGACGGCCGTGGTTTGCTCAGCGAGGTCGCGTCGTCGCCGCATCCGGCCTCGAGCGAGGAGCTCGATCTGATCATCACCGACATTCGCATGCCCATCTGCACGGGGTTGCAGATCCTGGAAGCGCTCCGAACGGCCGGTTGGACGGTGCCGGTCATCCTGATGACTGCGTTCGGTGACGAAGCCACGCGAAAGACGGCGGATGATCTCGGCGCCGTCATCTTCGACAAGCCGTTCTCACTCGGCGATCTTAGAACCGCCGTCCTCAACCTCCTGACCTGATTCAGGCTCCGGCGAGACGCCTGCGCAGCTCGGACAGAACGCGGAGGGTGACGCAGTACGTCGAGAGCATGAGGGTGCGCACGTCCATCGGCATTGCCATCAGTGGAGCCTGGACGAAGACCGCCTGGAGCTCGACGCGCGAGGTCTCGTCTCCCACGATGCATTCGTCGAGCACCGTCCGAGCTTCGCGGAGGCCCGGTCCGGACCTGCGCATCCGTATCCCAGAATGAGACCGGCCGCCGAGCGGCTCGGTGATCATCAGGAAGGCCTGCGCCTGCTCGCCGCGCTCCTCGGCGAAGTCGGCCAGGAGGAGCCCGAGCCCCGTCTCGGACACGTCCTCGGCGGCGCGACTGTAGCCGTCCCGTCGGTCGAGGCAGATCTCGACACACCGGTTCACCGCCAGAGCCACCGGGCCAGCGGCGGCAAGGTCCTGTCGCTCGTCCTGCTTCATGGTCCCGTCGCTGCCTTCGCAATCGCGGACCGGAGCGCCTCGATGGCCATCGACACCGTGGCGGCCTCTACGCCGACGTCCAGCTCGCGACACTGAGCGCGGAATCCGCGGCCGTTCCGCGTGACGTGATAGGTGCAGGTTTCTGCCTCGGCGCGTTCCATGAGCCGACTCGGGTGCAAGCCGCAAGCCAACTCGGCTACACGCGGCGGGGCCGATTTCCCGCAGCGGGACGGGGATCCCTCGAGGGTCTCGCGAGGCGTTTTTGCAGGCGCTGAGTAGATTTGTGTCAGGCCCGCCCCGGCTGGCACCGCGGGCAGTAGTACGTCGTCCGCAGCGCCTGGGCGTGCGACCGGATCAATCCCCCGCAGTCGAAGCAAGGTCTCCGCGCGCGCAAGTACACGCTGTGATCCGCCGGATGGCCCGCCTTGCGCGTGATGCGCCTTCCACTGCGGGCCTCCGCGTTCCGTCGCAAGAGAACCTCGGCGTCTGCCACGAGCGCCCGCAGCTCGTCGTCGGTGAAGCGAGCCACCACCGCGAACGGATCGAGGCCGTGCCGGAACAGGAGCTCCGACTTGTAGATATTGCCAATCCCGGCCAGCGCGCGCTGATCCAGCAGCGCTTCACCAAGGGCGACCGAAGCCCGTGCGCGGAGGTTTCGGAGCGCCGCTTCCGCGTCGAAGGCGCCGCCGAGCAGATCGGGCCCCACGCGCCGCAGGCGTGCGTCGGCGTGCAGCGCGTCGGTCTTCAGGAGCCGCACCCGAGGCGCCCCGGTGCACACGACGCGGACGCCCTCCACGTCGAGGACCAGCGACGCCGACGGCCACGGCTTGCCCCCCGTGTCGCGCAGCACCGTGACGCGACCGGTCATCCGCAGGTGCAGATGGAGCGTGCGATTTCCCCCGAAGCGCACGAGGAGATTCTTTCCGCGCGCCTCCACCTGCTCGATCGCACGCCCGAGCAGATCGTGGCCCTGCAACGCGCTCCGCGGAAACTCGAGCCCGAGCACGACCTTTCCTTCGAGCACGGGTCGAAGGCGCGCGGCCAGCCGGAAGAGCGAATCACCTTCGGGCATCGCGCTACCAGAGCTTCAGCTCGATCCCGTCTTCGAGCACGAGCGTGCTCTCCTTGCGCGTCTCGCCGTCGAGCTTGGCCCAGGTATCGTTGGCATCGAGGAGCATCTGGGTCACCTCGCCCTTGCGCAGGCTCCACTCTGCCTGGCCCGGCTCCGTGAGCGGAGCGTACTGCTTGCTCTCGTCCAGCCACGCGCGCAGATGCTCGAAGCTCGCGGCGTGCCGCCCGATGGCGAGGAGGTGCACGCGCGGCCGCGTGAAGCCGAGGCGCGGTGCGACCTCGACATAATACGTGCGCGCGGGACCGAGCTCGACCTTGAGGACGCCGATGTTCTCGCCACCGCCGGCCACGAACACGTGATTCCCCGGCGGCATGAAGATGGCAAACTGAGAGGTGGGCAGGCTCTCGCCGACGAAGCGGCCCTGCTCGTCGAAGATGGGGAACTTGTCGGTTCGCGCGTAGCCCGACGGACGGATGAACACGACGACCGCCGCGTCGTCGCGGGGCTCCACGCGTCGGGTGGGCACCACCGGGCGCATGAACGGCGATGAGGCGTCGCACCCGGCGAGCGCGACGGCAGCCAGGACGACGAAAGCGGAGGCGCGAGGCAGCATGGCGAGAGAATGTAGCGGTGCGGCGTGCTACGTCCACGACCATCATGGATGACACCCTGGTGCTCGCCCTGGCAACGCGGCAGCTCGCCGCCTACAACGCCGCCGACGTGAAGGCGTTCGTGGACTGCTTCCACCCGGAGGTCGTGGTGCTGAACGCCGACGGGACCGTGGCTCACCGGGGCAAGAAGGCCTTCCGGCTGAGCTACGCGACGATGTTCGCGACCCACACCGAGATCCACGCCGAGGTGACCGAGCGCGTCCACCTGGGCGAGCACCTGATCGAGAAGGAGAGGTGGTCCCGGGTGAACCGTGAGACCGGCGAGAAGCACTCCGGTGAAGTCCTGGTGCGCTGGTCGGAGCTGGGTGGGCTCCTTCGCTGGGTCCAGTTCCTGCGGGTGCGGGGTGGGCATGGTTAGGGCGAGGGGGAGGAGTTGGTGTTTTTCGCCGATCGCTGCCGGGGCGTCGTGACGTCGTGCCAGGCGTGGTCCACCAGGGTGCCGTAGCGGAGGTGCCCCTCACCTCGCGTGCTCGGCGACGTGCTCGCATTTCGCCGCGCGGTCGGTGGATGCAGTGCTTGGCCGCAGGCGACGCTGCGCGGTGAAATGCTCCGCGCGTCCGCCTGCGCGCGCGAGACTCTCCCCAAGCGTCCGGCTACGCCGGCCGCGGGGAGCCTTCGGTCCCTTCGGGTCAAGACCCAACTGCCGAGCCCGAGCGTCGATGTGAGCTGGGGTCTGCCCAGCGACTTCGCTAGCAGAAATAGCCCCCGTCGGACCAGCCCGTTGCGGGAGCAGTTTCGGTCCTGCGGCGCCAGAGCCGGTAGCTCCTCCAGTGCCGCCCCCGGTCACGCCCCCTGGCGCCGCTTGAGGCACTTGACCTGGGGGCGGCGTCCCCGCGCCACGCACCGCTAGCGGGGGCGGGTGCACAAAATGCGTGCGCCATGCATTCTCCCCATCTTTTCGCGGCCAAAGCGCGTGGCGCGAGTCCTGCTCTCTCTTCCACGTTGACGGAACTACTAAAGCCCCGCAACGCCTCTCCGG
>JBBQRX010000041.1:0-23502 GCA_038214375.1 Candidatus Limnocylindrales bacterium
CAGCTTGATCAGGACGACCCGGATGTCCTGGGCCATCGCGAGGAGCATCTTCCGGATGTTCTCGGCCTGCTGCTCCTCGTGGGAGTGGGTCGAGAACTTGGAGAGCTTCGTGACGCCGTCGACGAGGTGCGCGACCTCCGCTCCGAAGTGCTCCTCGATGTCGGTCAGCGACTGGTCCGTGTCCTCCGGCACGTCGTGGAGGAGCGCGGCCTGGATCGAGGCCGGATCGAGGGCCATCTCGGCGAGGGTCCGCGCGGCCGCGATCGGGTGCGTGACGTACGCCTCGCCGGTCGCCCGCCGCTGGTCCCCGTGGGCCTCGACGGCGAAGTCGAACGCGCGGCCGATCGGCGCGAGGTCGGCCTGCGGGTGGTGAATCGCGACCTCGGCCAGGAGCGCGGCGCGAAGCACCGGCAGGGACGTCTCGTCCGCGGTGCTGCGCGTCAGGCTGGCCGCCGCCCGGCGGGTCCTGGGCGTGCGCGGCGCGGTGCCGGCCGGGATCTGTTCGACGGACATGAGTCGCGCAAGGATAGCAGGGCCGTTTCGCGGCCCCGGTGAACGTGTCAGCCGTATCCCGCGGCGCCCAGGCACTCCTCGGCGACGCGGCGCTCGTCCCACGGCAGCTCCGACCCCGCGTACAGGATGCCCCGCTCGTGGCCCTTGCCGGCCAGCAGGACCACGTCGCCCGGCCGAGCCCGCCCGATGGCCTCGGCGATCGCCGCTCGCCGATCCGGGATCAGGAGAAGGTCGTCGCCGCGCCGGAGGCCGGCCGCCTCCGCGCCCTCCGCGATCTGCCCCAGGATCGCCAGCGGATCCTCTCCACGGGGGTCCTCGTCCGTCGCGATCACGAGGCGACAGCGCTCGCCCGCCACCCGGCCCATGAGCGCTCGCTTCGCAACATCCCGCTCCCCCGCCGAGCCGAAGACCGCGATCCGCCCGCCACCGGGCCCGACGAGGCCCGCAATGTCGTCGAGGACGGTCGCGAGCGAGGCCGGCGTGTGCGCGTAGTCCACGATGAGCGTGAACGGCTGGCCGCGCTCGATCCGCTCCATCCGGCCGCGCACGCCGTGGAACGCGGCGAGGCCGGCCAGGATCCGCTCGGCGTCCAGCGCGAGCAGCTCGCCGAGCGCGACCACCGCAAGCGCGTTGTGGACGTTGAAGCGGCCGAGGAGCGGGAGCCGGAGCGTGCCGCCGCCGCGCGGGGTGGCGAGCGCTGCGACGAGCCCGTCAGGTGACTCGGTGATCCTGGTCGCGCGGACGTCGGCGGTCCCCGCCGTGCCGTAGGTCAGCAGGGTCGCTCCCGCACCACGCGTCGCGGACGCGAAGGAGCCGGCGTTCGGGTCGTCGGCGTTGACGATGCCGCCCCGCGGCCACGGCCGGCCGCCGGGGAGGCTGGCGGGCTTGGGCGCGCGGCCTGTCCCCCTGGCGCCCTCCATCGCGCCGGCGCCGCGCATCCCCTCGGCGCCCCCCGCGCCGAGGCGTTCGAACAGCGAGCGCTTCGCGTCCCGGTACGCCTCGAACGTGCCGTGGAACTCGAGGTGCTCGTGTGTCAGGTTCGTCAGGATCGCCACGTCGTACGGGATCTCCCCCACCCGCTCGAGCGCCAGTCCGTGCGAGGTGGACTCGACGACCGCAGCGATGTCGCCCGCGGCGCCGATCGCGCGGAGGGCGCGCTGGAGGTCTGGAGCCTCGGGCGTCGTGACGTGGGCCAGCGAGCCCGCTCGCGTGCTGCCGATCTTCTGCTCGGCCGTGCTCACGAGGCCGGTCCGCACGCCGGCGGCCTCCAGGGCGGCGACGGCCATCCCGGCGGTCGTGGTCTTGCCATCCGTCCCGGTGATCCCGATGACGCCGAGGGCTGCCGCCGGGTCCTCGTACCACCAGGCCGCCACGGTCGCGAGCGCAAGCTGGCTCCGATCGACCACGAGCTGGATCGCGGAGCCAACGTCGCCCGGCAGCTGGCGGCGCTCGACGGCGAGCACCCGCGCCCCGGCAGCCATGGCCGCCCGCACGAACGCGTGGCCGTCGGCGTGCACGCCGGGGACCGCCACGAAGCAGCCGCCCGGGATCACGAGACGCGAGTCGTAGGCAATGCCCGCAACGTCCGCGCGGCCGAGCGCGGCGTCGGCCAGGACGGCGTCGTCCGACGCGCGCTCGAGCTCGCCGTCCGGCCCGATGACGGCACGCAGGCGGCCGGCCCCCCGGAGCCGCGTGATGAGGCCGGAGAGCGGCTTCGTGCCGCCCGGCTCGGCGGCGGCAAGAAGCGCCCGGAGAAGGCGCTCGGAGACCTCCTCGGGCTCGTCCCGCCGGCCGTCGTCGGTCATCGACCCGGCCGCCTTCCCGCAGCCAGGCGTCGCGCTCCGTGGCCGGCCCGGACGATCAGCGACCCGGCTCGTGCCCGGGCGGGATGCAGGATTCGCTCGTGGGCACCGGAGAGCTCCACCCACCGGCCGCCGAACGAGCGCTTGAACTCGAGCAACCCGTACATCGCGTCGCCGGGGCGCGGCTCGAACCGTGCGCCGGCCACGTCCACGCCTCCGAGGTCGAGCTCGCTTCGACCCTCGCGAGCGGCCAGCTGGAGCGCGCGCCAGAGGAGCAGGTGGACCACGCCCGGATGCTCGTGGCGCAGCGCGACCACGTCCCCGGAGCTGGCGTACGTCAGTCGCTCGCCGTTGCGGTAGAAGATCGCGGCGCCGAGGTACGCATCGTCCACGGACCGGGCCTCGAGCAGGACGAGGTGACCGACGGCCAGCGCCGCGCGCCACCATTCGATCGCCGCCGCCTGCGGGCCGATGGCGAATCCGCGACGCTCGCCCGTGGCGCCCAGCAGGCGATGGAACCGCTCGAACGCCGCCGTGGCGGCCTCGTCGGGGTGACCGGGCCCCGGCGGCTCGAAGCCGGGACCGGGGAGTGTGGCGGCAGGCGCGCCGCCGTCGTGACGGACGATCCGCATCCCGCGCCGCTCCGCCGCGAGGAATCGCTGGCGGGTTGTCTTCGCGATGCCTGAGAGCAGCCGCTCGTCGTCGGCGCCTGACGGGATCGGGGCCGACACCCGATGGCGCGACGGCCCGACCTCCTCGACCGTTCGGAAGCCGCGGGCGGCCAGCGCCGCCGGGTAGCCGGTCGACGCGGGCATCTCGGCATCCGCGAGGATCGTGTCGTAGCCAGCCTCGCGGGCCCAGGCGGCCACCGCGTCGAGGCGTTCAGCCACGGCAACCGCTGACGCGCCGGCCGCGACGGGACCCTTCGGCACGTAGAGGCGGCCCCCGCCGAGCAGCGGCCACGCCCGCCCGAGCGCCAGAACGGCGCTCCCGTCGTCGAGCTCGAGGTGATGGACCCGCCAGCCCGTGCGGGCGCGATGCTCGCCCCAGGCCCGCGATTGCCCGACGTCGCCGCCGGGAACCCGGACCGTGCGATCGTCCCAGCCGGCCAGCGCTTCCGGGCGCGCCTCGCGCACCCCGGCCGGGCCGGTCATTCCGCGTCGGCCTCCGGGTCGGCGGCGCCCTCGCCCGCACTGGCTCCGGCCGGCGCACCGGCCCCAGTGGCCGACATGCCGGGCACCCCGGCCACGGCCAGGCCGGCACGCCGACGCGCCCGCGTCACCCGGAGACGCTGGGCGGTCAGGTAGACCCGCCGGCCGCGCCCGCTCAGGACCAGGTCCCAGGCGCCGACGAAGCGAACCTCGCGGCCGCCGAAGCCCGTCTTGAAGTGTGCGATCCCGGGGTTGGCCAGCCCCCACAGGTCGTAGGTCGCCGCGCCGGCCTCCCGTGCGCGCCGGATCGCCTCCCACTTCAGCAGGTAGTTCGCCCGGAGGTCGGCGCCCGTGCCCGTCATGCCGCCGTACGGCTCCACGACCCGGCGCCCGTTGCGCACGAGGAAGAGCGCGGCCTGCGGCGTGCCGGCGGCGTCAACCGCGAACAGGATCGTGGCGTCGCCCGTCGGCCGGTAGGCATCCCAGACATCGCGGTACGCCTGCTCGACCCGGATCAGGAACCCCGCGCGGGACGCGGTCTCCCGGTAGATCGCGTAGAACGGCGGGATCGGGTCGCCGGGCAGCTCCACCACGGTCACGCCGTTCGACCGGGCCTTGTTCACATACTGGCGCCACTTCTTGCGCAGGTCGCTCCAGAGGGCATCCTCGCCGGCGGCGAGGTCGATCACGCGCGTCGAGGGCGGCTGGATCGGCGGAGCAGGCTGCCAGCCAGCGTCGGCCAGGATCCGCCGGAGGGACCCGTCCGGGTCCAGCGGGCCGTCACGCTCGACCTCGGGGTCGATCCGCACGTGGGAGACGCGGCCGAGGCGGGCGGCTCGCAGCGCGTCGGTGAACGCCCCGAGCGACGCCGCGTCCCAGGCGCTCGCGACCGGGCCGCGGGGCGCGTAGGCGAACGCCCACGGCAGCGGCCGCGGCCGGCGGAGGAGGACCTGCGCCCCGATCGGGATCGATCCCCCGGCCACGACGCGTTCGCTCGTCCAGCCGTTGACCGCCTTGACGCGCGCCCATGCCGTCCGCTGGAGGTACGAGCCGAGCTCGTTCGCCGCCACGAACGCGTCCCAGGCGGCCGGGTCGCCCGGGGGCTGGATCCGCGTCACGCCGCCGGGACCCGCCGCAACGCGGAGCGAAGCAGTCGCACGATCATCGGGACCTCCGGCATCCGCAGGAGCCGGGCGAGACCGAGGTAGATGCCGATGCTGACCAGGCCGACGACCGCGAGCTCACCCACGATCGCGATCTTACCGGGCGCGGGGCCCAGCACGAGGCGCCCCGCCTCCAGGACGACCCACGCTCCGGCGCCCGCGGCAGCAGCACATGCGGCTGCCAGCCCGCCACCCCGGGCGATCCCCGCCACGTCCAGCGTGGGCACCAGGCGGTCAAGCCGGCCCAGGAGGATCAGTACCTCGAACCACGAGGCGACGGCAATCCCAAGGGCGAGTCCGACCACGCCGAGCGCAGGCGCCAGCGCGATCGAGATCGCCACGCTCAGGGCCACCGCGACGAGCGCCGCCGCGACGGGCGTGCGCGTGTCCCGCGCCGCGTAGAACGCGCGCGCCAGCAGGACGATCGCCGTCTCGGACGGCAGCGCGATCAGGAACGCCACGAGCGACCGCGCCGTCAGGTCGATCCCGGCCGCGTCCACCTTGCCGTAGCCGATGAGGATCGTGACGATCTGCCCCGCCGTGACCGCTCCAACGGCTGCCATCGGCAGCATCACGAAGAGCATGAGACGGAGCGATTGACCCAGCAGGGAGACGAAATCGCCCGTCGCACCCGATGCCATCCGGTGGCTCAGCGCGGGGAACGCGACGACGCCGAGTGGCACGCCGAGCGTCCCGATCGGGATCTGGAAGAACGTGAACGCGAAGTTGAACCCGGTGATCGACCCGGCCGCCAGGGTGGAGGCGATCGTCGTGGCGGCGAGGAGCTGCAGCTGCGCGCCGCCCAGGCCGATCGCCCGCGGAATCAGGAGGAGGATCGTCGTCCGCGCCTCGGGATCGGCAAGGTCGACGCGCGGGTGATAGCGGAACCCGGTCGGCCCGAACGTCGGGTAGAGCTGGATGGCGAGGTGGAGAACGCTTCCGGCCACCACGCCAAGGGCGACGCCCATCACGCCCATCGAAGGCGCGAGGAAGACCGCGCCGCCGATGATCGCCACGTTGTACACGATGGGCGCGAGGACGGACGCGACGAACCGCCCGCGCGCCTGCAGCACGCTCGTGGCCACCGAACCGAGGGCGAGGAAGATCGGACTCAGGAGCATCACCCGCGTGAGCTCCACGGTTTCGGCGGTCTTCGCCGGGTCGAAGCCGGGAGCGATGGCGGGCACCGCGGACGGGGCGAAGACGAACAGCAACCCGCCGAGGATCGCGAGCCCGGCGAGCATCAGGTTGGTGACGGTCGAGACGACCCGCCACGCCCGGTCCTCCTCGTCCCGGGCAAGGAGCGTCGCGATCGTCGGGATCAGCGCCGACGCGAGCGCACCGGCCGCAACGAGCTGGAAGATCAGGTCCGGGATGCGGAACGCGGTGAGGAACGTGTCGAGGGCGCCCGCGGTCCCGAAGGTGGCGCCGAGGATCACGAGGCGGACCCAGCCCAAAACGCGCGAGATGAAGAAGGCGCCGGTCACCACGATGCCGGCGCGGACGAGGGCGCGGCCGGCCGTCACCGCGGTCGGGGTGGCTCGCCGGCCGGCGCCGAGCCCAGGCCCGGTGCGTGTGCCCGGGGGTGGGCGCCCGCATAGGCGGCCCGCAGGCGTGCCGGCGAGACGTGCGTGTAGATCTGCGTGGTGGCAAGGCTCGCGTGGCCCAGCAGCTCTTGCACCACCCGCAGGTCGGCACCTCCGTCGAGCAGGTGCGTGGCGAACGAATGGCGCAGCGTGTGCGGATGGGTTCCCTCGGGTGAACCCGCCCGCGCGAACACGGCGTCGAGGCGATAGCGCATGCCGCGCTCCCCGAGCGGGGCGCCGCGGGCGTTGAGGAAGACGGCGTTCGGCGCGGGTCCCGGCCGTGCCCGGGCGAGCAGGGCAGGGCGGCCCTCGGCGAGGTACCCCGCGAGCGCGGCACGGGCCGGCCGCCCGAGCAGGCCCGCGCGTTCCTTCCGACCCTTGCCAAGGACGCGCAGCTCACCGCGCGCGAGATCGAGGGTGTCGAGGGTCAGGCCGGCGAGCTCGGCGATCCGGAGACCGGCCGCATAGGCTGTCTCGACGAGCGCCACGTCGCGCAGGGCAAGGGCGTGCCCGACCCTCGAGGCGCCCGCGGGGCCGATGGACGGTTCATCGCCGGCGGACGCGACGACGCGCTCCACGTCGGCGACCGAGAGGACCGGGGGCAGCCGGCGGGGCCGGCGCGGCGTCCCGAGCGCAGCCCACGGGTCCGCGTCGGCGAGGCCCGCACGCCGCGCCCAGCGATGGAACGACCGGATGGCAGCGAGGCGCTGGGCGACCGAGGAGCGGGCGCGCCCGGACCCGAGCTCCCCGAGATACGCGCGCAGGACGGTGCGCGACGGAGCCCGCCAGCCGACGCCCCGACCCGCGAGCCAGCCAAGGTAGGCGCCGACGGCGGTCCGGTAGGCGCGCTGCGTGTGCGTCGACGCGTCGCGGGCCGCCAGGCTCGCCAGGAACCGCTCGAGCGGCGCCGGCTCGTCCACCGGCAGCTCAGTCGGCGCCGGCAGACGGACGCCGTGTCGCGCGACCCGTGGCCGCCGGCCGGCGCCGCGTCGTGCCGGTCCCGGTCGCCCGTCGGGGCTGCGTGCTTCCCGTGGCCGCGGCCCTGCCGCGACCGCCCCCGCCTCCCGGTCGGCGTCCCCCGCGGCCCCCCGGCCGCGCGAGCGCGGCCGGATCGGGCGGTCCGCCGGCAAGCGCCTCCCCGGGAGCCGGGATGACTCCTCCGGGCAGCGGCACGGTGGCGCCGCACTTGAGGCACAGGCCGCTCTCGTCGTCGCGCCGGGCGACCGCGCCGCCGTCGGCATCGTGCACCGGTCCGAGCGGCTCGTGGGAGGTCGTGAAGTCGCACTTGGGGTAGCGCGAGCAGCCCCAGAAGACGGAGCCGGTCCGCCGGGCGCGGCGAGCGACGAGGTGGCCCTCGCTGCAACGCGGGCACGTCACCTCGAACGGGAGCGGGTCCGGCGGCGGCGGGCCGTCCTTCCTGATGTAGGAGCAGTCCGGGTAGCGATTGCATCCGACGAACGGGCCGAACCGGCCGCGCTTGACCGCCAGCACGCCGCCGTCGGTCTCGCCGCAGGTCGGGCATGCCTCGCCGGCACCGGCGAGTGCCGGGAGCTCGGGCTCCTCGCCCGGGAGCGGCCGGGACTCCTTGTGCTCGGGGTAGAGCGAGCAGGCCAGGAACCGCCCGTTCCGGCCGAGCCGGATGACCATGGGGTGCCCCAGCGAGCAGACCTCGTCGGTCGCCTCGGTGGTGAAGTCCTTCCGACGGAGCTCCTTCCGCTTCTCGTCCACGAGCGTCCGCAGCGGCGCATAGAACTCCCGGAGGAGCGGTACCCAGGCCCGCTCACCCCGCGCGATCTCGTCGAGCTCGTCCTCCATCCGGGCCGTGAACGCGAGGTCCACGTACCGCCCGAAATGCTCCACGAGCAGGTCGGTCACGATCTCCGCGACCGGCTCGGGATAGAGGCGACGCTCGCGGATCGTGATGTAGCCGCGGTCGACGATCGTCGAGAGCGTCGCCGCGTACGTGGACGGCCGGCCCACGCCATGCTCTTCGAGCGCCTTCACGAGCGACGCCTCGGTGAACCGCGGCGGCGGCTCCGTGAAGTGCTGCGTCGGGGCGACGTCGGCGACCGTGGTCGGGTCCCCCTCGGCGAGCGGCGGGAGGGTGCGCTCTGCCTCGTCCTCGCCCTCGTCCCGCCCCTCGGTGTAGACGCGGCTGAAGCCGTCGAAAAGCGTCCGCGTCGCTGACGCCCGGAGGTCGTAGCCCGCGTCTGCCAGGTCGACCGTGGTCGTCTCCAGCTGCTTCTCGGTCATCTGGCTCGCCAGGGTGCGCTGCCAGATCAGCCGGTAGAGCCGCGCCTCGTCGCGTCCGAGCGATCCCGCGAGCGCGTCCGGGTCGCGGGCGAGCGAGGTCGGCCGGATCGCCTCGTGGGCCTCCTGGGCGTTGCGGGAGGTGGTCCGGTAGCGACGGCCCTTCGCCACCACGTACGCACGGCCGTATCGGGCATCGATCACCGTGCGCGCCTCGACGAGCGCCTGGTCCGAGAGCGCGACCGAGTCCGTCCGCAGGTACGTGATGAGGCCGACCTGCCCGTCCGGCGTCTCGACACCCTCGTAGAGCCGCTGGGCGACCGACATCGTCCGCTTCGGGCTGAACCCGAGCTTTCGGCTCGCCTCCTGCTGCAGGGTCGACGTCGTGAATGGCGGCGCGGGGCTGCGCTTCGAGGTCCTGACCGACACGCCGCGGACCACGGGCCGGCTGGCCCGCAGGGCCTCCACGTGCCGGCGGGCGGTCTCGGAGTCCTCGATCACCGGCTTGTGGCCGGCGATCTTCACGAGCTCGACGGTGAATGCCGTGCCATCCGGCGCGATGAGCGTCGCCTCGATCGTCCAGTACTCGCGGGCAACGAAGGCCCGGATCTCGCGCTCGCGCTCGACGACCAGGCGGACGGCGACAGACTGGACACGGCCGGCGGAGAGGCCCGAACGGACCTTCCGCGAGATGAGCGGGCTCAGCGTGTAGCCCACCAGCCGGTCCACGATCCGTCGGGTCTGCTGCGCGTCCACCAGGTCCCCGTTGATCGCGCGGGGCGCGGCGAAGGCTGCCCGGATGGCCGACTCCGTGATCTCGCTGAAGGTGACGCGGCTGGTCCGGTCCGCCGGAAGGTGCGCAGCCTCGGCGACGTGCCAGGCGATCGCCTCGCCCTCGCGGTCGAGGTCCGTGGCGAGGAAGATGTGGTCCGCGTGACGGCCCGCCTTCTCGATCGCCGAGACCTGCCGACGCCGGTCGGCCGGGATCTCGTAGTCGGGCGCGAAATCGTGCTCGACGTCCACGCCGAGCTGGCCCTTGCCGGGGTTCTCCGGCAGGTCGCGGACGTGGCCGTAGGAGGCGAGCACGGTGTACCCGGGCCCGAGGTAGCGTTCGATCGTCTTGGCCTTTGCAGGCGACTCGACGATCACGAGGTTTCCGGTCATGGCGAGCGAGTCTAGCACCGGCCCCTTATCGCGCCATCACGCGGCTGATCGCGCGCCAGGCCCTGGGACCGGTCGCGAGCGACCCGTGGGCCGGCCTGCCGACCTGGACGTTCGCCGGGTCAGAGGTCGCGGACGCGGCGCAGGAAGTCCTCGTCGACCTCGAGATCCGGCTCCGGCTCCGGCTCCGCGAGCTGGATCGTCAGGATCGGCTCGGCGGCCTCGAACGAGGCGGCCGCGGCCGGCAGCTCCACGAAGCGGATGTGCGTGTACGGGAAGACGAACGTGGACGCTCCGCGCTCGGCGAACAGCGGCCGCGTCCGGCTCATTGTCCGCAGGTTCGTGCCGACGAGCACGCTGTCGCCCGGCGACGGCGCCTCGAAGATGTCGATCAGCAGCGGCTGCTCGTTGATCAGGTGCAGGACCGCGTCGCGGATCACGGCCGGTAGAAATCGATGACGATCCGGATCTGCCCGCCGGAGATCCAGACACCCAGCCCGACCCGGTCGTAGGCCGGGTTCATGAGGTTGACGTAGTGCCCGCCCGGCGGGCTCCATGAGCGCTCCGACTGGAAGTAGAGCTGCGTGCCGAGCGCCGAGGCGAATGCGCTCGAGGCCGACAGGCACCCGAGGTTCTCGGCCCAGCGGTAGCTCGTGTAGCCCTCGCGCCGAAGCCGGTCGCCCGGGTTGCCCCCGTCGAAGTGGCTGCACACGCCGCTCGCCGCGAGGAGCTTCGCGTACGGGCGGGACACCGTGTCGCTGATCCCGCGATCGATGAAGAGCGGCGCGATGCCGCTGCCGCCGGGGCTGGAGCAGGCGCCCGACGACGTCACGAGCCCGCCGCCACGGGTGCAGTTCATGAGGCCGAGGAAGTAGCGCTCCGCGGCGGCCCACTGCCCACCGGTCGAGCCCCCGGCCGACGGTGGCGACGCCGGCTTCGGCGTGGGCCTCGGGGTCGGCTTCGGCGTGGGCTTCGGTGTTGGCCTGGCGGAGGCGGGCGTCGGGGCGGCGGTCGGCTTTGCCGTGGGATCCGGCGTCGGCGCGGGGGTCGGCGTCGCTGCAGGCCTGGCGGCGGTTGTGAAGCTCGCCGTGACGGGGCCCTCCATCGCGGCGCCGTCGGCACCCGCAACATCGCGCGTCACCGTCATCAGCACCTTGGCGTCCCATGGCAGCGGATCGTGCGGGCTGAAGATCACGACCGTGTCGTCCTCGGCCCAGTGGTAGTCACCCCGGAGGGGAGTCCCGTGGACTGACACCATGAAGCCGCGTTGCGTGGCGGCCCGATCCATGGAGCGGGTGAAGCGGACCGAGATGTCGGCATCACGCGCGACCTCCTCGGTCCCGGCCCGCGGCCGGAAGCGGACGACCGCGGGGGAGAGGACCGTGTCGACGACCAGCGGCGTGACCGCCGCCACGTGGGTGCCGTCCGCGTCGACGAGGCCGGGCGCGACGGCGACCGTGTACCGGGTCCCGGCGGCCAGTCCATCGGCCGGAATGAACGTGAGCTGCCCGGTCGTGCCCGTCTCGTCGTCGGCCTGGAGCTCGCCCGCGACCGGCGGGTCGATCCGGAATGCCGCCCGCGCGGCTGCAGCGTCCACGGGCTGGTCGAACGAGACGATGAACGCCGATTCCGGCGAGACCCTTCCGCCGGGGAGCGGGTCCGTCGAGACGATCTGCGCGCCGGTTGGACGCCTGGTATAGAAGGCGGTGCGCAAGGGATCCCCGAGCGTCGCGCCGGCCGCGGTGTGGGCGGAGGTGCCGATCGTCAGCGTGTAGTACGTCGCGGGCGCCCAGCCGCCCGGTGAGCTCACCTGGAGCCGCTGGCCGCCATCGAGCCACGCAAGCGCGAGCGGGGTCTTCGGCTCGACGCCAAGCGCTCCCGCGACGCTCGCCTGGTCCATCGGCGCCGCAAAGTCGAAGGCGATCGCCCCGTCGAGCGCCTGGCTCGACCGGACGGCCGGGCCGAACTGATCGGCCGCGACCGGGCCCGGAGCGACCGGCGGAAGGGCGGAGGCAGCCCGGGGGAGCGATCCGACCGCAGCAACGAGGACCAGCAGGCCGGCTCCGGCGGCAAGTCCGGCCCGGATCGCGACACCGCGCCTGCGCAGGACCGGCAGATAGAGCGCCACGAGGACCGGCACGGCCAGGATCGCGGCCGCGATCTTCCGCAATAGTCGCTCCTTGCTCGATGACCGGCGCCGGGCACGACGGGTCGCACCCTGCTCGCCTCCCCCGCGATCGGCCTGCACCATACCACCGGCCCGCGAGCGCGGGCAACCCGACGATGGGTCGCCGAGCCCTCCCCAACGCGCAGGGGCACCGTCAGGAGCTGCCGGAAGCCGCCCCGGCGCCGGTCCCCTCGGTCCGTGGTCGCCGGCGCGGCGGCGACGTCGCGGCCAGTGCGCCTCCCACCCCGTACCGCCCGAGCGCTCCCACCACGAGGCCCTCGCCCTCGAGTCGCGTGAGCACGGCGAGGATGGTCGCGGGCGCAAACCCGGTGGCGTCGATCAGCTCCTCGAGCGTCGCAGCCCGGGGGAAGTGCGCCCGTGCGACGGACGCCTCCGCGGCGCCCAGCCCGGCGATGATCGCCTCCGGGTCCGGGCCGACGGTCCGCCCGTCGCGGAGCGCACGCCGATCGCGGAGGGCACGTGCATTGCGCCGGGACCCCACGTCCGGCGGGGGCAGGGCGTCGGGCCCGGCGAGGCCGAGGTCCTCCAGCAGCTCCGCGACGCTCGGGACGGCCCGCGCCTGCCCAGGGTAGAGCCGCAGGAGGCGGTTGCAGCCGAGGCTCTGTTCCTCGTCGAGCGGGCCCGGCACGACGAAGCATTCGCGCCCCTGCTCGAGCGTCCAGCTCGCGGTGATCAGCGCCCCGCTCCGCTCCCGCGCCTCGACGATCACGGTCGCGTCCGCGAGCCCGCTGATGACACGGTTGCGGCGCGGGAAGGTGCCCGGCACAGCGCCGACGTCAGGAGCGAGCTCCGAGATCACCGCGCCGCCCCCGGCCACGATCCGGTCGGCCAGGTGCGTGTGCGCCCGCGGGTACAGGCGCTGGTGGCCCGACCCGAGCACCGCGACCGTCCGGCCGCCGCAGGCGACCGCGGCGGCGTGCGCGGCCCCGTCGATGCCGACCGCGAGACCCGAGACGACCACCGCGCCAGCCGTCGAGACCGCGCCGCCGATCGCGCCCGCGATCCGCCGTCCGCGTTCCGTTGCCCGCCGGGTGCCGACGATTGCGACCGACCGATCCGGATCGAGCGCCGCGAGGTCCCCCCGGACGAACAGGACCGGCGGCGGCAGGTCCAGGAGCCGGAGCCGCCCCGGGTAGTCCGGCGACTCGATGGTCAGGACGTCGATCCCGAGCGCCCGGACCCGGGCCACGAGCACCGGCGCCTGCTGCGCGGCATTCGCGATCGCGCGCCCGAGCGCCGGGTCGAGGCGGCCGCCGCGACCGGCGATCGCCTCCGCGAGGCGCCGCGGACCGGCCGTCCCAGCCGCGACGGAGAGTACCGCGCGGCCGCTTCCGAGCGCAGCCAGCAGGGCGGCAAGCGTCGCGGGCCCGATCCCGTCAACGGCCACGAGCACGGCCCACGCATCGACCTCGTCGAGCGGGAGGCACCCGCCCGCGGCGGAAGGCATGTCGCGGGAGCTCGACCCGGCCGATGGCGCGTGGAGGGTCGGCCGTGCGCGCTCGAACGAGCCGGGAGACCCGCTGCCCGAGCCCGGTTCGGCGCCGCCGGCACGCCACTCCCCGAGCGGCCCGGCGCGTCCCACCCCGAGCACGTCAGCCGGCCCGCGACGCTGCGGCGGCCGTGGCCGGAACCCGGTACCGCGCAGCTTCCTCGAGGTGCCGGACGGCAACGCGGTCCTCCCCGTCGAGGTCGGCGATGGTGCGGGCGACACGGAGCAGGCGCTCCGTTGCGCGGGCAGTCAGCCCGGCCGCGTCGGCGAGCCGGATCGCGGCTCGCTCCGCCGTCGCGTCGAGCGCGCAGGCGGCCCGGAGGGACCGCCCGGCGAGGCGGCCCGCGACGCGGCCGCGCGACGCGAGCTGCTGCGCCCGGACCGCTGCGATCCGCGCCGCGACGGGCGCTGAGGCTTCCCCATCCCCGCGGGCAAGCAGGGCCGCCGGGGCAACCCGCGGCAGGCCGACCCAGAGGTCGAGCCGGTCACGGAACGGACCGGAGATCCGCGCGGCGTAACGGTCCGGGAGGCCGAGTGGGCAGGTGCAGCGCCCGGACGGGTCGCCGGCCCATCCGCACGGGCACGGGTTCATGGCCGCCACCAGCTGGAAGCGTGCCGGCATCTCGACGGCTCCGCCGGCGCGCGCGATGGCAATCCGGCCCTCCTCGAGCGGCTGGCGCAGCGCCTCGCGCGCGGCGCGATCGAACTCGGGCAGCTCGTCGAGGAAGAGGACGCCGTGATGGGCGCGGGTGACCTCGCCGGGCGCCAGGCGGGGACCGCCCCCCACGAGTGCTGCATACGACGCCGTGTGGTGAGGCGCCCGGAACGGCCGCTTCGTCACGAGGCTCCGGACAGGCCCCTCGCCAGCCACCGACGCGATCACCGTGGCCTCCTGTGCCTCGGCCGGGTCGAGCGGCGGGAGGAGCCCGGGAATCGTCCGCGCGAGCAGCGTCTTGCCGGAGCCGGGCGCGCCGATCATGAGCAGCGCGTGGCCGCCGGCCACCGCGATCTCGAGCGCGCGGCGCGCCTCCGCCTGGCCGCGCACGTCCGCCAGGTCCGGCCAGGCGTCGTCATCGGATGGAGCCGGTGGCCGCGGCGCCGCCTCGTCCGGGATCAGCTCCGCACGGGTCATGGGTCCGCGACTCCGCACTCGCCGCCCGCGGACGAGCTCCACTGCCTGCGCGAGCGATGCGGCGGGCAGCGCCTCGATCCCCGGCACGAGGCGTGCCTCATCGAGGGCGTCCGCGGGTACGACCACGCGCCCGGCCCCGCGTCGGGCGAGCGCGGCGATCATTGGCAGCAGCCCCGGCACGGGCCGGACCTCCCCGCCGAGCCCGAGCTCCCCGAGCATCGCCCAACGTCCCGACGGCCGCACCTGCTCGGACCCGACCAGGATCGCGATCGCGATGCCCAGGTCCAGCGCGGAGCCTGCCTTCGGGACGTCCGCTGGGGCGAGATTCACGGTGATCCGGCGCGGCGGATGGACGAACCCTGAATTCCGCAACGCACCGCGGACCCGTTCCCGCGACTCGCGAAGGGCCGCGTCCGCGAGGCCGACGATCGTGAAACCGGGCAGCCCGGGGGCGACATCGACCTCGACGCGGACCGGGCGGCCCTCGAGCCCGCGGAGGGTTGCGGCGAGCAGCGTGGCAAGCATGCCCGCCATCCTGGGCGCGCGGACTCATCCCGCGGCCACCGGCCGCTTCACCGCGGCTTACCAAGGGGTACGAGTGCACGGGGCGGCCGATCGCGGGAGCCGTCGCTCTCGACACGAACGGCGGCCGGCGCCCGGGTCAGCGCGCCGGCGCCACCATCGCGCTGCCCGTCGCGGGTCGCGCCTGCTTGTCGATCGCCCGGGCGAAGTCGTGGAAGGATCGTCCCAGCGGCGAGTCCGCCTTCGTGAACATGACTGGCGCGCCCGAGTTGAGGGCGCTGATCGCGCCGCGGTACTCGTTGATGACCTGGTGGTCGATCGTGCGCTTGAGGGCGCTCTCGGCGTTCTTGACGTTGATCCCCGTGAACGCGTTCGACCGGTTGAGGACGAGCTTGACGCGGTCGTCGGCATAGCCGATGTGCCCGAGCGTCTCCAGCACGAGGCGGACGTTCTTGAGGCACGAGAGGTCCGCGGTCATGACCACGAACAGCGTATCGGCCGCGTCGAAGATGCCGAGGTTCGTGTCGTCGAGGCGCTTGTCCACGTCCACGACGACGTAGTCGTACAGGCCGCGGAGCGTCTCGAGGATGTGCGCGAGGTGCTCCTTCGAGACGAGCTCGGCGGTCTCGGGGGACGGCGGCGCGAGCAGCAGGTCAACGCCCGAATCGTGCTTGACGACGACGTTCCGGAACAGGTCCGCGTCGATCGACGGGGCCGTCACCACGTCCACGATGCTCTTGCGGTCGAGTCCGAGATCGAGGAAGACCCGGTGATCGCCGAACTGCAGGTTTGCATCGACCAGGCAGACCTTGCGTCCGAGCTCGCGATGGAGCGCGATGGCCGTGTTGATCGCGATCGTCGTCGTGCCCACGCCGCCCTTGGCGCCGTAGAACGCGAGGACCCGTCCCAGGGGCGGACGCCCGACCAGCATGTCGCGCGGCGCGAAGCGCGCGAGGAGGCTCTTGATGCGGGCCAGCAGCTCGGCCGGGTGAAAGGGTTTGACCAGGTAGTCGTCCGCGCCCGCCCGCAGACCCCGGATCTTCTGCTCCACCTCGCTCTCGGCGGTGAGCATGATGATCGGCACGTGGCCCGAGGGGCCTTCTTCCGCCCGGATCTTCGCGGCCACCTGGTAGCCGTCGAGCTTCGGGAGCATCACGTCGAGCAGGACCAGGGCGGGCGGATCCAGTGCCCAGAGCTTGAAGCCCTCGGCGCCGTCGCCGGCCACGACGACCTCGTACCCTTCCTGCTTGAGCGTGAAGCTCAGGAGGCGCTGGACATTCGGGTCGTCGTCAACGACCAGGATCTTGGCGGACATGGATCCTTCCTGGTTCACGGCGTGCGACGCGGCGCGATCGTCCCCATGACCGCTCGACCGCGGATCACCCGCGCCCGATCATAGCGGACCGCGGCCCACGAGACCCCGCACCCCGCGAGGCCGCGGCGTCAGCCGGGGCCGCCCATCGGGTGGATCGGCGGCGTGCCCGCCTCGGCCCCCGACGCCAGGCCGGCACCCAGCGTGCGCGCGAGCGGCTCGAGGAAGCGCGTGAACTCGGTCGGGATCACGAACTTGGTGGACGGGCTCGCGCCGAGTGCCTTGAGCGCCTCGAGGTACTGCAGCAGCATCGTCTTCTGGTCGATGTTGGCCGCGGCGGCGTAGATCCGTTCGAGCGCCTGGCTGAAACCTTCCGCATCGAGGATCTGCGCCTGGCGCCGGCCCTCGGCGTCGAGGATCGCAGCCTGCTTCGACCCTTCGGCGATGTTGATCTCAGACTGCCGCTTCCCCTCCGACTCGGTGATCACCGCGCGCCGGGTCCGCTCGGCGGAGAGCTGCCGGTTCATCGCGTCCTGGACGTCGCGCGGCGGCGTGATCTCGCGGATCTCGACCGTGGTGACCTTGCCACCCCAGCGCTCGGTCACCTCGTCGAGCTTGACGCGGAGCACCTCGTTGATCTGCTCGCGTCGGGACAGGACCTCATCGAGCAGGATGTCGCCGATCACGGCTCGCAACGTGGTGGTCGCGACGCCCTGGAGCGCGCCGCTGAAGTTCGCCACGTTCACCACGCTCTTGAGCGGGTCGCTGATGCGCCAGTAGATCAGGAAGTCGACGTTGATCGGCGCGTTGTCCTTCGTGATCGTGGTCTGGCTGGGCACCTCGATGAACTGCTCCCTCACATCGACCTTCACCGGTCGATCGATGATCGGGATCAGGAACCGGAGCCCCGGCCCGCGGACCAGCGCCTCGTTCGTCTTGCCGAGCCGGAAGACGACCATCTTCTCGTACTGCTGCACGACCCGGACGGACAGGTAGAGGAGCAGCAGGCCGACGAAGAGGACGGCGACCAGGATCGCGAAGAGAACGGCGATTTCCACGCGGGCGCTCCTTTCGAGCTGCGGATCAGGTGGCCGAGCCGGGCTCGACCGGGGAAACGTACAGCGTGAGCCCGTCCTGCCGGACGACCTCGACGCGCGTGCCGCTGGCGAGCGGCCGCCCGTCCTCGCTGCGGGCGGTCCACTCCTCGCCGACCGCGTGGACGGTGCCGAGCGGATTGATCTCGGTGGAAACGACGGCGGCCTCTCCGGCGACCCGGAGGTTGCCCACCAGCACGGTGCTCGAGCGCATGCGGCGGGTCCGGTAGGCGGTCAGCGTGATCAGCACGCCGAAGCCGGCGGTCATGCCCACCATCACTACGATGACCGGAAGCGCGACCTCCACGCCGGGCACGCTCGGCGTGCCGAAGCTGCCATAGAGCGTCCCAGCCCCGATTGCGACGCTCACGGCGGCGGCGACCGCGAGCACGCCGTGGCTGGTGATGTGCGTCTCGAGCACGAGGAGCGCGACGCCGAAGCCGATCAGGAGAAGGCCGGCGAGGTTGAGCGGCAGGTCCGTGAAGCCGATGAAGGCGAGGACGAGGGCCAGGGCGCCAAGGATCCCGGTGACGAGGTTCGGGCTGCCGAGCTCGAAGGCAAGCAGCAGGATGCCGGCGACGAACAGGATGAAGGCGAGGTTCGGGTCCGCGAGGAAGCGGATGAGCGACTGGAACGGGCTCAGCTCGATCACCTCGGTCGAGGCGCCGGCCAGGGCCAGCGTGACGGTCCGACCCCCGGGGAGCGTGACGGTCTTCCCGTTCGCCGCCGCGAGCACGTCCGCCACGCTGGCCGCGATCCCGTCGACGGCCCCGGCCGCGACCGCCTCCGCGGCCGGGTAGCTCTTCGCCTCGCGGACCGTCGAGGCCGCCCACGCGACCGGCCGCCCGCGCGCCGTGGCGATCGAGGAGATGTTGGCGATCGCGTCGTTCATGACCTTCACGCCGAGCGTTCCCGGGATGTCCGCCCCACTGCTGTCGATCGGGCTGGCTGCGCCGATGTTCGTGCCGGGCGCCATGTAGGCGAGGTTCGCGGCGAGGGTGATGAACGTGCCGGCGCTCGCAGCGCGCCCACCCGCGGGCGAGACCCACACGATCACCGGAACGGGGGACTCGAGGAACGCGGAGGTGATCTTCTCGGTGGCATCGAGGCGACCGCCCGGCGTGGTGAGCTCCACGAGGACCGCCGGCGCGCCCTCTCGCTCGGCCCGCGCGATCCCATCCGCGAGGTACTGGGCCATCACGCTGTCGACGTCGCCCGTCGTCGGAAGGACGATCACGGCGGGTCCCGCGGCATGCACGGGGCCGGCGAGGCCGGCGAGCGCGACCCCGAGCATTCCCAGCACGAGCGGGATCGAGCGGGCGAGGATGATCGGTCGGCGCATCTGGGGCAGGTCCGCGCTCAGTATGCGCCCTGGACCCCTCCGCCGCGGCCGGCAAGGAAGTCGAATGCCAGCTGGCTCCACGATTCCATCAGGTCGTGGACCGCGAGCACCTGGTCGGGGGGAGCGAACCGGCCCTCGAGCTTCGCCGTCTCGCGAACCGCGACCGTCCGACCGCCGGCCTCCGCGATATACACGACGCCGACGTGGACCCTGCCTACCTCGGTCTCGTCGTCGTTGAGAAGGCCGACGAAGCGGAATTCGGGGACGAACGCCGCCTCGAGCTCTTCGGCCCATTCGCGGGCGAGGCCGCCCGCAAGGTCGCGGTCACCGGGGTTCAGGTGCCCGCCGACCCCGATCGAGTACCGGTCGTGGAGACGCGCGTCGGCGCCGGCCCGGGTCCGCCGCATCAGGAACGTGCGATCGCCGTCGCGCAGCACGAGGTACGGGATGACCTGCTTGAAGCGTGGGTCCATCTCCATCGCAGCCCGTGGGGCGAAACGGCCTTCCCGCGCGATGACCGCGAGATACCGGTCCGCGTCCCGGTCGAGCACGCCGCGCCAGCCGGATGCGCCCATCAGCGCCGCGCGCGGAACCACGAGCACCGCCTCTTCCGGTACCGCGTCCATCTCAGCCGGCTCCCCCGAGGCGGTCGCGCGCCGCCGCGAGGCGGGCATGGATCGCCGCCTCGTCGGGCAGCCCGTCGACGCCCGTACCCTCGAGCAGCACCAGCCACGCATCCACCCGCTCCCGGTAGGAACGCAGCACGGCCGCCAGGGCCGCGGCGTTCGTGGCCGCGATGCCCGCTCCCATCGCCGCATCACCGCGCGCGAGCCGCGTCGCGTCACGCCAGCCGGACGCGGCCAGAACGGCTGCATCGGGCCAGCCGATCGGGGCCGGCTCCCCTGCCGCTCCGGCGGCCGTCTCCACCAGCGCTGCTGCCGCGAGGAGCGGCAGATGGCTGACGAGGGCGACGGCTGCGTCATGCGCGGCCGCTTCCATCCTGACCGGCAGCGCCCCCGTCGCACGTGCCATCCCCTCCACTCGCGCGATCGCGTCGCCGTCCGCGCGGTCGCCCGGGACGATCACCCAGGGCCGGCCAATGCAGAGGGTGGCGGTTGCGGCGCCGAATCCGCTCGTGTCTCGCCCTGCCATCGGGTGGCCGCCCACGAAGCGAAGCCGTCGGGCAGCGGCACGGGCGAGGAGGAGCGCCTTCGTGCTCGCGACGTCCGTCACGACGGCAGACCGCGGGAGCGCGCCGCGCGCGTCGCCGGCAAGCTGATCCAGGAGCGCGAGACAGGCCGTGGCCGGCGCCGCGAGCACCACGATGTCGGCGTCGGCGAGCGTGCCGGCGAGGGTCTCCGGCGCCGCGTCGATCGCGCCCGCGTCCAGGGCACGCGCGGGTCCCGTCCCCGTCGGGCTCCAGGCTGCCGCGGTCCAGCCCCCGGCCTCGCGCAGCGCGAGGGCGACGGAGCCGCCGATCAGGCCGAGCCCGAGGAAGCTGACGTGCACGGTACGGTCGCTACGGTCCGGGACCCGGGTGCGGGCTGCGCGATCGGCCGCGGCGCGGCGCGCCGGATCGCCGCTCCTCGAGGCGGCGTTCGCCTTCCGGGGGCGGCCCCGGGTCATCGGGAGGGTTCAGACGGCGGATCTGCTCCCGGCGCTCGATGTCGCGACGCTCGAGGTTCATCGACGCGCCGCAGCGCGGGCAGCGGCGCTCCTCGGCGAAGAGCGACTCGAGCGGCGAGGTCGCGTAGATGCTGCGGCCGCACGACCAGCAGGCGAGGCGGGGCATCAGCGAGATCCTGTGGTCCGGGTTGGGGCGCCATGCGCATGGCGCCCCGGTCCCGCTCTCAGCCGACGACCGGCAGGGCGGCGAGCGCGTGGGCGACCCGCTCGGTCGGGTACTCGAAGTCCTCGAGGGCGCCCGACAGGTACCGCTCGTAGGCTGTCAGGTCGAAATGCCCGTGCCCGGACAGGTTGAAGAGGATCACGCGGGCGACTCCCTCCTCCCTGGCCTTCAGCGCCTCGTCGACCGCGACGCGGATGGCGTGGTTCGACTCGGGCGCCGGGAGAATCCCCTCTGTCCTGGCGAACTGGACGCCCGCGGCGAAGGTCGAGTTCTGGTGCACGGCCCGTGCCTCGATCAGGCCGAGATCCTTCAGCATGCTGACCATCGGTGCCATGCCGTGGTAGCGCAGGCCGCCGGCATGGATCGGCTCCGGGATGAACTCGCTGCCGAGCGTGTGCATCTTCACGATCGGGGCCATGTGCGCGGTGTCGCCGTAGTCGTAGGCGTAGACGCCGCGGGTCAGGGACGGCGCCGCCGCGGGTTCGGCGGCGATCACGCGGTACGACGCCTCCCCCCGGAGCATGCGCCCCACGAACGGGAAGGCGAGCCCGCCGAAGTTCGACCCGCCGCCGGCGCACGCGATCACGATGTCCGGCTCCTCGCCGGCCATCTCCATCTGGAGGATCGCCTCCTGGCCGACCACGGTCTGGTGGAGCAGGACGTGGTTGAGGACGGACCCCAGCGCGTACTTGGTGTCGTCGCGCGTGGCGGCGTCCTCGACCGCCTCACTGATCGCCATCCCGAGCGATCCGGGGTTGTCGGGGGTCACCGCGAGCACGGCCCGCCCGTAGCTGGTGGTCAGCGACGGGCTTGCCACGACCGAGGCGCCGTACACCTCCATCAGCATCCGGCGATACGGCTTCTGGTCGTAGCTCGCACGGACCATGTAGACCTTGACCTCGAGGCCGAAGAGCGCCCCGGCGATCGAGAGGGCCGTCCCCCACTGGCCTGCCCCGGTCTCGGTTGCGAGGCGCTTGACACCCGCCTCCGCGTTGTAGAACGCCTGCGGGATCGCGGTGTTCGGCTTGTGGCTTCCGGCCGGGCTCAAGCCCTCGTACTTGTAGTAGATGTGCGCCGGCGTGTCGAGCGCCTTCTCCAGCCGGCGTGCACGGAAGAGCGGGCTGGGCCGAAACAGGCGGTAGGCGTCGCGGACCGGCTCCGGAATCTCGATCTCCCGCTCCGTGCTGACCTCCTGGGCGATCAGGGCCATCGGGAAGAGCGGCGCAAGATCGGCAGGTCCGAGCGGCTGCATCGTGCCGGGGTGGAGCGCAGGTGGCTGCGGCGAGGGAAGGTCCGCCGCGATGTTGTACCAGGCGCGCGGGATGCGCTCCTCGTCGAGCACGAACTTGGTCCGGTTGTTCGCCATGCGCGGATCTCCTGGGGTTGTCGCGAAGTGGAACTGTTCGGGGTCGCCCCGTCGCCGGGCGGGGCACGAGGCTACAACGCGCCGCCCGGGTCTCGCAAGGCAGCGCCGTCGAGCGATGCCGTCCGGAGCGGCACATAGCGAGCCGGGCCCCCACCAAGGACGCTCTCGAAGAGGACGATCCGGTCCACGGTCCAGGCCGCGTCGAGCGTGGCGGCCGCCGCGGCGAGCGCATCCACGGCGGCAGCGGCCCCCGGCACGCCGTCCGAGCGCGCGAGTGTCAGGTGCGCCGCGAACGGGCGCTCCGCGGGCGGCCAGCCGCCCTCGGCGAGCTCCGCGGAGAGTCGGTCCGCGAGCGCTCCCAGGGCCGCAGCCCCGTCGCCCACCCGCAGGAAGACGGCCCGCGGCCGCGCCGGCGACGGGAAGGCCCCGGCGCCCGCGATCCGGGCTTCGAACGGCGCGGCACCGCCCGCGGTCCTCTCCACTGCCGACTCGAGCACCGGCAGCGATGCCGCAGCCGTCGCGCCGAGGAATCGCAGGGTGAGGTGCAGGTTCGCCGAGCGGACCCAGCGCAGCCGCGCCGATGGCGGCGCGGCGGGATCCGGGTCGCGGCCGCCGTCGGGCGGAGCCCCGAGACCGCTCATCATGCGGGCCACCGCTTCGCGCGCCGCGTCGCCGAGCGGGACCGCGACGAAGAGGCGCCGCTCCCCGGGCGCGAGCGGACGGGCCCAGCGATCGGGACCGCCCCGGGTCATCGGGCGTGCTCGCGACCCCACGTCGCTCGGTCCGCGCGGAGGATGTCGAGGGCGTCGTCCCGGTCGCGCCAGCCGACGACCTCTGTCTCCTTCTTCTCGAGCAGCTTGTAGGTCTGGAAGAAGTGCTCGATCTCCACCAGTCGGTGCGGTCGCACCTGGTCCAGGCGGAAGATGTGCGCCTGGTGGGGGTCGCCGATCGCGACGCACAGCACCTTGAAGTCGAAGCCGTTCTCGTCGCTCATCTCGAGCCCGCCGATCGGCCGGCCCCAGACATGACAGCCGGTGAAGGTCGGCGCGTCGATGATCAGGAGGGCGTCCGTGTGATCCCCGTCGTCAGCCCGCGTCTCCTCGATGAAGCCGTAGTCGAAGTTGTAGAAGACGGCCGAGGAGAGGATCCGGTCGAGTCGGAAGACCCCGGCCTCCTCGTCGAACTCGTACTTGTTGCGGCTCCCGCGGGGGATCTCGACCACGATCTCGACGGTGTTCGGGAAGTCGGCGCGATGGGCAGCGGTCATGGCCGCCACGATACGACACCGGCCCCGGACGCACCACCGGCGGTCCGGCACATGGGCCACAGGCGACCGGAGCGAGCGCATCCGACGGTGCGTGAGCGAGGACCGCAGGCGACAACGAAGCGATGGCGGCGCATCCGCGAGTGCCCGGTCCGGCGCGTCAGGTGCTGTCAGCGCGAGGCGGAGCCGAGGAGCGGAGCGAGCGCACCCGACGGTGCGTGAGCGAGGACCGCAGGCGACAACGAAGCGATGGCGGCGCATCCGCGAGTGCCCGGTCCGGCGCGTCAGGTGCTGTCAGCGCGAGGCGGAGCCGAGGAC
>JBBQRX010000042.1:0-23252 GCA_038214375.1 Candidatus Limnocylindrales bacterium
CGACATGCGCGAATCGTCGCACAAACCCGCCGAATGTCAAGTCCCTGTCTGGCTACACTGTGATGGACGCAATGCGCAGAACCCGAGCCACCTGAACACGAAACGGGGAGGATCAGCCGGGAACAGCGCTGGAAGTTCGGGCTAGACGCGGCCCTTCGGAACCGTGTGCCAGTACGTCTTGTTGAAGATGATCTTGCCCAGGTGCCAGAACTGGTTCGGCTTGGGCGGCTTGGGCGGGTGGTCGTAGTCGAACTGGAGGAGCGTTCCCTTCCCGTCGCCGACCTCGAAGAAGCACATCACCTTGCCGGTGTAGCTGGCCTCCTTGCCAGCGGGCTCGCGGCCCATCACGCCGGCACTGACCCGTTCCGCCACGACAGGGGCCTCGAAGTGGGCGGTCGAGCCGGCCTTCGAGAGCGGCAGGTCCGTGGCGTCCCCGAGCGCGTAGATGTTCGGGTAGCGCGGGATCTCGGCGTCGGGCGTGTTCGAGGCGACGACATGCTTGACCTGGAGCGTGTTGCGGTCGGTCGGGAGCCAGCCGGACTTCGGGGCGAGGCCAGAATCGATGACGACCTGGGCGCCCTTGTGCGGAGGCACGCAGATCAGGAGGTCGTACGGATACTCCTCCATCGCGTCGGTGATCACGACCTTGCGCTCGGCATCGATCGAGTCCACGCCCGCGAGGAGCTGGAGGTCGATCCCCTTTGCCTTGAAGATCGGGGTCGCCATCTCACTGACGCTCTCGATCGTGAAGGCGCGGTTGATCGGCGAGAGGAAGGTCAGCTGCGTCTTCTCGCGCAGGCCGCGCTCGCGGAGCTCCGCCTCGACGAGGAAGGCGACCTCGAGCGGTGCCGGCGGGCACTTGTAGGGGATGCCGGCGATCGCAATCACGATCTTCCCGCCGGTGAAGGCATCCAGCGCCTTCCTCAGGCGGGCTGCCGCCTCGGCCGAATAGAAGTGATACGCCTCGGTTTCGAAGCTCTCGATCGCTTCGGGGAGGATTCGCGAGCCCGTCGCGATGACGAGCTGGTCGAAGTGGATCTTCGCGCCCGACGCGAGCTCGACGAGGGCGGTTGCCGGGTCGATCCGCTCGACCGTGTCGACCACCAGGTCGACGTTCCCGTCCAGCAGCGACCGCTCGGGCCGCTGGAGCCGCTCAGGCCGCTCGTTGCCCATCGCGATGTACATGTAGCCGGGCTGGTACGCGTGCTGGCCGGTCGCGTCGACGACCGTGACCTTGGCCTCGCCCGTGGCGATGAGACGCTTGAGCTTGCGGGCGACGAGGTTCGCGGTCAGAGTCCCCCCCACCCCGCCGCCCAGCACGACGACTTGCTGCACGGGCCTACCGGGCCTTCGTGACGACGATCTCGTCGAAGCCATCCTTCGACTCGAGGCTCACGAGCGTGTGGCCCGCCTTCTCGATCCACTTCGGGATGTCGATCTTGCTGCCCTTGTCGGCCGACCAGACGGCGATCGTGTCGCCGACGTCGGACTCCTTGATCGCGCGGATGAGCTCCATCAGCGGTCCGGGGCAGAAGCTGCCGCGGGCGTCGACGGTTCGGGTGATGGTCGCAGCCATGCTCGGATCCGTTCCTTCCATGCAGATGGATCGCGTGGGTGTCGGAGGGAGCACACCTGGTGCGCCCCGCCGTGCGCGCGAGTGGGGGTCGGGGGACGCTGTCAGATGAAGAGCGGGGCGCTGCCCTCGGTCATGAGCGCGATGACCGTCGCGGCGCCGACCGGCTCGCCCATGCCCTCGATCATGTCCTCGGGCTTGAGGCCGAACATGTCCATGGTCATCTGGCAGGGCATGAACTCCACGCCCATCTCCTGGGCGAGCTGGAGCAGCTCCTTCGGGCTCGCGACCTTGTACTGCTTCGCGAGCTTGCCCATCATCCAGGGGCCCATCCCCAGGAAGTTCATCTTGGACAGCTTGCGGTGCGAGACGCCCGGCCGCTGCATCGCGGACATCATCTTCTGCATCACGTTGTCGCCGGTGATGCGCTTCTGGTCCTTCACGAACGTCTGGAGGCCCCAGAAGGTCAGGAAGACGCGGACCTTGGCGCCCATCGCGGCCCCGGTCGTGGCCAGGATCATCGTGGCCCAGGTCTTCTCCAGCTCGCCGCTGTAGCAGATGATCAGGATGTCGTGCGGCTTGGCTTCGTGCTCGTGGGCGGGCACTTCGGGTGCGGGCGCCGCGATCGGGGCGTCGTAGGCCGGCATGGCCGGCTCGGCAACTGCGGTCATCGGTTCGTTCCTCACTTCCGGCGGAGGACGAAGCGATAGACGCCGCCCTCGACGCTGCTCTCGACGAGCTCGTTGCCCGTCGTCTTGCACCAGGCGGCGAAATCCTTCGTGGAGCCCGCGTCGGTCGCGAGCACTTCGAGGAGCTGGCCGCTGACCATCAACTTGACGGCCTGGGCCGTCTTGACGATCGGCATCGGGCACGAAAGGCCCTTTGCGTCGACTCGCTGCGCGATCTCGAGAGGCATTCGTGAAACCCTTCCTGTACGTCGGCGGTCGGGCCGCTGCGCGGCTGCGCCGGTTGGTGGACTAGATGAAGACGATGTGGCCGTCGCCAGCGTTGATGTAGAAGGCCGTCACGCCCTCGACCCCGTCCACGAGCGGGTCGAGGTCGTCCTCCTCGATCTTGAGGACGTCCATCGAAAGCGAGCAGGCCTGGATGTCGACATCGCCGAGCTCCTTCGCCTGGCGCAGGGTCTCGTGCCAGGGGGCCTGGCCAGCGACCGCGGCGGCAGCGATCAGGGCCGCGCCGGCCTCGCCGGCCTCCGGGCTGAGCCCGCGTCCGAGCGCGATCCGGTCCTTGCGGAACGCGTCGAGCGCCCAGTACTGCAGGAAGATGTTGACCCGACGCCCGAGCGCGGCCGCGCCGGCGGTCATCACCGCAGCAGCCTGCAGCTTGTCGTCGGTGCCCGAGAAGAGCACGAGGTTGATCGGTTCGTCCATCGAGGTCACCTCAGCCGGCGCCGGCGCGCGAGGCCGTGGCAAGCGCCCGCTCGTTGGTCGGCTCGGGCCGTTCGGAGAGCTCGCCGAGGCGGGCGAGTCGGCGCATCAGGACCCCGCGCATGAGGCTGCACGCGGCGAGGACCTCCGGATCGGTCAGCCGATACCGGACCTCCCGTCCGTCGCGTTCGGCCTCCACGATCCCGGCCGCGCGCATGACCGCGAGGTGCTGGGAGACGTTCGGCTGGCTGATCCCCATCTCGTCCGCCAGGCGGCCGACTTCTTTCGGCTCGTCGGCGAGGAGGTGGAGGATCTCGAGCCGGCGGGGGCTTGCGAGGATCTTCATGACCTCCGATTGGAGGCTCCAGATGGGGTCCATGCGGGGATCATCCACCCATGCGCATCTGCGCATAAGGTGCGAATGGCCCGTCGCCGGGACCGGCCGGCAGGGGGTCGAGGGCCGTTCGGCAGGGTGGTTTCGCGCCGACGGTCAGCCGCGCGAGGTCACGGCCGTCAGCAGATCCGGGGCAGCTGTTCCCCGACCAGCATGTCCACGATCCGCTCCGATCCGACGATCGTGCGGATGGTGACCATCGCCGGGTGGTCCGCGACCACTTCGCCAATGATGGCCGCGTCCGTGCCTTCGGGCAGCGCCCGCATTGCGGCCAGGACGGGTGCCGCGAACGCCGCCGGCACGATCGCCACGAGCTTGCCCTCGTTCGCCACGTGGAGCGGGTCGAGGCCCAGCATCTCGCAGGCCGCGCGCACCGGGCCCGGGATCGGGATCGCCGGCTCGTCGAGCACCATACCGACACCGGAGGTTGCCGCGATCTCGTTGAGCGCCGAGGCCAGGCCGCCGCGGGTCGGATCGCGCAGGACATGCACATCCGGGCAGGCGCCAAGGATCGCCGCCACCAGTGCGTTGAGCGCCTGCGTGTCGGAGGCGATCTCGACCTCGAACTCGAGACCCTCGCGGACGCTCATGATCGCCACGCCGTGAAGGCCGATCGGGCCGGACAGGATGATCGCGTCGCCGGCGCCGGCGCGATCCGCGGCGGGAGCCACGCCATCCGGGACGAGGCCGATCCCCGCCGTGTTCACGAAGAGCCGGTCGGCGGCGCCGCGCCCCACCACTTTCGTGTCGCCTGTCACGATCCGGGCGCCCGCCTTCACCGCCGCACGGGCGGCCGACACCGTGATCGCCCGGAGCTCCTCGAACGGCAGGCCCTCCTCGATGACGTAGGCGAGCGAGATCGCGAGCGGCTGCGCGCCCATCATGGCGAGGTCGTTCACGGTGCCGTTGACGGCCAGCTCGCCGATGTCGCCGCCCGGGAATGCGAGCGGGCTCACGACGTACGAGTCGGTGGTGAACGCCAGGCGCGCGCCGGCGACCTCGACGACGGCCGCGTCGTTGAGCGGGCCGCCCGGAGCCGCCGACGCAAGGGCCGGGGCGATGACGTCGCGCATGAGCGCGGCCGAGAGCTGACCGCCCGAGCCGTGGCCCAGGATGACGCGCTGAACCTCCGGGATCGGTGCCGGGCAGGCGAGCCCGTTCGCATCGAAGAACACGGCCTGGCCGTCAGGCGTGGCCGGGGCCGTTTCGCCGGCCGCGAGATCGCGGACTCCGGTCATCGGACCGCCTCCGTCGCCCCGGAGAGCGCGGCTGCGGCGGCAGGGGCCACCGGGACGATCGGCGCCACCTGGACGAGCGGCATCGCCGGGGTGAGCGTCCGCAGGCCGCCCAGCCCGCGGCCCGCGGAGAAGAACGCGGCGCACGTTCCCTCGGAGCTCACCATCGGGGCGCCGAGCGGCTTCTGCGGGTTGCACAGCGTGCCGTACGCCGTGCAGTCGAGCGGCGTCTTCTCGCCGGTCAGGATCGCACCCGCGATGCAGGCAGGGTGCTCCTGGGTGTGGATGTCGCCGACCGAGAACCGGCTCTCCGCGTCGAAACGGGCGTACTTCTCGCGCAGCCGGTAGCCGGAGGCCGGGATCTCCCCGATCCCCCGCCACTTCCGCATGCCGATCTCGAAGACCTCGAAGATCTGCTCCTGGGCGAGCGGGACGCCGTCGCGCTTGACGGCGCGGGCGTACTGGTTCTCTACCTCGTGGCGGCCCTCCTCGAGCTGGCGGATCGCCATCAGGATGCCTTCGAGGAGATCGAGCGGCTCGAAGCCGGTGACCACGATCGGCACCCGGTACTTCGCGGCGATCGGCTCGTACTCCGTCCAGCCCATCACGGCGCAGACGTGGCCCGCTGCGAGGAATGACTGGACCTGGTTGGCCGGCGATTCGAGCAGCGCAACCATGGCCGGCGGTACGAGCACGTGCGAGACGAGCACGCTGAAGTTGTCGATCCCCCGGCGGGCCGCTTCCGCGACGGACGTCGCGTTCGCCGGCGCGGTGGTCTCGAAGCCGACCGCGAAGAAGACCACCTGCTTGTCGGGGTTGGCGACGGCGATCTTGAGCGCGTCGAGCGGCGAGTAGACGATCCGCACGTCCGCACCGCGGGCCTTGAGGGCCAGCAGGTCCGTCGTGGATCCGGGCACGCGCAGCATGTCGCCGTAGCTCGTGAAGATGACATCCGGGCGCGCGGCGATCGCGAGCGCCTTGTCGATCTGCTCGAGCGGCGTCACGCAGACCGGGCAACCGGGGCCGTGGATCATCCGGACGCCCTCGGGGAGCGCCTCGTCGATCCCCTGCTTCACGATCGTGTGGGTCTGGCCGCCGCACACTTCCATGAGCGTCCATGGGCGGGTCGTGATCCGATGGATCTCGGCGATGAGCTTCCGGGCCAGGACCGGGTCGCGGTACTCGTCGAGATACTTCACGCGAGGCCTCCGGTCGCTCCCGTCATCGGGCCGGCGAAGACGCCGCTCACGGGCTCCCCGTCGTCGGAGACCACCGCCGGCGCGTCCATCCCCGGGCCCATCGTGGCGAGCTCGGTCTGGACCAGGTCGCCCATCTGGGCCAGGATCTCGAGGGTCTTGAGCGCCTCGTCCTCGTCCACTCGCGAGATCGCGAACCCGACGTGGATGATCACGTAATCGCCGAGCTGCACCTCGGGGATATAGGCGAGGCAGGCGTCCTTGCGGACGCCGCCGAAGTCGACCTTGCCCATCGGCAGGCCACCGTCGTCACGGATCTCGACGACTCGTCCGGGGATTCCGAGGCACATGGCTGCTAGCTCCCTCCTGGGGCACCGCCGGCGGGGACGCCGGAGTCCGCGGCCGACCGGGCCGCCATGGTCGCGGCGGCGATCGCTGCCTGACCGTAGCTGATTCCGCCGTCGTTCACCGGAACGCGACGATTGATGTGGACATCGAAGCCGTCGCGGCCCAGCCGCCGCACGAGCGCGCCGGCCAGGCGGCGGTTCTGGAAGACGCCGCCGGAGAGGCAGATGGTGTGGATGCCGGTGGCCGCGGCGGCGTCCGCGCAGAGCTCGCGCGTCAGCTCCGCGATCGTCTCGTGGAAGGCCGCCGCGAGCGTGCCCACGGAGCGGCCATCCGCGCGGCCGGCGAGCAGCGCCGCGAGCGTCGGGCGTGGGTCGTAGACGAGCAGATCCGCCACCCGCTCGAGGGCATACGGCAGGGGCGCGGCGGGGCGATCGCCGGCCGCGATCTCGAGATCGATCGCCGCCTGCGCCTCGAACTCGGCGACATCGCGGAGCCCGAGCAGGCACGCGGCCGCGTCGAAGAGCCGGCCGGCCGACGACGCCACCGGAGCGTTGAGACCGCGTGCGACCTGGGTCCGGACGACGGCCACCTCCCGCGGATCGAGGCGGGCGAGCAGAGCGGCGGCCAGGTCGCCGTCGCGACCACGTGCCTCCGGGACGCCCGCAATCCCCTCGTGGTCGCCGCCCCCGAGCGCCTCGGCGCCGAGCAGGTAGCCGAGTGCCATGCGGTACGGCCGTTTCACCGCGAGCGCGCCGCCGGGCAGCGGGGCGCGGCCGAAGCGGGCGACGCGACGGTAGCCCACGAGGTCGGCGACGAGGAGCTCGCCACCCCAGAGCGTCCCGTCGTCGCCCATCCCGAGCCCGTCGTAGGCGACCCCGATGAACGGCGTCGTGATCCCGTGTTCGGCCGCGCAGGACGCCACGTGCGCGTGGTGATGCTGCACGGCGATCCGGCGCTCGGCCGGGAAGTGGGCCAGCGCGAACTTCGTCGAGAGGTACTCAGGGTGGAGATCGTGCGCCACCACCTCCGGCTCCAGGGCGAGCAGCCGCGAGAGGTGCGCGAGCCCGTCCGTGAACGCGCGGTGCGTGGCCAGGTCCTCGAGGTCGCCGTTGTGGGGCGCGACGTGCGCCCTCCTGCCTCGTGCGAGCGTGAACGTGTGCTTGAGCTCCGCCCCGACGGCCAGGATCGGGCGCTCCGCGGCGATCGGGAGGGGCAGCGCCTCGGGTGCGTGGCCGCGCGCACGGCGGACCAGCGATCCGCGACCAGCCACGACGCGGGTCACCGAGTCGTCGTAGCGAGCGCGGATCTCCCGGTCGTGGATCAGGAAGGCATCCGCGAGGCCTGCCAGCCGCGCAGCCGCGTCCGCGTCGTCGGTCGCCAGCGGCTCGTCGGTGAGGTTGCCCGAGGTGAGCACGAGCGGCCTGCCGACCGCCTCGAGCAGCAGGTGATGCAGCGGCGTGTATGGCAGGAAGATCCCGAGCCGTCGATTCCCGGCGGCCACGGACGGAGCCAGCACCGGTGCGCCGCGGCGCCGCGCAACGAGGAGCACGATCGGCCGGGCCGGGCCGTTCAGCAGCGCGGACTCCGTGGCCGACACGTGGCAGAGCGCCCGGGCGGCCGCGAGGTCACGCACCATCACGGCAAATGGCTTGGCCCAGCGGCGCTTCCGGTCGCGCAACCGGCCGACCGCGGCTGCGTCCGTCGCGTCGCAGGCGAGGTGGTAGCCGCCGAGCCCCTTGACGGCCACGATCCGCCCTGCGCGGAGGTCCGCCACCGCGGACGCGAGTGCCGGCTCCTCGTGCGCGGTGGGTGCCGCCGCGTCCGTCCGGCGATAGGCCAGCCGCGGGCCGCAGGCGGGGCAGGCCACGGGCTCCGCGTGGAAGCGCCGGTTCGTCGGGTTCGCGTACTCGGCCGCGCAGGCAGCGCACAGCGGGAACGCGCGCATGGTGGTCCGGGCCCGGTCGTAGGGCAGCTCGTCGATGATCGTGGCCCGCGGGCCGCAGTTCGTGCAATTCGTGAACGGGTAGCGGTACCGCCGGTCGGCCGGGTCGGCAAGCTCCGCGAGGCATTCGTCGCAGGTCGCGATGTCCGGCGGGAACAGCCGGTCCACGCCGGCGGACTCGACGCTCTCCTCGATGGCGAAGGGAGTGGGGAGGTCGCCCGAAGCGGCCCGGTCGAGCGGCGCGCCCGTGACGCGCTCCACGCGGGCGCGGGGGGGCGCGTCGGTTCTCAGGCGTCGGGCGAACGCGTCAAGCGAGCCCGCGGTCCCGGCCGCCTCGATCTCGACGCGTCCGGCCGCGTTCCGGACCCGCCCGGCGAGGCCCAGCTCCGTCGCGAGTCGCCAGACGAAGGGTCGGAAGCCGACGCCCTGGACCACGCCGTCGACCACGAATGATCGGGCGCCGTGACCGTCGGCTCGCTCGCCGGTGGACGCGCGGGCGCGCGGCGTGGGGACGTCGACGCGTGCGCTCATGCGCATAGGATCGCCCCGGCGTCCACCGTCCGGACGTGCCGAAGGTCCCCCGAACGGCCGCCATCGGGGAAAAGGATGGCGGATCGGGGTCCTCGCGGGGGGCTGGGCTGGATGCCGGCCATCGTCGCCTCGGTCGGCGCGATCGCGCCGGAGCACGGCCGGCCTTCATCGGACGCGACCGGCTGACGGGACCTCCGGCCGTCGCCGCCGCGCACGTCTCGCGCGGTCCCTTGCGAGAGGGGCCGTTTCGATACCGGATCGCAACCCTTCGGCCCTACCCGGGGCGGCGGCACCGGCGGACTCTCCGATCAACAGACTCCAGCAGGAGGTTCCAACCGAATGATCGCCGTCGCAGAGGGCTCCCTCGCGTTACCGGGCGCGGAGCTGCCGGCCCCGGCCGGCCCCGCGCCCGAGACCTGGATCCCACTCCACATCGCGACTGATCGCTGCAAGGCGTGTGCCCTGTGCATCGGTGCGTGCGCACATGGGGCGCTCGCCCTCGACGAGACGTGCGTCAACGCCCTCGGCTACCACCCTATCCGGCTTGTCGACCCCGCCGCGTGCACGAGCTGCGCGCTCTGTGCGCGGGTCTGCCCGGATTGCGTCCTGACCGTCTTCGCGGCGCCGAAGGCGACCCGGGGGGCCGCACGATGACCATCACCACCCTTCCCCCGACTCCGCTCCATCATGGCCACCGGGTCCTGATGAAGGGCAACGAGGCGATGGCGGAAGCCGCCATCCGGGCGGGATGCGACGCCTATTTCGGCTATCCGATCACGCCGCAGGCTGAGCTCCTCGAGTGGATGGCCCGCCGGATGCCCGAGGAGGGCCGCCCGTTCATCCAGGCCGAGTCGGAGCTCGGCGCGATCAACATGGCCCTTGGTGCGGCCGCCACGGGCGCGCGGGTCCTCGTCTCCTCGTCGTCCCCCGGGATCAGCCTCATGGCCGAGGCGATGAGCTACATGGCCGGCGCCGAGATCCCGATGGTCCTCGTCAACGTCATGCGCGGCGGCCCCGGCCTCGGCGGCATCGGGCCAGGCCAGGCGGACTACTTCCAGGCCACCAAGGGCCACGGCCACGGCGACTACCGGGTCCCGGTCCTCGCGCCATCCTCGATCGGCGAGGCGATGGCCCTCATGGCGGACGCGTTCGAGCTCGCCGAGAAGTACCGCACGCCGGTCTTCATCCTCGCCGACGGCACGCTGGGCCAGGCGATGGAACCGGTCGAGCTGACCTTCCGCGAGCCGCCACGGCTCGGGGCCGATTGGGCCGTCACGGGCGCCGGCGGCCGCCCGCCGCGCGTCGTGAAGTCGATGCACCTCGCGCCCGAGGACCTCGAGCTGCACAACCGCCACCTCCAGGCCAAGTTCGCCGAGATCACCGCCCGCGAAGTCCGCTGGGCCGGCGAGAACCTGGATGGCGCGGAGCTCGTGATCGTCGCCTACGGGACCGCCGCGCGGGTCGCCCGGACGGCGATCTCGCGGGCGCGCGAGGATGCGCTGCAGGTCGGCCTCTTCCGGCCGATCTCGCTCTGGCCGTTCCCCTCGGCAGCCCTCGCAGAGGTCGCGGCGCGCGCCCGAGGCGTCCTCGTCGTCGAGATGTCTGCGGGCCAGATGGTCGAGGACGTCCGCCTCGCCATCGAGGGGCGGCAACCCGTCGCGTTCGAGGGACGCACCGGCGGCATGGTCCCGACACCCGGCGAGGTGCTCGACGCGTTGCGCCGCCTCCGGGGAGCGACGGGCGCGGATGACGCCGCCTCGGCGAAGGAGACCCGGGCATGACGACCGAAACCCCGAAGGGGGCCCGCGTCATCTTCGAGCGGCCGGAGCTGCTCGCTGATCGCAGCACCCACTACTGCCCCGGATGCGGGCACGGCGTCGTCCATCGGCTGATCGCAGAGGTCCTCGGCGACCTCGGCCTGGGCGCGCGCACCATCGCGGTGGCGCCGGTCGGCTGCGCGGTGTTCGCCTACGACTATATCGGCGTCGATTTCGTCGAGGCGCCCCACGGCCGCGCCCCGGCGGTCGCGACCGGAATCCGGCGGGTCCGGCCGGACGCCTTCGTGCTCACGTACCAGGGCGACGGCGACCTCGCGGCGATCGGGACGGCGGAGATCATCCACGCCGCCGGCCGCGGGGAGCTGCTCACGGCCGTCTTCGTCAACAACGGCATCTACGGCATGACCGGCGGCCAGATGGCGCCGACCACGCTTCTCGGCCAGCGATCCACTTCCTCGCCGGGCGGACGGGAGGCGGCCTTCCACGGCTACCCGATCCCGATGACCGAGATGCTCGCGATCATGCCGGGCGTGGCGTACGCGGCGCGCGGCTCGGTCGTCGATGCGGCCGCGATCGGCCGGACGAAGCAGTACCTGCGCCGCGCGTGCGAGATCCAGCTCGAGGGTCGCGGGTTCGCGATCGTCGAGGTGATCAGCAACTGCCCGGTCGGCTGGGGCATGACGCCCACGGAATCGATCGAGCGGCTGCGCGACGTGGTGGCGAAGGAATATCGCCCCGGCGTCATCGTGGACCGGACCAGGGAGGCCTGACCGATGGAACGCTCGGTGATCTTCGCCGGCTTCGGCGGCCAGGGCCTCCTCTTTGCCGGCCAGGTCCTGGCGCGCGCCGCGATGGACTCGGACCGCGAGGTCCTCTGGATCCCGACCTATGGGCCCGAGATGCGGGGCGGCACGGCGGCCTGCACCGTGATCGTGGGCGACGTTCCGATCGGCTCGCCGGTCGTGGACGCGGCATGGGCCGCGGTCGTGCTCAATCCCCCCTCGCTCGCGAAGTTCGCACCGCTCGTCGCGCCGGGCGGCACGCTGGTGGTCAACGCCACGCTGATCGAGGCAGGCTCCGGCCGCGACGACCTGGACGAGCTGCGCGTCCCGTGCACCCGCCTTGCGCGCGAGGCCGGTGACGACCGGCTCGTCAGCGTGGCTGCCCTCGGGGCGCTCGTCGGACGTACGGGCATCGTTGGCCCCGATGCCATAACGGCCGCGCTGCGCGCGATCCTCGGCCGGAAGCATCCCGAGGCGCTCGAAGCGGACCTCGCGGTCTTCGAGGGCGGCCTCGCGTTCGGGCGGGCGGTGCTGGCGACGGCAACGCCGTAGTCGACCGGCCGCATACCGGCCGAACGCCGGGCGCCCCGCGGACCGCCCGGCGCGAAACCGTCAGGCGGTCGTGAGGTCGCGCGGCGTGGACCAGGAGCGCAGCGTCCGCATGTAGTTGGCACGCTCGAACGCCGAGGGATCCTCGACCGCCGCCGAGCTTGCGCTGCCGCGGAGCTGGCTGACCGACTCGTACTCGTTCTCGGCCATCCAGGTTCGAAGCGCGGCCTCGACCGTGCGGATCCTGTCCGGGCCGTGGCGGAGAATGGCTGAGGTCATCATCGCGACGTCGGCGCCGACCATCAGCGCCTTGACGACGTCGGTCGCGGAGCCGACGCCGGACGTGGCAGCCAGCGATGCGTCCGGGCCGAGCTCGGGTCGCAGGATCGCGATCCAGCGCAGCGGCAGGCGCAGCTCCCACGGCTGGCTCAGGTCGAGCCGGGCGACCACTTCGAGCGTGTCGAGGTCGAGGTCCGGCTGGTAGAAGCGGTTGAACAGGACGAGCCCATTCGCGCCGGCATCGATCACGTGCCGCGCAACGTTTGCCATCGACGAGTAGTAGGGACTGAGCTTGACCGCCAACGGGATGCTCACGGACGAGCGGACTGCGGCGATCAGCGCGAGGTCGTCCGTCTCGACGTCGGCCGCCGACCTTGTCGGGTCTGCCGCCACGCGGTAGAGGTTGAGCTCGAGCGCGTCCGCGCCGGCGTCCTCCATGAGCTTCGCATAGCGGACCCAGCCGCCGGTGCTCGTCGCGTTGAGGCTGGCGATCACGGGGACGGCCGACTGGGCCTTGATCTTTCGGAGCCTGGCCAGGTAGCGGTCGCCCGCGCCCGCAAACTCCGCGATGTTCGGGAAGTAGTCGAGCGCCTCCGCGAAGCTGTCCGTGCCGGCCTCGAGCGACCGGTGGATCTCGACCTCCTCGAAGACGACCTCCTCCTCGAAGAGCGACGGCAGGACGATCGCCGCCGCCCCCGCCTGCTCGAGCAGGCGGACCGAGGCGAGCTCGCCGGTGAGCGGCGACGCGGAGGCGACGATCGGCGAGCGCAGGTCGAGGCCAAGGTAGCGGGTGCGAAGATCGACGGTCACGCCTCGTCTCCCGTTTCGACGCTGCCCGGGCCGGGTCGATCGGCGGAGGCCGGGCGGGCATCGGGGTCGGTGTGGACATGCGGCACGCTTCGGTGCATCGCCGCGAGCTGTTCGTAGTAACGCCAGCGCTCGTCGACGTCCGCCTGCGCGAGCTGCGCGAGGTCGGCCGCCCGCTCGGGCTGCGTGCGGGCAAGGATCGCGAACCGGGTCTCGCCGGCGACGAAGTCGCTCACCGGCATCGACGGCTTGGTCGAGTCGAGCTTGAACGGCTGGCCGGACTCGGTATCGCTGGGATGGAACCGGTAGAGCGGCCAGTAGCCGCTCTTGACGGCATCCTTCTGGTGGGTCATGGACTTCGACATGTCGATGCCGTGGGCGATGCAGGTGCTGTACGCGATGACCAGGGACGGCCCGGGCCAGGCATCCGCCTCGAGCAGCGCCTTGGCGGCCTGCGCGTCGTTGGCGCCCATCGAGATCTGGGCGACGTAGACGTCACCGTAGGCCCGGGCGACCGCGCCGAGGTCCTTCTTGCCGCGGGACTTGCCGGCCGCCGCGAACTTCGCGACCGCGCCGCGAGGCGTTGCCTTCGACGCCTGGCCGCCCGTGTTGGAGTAGACCTCCGTGTCGAGGACCAGGACGTTGACGTTGCGGCCCGAGCCGAGGACGTGGTCGAGGCCGCCGTAGCCGATGTCGTATGCCCAGCCATCGCCGCCGACGATCCACACGCCCTTGCGGACGAGGTCGTTGGCGAGCGCGAGCAGGTGACGCGCGTCGGAGCGGGACTCGCCGTCCAGCGCCTCGAGGATCTCGCGAAGGCGCACGACGCGCGCGCGCTGGGCATCGATCCCCGTCTCGGTGTCCTGGTCGGCCTCGAGGATGTCCCGGACGAGGTCCGGGCCGATCGCCGGCGCGAGCTTCGTGACCAGCCGCCGGGCCTGGTCGTTCTGGGCGTCGAGCCCGAGGCGCATCCCCAGGCCGAACTCGGCGTTGTCCTCGAAGAGCGAGTTGTTCCAGGCCGGGCCCCGGCCCGCGGCGTTGACCGTCCACGGGGTCGTGGGCAGGTTGGCGCCGTAGATCGACGAGCAGCCGGTGGCGTTGGCCACGATCATCCGGTCGCCGAAGAGCTGGGAGACGAGCTTGAGGTACGGCGTCTCGCCGCAGCCGTTGCAGGCCAGCGAGAACTCGAACAGCGGCTCGAGCACCTGGGCGCCCTTGACGGTGTCGTGGGCGATCAGGCTCCGGTCGAGCTGCGGGATCGACTGGAAGAACTCCCAGTTCGGTCGCTCGAGGTCGCGATGGGCCGCTGCGGGCTCGAGATTGATCGACTTGTGCTTGACCTCGGTCTTGCTCTTGGCCGGGCAGACGTCCACGCAGACGCCACAACCGGTGCAATCGTCCGGCGCCACCTGGATCGTCAGGCGGTGGTCAGGCAGGTCGCGGGATTTAAACTCCTTGGACTGGAAGCCCGCCGGGGCGCCCTCGACGGCCGCCGCCGGGAAGACCTTCATCCGGATCGCGGCGTGCGGGCAGACGATGGCGCACTTGCCGCAGTCGATGCAGATCGATGGATCCCAGATCGGGAGCTCCAGGGCGATCGCCCGCTTCTCGAAGCGGGTGGTGCCGGACGGGAACGTCCCGTCGATGGGGAAGGCCGAGACCGGAAGCCGGTCGCCGTCGCCCGCCATCAGGACCGCCGTGAGGTTCTTCACGAAGTCCGGCGCGTCGGCCGGCACGATCGGCGGAAGCGCGTGGCCCGTGGTGGCCGCACCGAGCGTCACGTGCCCGAGGCGCGCGATCGACGCGTCGATGGCCGCGAAGTTGCGGTCGACGACTGCCTGGCCGCGCTTTGCGTACGTCTTCTCGACGAAGGCCTTGATCCGCTCGATCGCCTCGGCCGACGGCAGCACGCCCGAGAGGTGGAAGAAGCAGGGCTGCATGATCGTGTTGATGCGGGTGCCCATCCCCGTCTCGGCGGCCACGGCGAGGGCGTCGATGACCCAGAAATCAATCTTCTTCTCGACCAGGTGCCGCTGGACGTCGACCGGTAGCCGGTCCCAGATCTCGTCGGGACCGAATGGCGAGTTGAGGAGGAAGGTGCCGCCGGGCTTGGCGAAATCGAGGATCTTGATCTTGTCGAGGAGCCCGAACTGGTGGCAGGCGATGAAGTCGGCCGAGTCGATGAGGTAGGCCGACTTCGTCTGCACCGGTCCGAACCGGAGGTGCGAGACCGTGGTCCCGCCGGACTTCTTCGAGTCGTACACGAAGTAGCCCTGGGCGAAGAGGTCGGTGCCTTCGCCGATGATCTTCACCGACGCGTGGTTCGCGCCGACGGTGCCGTCGGAGCCGAGGCCGAAGAAGAGTGCCTGCACCTCGCCTGCGGGGCGAGGCGTGCGGTAGTCGACGTCGATCGGCAAGCTGAGGTGGGTGACGTCGTCGTAGATGCCCACCGTGAAGTGGCGCTTGGGCCGGATCGCCGACAGCTCGTCGAAGACCGGCCGGATCATGCCCGGGGTCACTTCCTTGGACGAGAGGCCGTAGCGGCCACCGATGACGCGCGGGATCGTCGCGAACGGGGGCTGCTCGGAGTCCATCCGCTCGGCGAGCGCCGCGACCACCGCCTGGTAGAGCGGCTCGCCGACGGCGCCCGGCTCCTTGGTCCGATCGAGGACCGCGATCGCCTTGACCGTCGCGGGGAGGGCGGCGATGAACGCATCCGCCGGGAACGGCTGGAAGAGCCGGACCACGACGACGCCGACCTTCTGGCCGGTGGCGTTCAATGCGTCGACGGTCTCCTGCACCGCGCCCACAGCGGAGCCGATGATCACGATGACGCGGTCGGCATCCGGGGCGCCGTGGTAGTCCACGATGCCGTAGCGACGCCCGGTCTGCTCGGCGAGCTCCGACATGACCTCGGTCACGATGCCCGGCACCGCGTCGTAGAACCGGTTCGCAGCCTCGCGAGCCTGGAAGAATGAGTCCGGGTTCTGGGCGGTGCCGCGGATGACAGGCGCGTCGGGGGTCATGCCGCGGGCCCGGAAGGCAAGCACGTCGTCGTCGCGAATGAGCGAACGGACGACCGCATCCTCGATGACCGCGATCTTGTTGATCTCGTGGGAGGTGCGGAACCCGTCGAAGAAGTGGAGGAACGGAATTCGCGACCGGAGCGTGGCCGCATGCGCGACGAGCGCGAAGTCGTGGGCCTCCTGGACGGAGCTGGCGGCGAGCATCGCCCAACCGGTGGCCCGGGCGTGCATCACGTCGCTGTGGTCGCCGTAGATGGACAGCGCGTGGGTGGCGAGGGTGCGCGCGGCGACGTGGATCACGGTCGGCGTCAGCTCGCCCGCGATCTTGAACATGTTCGGGATCATCAGGAGCAGGCCCTGGGACGCCGTGAAGGTCGTCGCGAGAGCGCCCTTCTGGAGGGCCCCGTGGAGCGCGCCCGCGGCGCCGCCCTCCGACTGCATCTCGATGACGTCGGGCACCTTGCCCCACAGGTTCGGCTTCCCGGCGGCGGACCAGTCGTCCGCGTGCTCCGCCATCGGCGAAGCGGGCGTGATCGGGAAGATCGAGATCACCTCGCTCAGGGCGTAGGCGATGCGGGCCGCGGCCTCGTTGCCGTCCATGCACACGAAGACCTTGTCGCGGCTCCGGGCGTCAGGTGTGGCGGGGGCGGCGCCCGGTGCGGCAACCGGCCGCTCCAGGGGCGTCTGCAGGGTCATGCTGGACCTCCGATGGCGCGAAGACGGCTTGCGAGGCTGCCGCCTTCAACGTGTTTGAGGATTGTCGCGCCGATGCCTGCGGCTCGTGCCTCACGAGCCTCGTCTGCACCGAGGTACGCGGCGAGGACAACGATGTGATCCCGGGGCGTGACGCCGTCGAGGGCGTCCGCCACCGCGCGCCAGCCGCCCCGGAGCGCGCCGTCGACGAGGACGAGGTCGGGCGCGCAGGTCCGCGCCGCGAGGGCCGCGGATCCGGGCGATCGGACCTCGCCGACGACGGCGAAGCCGTGCCGGTTCAGGTGCGCGGCCAGCGCATCGGAAGCGCCGAGGTGGTCGCTCACGATGAGCAGCCGACGGACCGGCTGGGGATGGGGCTGGAACATGCAGCAAGCCTCGCCCCGGGCCTCCGGACCGGGCACCCGCGCACCGGCCCCAAGAAGGGGGCCATTCGGCCCTGCCAAGGGTCGCGATCTGCGGACCACACTGCGGGACGTGGTGGACGTCGCAGGGGACGCGCGATGTCCACCACTACCTGTGTCCGGGGCAGGCTGACGCCGGCGACGAGCGGCCTGATCGGCCCCGCCGTCGCCTACAGGTAGTGCGTCCGACGCGCCTGGACCGCGAGCTCGTCGCGGAAGTCCGGGTGCGCGATCGCGATGAGCGCGGCGGCACGTTCCCGGATCGACTTCCCGAAGAGCTCCGCCACGCCCCACTCCGTGACGACCGTCCGGACATGCGCCCGGGTGGTCACCACGCCCGATCCCTCGGCAAGGAACGGGGTGATCCGCGAGATCGTCCCCCCGGCGGCCGTTGAGGGAAGGGCGATGATCGGGCGGCCCTCCGCCGCGAGGGCGGCGCCGCGGATGAAGTCCATCTGGCCGCCGACGCCGCTGTAGAGGCGCCAGCCGATCGAGTCGGCACAGACCTGGCCGGTCAGGTCGATGGCGATCGCCGAGTTGATCGCGGTCATCCGGCGGAAGCTCCGGATGACATGAGTGTCGTTCGTGAAGTCGGTGGCCCGCATCTCGACCATCGGATTGTCGTGGACGAACCGGTAGAGCTTCTCGGTGCCCATCATGAACGTGGCCACGATCTTGCCGCGGTTGCGCTCCTTGGCGAGCCCCGTCACGGCGCCCGCTTCGACAAGGTCCACCACGCAGTCCGTCATCAGCTCCGTGTGGATCCCGAGGTCGTGCTTGTCTCGCAGGCAGAGCGCGACGGCGGTCGGGATGGCCCCGATCCCCATCTGGAGCGTCGCGCCGTCGGGAACCAGCTCCGCGACGAACTCGCCGATCCTGCGCTCGACCGGGTCGATCTCGCCGTCCGGCCGCAGGTAGGGCGGCAGGTCCACCTCGACCGCGAGGTCGATCTGCGAGACGTGGATGAAGCTGTCGCCGAGGGTCCGCGGCATCGCCGTGTTGACCTGGGCGATGACGGTGCGTGCGGCGCGGATCGCGGACTGCATCGCCTCCACGGACGTGCCGAGCGAGCAGTACCCGTGCGCGTCGGGTGGCGAAACGTTGCACAGGACCGCGTCGAGCCGGAGCAGCCCCGCGTCGAAAAGGTGCGGCACGTCCGAGAGGAAGACCGGCACGTAATCGGCGCGACCCTCGTTCACGGCCGCGCGGGCATTCGGGCCGATGAAGAGCGCGGTGTGGCGAAAGTGGCCGGCCATCTCGGGCGCGAGGTGCGGGCCCGGGCCCTCGATGTGGAGATGGACGATGTCCACGTCGCGCACCTCGGGGGCGCGCGCCACGAGGGCATCGAGCAGCTCGGACGGCGCCGCGCTGGCGCACTGGACGTAGACGCGGTCGCCTGAGCGAATCCCCGCAACGGCTTCGGTCGCGCTCACGATCTTCATTGGCGCAGTCTGGGAGGGCCGATTCGGGCCGTGACTGTGCCGACCGGCCCGAAGGCCGCCCCCATCGGGCACGAACCCCCCCGTCGGGTCGCGGCCCGCCTGGCCTGGGTGCCGGGTGAGCTCCCCGCCTACGTGCCGGAGCCGGGGAGGCGGTGCTTCGCGACGAACGCGGCCGCCTGGGCGCGTCGCTGGAGGTTGAGCTTCGAGAGGATCGAGCTCACGTAGTTCTTGACCGTCTTGTCGGAGAGGAACACCTCGGAGGCAATCTCCTTGTTCGTCTTCCCCTCGGCGACGAGCTGGAGGATCTTCTGCTCCTGGGCCGTGAGCTGGGCGAGCTCGTCCGTGTAGGTTCCGGATGCGATCCGTCGGACGCGCTCGAGAACCTTCTCGGTCACCGCGGGGTCGAGGAGCGACTCGCCACGGCCAACCGCCTCCAGGGCGCTGACCAGGTCACGGGCGCGGATCTGCTTGAGAAGGTACCCCGATGCGCCGGCGATGATCGCGGACAGCACGGCCTCCTCGTCCGGATAGCTCGTCAGCATCACGACGCGCGTGTTGGGCAGCTCGGCCCGGATCTCGCGACACGCCTCGATGCCGGATCCGTCCGGCAGGCGGACGTCCATGATCACCAGGTCCGGCTGGAACCGGCGTGCGGCGTCGAGGGCCTCCTCGACCGTGCCTGCCTCGGCCACGACCTGGAACTTCTCACGACGATCGATCAGCGCGACCAGACCCTGGCGCACGACCTCGTGGTCGTCCACGACGAGCAGGCGAAGGGGACGCGGCTCGGACTGCTCGGTCATGGTTCGGATGGGCCTCCGTTTCGGTTCACGCCCGGGCCCCGTCCTCGGTCTCGCCGACCGGGGAGTCACCGGGAATACCCACGATGATACGCGTCCCATGATCGGACGAGCTATCGATGCCAAGGGTGCCGCCGATCCCGGTCATCCTGGCCTCCATGTTCGCGAGCCCGAGGTGGCCGAGACCGCGCGGCGCGGTGGGGTCGAACCCGCTGCCGTTGTCGGCGATCGTGAGCGCGATCCCGCGGCCCTCATCGGGCGCCGTGACGAGGATCTCTGCGCGCGTCGCCCTGGCATGGCGCGCGATGTTGCTCAGGGCCTCGCGCGCCACGGACAGGACCTCGAGCGTCCGCTCGGGGCCCAGCGGCGTCGCATCGACCTCCGGGCCCGCTCGCAGCTCGACGTCGACCATCGTGTTGACCCGGAACTCGTCGGCGAGCGCGGCGAGCCCTTCGATGAGCTCCATGCCGTCGATGAGCTGGGGGCGCAGTCCGAAGATGAAGTTGCGGATGTCGCGGATCGTCTGGTCGAGGCTCTCGATGGCCCGTTCGACACGCCGGCTCGCCTCGGCGGGATCCTCCACCATGAGGTCCGGGACGTCGTCGAGCGTCAGCCCGACTGCATAGATCGACTGGATCACGCCATCGTGGAGGTCGCGTCCGATCCGCTCGCGCTCTTCGACGATCGCCAGCCGCTGGACCTGGTCGTGGAGCCGGGCGTTCTCCATGGCGATCGCCGCGTGGCCAGCGAAGAGCTCCACGAGATGCTGGTCGGCTTCGGTGAAACCCCCGTCCTTCTCGGTCAGGTAGAGGTTGCCGATCGTCCGGGCCCGGATCGTCACCGGCACGCCGAGGAAGGAGTGCATCTCGGGGTGGTTGGGTGGGAAGCCGTGGCGCCGGGGATCCGCCATCAGGTCCGGGATCCGGAACGGCCGGTTCTCGCGAATGATCAGGCCCAGGATGCCGTGTCCGCGCGGGGGCGCACCGATCCGGGATCGCTCGAGGCGCGTCATCCCGCTCGTGATGAACTGGTCGATGTGCCCCTCGGAATCGACGATCCCCAGGGCGGCGAAGCCGGCGCCAACGAGCTCGCGGACGCGGTCCACGATCACCTGGAGGACGCGGTCAACCGCGAGGACGCCGGCCATGGCACGGATCGATGCATCGAACGCCGCGAGCCGCTCATCGGCGAAAGCCGCGGCCGCCAGCGCCGTCGCGAGCTCGGCCTCGCCGCCGGGGTCCGCGACGGAGGCGTCCGAATGGTCGGACGCGGGAACGTCGGCGCCGGCAACCCTTGGAGCGGTGCCGGTGTCGGCAGGGTCGGACGCGCCCGCCGGGCCCGTGTCGGCGGGGCCGGACGCGCCGGTGTCGGCAGGGTCGGACGCGCCCGCCGCGCCCGTGTCGGCGGGGCGGGACGAGCCCGTGTCGGCGGGGCGGGACGCATTTGCATGAGTCGACGACATCCCGGCCCGCTGGCCGGAACGGGGCCCGTCGGGATCGGCGGCGCGGGGCGCGGCGGCGTCGGTCACGCAGGCGAGGGTAGCAGGCCGCGACGACGGCCGGTTTAGAGCGCGACAACGCGGGCGGCTGCACACGACAGGAGGCCCGGGTCCGGCCCCGGAAACGGTTCGCGTCGCCCGCCGAGCCGACGTGCGCGTATGCGCATGAGTGTTGCCCCTCGGACTGCCGGATTCGTGACAAAGGTCCCGACGAGGCGACGCCCGCGGCGCGTACGATGCCGCCCCATGGAGACGGTCACGTTGCAGGATTCCCCGTCCACGCCCGAGCCCAGCGCCGACGGCGACGCTTCTGCCGGGCTCATCGACGCCGCCCTGACGAGGCGCGGATTCCTCCGCGGCGCCGCGCTGGCCGGCACGGGCCTCATCGCCGCCACCGTGGCTGCATGTGCGCCGGCGGCCGCACCCGCCTGGCAGTTCGCGACATCGAAGCCGCTCCCGAGCGGCAGCCCGGCGCCGGCAGCCTCTGCGGCGGCGAGCGCGGCGGCGTCTGCCGCGGCCAGCGCGGCAGCGTCGCCGTCGGCGAGCATGAGCATGCCGCCCACCGCAGCCCCGAGCGTCGCGCCCTCGGCCTCGCCGATCGCGAACCTCCCACCGGGATGGAGCGAGCACGACATCAACGCCCGCCAGGTGGTGCGCCGCTACCTGGGCAAGATCGCACCCGCCCTCAAGGGCGTCTACGGCGATGCCGCGTTCGCCAAGCTCGCCGACATCCTGGCTGCTGGGGACAACTACCCGGAGCTCACCGCGATCCCGGAGTTCGCCCAGGTCCCCCAGGGGAACGAGCAGATCGCGCCGAAGGTCGTCAACGGGGTGAAGGTCTTCGAGCTGACCATCGACGAGATCGACCACAGGATCGACGCGACGAAGGCGCCGCTCAAGGCGCTCGGCTACAACAAGATCTGGCCGGGCCCCCAGCTCCGGGTGACCGAAGGCGACAAGGTACGGGCGGTCTTCACCAACAATCTGAAGGAGACGACTGGCGTCCACTTCCACGGCATCGAGTTCGAGGACTTCTTCATGGACGGCGTCCCGTTCGTGACGCAGAAGCCGATCGCGCCGGGCGAGTCATTCACCTACGATTTCACCGCTACGCCCCACGGCTCGATGATGTACCACTCCCACCACAACGCGACCGACCAGGTGGGGCGCGGCCTCCTGGCCGCCTTCGTCGTCGACCCGAAGGATCCCGCCGAGAGCTACGCGAAGAAGTACGGCGTGACGCAGGAGTACACCTGGATCTCGAACGACACCGTCGGCGGGTTCACGATCAACGGGCACGGCTTCCCTGCCGTCGTCCCGATCGTCGCCGCGAAGGGCGAGAAAGTCCTCGTTCGCTTCATGAACGAGGGAATCATGATGCACCCCTGGCACCTCCACGGGTACCGCATGCGGGTCGTGGCACGTGACGGCGCCCGCCTTGGCAGCGCAGAGTTCTTCGCCGACACGCTCGGCGTGAACCCCGGCGAGCGGTACGACGTCATCGTCGACGTCGATCGACCGGGAGTGTGGGCGTTCCACTGCCACATCCTCCCCCACGTCGAAGGGACCGAGGGGATGTTCGGTATGGTCAACACCCTGATCGTCACGCCGACAAAGGTGGACCTGACGCCGCTCCTGAGCTAGGCGCCCGCTCGCGGCGCAGCACCGAACGAGAACGTTGTCGTATGACACACATCGAGACGATCCTCCTCGCAACCGATGTCTCACGGGCGTCGGAGGCCGCCGAGGAGCAGGCCATCGAGCTGGCCGCGCGCCTCGGCAGCCGGCTCGTGGTGGTCTCCGCGATCTCGGGCTCGCCCGAGGTCCGGTCCGGCCGCCTGCTCGCGGTCGAGGGCGTCGTCCTGCGGGCGCGCGCGGGGGGTGCGACGGCTGAGGGCCTGACCTGGGACGGCGACGCGGGCGAGTCGATCGTCGAGGCGGCCGCCGCCGAGCATGCCGACCTGATCGTCGTCGGGACCCACGAGCGAGGCACGGTCGGTCGCCTCTTCCTCGGGAGCGTCTCGGACCACGTGGTCCGGCACGCGCGCTGCCCGGTCATGGTGGTGCGGCCCACGCACGTGCTCTCGGGCTCGGCCGGCGGGTAGGAACCGCGCCGCGGGTCGGGGGCTGGCGCTCGCCGCGGCCGTTGCGTCTGCACTTCCCAGCACCCCGGGTGCTGATATCGCCGCCGCGGTGTCGGCCCCGCACGTGTCAGCACCCCGGGTGTTCGTATCGCCGCCGCGGTGTCGGCCCCGCACGTGTCAGCAGCCCGGGTGCTGGTATCGCCGCCGCGGTGTCCGGCCCGCACGTCTCAGCACCCCCGGTGCTGGTAAGCGCGCCTCGCGGTCGCCTCGAGGGCGGCGGGGCTCGGGTCGATGCGTGAATCGTGCTCGCCGATCGCCCGGAACGGCGCCTCGAGGCGCTCGAACAGGAGTGTCCCCCCGAGTGGTGGGATTTGAGCGAGGCTCCTGACGCCGGCTGAGCCGGACGGCCAGGGGCCACCGGTGTGATCCTCAGCGTGTTCCGACCAAGGTTCACGACGAGGAGACAATCCGATGGCCCTCTCACA
>JBBQRX010000043.1:0-21506 GCA_038214375.1 Candidatus Limnocylindrales bacterium
TCAGCCAACGGGAACCACGGCCAAAGCAACCGGTACTGGTTCCCGACCGGGGAGGACGGCCGCTGGCGCTTCGCCTGGGGCGGCTATGTGTCCTATCTCTCGAGCTTCAACTCGACGCCCGCTGAAGAGGCTGGCACCTACATGAGCGTTACCCAGAAAAACAGCATCCTGACGAGCGTCGGGGTCCGCACGGCACCCTGAGGCCCGCCGGCGGCGCTGGTGCGAGCACAGCGCCGGCCCGGGAGGGGAGTCAGTCGGCACCGCTCAGTCGCCGGAGCCCGGCAAGGTAGCCGGGCAGGATGCGCGACCACGCGAGCTCCGTCTCGACGAAGGTCCTGCCCTGCGCTCCAACCTCGCTCGCCCCGTGCGCCAAGCGGACGAGGCCGTCGGCCATGGCCGTCACCTCGGGCGCCGCGAGCAGCACCGCGCCGCCGGCGGCAAGCGACGCCGACATCTGGATGGTCGATGACGCGAGACATGGCGCGCCTAGAGCGAGCGCCTCGACGAGGGCGAGGCCGTAGGACTCCCATCGGGACGGGTGGAGATAACCGTCGGCAGCCTGGATGAACGCCGTCTTGGCCGCCCCTTCGATCGGTGGACCAACGTCGACCCACGACGCCACGCCCCGCTCGACGACCTGCCGGCTGATGCGTTCCAACCCGCCTCGGTAGTCGTAGCCACGCAGCCGGACCATCGGACGCTCGGATGGGGACAACAAGGCGATCGCGTCGACGAGAATGTCAAGACCCTTGTGGAATGGGTCGTACCGGCCGACCCACGCGAGGTACCCACCGGCCCCCTGCCATCGTTCCACAGGGACATCGAAGCCCGTTGGTGCCGTGACGATCCGCGCCCGAGGCGCCAGATTCGTGACGTCTTGCGCCTCGGACGCGAAGAACAGGTGGACGGCGAGCGCCGCCTCCAGCATCCGTCGCTCGAGATACACCCGCGGTCGTACCGGGCCGCGCAGGTAGGGACGCCAGGCGGCCTCGTAGACCCCGTGCGGCATGACCACATACGGAACGCCGAGGCGGCGAGCAGTGCGCGCCGCGAGCAGGTTTGAAGGAGTCCAGCCCTCGTGGAGGATCAGGATGTCCCCCGGATCGAGATGGCGCTCCAAGCCGACGGGACGGGTCGTCAACCGGCGACTCCCCCGATGGCGAACCACGTCGACGTGCACGCCCGGGACCGACGCTCCGAACCAGCGGCGCTCGCCGACCCGGTCGGCACACAGGACGCGCACGTCGATCCCGGCCCGGCCAACAGCGTCGGCCCACGCCCATAGCGCGACCGTGACGCCGGATCCGATCAGCGCGGTCGGGTAGTAGTGGACCAGCCGCACTCAGGGCCGGCCGTCGAGGTGCGCGATGTAGCCAGCTTCGAGGGACGCCCATGGCGCACCCGGCACGATCAAGTCGCGGATCCGCCGGCCGGCCGCCGCACCCATGCGCACGGCTGCCTCACGATCCGTGAGCCGGAGGATGCCGTCGACCGCAGACGGCAGGTCACTGGCGATCAGCCCAGTGTCGCCAAGGAGCCACCGGTTGCTCGGCAGCGGAGAGCTGATGACCGTGCGCCCCGCCCACATCGCCTCCTCGACCGAGAAGGCGAGGCCTTCGAACCGGCTGAACAGGACGAACGCCCACGATCGTGCGAGCAGCCCCGGCACATCGTCGGTATGACCCACGACCTCGATCGGGGCGTCGAGCTCCTGGATCAGCCGCCGTATCTCGTCGGCGAGCGGCCCATCACCCGCCAGCACTCCGCGCAGCGGCGTCACCTTCGCGGCCGCAGCCACCGCCTCGACGAACAGGCTCGGGAGCTTGGGCTCGGACAGCCGTCCAGCCCACAGGAACACCGGCTCGGTACCGGGTGCCGGGAACGGGAGCTCACTGAAGCTGCCGAGACGCGGGCTCGCGTGCGGCATGAACGTCCAGCCGCGACGCCGCTCGGGCCCCGTATTGAACGCCGCTTGAGCGAACGTCGGCGCGACCCGAAGCGCGAGGCGACGGACGCCTCTGTAGCCTATCGGATCGCTCTGGACGGTCCCCGTGCCGTGAAGTGTCACGTACGGCCTCATCGAAGACGCAAGTCGGGCGATTGCAAACGAGCGCAGTCCATGACAGTGGATGACGGTCGGGGACTCCGCCCGAATGATCGCCCGCAGCCTCCGGATCGCCAGCGCCATCAAGCGCAGGCTCCTCGCGCTGGTGGGGATCGCGACGTCATGGTGCCGCAGGCCCGTTGACAGCCGAGCGTCTGCCTCTAGGGGCGCTGCGAGCACCACGGACCAGCCGCGCTCGGTGAACCACTCGGCCTGCTCCCGTACTACGCTGCCGAGCCCGCCGCGGAGCGTCTCGGCGACGATGAGGAGTCGAGGTTGGGGCCCGACGCCGGTCATGGGGACAACGGGATGCCGGCGGCTCCGAGGGCTGTATCCCGTCCTGCGTCCGTCAGCCAGTCCGCCGACGATTCCCCCGGCGTTGCCTCGAATGCCTCGAGCGACCCGAAGTCGACGCGCCAGTGGAACGGCGGAGCACCGAGGGCTCCGCGCGCAGTCCAGTAGTGATCAAGGAAGCCGCGGTTGCCGGCACCCTCATCGAACAACGGACCCGACCAATCCTGTGCCCACAGCAACAGCCACCCGTCGATCCCCTGAATCATGGTGTTGTCGTGGACGGTGATGCCCGTCGGCTGGACATCTGGCCAATCCGTCCTGTGCTGGCTGATCACACTGATAGCTGCTCGATAGTTCCATGCGCTGACATTCCGAGCGACCTCGGTGGTCCCGGAACTACTGACTAGGATCCCCGCCCCCCAGGCCCACTGCGGCTTTCCCGCTCCATTGGACCATACCTTGTTCTCCAGGATGCGGCCGTTCGAACTCACCTCATAGAAGATCCCGGCGTGGGTATTGTTATGGACATCGTTGTCGACGATGCTCACGCCGTCGCAGTAGATGTCACACCAGATGCCTGGGCCGACGTTGTGGTCGACCTCGTTTTCCTCCACCACAAGGTTCGTCTGAACGGTGGCCTTGAATCCCCCGGCTTCCCATTCGGGATCGAATAGGGCCAGGTTGTTGTTGTGGATGTGGTTGCCCCGGACGACGTTGTCGTGGCCGTCGAGTGGGGTCTCGCTGCCGCCGAGGTGGACGCCCAGTTGGCCGGCATAGCCGACGTCGTTGTCGAGGATGGCGTTGCCGTTGCCGTGATCGAGCGCGACGTTGGAGCCGTGGGCGAATGCGAGGACGTTGTCACTCACGGTGTCGTGACCGGCACCAGCGACGTTGAGGATGGCGCCGGTCTGGGCGTCATTCGCCGCGTGGCGCATCACGAAGCCGGTCACTGTGACACCCTCGGCGCTGATCACGACCCACGCCGTCCTCGTCGTGACCTCGATCATGTGGCCAACCGGTGACGCTCCGAGGAGCACGTGGCGAGTCGCATCGAGTGCGAACTGTCCGGCTCCAGGCGATCGTGCGACGCGCACGAGGGGCACGCCGTCGCGGAAGACCTGCTCCGCAGCCAGACACCCGTCGCCGGTCCGGCAGGCCCCATGCCCTTCGAACGTTGGGACCTCCTCGGCGCTCCGCCAGCCGTCGCCCTCGCGGAGCCACGCAGTCCAGCGATCGCTGCCGCGGATCTCCGCAGTCGGCGTCGCGCGGAGGGTGAGGGCCTTGTCAATCGTGACGGTCTCCCGGGCCACACAGCCCGGCACGGTCACCGTCGCACCGGAGGCCGCGGCGTCGACGAGGGATTGGACGCTCGTCGTGCAGTCTAGCGGCACGTCGGTCTCAGGCAGCAGGTCGAACGGAGGGATGACGAGTGGTGGGCGGTACGAGCGAGCCGCCACGACCAGCCCGATCGTGACGACCGCGAAGACCGCTATGACCGCGACGGAGGCGCCGATCGCACGCGGTTCGGGGCGGCGGCTCAACATTCGGGGCCTGCGCGATCGCCGGCGTCTCATCGTCGCGGCATCGTAGCGGCATCGTAGCGGCATCGTAGCGGCGACCTGCCTGAGGCCACCCGAGGAGCGGCCGGGTAGGATGCGCATGGCCCAGATTGCCGCCCGATCGGCCCCGAGCACTGCGCAACGTCCGCCCGAAGCCTAGAGGATCAATGTCGCTCCCTCGGCTCGTAATCGAAAGAACGCCGAGACGCCGTTGGTGGCTGGTACCGGTGGCCGGCCTCGGGTTGCTCGCCGGCGCCCTCTCGGCCCTTGCCCCGCTGGCCGCGCTCGCCGTCGTCGGCCTTGTGGCGGGCGTCCTGATCCTCGCCCTCGGGCGCCGAGCGATCACCGTCTTTCACGTCGGACTCGGGGCCATCCTGCTTGGGTATGCCTTCCTCGGCAAGGGCTTCGCCTACCTCGGGGCCCCGCCGCTCTACGTCGGTGAGATCACCCTCGCGCTCGCCGCCGTCGCGGTGATAATGAACCTGTCCACCGCCCGATTCAGCCTCATCCATGGGCTGCTGTTCGCGTTCATGGCCTGGAGCGCATTCCGGACCTTTCCGTTCCTCGGCTCCTACGGGGTTGATGCCCTCCGCGACGGGGCGACGTGGGCCTATGCGCTCTTCGCCATCGCCGTCTCGGTGACGCTCGTGCCGGAGCACTTCAGTCGCCTGGCAGCCATCTACAGGCGCGTCATCCCCGTCTTCCTGCTTTGGGTGCCGCTGGCCGCCGCGTTGACGCTCGCCTTCGGCGCAGCCCTCCCGAGAGCACCTGGTTCGGGTGTGCCAATCGTCGCCTTCAAGGGCGGCGACACGGCCGTCCATCTGGCCGCGATCGCGGCGTTCTTCCTGCTCGGCCTGTATCCCCGCCACGGACGAGCGTCGCAGGTGACGGAGCTGCTGCTGTGGCCGATCTCGCTCCTCGATGCCGCCCTAGTCGCCGCCCTCAATCGGGCTGCGTTCCTCGCCCTGATGTCGGTGGGGACGGTCCTCGTCTTCGTTCGTGCCACCAGCCGTTGGCTGGCGGTCGCGGCCGTCGGCCTCGTGATGGTCGCCCTCGTTGCGGTCGTCGACCCGCAGGTCGACCTGGGGCTGCCGCGCAACATCTCGATTGGCCAGCTCGCGGACAACCTGACCAGCCTCTTCGAGAGCCAGGGTGGTTCGGTCAACGAGGCCACCAAGCAGTGGCGGGTCCAATGGTGGAACTCGATCGTGGACTACACCATCCACGGTCAGTATTTTTGGACAGGCAAGGGGTTCGGGATCAACCTCGCCGATGCCGACGGGTTCCAGGTCCTAGCCGACCACTCCTTGCGTGCCCCGCACAGCGTCCACCTGGAGATCCTGGCCCGCAGTGGTGTCCCGGGCCTCGTACTGTGGATCACCTTTCAGCTTGCGTTCGGGGCGAGCCTGTTGCGGGCGGCGTTCCGATCGATGCAAACGGCCCCGCGGTGGGTGCCGGTGCTCGGCTGGGTCTTCGTCTATTGGCTCGCCGCGCTGACCGACGGGTCGTTCGACGTATACATCGGCGGTCCGCAGGGCGGGATCTGGTTCTGGAGCGTCATTGGACTCGGCATCGCGGCGATCCGCTGCTCGGCGGAGCGTCCTGAGGTGAACCCGATAGAGGCCGAGGCCGAGGCGCGGCTCGGCAAGCCCTCGTTGAGGTCGGCCGCGCATCGTCCGGTTCGGCGGAGGGTCCAGCCGGGTGTGGGCGAATCCGGCTGAGGGCAACATGACTGCGCCGACAAAGCGGCCTCGTATGTTTGACCCGTTCGGCTGACCGTGCCGCCGTGTTGACTGCGGCCGCCATGCTACTCCGGCGCCGTGTTGAACGATCACCCGAATGGAGGGATGGCGTTGGACGTCGGCGCGAGACCCGAGCGCCCGGACGAGGCCATTCCGGGTTCGAGCGGTTCGCCGGGCTGTGTGCCCTCGGCGCAGGTATCTCCGGCATCATGGAGGTGTGCGGCTTCGTTGTCGCCGACAACTGGCTCTCTTCATACTGGGGCTGCTGGTCGGGGCCTCCTGTCGGGACGATGGCGACACCGGCAGGCTCGTGGCGCACCTGGCTAGTGGCGCACCTGGCTAGATGTAAGCCCGGATCCACCGAACCTCGTCGTTTGACGACCTGCCGGCGGCCGCTGGGAGTCGATAGTCCCGGCTCCAGGCCATGCGCGGGCCCGGGAGCGGGCCAATGAGGGTCGGCCATTGACAGGCGAGGTCCCGTGAGGCGCCGTGGACTGGTTGCGGCCGATTTCTTCGCAGGCTGACGCCGGCTCCGGTGCGGCGGACGACCGTCAGCGCAGGATCAGGCGAGGAGTGGAATCGCCCGGATCCGTGCGAGCGCGGCCGCGAACCTGATCGCCCATGGCCAGCGAGCCGGCAGATGGAGGGTCATCCAACGAGCCGAGCGGGTCAGCCGACCGACGAGCCCGAACAGTCGGCGGCGCAACGTCTTCGTCGTGACGATCCCTTCGCCGAGACCGATGCGCGCCGTCCAGCGGACGAGGTTATGGGCCATCACCTGGATCGCAAGCCAGGCACCGTTGGCGGCGAACTTCCCCGACGGCAGGTGGTTCAGGCCGACCCCGTACTTGAGATCGCGGATCGCGTTCTCGATCTCGGCGTGACGCCGGTGGTCGGCCTCGAGCGCGAGCGTCTCGCCGTGACGGTCGGTGATGAAGGCGTGATAGTCGTAGAGCGTGAAGAGGGCGAGCTGGCTGCCCGGGGTCGGCTTCACCCGCCGCACGTGAGCCGGACGGGGACCGCGCCCTTCTCGCCCCGAAACGGGGTGTACGTCGTCTCGGCCACGTCGGCGCCACCGTCGATCCAGTAGGGGATGGGCGTCCAGGCCGCTTCGGGGATCGCCTCGATGAGCCGCCGGACCGAGGCGTGCTGGCGGCTCGTGATGCTGAAGCGGACGCCGAGCTTCCGGCAGGCGGCGACGACCGCGTGGGCGTAGAAGCCAGAGTCGGCGCGGACCGTGAGCGGACCGCTGGCGCCGGCCGAGTGGACGCGGCCGATCGTCTCGACGAGGAAGTGGGCGGCGCCCCGGACGGTGTTGGCACGGCCCTCGCGCAGGCGGGCCATGAGCACGTCGCCCGTACCGGCAGCGACCGCGAGCAGCGGGTGATAGCCCCGGACGCCGGTATAGCCGTGGTGAAGGGCACCCTCCTTCTTGAGGCCATACGTCTCGTAGATCGTCGAGTCGAGATCGATCGTGAGGGGTGCGGCGCCCGGACCGGCGCCGGCGGCCCAGGCCCGGGCGAGGAGTTCGCGGCTGACCCGGTCGAGCTGGCGGACGTGGCCCCAGCGGAAGCTGCGCAGGAACGTCCCGAGCGTGGAAGCGGCCTTGAGGGTGAAGCCCAGGACGCGTCCCGTCCCGCCCGCGCCGAGCGCCCCGGCGTCGTCGATGCAGTCGCCGCCGGCGAGTGCCGACATGACGAGGCTGAGGAGCTTATCGCCGACGTTCGCTCGGCCGGGCGCGGCACCGAGGTCCAGGTGCACATCGACGAGGTCGCGCAGGCCGAGGTGCTGGGCCATGGTCGCCGGCAGGAGCAGTCCCGCGTCGGAGACGAGACGGTCGTCGTCGAAGGTGGTTCCCAGCCGGTCAAGGCTGTGCGAAGATCGCATCCGTCAGGTGATCCTCTGCAACAGGGTCGATGGGCTTCTCAACGCCATCTTCCCAGTTCAGATGGGCACCTGATTCGTCGTTCCAGCGGGTCGTCGGCCGCGGATCATCGGTGGATCCGGGGTAAGGGGATGAAGATGTCCGCCCCGAGGCATGACGCCCGTGCACCCGCACGCCGTGTTACGACGCTTCGTCACCAACGTCCGTGGTCGCCACAGCTAGGTTTCGGCGAGCTTCGCAACGATCGGCGCCACGGCCTCGATATCGGCACCGAGGTTCCAGTAGTTGAACCCGTACCGCTCGCGGTGCTCCTGGAGCCTCTCGATGCACTCGGCCACACTGCCGGCGAGCACGGCCGGTGACCGGGCGACCAGCCCTGGGTCGGCTCCTAGCAGGCCGGCGAAGCTTGAGGTGCTGGCCCCGGCGTCGGCCGGTGAATCCGTGACCTTGACGAGGTAGGCACTGAACTGAAGTTCGAGCGCGTCGTCCCCGCGCCCAGCCGCGCGGGCCGTCTCGCGCACCCTGCTTACCTTCGCGCCGATGCGTTCCGCGCCGAGATCCGCGGCTGCAAGGGCGGAGAGTGACCCGTCCGGCAGCATCGCGTGGATGCCGATGATGTCGGCGTTGGCGGCGGCGAAGTCGAGGATCCGACGCCCACCACCGCCGATCATGATCGGCGGATGTGGCAGCTGGACTGGCTTCGGCAGGCCGTCCAGACCATCGATCCGATAATGCCGACCCTCGAATGACAAAGGCTCGACGCCGAACAGGCCCCGGATGATCTGGACGGACTCGGCCAGTCGCTCGATGCGGATACCGGGCGGATCCAGCGGAATGCCCGCGGCGGTGTAGTCGTCCTCGAGCCAACCCGCTCCGATCCCAAGTTCGACGCGACCACCGCTCAGTACATCGAGCGTCGCGATCGCCTTGTGAAGGACGGCGGGGTGACGGAAGTCATTCGAGAGAACAAGCGACAGCACGCGCAGGCGGGTGGTCGCGTCGGCCGCAGCCGTCATCACCGTGAGCGGCTCCATTGTCCAGCCGTGGGTCAGATGCTCGGAAACCGACACGGTGCTGAAGCCGAGGTCCTCGATCCGACGGACCGCGTCGCGCCATCGGTCGATCGGTTGGCTCAGTCGCGGCATCGGTGCAATGAATCGGAACGGTCGCGCGGTCACCGTATCACCGTCAGCCGAACGTCTCGAACTGGGGCAGCGCCACGGCGAAGCGCCCACCCCACGTTCGGATCGAGGCGAGTTGTTCGACGATCTCGTCGCGCAACGTCCACGGCAGGATGAGGACGACGTCCGGGCGGGCGGCCTCGATGGCCCTCGGCTCGCGGATCGGGATCCGACAGCCGGGCAAGTACCGTCCCTGCTTGTCTGGCGAACGGTCGACCGTGAAGGGCAGGAGCGCGGGTGTGATGCCGGCCGCATTGCAGAGTGTCGCTGCTCGACTGGGGGCGCCATATCCGACGACGCGCAGACCATCCGAGCGAGATCGCTCGAGGAATGACCGGATGCGGTCGCAGGCCTCCGCGGCGCCGGGGCCGAGGTGCGCGAATCCCTCCAGCCTGTCGAGGCCGGCGGCGTGCTCGGCCTCGAGGACGGCGTCGACGCGGTACGAGCTTGCGGACGTCGGTGCGGGGGACGAGCCTCTGGCAGGCACGGCCATGACGCGCAGGGAGCCACCGTGCGCCGCTATCGCCCGGGCGTCCGAGACCCGCAATCCGTGGCGATCGAGCAGCGGCAGCAAGGCCGTCAGCGACAGGTACGTGCGATGGGCGTGGCAGACGGCATCGAACTGGCACTCGCCCACCAATCCGAGCAGGTGATGGAACTCGATCGTCGCCGTGCCCGACGGCTTGAGGAGGAGGGCGATCGCGGCCATGGCGTCGGCCAGGTCGTCGAGGTGGGCGAGCGCGTGGTTCACAACGACGAGGTCCGCTGGTCCGTCCGCGGCCAGGATCTCGTCGGCGACGTCGGTGCCGATCGGGCCTGAGCTCGTCGGCAGCCCCACAGCGCGACAAGCCTCGGCGTCAGCGCGATCCGCCTCGATCGCACGCACACGGACGCCCGCAGCCCGGAAGGAAGAGAGGAGGTGCCCGGATCCGGCGGCCACATCGACGACGAGACTCGACCCATCCAAGGCGGATTCGCGGATCGACTCGACGGCCCATCCTCGGAGGTGGTCGATCGTCGACGGCGAGAAGGCGGTGCCGTGTCCATGGCTCGAACCCTGGAGCCGGTCGTTCGCGGCGAGCTGCACCAACCAGCAACGCGGGCAAACCCCGAGCGCGAGACGGGCCGCCCCTTCGGCTCCCAGCGGCGTGGCCGGATCCACGAGCGCGTCGGCGGACGGCTGGGCTCCGAGGTCGAGGATCGGCCCGACCACCGCCGACGTGCAGGACCGACAAGGCCAGGACGAATCCGCTGAGAAGATGGCGATCGGTCTCCCTCCGGCCGGAAGCGTGGCTGCTGCTGTAGGCTAGCGCCTCGATCCGCCCCGCGGGGCGGGTAAAGGCGACAGCTGAGGAGTGCATGCGTGCGGGTCCTCGTCACGGGTCATCTCGGCTACATCGGCGCGATCCTCACGCCGATGCTCGTCGCGGCCGGACACGACGTGGTCGGACTTGACTGCGATCTCTACCGCGCATGCACGTTCGGCGACCCGCGGCGCCTTCCGCAGGTTCCGTCGCTCGCCTGTGATCTGCGCGATGTCGAGGAATCCCAGCTTCGCGGTTTCGACGCTGTGGTCCACCTCGCGGCGCTATCGAACGATCCCCTCGGCGACCTCGATCCCGATCTGACCTACGCGATCAACCACGCAGCCACGGTCCGGCTGGCCCGCTTGGCGAAAGCGGCGGGGGCCTCCCGGTTCGTGTTCTCGTCATCGTGCAGCAACTACGGCGCGGCCGGAGGTGACCTGCTCGACGAGAAGGCCGAATTGCACCCGGTCACACCGTACGGGGCGTCAAAGGTCATGGTCGAGCGGGACCTCGGCCCCTTGGCGGACGATTCATTCAGCCCGACGTTTCTGCGTAACGCCACGGCATACGGTGACTCCCCTCGGTTGCGCTTCGACATCGTCCTCAACAACCTCGTCGCCTGGGCATACACGACAGGCCGCGTCCTGATCAAGAGCGACGGCAGTCCATGGCGGCCGATCGTCCACGTCGAGGACATCTCGCGAGCGTTCCTCGCTGTGCTGGCGGCGCCTCGCGACGCGGTCCATGGTGAGGCCTTCAACGTCGGGGCGACCGCGGAGAACTACCAGATCCGGCAGATCGCGGAGATCGTCAAGGAGGTGGTGCCGGGATGCCGCGTCGAATACGCGCCGGGTGCGTCACCCGACACCCGCAACTATCGGGTCCGCTGCGACAAGATCAAGGAGCGGCTCGGCTTCGAGATCCAATGGACTGCCCGGGACGGCGCCAGCGAGTTGCTGGATTCGTACCGGGCGGTCGGCCTGACGGTCGACGAATTCGAAGGGCCGCGCTACCAGCGGATCGCCCACGTGCGATCACTCCTCGCAAACGGCTCGTTGGGCCCTGACCTTCGCTTCGCGGCGTCGGAAGCCTCGATGGGGCCGATGGCCTGACCCGCTCCCGGGACCAACGGGCCGGGCGCAGGCCGCCCTTCGCCGGCAAGGTCAAGCGTCGCGCTCGAGCGCACGCTCTGCCGCACGCTCGCCGCTGATGAAAGCCTCGTCCGTCCAGAGGTGGTTCCACTCGCCGTAGCGTCCGCAGTACAGCACGCCGATCTCGTCGAGGTACCGGTGGACCGTGGCGAGGGCAGTGGCCCGGTCATGGTCGTATATCACGTTCCCGTACCGAGCCACGCGCGCCTCTGACACGAGGATCCGGTCGTCGTCGCGTAGTGTCCCGCATCGCTGCAAATCAGCGATGACGCGCGGGATGAGCGCGTCGATCGAAGCCGGGAGCGGTCGATACCTGTCCGAAAAGTAGATCTCCGCCTGGATGCTCCCGGTCCCAGGCGGCACGGTGTTCGGCGACAGCCGGTGCGGGAAGCTGAGGCGCGAAAAGATGACGTCCTCATCGTAGAAGTACGTCACGTGGGCGTCGCTGAGGTCCTGCCGATCGACCCCAAGGTTGACCATAACTACGCTCGAGAACGCCAGTCGAGCCGCGGCCCGGACGATCTCGATTGGGACCCCGTCGATCATCGGGATCAGCGCCGGCAACGGGATCGAGGAGATGATCTGACGATACGACGTCCGCAGCCCGTTCGCGAACCGCATTTCGCGAGCGACCGGATTGAGTCCGACGAGCTCGTGGTCGAGGCGGACGGCTGCTCGCTCCGCCCATGGCCTCAGGTACGAGACGTAGCCGCCGTACGACGGGTACCGGAAATGAGTCACGTAGTGGACGGCGGTGGTCGGAGCGGTCGCCAGCGCTCCCCGGAAGATCTCCGCCAAGTTCGGCCGATACATCCGCGGGCCTAGCCAGTCGGTTGTCAGGTTGGCCGCGTCGGTCGTGTGGTATTTGAGACCGTACGCGAGGGGAAAGGCCTCGGCGAAGGTCCGTCCGAACGCCGCGAGGCACCACTCCTCGTAGTTGGTGACGCTCGGATTCTCGATCTTGTGGGCCTCGACGAAGTCGACGAGGATCCGTACGATCAGATCCGTCGGCAGACCGTGCAGGTTGACCTGGGCCGGGTGCGTGAACCGATAGCCCTGCCAATAGTTGTCCAGCCGGATGGGTAAGCTTTCGTAGCGGCCCTCCACCGCCTCGGCAAGAATCCCCTGGACCCGCTCGTCCTTGGTGAATGATACGTGCGGACCGTCGTCGAAGACCCAGCCGTCAGGATGGACGTGGCTGGCCGTATGGCCGCCGATGTACGGGTTGCGGTCATAACACGTGTATGGCTCCCCCGCCGCCTCGAGCCGATGACCGGCGCCGAACGCAGCGAAGCCGCTGCCAAGCACGGCAATCAGTCGCTCATCCGTCATCGAGTGGGTCGCACCTCAAGCACCGGGTCAGCACAACCCGGTCCGCATGTGAGGGGTCCGGGGTCGGAACAGGATAGCGGCAAGAGAGCGGTCGCAGCGAAACCACATCCTTAACCGGGGCTTCCGCGCACCGGGTCGGCAACACGACGTAGGTTGTGACGCTGGACCTATATGATCCGCGTCTCACCCAGGTAGACCCAAAACGATGACGAGATGGGAAACAGGCCACACGGATGGACGGAACGAGATCGGTGCCGGTTCGCGTCTCGGTCGTGGTTCCCTCGTTCAACCACGAGCGGTTCGTAGGCACCGCGTTACGATCGATCATCGACCAGACGCGTCCACCGGACGAGCTGCTGGTCATCGACGATGGGTCGTCCGACGGGTCCATCCAGATAATCGAGCAGACGCTGGCAGACGCGCCGTTCCCAGCGGAGCTCGTCGTTCGAGGGAACCATGGCCTGTCGACGACCCTGAACGAAGGGCTGCACCGGACGGCGGGTGAGTTGTTCGCCTACCTCTCGTCCGATGACCTCTGGCACCCGGACCGCCTGGCCGTGGCCGTGGAGACGCTGGCGGACCATCCGGCGTCGATGGCCTTCGGCGACTGCGTGATCATCGACGAGAACGATCAACCGCTGAGCGTCTGGGGCTCCGGGTACCACATCCCAGCTCTGTCCCTCGACGACCTATTCCAGTTCCGGTCGATCCCGCTGAGTTCCACCGTCACCTACCGACGCAGCGCGGTCGAGCGCTTCGGCTGGAACGAGGCTAGCCGCATGGAGGACTACGAGCTGTATCTCCTGCTCGCATCCGAGGGCAGCCTCCGATACATCCCGCGAGCTCTCGGCTCCTGGCGGATGCACGGGGGCAATGTGAGCAAGAGACTCCCCGTGATGCTGACGGAAGCGCTCGCGACCCAGCGCAGGGTCGCAGCACGGATCGACCTGCCGCCGGCCCGGCTCGACCGCTACCAGGCGTGCGTCCGCTTCGCCTACGGCGGCTTCTTCCTGCAGGCCCACGAATGGCGGCCCGGCGCACGCCTGACCTTCCGCAGCCTTACGGGGGCGCCGTCTCGCGGCGCCCTGGCACGACGACTTGGCCGGATGCTGATACCGCCGCGATTGCTGGTGGCCCGGCAGGCTCTTCTGCGCCGATGGCGCAGCCGTACAACGCGCCGCGTCTCTCCAGTCGGCTGATCCCGGACATGGCTGCGACGCACGACCCCGGGAGCCGACCCATCGATATGGAGTCGTCCGCGTCGCCCAGGCCGACGCCTGCTGACGCCCTGATCGAAACCGCGCAAGCCGGCTCTCCTGAGGTCACGATCGCCATCGCGACACGCGATCGCGGCCCGCTGCTCGATCGTGCGCTCCGGAGCGCCCTCGCCCAGACCATCGTCGCGATCGAGATAATCGTCGTGGACGACGGCTCGGTCGATCCCGTCGCACTAGACACGGACCCGCGCGTCACGCTTGTGAGGCTGGGGACGTCGTGCGGCGTCTGTGCGGCCCGCAACGAGGCGCTCGCGCGCGCTCGAGAACGATGGATCGCGTTCCTCGACGACGATGACGAGCTGGCGCCGAACTTCGCCGAGCGAGCCCTTGTAGCTGCGGCGGGGTCCGACCTCCCACCGCCGGTCGCCATCTCGCCGCGATCGAGGTCCTCGAGGCAGACGGTCGTTCGCGCGAGATCCGCTCGCCGATCACGATGTCCCGAGACGGATCGTTCTTCGCAGCCGACTCGGGCCGGCCGCAGTTCCAATTCGCCCATTCACTGCTCGCGCCGACGGAGGTGGTCCGCTCGATCGGTGGTTGGGACGAGCGCCACAGGGCCTGGGAGGTCGAGGACTTCCTGCTCCGCCTGAGCCATGCGGCATCGTTGCAGGGAATCCCGGACCGAACCTACTGGATGCACGATCATCGCGGGCCTCGCCTCGGCCTGGATCATCGGGCGATGATCGAGGGTGCCCGGTTGACGTTGCGCGAGCACCGTGACGAGCTCGAGGTCGACCACACCCGTCGGGCGAGGTACCTCGGGGCGATGGCATTTATCGAGATCCAGAGTGGGCGACCCCTGCCCTCCCTCCGGGCAGCATTGGCGTCGTTCACCCTGGACCCGCGTCTGCCCAGACGACCGGATCATTGGCTGCGTGCCCTGATACGCGCCGTCGCTCGACCCACTCGCATCCACGATCATCGGCGAGATCCGGGCCGCGGCCGCGCGCGGTCGGATAGACTCGGGAGGTCGAACGCCATCGGAGCCAACGTCATGCCGGGAACAACGGGGCCGCCGGCCGATCGATCCGAGCCGTCGGGGCGGGTACCGCGAGTTTCGATCGGCCTGGTGGTCTACAACGGAGAGCGGTACCTATCTTCGGCGATCGATTCGCTGCTCGTGCAGACCTACCGGGACTACGAACTCATCATCTCGGACAACGGATCGACAGACGGGACGCTGGCGATCGCCAGCGCTGCCGCCGAGCGTGACGATCGCATCCGATATGTGCATCACCCCAGGAACCTGGGCCTCGCCTGGAACCTGAACTATGTCGTCGGTCAAGCCCGCGGCGAGTTCTTCATGTGGGCCGGCCATGACGACCTCCACGAACCTGAGTTCATCGAACGCTGCATCGCCGTCTTGGTCTCGGACCCCAGGGTCGTCTACGCGTACGGCGACACGTTCCTGATCGACGGCGAGGGCAAAGTATTCGGCCGCGAGATCAACCGTTTCGAGCTCTCCGTCCGGTCGCCGAACCGACGATTCTGGGAGCAGTTGGTGGTTCGCGGCGGACAGAACTTCTACGGGATCATCCGCGCGTCCGTGCTCTACTCGATCGCGCCACACGGCTCGATCCCGTGGGCCGAGCGGGTGATGTTCGCGGAGTTGTCTCTGCACGGTCAGTTTGCCATCGTCCACGGGGCGACGTTCTATTGGCGCCGCCATCCCGAGCAGTTGACGGCGATCTGGGGGAGTCGACGAGCGTTCACGGACGCCCTGGATCCGGCTCGACCGGCCTGGCGGCGATCGACGCCGCTCCTCGTCGCCGAATACGTGGCTGGATATGCCGCCGCGATCCTGCGGGCACCCCTTGGCGCGGGCGAACGACTCCGATGCTACGCACGACTCGCGCGCTGGCTCCTGAGTCACCTTCCCGGTTTCGGCCTCGACGACCCCCGCGCGGTAGCGCCGGAGATCGTCTGGATCGGGACCGACGATCAGAGCGAAGCAGGCGGCGGTCCTTCCGACCCGGATTGACCCTGCTCCGACCAGCCGACTGATGGGGCCGAGGCCCTTCCCACCCCGCCGATCGGCTCATGCATGGCGGCGGCGAACGAGCGCCACCAGATCACCGCTCCGAGAGCAATGGCAACCGCGAGCCCCCACGCGGCCCCGAGGGTCCCCCATGCGGCAGCGCCGCCAACGCCGAGGACCACGATGGCAACCGAGATGACCGCGTTCGCGCGAAGGCTCCGGCGTGCGGCGGCGAGGGTCTTGAGACCCATCCCGGGTCCGGCCGTCGCGACCGCGGCGACCTGGGCGAGGATGATCGGGACGAGCACCAGCTGGGCGGGGTCCCATGAGCGCCCGAGGAAGTTGACGCCGATTTCGTGAGGGAGGAGCAGCACGAAGAGCCCCCATGCGGCCGAGAGGCTCATGAGGACCGCCGACATACGGATCGCGAGTCGTCGGAGCCGAGCGCGTGAAAAACCGAGTGCGCGGACGCCCTCGGGTACCGCGATAAGGCCGATCCCCAGGAAGAAGATCTGGACTGGCCCGACCACCAGTTGGGCGGCACGGATGATGCCCAAGGTCGTCAGGCCGGCGACCACGCCGATGCCGTAGCTGGACAAGATCCCGCCGGCAGCCCGAGCGAGCACTTCCGTGATGAACCGGGGGCCGAGATCGATGTGCTCGTGCCACCATGCTCGTGCGCGACGCGGGTTGGGGCGGATGCGCGATTGCCACCAGCCGAACGAGGCGGCGACCGTCGCCGAAGCGCCCCACACGAATGTCGGCCAGAAGACCGAGCGATCTCCCGAGGCTATGACCACCGCGAGGAGTGGGAACATGACGACGGTCCATACGAGATCGTTGGCGAACGCCGACCGCCCCTTTCGCCACGCGAAGAACATCGACCGCCACGCATCCTGGACGAGCAGACCTGGCATCGTGATCGCCAGCGCCAGGAATGCCTCCCCGGCGCCGCCCTTGACCACCAGCCCGATCAGAAGCAGGACGAGCGAGGAGGCCAAGCCGACGGCCAGAACGGATCCCACGGCGGCTGCGGCCCCTGCTCGGAACGCGTCGTCCGGTGCCTCGCTGTAGCGGATCGTGAGGGGCTCCATCGGATAGGCCCGACACACGCTCATAACGAGCGTGTATGCAAGGAATGCGAGACTGAATGCCCCGAACTCCTCGACGCCCACCGTTCGCGCGATGAGGACTCCGAGTGTGAAGTTCGTCAGGCTCGAAAGCGCTTGGTCGGCCAGCCCCCACCCGGCGCGGGTCAGGACCGGACGCAGGCTCAGCACCGGGCTGGCAGCGGCGACATGGACCTCAGTATGGGCGACCGACGCCGAGAACTATAATCGGCGCGTTGCGGCGCCTCACTCGACGGTCGCGATGTGGTGCCGACCGGCAACGAAGAGTGAAAGCGCTATGCAAGGGTGGGCCGCGGCGCGGCACACTTGCCTGCGCGTGCCGCATCCACCCGGCACCCGCAGGGCGACGCCCAAGGAAGATCGAATGGCGTGTACCAGCGGCATCGTTAAGAGGCATCAAGGGATCAATCGACCTGCCGGTGGCGCGTGCAGCGACCGGTCCTTGGTCGCCGTCGCGCCCGCGTGGCTGATCGATTGAACGGTTCCCACGATCCGCGGCCCCTTGCGCACCCGCTCAAGGTCGTGCTGTTCTGCGGCGGCCAGGGGCTACGGTTGCGCGAATATGCCGATGGCATCCCCAAGCCCATGGCGCCGATCGGCCTGCGGCCCGTCCTATGGCATGTCATGCGCTACTACTCCCATTTCGGCCACAAGGACTTCATCCTGTGCCTCGGTCATAAGGGCGAGGTGATCAAGGAGTACTTCCTGCGTTACAGCGAAGCCTTGTCGAACGACTTCGTCCTCCTCCAAGGCGGCAAACAGCTCGAACTGCTGAATACGGACATCGAGGACTGGCGCATCACCTTTGCCGACACGGGGCTCGAGGCGACCATCGCCCAGCGCCTCCTGTCGGTCCGCGATCACCTCGACGGCGAGGAGATGTTTTTGGCGAACTACGCGGACGTCCTGACCGACGCCCCGCTCGACGAACTGATCGACGATTTCCGGCGGCGCGGAAAGATCGCGGCATTCCTGCGGGTCCGGCCCAACTACACGTTCCACATGGTATCGACCACCGACACCAGCATGGTCACCTCGATCCGGCACGTCCGGGAGAGCGATGTATGGATCAACGGTGGCTACTTCATCCTGCGGCGCGAGATCTTCGACTACATTCGCCCCGGCGAGGAGCTCGTGGAGGAGCCGTTCCAGCGGCTGGTCGCCGACGACCAGCTGGTGGGCTACGGATACGAGGGTTTCTGGGAGCCGATGGACACGCTCAAGGAGATGCAGCACCTCGAGTCCCTGTACCAGACCGGCCGTCCCCCATGGGCGCTGTGGCAGCCCGGTGAGCCAGGTACGGCCGAACGGTGAATGCCTCGGCTCGGTGGCGACGATGCGTCGGCTGACTTTCGATCCGTCGACCGGGCGCGGGCTCAACGCCCTCGTCATCGGGGCGCACGCCGACGACATCGAGATCGGCGCCGGTGGGACCATCCTCCGCCTGGCGGCTGAAGGCCGTCTGGCCACGGTCCGGTGGGTCGTCCTCAGCGCGAAGGACATCCGTGCAGATGAAGCACGTCGTTCGGCGGAGGCATTTCTCGACGCGGTCGCGGATCGGACCGTGACGATTCACGATCTGCGGGATGGGTACCTACCGTATCTCGGTGGGCAGGTCAAAGACAGGTTTGAGGATCTCACGTCGGGCGCGGCGCCCGACCTCATCCTGACCCACCGCCGGGATGATGCTCACCAGGACCACAAGCTCGTGGCCGAGTTGACCTGGAACACGTTCCGCGACCAGCTCATCTTGGAGTACGAGATCCCAAAGTACGACGGCGACCTTGGCATCCCGAACCTCTATGTCGACCTCCCGCCGTCAATCGCCGCGCGCAAGGTCGAGTTGCTCATGGCCGGCTTTCCCAGCCAGCGCGACAAGCACTGGTTCACTGAGGAGACGTTCCGATCGTTGCTCCGGCTGCGGGGCATCGAGTGTCGGGCCGCAAGCGGGTATGCTGAGGGGTTCAGCGCCAGGAAGATGGTCCTGTGACGTCAGCCGCGGGACGTCGCGGCCCTGCACCGTTAGTCCGGTCCTTGATGCTGCGTAAGGTTAAGCGACGGGGTCCGAGCAGGTTCTGATCAACGATTGGTGCCAGCAGTTCCCGAGCCATTCGATCGGCACGGTCGCCTTCGGTCCGGACGGTGCGCTCTATGCCGGCGCAGGCGATGGGGCGAGCTTCAACTTCGCCGACTATGGCCAGACCGGCGGGAGCACCGGGAGCCTCACTCCCAAGAACCCGTGCGGCGACCCGCCGGGTGGAGTCGGTGGAAGCGAGGCCCCGCCCACGGCAGAAGGCGGCGCGCTGCGGAGCCAGGACGCACGGACACCGGCCAAGGTCGCCTATGCGGCAGCCGTCATGGTCGACGCGCCGGCAGCCTACTGGCGTCTAGGCGAGACGAGCGGCTCAGTGACATCCGACCAGGTCGGAACGAGCCCAGGCACGTACGGCACAGGGGCGACCCTCGGGGCGGTGGGAGCGCTCACGGGCGACACCGACCGGTCGGTGACCGTAGCCGGAGCCAGCGGGCAGCGGCCCGTCATGATCACCCATACGGCGACGCTTGACCTGGGCAACGGGCCCCTATCGATCGAGGCTTGGGCGCGGCGGACCAGCAGCGGCACGTCCGACACAATCGTGGACTACGGCTACGACAACGGAGCCGGCGGACCGGACCTGGAGTTCGTCGGGGACAGGATCGGCCTGTGGCAGAACGGCGTGGGGCTCATCGCCCAGGAGACCGGCACCACGCTCGACACCGCCTGGCATCACGTCGTCGCGACGTGGAACGGCGCGACCGCCAGGCTCTACAAGGACGGCGTACTCGTGTCGGGCGCGACGATGGGCCGCGTGCTCACGAACCAGTCCGGACAGCTGCTGATCGGCGCTAACCACGACGCCGGCGAGGAGTTCGGCGGCAGCATCGATGACGTCGCGATCTACCGCGCGGTGCTCAGTCCGGCGCAGGTCCTGGCGCACTTCACCGCCGGCATCACCGGTCCCGGATCGATCGCAGACCCGATTGGGCTCGACGGCGCGATCCTGCGGCTCGACCCGACGACCGGCGCCGCACTACCCGACAACCCGAACGCCGGGGCGTCCGACATCAATGCCCGACGGATCGTCGCCTACGGGGTCCGCAACCCGTTCCGGTTCACGTTCCGGCCGGGCACGACCGAGCTCTGGGCGGGGGACGTCGGCTGGTCGACATGGGAAGAGCTGGACCTCGTCGCCAACCCCACGGCGAGCCTCACCGACTACGGCTGGCCATGCTACGAGGGGGCGGCCCGCCAGGCGACGTACGACGGCCTCAACCTCGACCTGTGCGAGAACCTTTATGCGGCAGGGTCCGGGGCCGTCGTTGGCCCGTACTTCAGCTATAACCACTCCTCGACGGTCGTGCCGGGCGAGACGTGCCCGACGACCAACGGCTCGTCCGTGTCCGGCCTCGCCTTCTACCAAGGCGGCGGCTACCCGACGAGCTTCAATGGCGGCCTCTTCTTCTCCGACTACTCGCGCGACTGCATCTGGTTCATGCCCGCGGGGACGAACGGGCGGCCAAATGCCGGCCAGGTCATGACCTTCCTGGCCGGCGCCGGCAACCCTGTCTACCTCGTGATCGGGCCAGACGGCGACCTGTTCTACGTCGACTTTGATGGTGGCGCGATCCATCGGGTCACGTACTCCGCCGGCAACCAGCCACCGACGGCGGTCGCGTCGGCGACACCGACCAGTGGGTCGGCGCCACTATCGGTAGCTTTCTCAGGGACAGCCTCGACCGATCCCGAGGGCGGGACGCTCACATACGCTTGGGACTTCGAAGGCGACGGCATCGACGACGCGACGACGTCGACAGCGAACCACACGTATGCGGCGGGTACGTTCCCTGCCCGCCTCACGGTGACCGACTCTGGGGGACTCTCGGACAGCCAGACCGTCATGATCACCGTCAACAACACGCCGCCCGTGCCGACGATCACGAGCCCCGACGGGACCCTGACCTGGGCGGTCGGCGACCCCATCGCGTTCTCGGGCGGCGCTACGGACCCCGAGGACGGCCAGCTCCCGGCGAGCGACCTGTCGTGGTCGATCGTCCTGCACCACTGTCCCACCGACCCGAACTCATGCCACACCCACGCGCTCCAGACCTTCAGTGACGCCGCGTCTGGGTCCTTCACGGCCCCCGATCACGAGTACCCGAGCTGGCTGGAGGTCGTCCTCACCGCGACCGACAGCGCCGGCCTCCACGCAAGCACATCTGTGCGACTCGACCCAAAGACGGTGGTCCTCGCGTTCGGGACGGCGCCGTCGGGGCTCCAGCTCGCCGTGGGCGGGACCACCTCGACGGCGCCCTTCACTCGGATGGTGATTCCCGGTTCGCGCAACACCATCGGGGCCCTGTCGTCCCAGGACGCCGGCGGGGTCCGCTAAGAGGCTGTGAATCTTTCCCGTCAGGGATTCCCAAGACGGCCGCTCGCAGCTACGATTCCCGGCATGGATGAGCTGTTCGACCTCCCGCCCACGGAAGCCGGCCCAGCTGAGCCCGAGGGACGGGCACGACCACGAC
>JBBQRX010000044.1:0-20822 GCA_038214375.1 Candidatus Limnocylindrales bacterium
GTCCACGACACGTACCTCCGGGCGCGGTCGCGGCTCGGGCAGCTCCGCGAGCCGGCCTCACTCGAGGCGTGGCTGACGGCCGTCGCCGTCCGGGAGTGCTACGCGCGCCACCGGCGCCGCCGCCGCCTGGCCGAGATCGTCGGCGCGATGCGGCCCTCGCCGCCCACGCCGTCCGACCCCGGGCTGCGCGAGCTCGTCGAGGCGCTGCCGTACCGCGACCGCACCATCGTCGTCCTCCACTACGGGCACGGCCTGCCCCTCGAGGAGATCGCCCGCCTGCTCGGCGAGAAGCCGACCACCATCCGAAGCGTCCTGTTCCGCGCCCGCGCCCGCCTGCGCGCCGACCTCACCGAGTAAAGGAGCCGATCATGCAGCAGTTCCACGATGACTTCGACGCCCGCCTGACTGCGGCAGTCAGCCCCCTAGTGGCCGACACTGTCTCGGGCGATGACGTCCGGGCAGCCGACCTGCTGGGCCGACAGGCCGGCCCAGCACTGGCACCGATCGTCGCGGTCGCCGCCGTGGTTGCCCTCGGAGTGGCCGCGGTCGCGGTGCCGCGATGGGCTGGCCCAGGGTCGGCGGTTCAGCCGTCGCCCGCAGCATCGGCCGAAGACGCTCCCCTCGCGGCGGTGCCACACGTGCAGACGGCCGACGGGGTTGCGCTCGTCGAGCGGACGGCCGACGGCATCCGTCTCGTCCTCCGTCGCGACGACGGCAAGAGCGTCGTCCTGGCGTCGAAGGTCGAGACCGTCCCCTCGGCCAACGATTCATTCATCAGCGGGACCATCGTGGAGTGCCCGGCGTCCACGGGCCTCATCCAGCGGTACTACGCCTTCGGCCAGGCGAACCACGTGTCGAGCCCAACGCTCACGTTCGAGGGCATCACCGCGGTCGGCGCGTACCGGAACGGCCTCTACGTCGTGGCGATCACGTCCGACCCGACGGTGAGCGACTGGATGGCCTGGATCGGCCCGAAGGGCAGTCAGGGAACCGGCGGCGCGCCGGAGTCCTTCGCCGAGTTGCCCAGCTTCGGGGTCGTCTCGGACGCCGGCTGCTACTACAGTGCCAAGTGAGGCAGCAGGTCCCTTGCTGCGAGTGTCCACGGCCTACGTGGGGAGCGTCTCTGCGAGCCTCGTCCGCGTGGGGGAGCTCTTCCGGGGCGCCGTCCGGCTCGGCGCGCGCGGCGTGATCCTCGACCACATCGAGCCTGGCGGCGACCCTACGCCGAGCCCCGAAAGCGACCCTGGGCGAATCGCACAGTTTCCGTGGATCCGCGCCTCGCGTCTGTCAGAGCCGGCAGACATGGCCCAAACGGCCAAGTAGCCACCGCGGACCGCTGACCGCACGCTTGGGGGCATGACGGCGCGCTGGTCTGATCCACACCGACTCCCGGGGTCGGCGTCGTTGCTTACGTCCTCGTGCCGGGTCGGAAAAGGCGGCCGCCCACCGCCTGGGCCTGTCGCACTCGACCGACAAGCACCACCTGGCGAACGCCCGGTTCAAGGTCGGAGCGGCGACGACGGCGCAGCTCGTGTGGGTCCTGGCCCCGCGGTTGCCGGAGCCTGAGCGCCTGCCCACCCGGACGAATAGCGGTTGGCCCTGCGTCTCTCGCCCCCGACCAGAACATCTGACGCCGGGTACGGGAGCCATGTCACCCAACCTCGAGTACCAGTCGACGAAGCTGCGTTGGGTATTGGCGGTTTGAGTCCATCCGGGGGTACCAGACGAGCGCAGCTGGGTCGAAGAACGAGCGAGCGCGTGGCGTCCACTCGACGACAGGGAGAGCGTCTGCGGCGGGGCCGGTGCCCCGACGCACCACACTTCGTTAATGCCCGTCTTGCCCCTGCCGCAGCGGACGATCACACTCCGCTGGCAACCGCGATGCCGGCCGTAGAGCCCGGCTGGTTGCCATGACGGCAGAGGAGATCGACATGAAGGTTCGGCGCACGATTGCGGCCGGCGTCCTGGCCATCACTGTTCTCGGGGGAACCGCGAGTGTCGCGCTCGGCCACGAGTGCTTCATCGCCAGTCGCTCCGCCCAGGGTGATGCTGGGGCCCTGCATTCGCATGTCTGGCAGCGCGACACGCTGGCTGACATCTTCGGGTTCATCAACGGCATCGTCGGTCGCCCGGCGCTCTCGCCGGCCCAGATCGAGTGGGCCGTGGCGAAGGCCGTCAGCGAGGGCCTGCCTGTGGACGGCTGGGTCGTCCGTGGCGACAAGACGATCGGCGAGGGTTCGAGCAATCCCAACCTGGCCAACGGCAAGGGCGTCGACCATCTGGCCGACGTGTACGGCAACCAGATCGTCGGGATCTACTTCGCGGCCCTGGCCCACTGATCGACGCGGCGCCGGTCAGCCGACGCCGACATCCGCAACACTCACCCAGGCCGGGCCACGTGCCCGGCTTCGGTGTGAGCCTGTTGCGACCCCGGCTGGGAGCCAGGGTGACGTCGCCTCCCCCAAAGACGAAGATCCCGACGATCGCGGCTGCCGTCGCCTCTGGCGTGAACATGAACGAGTGGGTGCACGAGTCGATCGAGTGCTCGGGAGCAGGGACCGAGCCGTAAAGCTCTGGCGCTGCCGGATGCTGTTATGGCGCGCCCGGAGGGCGTCGGGCGCGCAGGAACAGCGCGCTCTGGTGTCACGCCGATGCGAGGGCCCGGTGGTCGGCGCGGTCCAGGAAGGGCCCCGAGCACCGTGAGGAATCGGTCCGTCTCCTCCAGGTGTGCGTGGTGCGAGCTCTCCTCGAACACGACCAGCTCACTCCTGGAGATGCCGGCGTGGATGTGCTCGGCCTCGGCCGGGGCGCAGAAGTCGTGGCGGCCGCAGGTCACCAGCGTTGGGACCACGATCTCCGCGAGCCGCGCCTGGACGTCCCAACCCTCCGTGTCAATGGGCCCCAGGATGCTTCGCCTCGCCGCGCGCCATGCCGACATCTGGAGCTGGTACGTCGAGGAGCGGAGCGACATCGCGGAGCTCCGACCGCGGCTGGAAGCGCTGGAGGCGGCGTGCCTCGAAGTTGACCGTGATCCGGCGACGATCGGCCGGTCGGCCGGTCTCGTGGTCGAGCCCACGGCGGTCACCGGCTCGTCGAAGGTGCTCGGCGTGCCGATTCGCGGTTCGGCCGAGATGATCGCCGATGGCATCCGGGCATTCGGAGCCGGCGGGTTCACAGCTGGAGCTGCTCCTCTGGCCACCGACACCGGCCTCGCTGGACGCGATGGCACCCGTGCTGGAGCTCCTCGACGCCGACTGACCCGCGATGTCACGGCTCGACGTCCAGGCCCGCTCGAGCATCAGCGGCGCCTGGACCCTCTCGTACGCGCCGAACCCGTCCTATCTGCCCGGCGGCGCCGACGCCGGCACGGCGAACGCCGCCTACAAGAACATCGTCAACGACCTCGCCATCGATCCCAGCAACCCGAAGCACATCGTGGCCGGGATCGGCTGGCGCGGTGGCGACACCTACAACGGCTTCTACGAGACCTTCGACGGCGGCACCGGGAACCACTGGAAGAAGATCAACCCGGCCGGGGCCATCAACCCCAAGGACATCGGGAACGTCAGCTTCGCCTACGCGGCGGACGGCTCGAAGCTCTACGTGATGAACGAGTCCGTGATCCTGTACAACAAGCTCACGGGGACAGTCAACAGCTACCTCGACGGCATCTACGTCTCGAACAACGGCTCGGTCGCCGGGCCATGGTCGAAGGTGGCGGACTCGCAGAAGCTTGCCAACTCCGGCTCCGCGCTCAAGCAGAGCATCGGCGGCAAGGGCTACGGCCCCGGCATCCAGAGCTGGTACAACCAGTTCCTGCTCGTCGACCCGGCCAATCCGAACCACGTCTTCGCCGGCCTCGAGGAGGTCTACGAGACGAAGAACGGCGGGTCCAGCTGGTCCACCGTCGGGCCCTACTGGAACTTCTACTTCGGCTGCTGGACCCCAAACAGCCTTTACCCGCCGAACGGCTCGAAGGGCTGCCCGCAGACGACTCACCCCGACCAGCATTCGGCTGCCGTGGCCTCGTACAACGGCAAGACCTACGTCTTCGTCGGCAACGACGGCGGTATCTACCGGCGCCCGATCAACGGCGCGGTCAACACCAACGGCAATGCGACCGACTGGAAGAGCCTGAACGACGGCACGATCGACGCGCTGCAGTACTACGCGGTGGGCGTCGGCCTCGCCAACGCGGCCAACCCGCGGACGCCGGCCGGGAGCGGCAACGTCATCGTCAGCGGCGGCCTCCAGGACAACGGCGGCTCGGTGTACCGAACGGGGTCGGCCAAGATGAGCTCGAACTTCGGCGGTGACGGCGGCGACGTCCTCGTCGATCCGAACGACGGCTGCAACATCGTCCAGGAGTACGTCGACCTGGCGATGCGGGTGACGCAGACCTGCGCCAACCCGGACCTGGCGACCCATCCCAACGCGTTCCTCGACCCGAATGACGCCACCACCTACGACATCGCGCCGCCCGACATCAACGCGCGCTTCATCGCGCCGTTCGCCGCCGACGCGCAGAACATCAATCGCTGGATCGCCGGCGGCAACAGCCTGTGGTTCCAGGACAAGGGCTTCGCGATCCGGTCCGGGAGCGAGTGGAAGAAGGTCTACACCTTCGCCGACGCCGGCAAGGTGGCGACCGCGGTCGCCTTTTCGGGCACGACGGCCGTCGCCGGGTGGTGCGGTCCGTGCAACAACTCGGGCTTCACCCGGGGCGTCGTCGTGGGTCACTACGACGGCACCCGCTGGACCTGGACCGTGGCCGACATGTCCGGCATCCCGAACCGGTACGTGGGCGGCACCGCCGTCGACGCCTCCGGCAACATCTACGTCGTCATGAACGGCTTCAGCCGCCGCTTCACCGAGGGCCCGGGCGCCGGGGTCGGTCACGTCTTCAAGTCGTCGAACGGCGGCGCGACGTGGACGAAGCTTGACGGCACGGGGTCCACGGCGTTCCCGGACGTGCCCGCGAGCAGCATCAAGGTGCTGTCGAGCGGCGCGCTGGTGGTCGCCACCGACCTCGCGGTCATGTACCTGCCCGCAGGCGGCTCGGCCTGGCAGCGGCTTGGCACCGGACTCCCGGTGACGGTCGGCATGGACGTCGAGGTCGGCCCGGCCGGGGACAACCACATCTACGTGGCGACCCATGGCCGAGGCATCTGGAGCATCTCGTCCGCGGGCCTCTAGCCCCGGGCTGACGCAGCAACTCCTCGCGAGGCCCGCCGGTGACGGCGGGCCTCGCGATTCCTCCTGCCTTGCCTGCTCGTCTGCGCGGCCTTCCGACGGGTCGCGGGCGACGACGTGGTGGCCACGTTCACCGCGGCCGGTGACGCCCACGGCTTGCCTGCCGCCACGCTCACCGACAACGGGGCGGTCTACACGTCGCGCTTCACCGGGGGGCGCAACCGCTTCGAGTACCTGCTCTGTGGGCCGCACCACCGAGCAGCTGATCTACAGCGGGTCAGCTGAGGGGTGGTTTGTGGTGCCGGGGCTGGAGCGAGACTGGGTGACGCCGCCTCACACGCGACGGTGGGTTACTCGGGTCGTGGGCTTCCGGGCACCGACTCCAGCTGGTCAGGCCAGTGGGCGGAGTTGATCCAGGTCAGCCGGTTCGGTGGCCACCGAGACACCCTCCGGTCCGATCTCGAACCGGCGAAGAAAGGCGTCGTGCCCACTCGCTCGGGTTTTGAGCACGGCCAGATCACGTCCGACGCGGTTCCCGCTGAGCGAGTAGCGCAGCAGGATCACATTGTCCGCGAGGTTGGACACGGCCTCGCGCCCGGAGACAGAGGACAGGCCGACCAGCTCATTGGTCTCGAGCGTCAGGACCAGGCTGATCCCCAGCCGGGAGCAGCGCTGCGAGAGGGAGTACAGGTACTCGCGGAGCTGGACGTCTTCGGACACGGCGATCCGCAGGTCGTTGATGCTGTCGACCACGATCCTGCGAATGCCGAGCCGTTGCGCCGTATCGAGAAGCTCGTGGACCCACTCGTCGACGTACAGGTCCACCGGCGACCGGTACATGATCTCGAAGCCCGACGCATCGAGCCCGAAGGATTCCAGCAGGCGACGGATCTGGCTGGCATTCTCCTGGAGCGTGGCCATCATGACCGGTTCCCCGGCCTTTGCCCCGGCACCGAGAAAGTGCAGGGCGAGGACCGTCTTGCCGGACCCAGACGGTCCTGCGATCAGCGTGGACGATCCCCGGAAGATCCCGCCCTCGAGCATCAGGTCGAGCTCCGGAATCCCCGCCGAGATCCGCTCGCGACCGAGCTCGTAGCCCCGGCGCAGGCCGATGTCGGCGAGTCGCGGGAAGACCTGCATGCCGTCGGAGGAGAGATGGTAGGCATGCTCGCCGGACAGATAGCCGCTGCCCCGCAACTTGAGGACGCGCAGGGTCCGCTTCTGACGACTGCCCGACACAACCGTGTGGAGTGCGACGATCGCATCGGCAACGGAGAACTCCGGCGCGTCGTTGAAGTCATCCTGTGCGTACTCGCCGACCCAGAAGACGTTGATCGGCGCGACGCTGAGGCGCTCGGCCATCTCGAAGACAAAGCGACGGAAGGTCAGCGGGTCGGGCGAAAAGGCCCGCAGCGCCTTGAAGCTGTCGATGACCAGGATTCCCGGCCTTCGTTCACGGATGATTCCGCTGATCTGCTCGATGGCCGCGTCGAGCCCGCCCGTCTCAAGCGCTGTACTGAGGCTATCGAAGAAGACCCGCCGCCCGATCGCGGCCCGGTCGAAGAACGTCGTCTGCTGACCGTATCGGATCATCTTCTCGAAGGGCTCGGAGACGGTCGCGAGGTAGACGCCCGGACGAGCCTCGGTCGCGTTCGTGAAGACGTACTGCTCGGCGATCATGGTCTTGCCCGTTCCGGGAAGGCCGGCGATCAGGTTGATCCCGTTCTCCGGCAGGCCGCCACCCAGGATGCCGTCGAGTCGAGCGCTGCCGCTGTGGAGACGTTCCATCATGCCCCCATCGAGCCCTTGACCAGGGCACTGTCACCGAGCAGATCCTTGATCGTCGAGAGGAGCTCAAGAGCGTCGAGTGGTTTGCGCAGGAAGGCATCGGCGCCGGCGTCAGTGGCCTCCTCGGAAATATCGAGGCTGGAGATCGCCAGGATCGGGGTGGGCGCCTTCGCCTTCAACCGGCGACAGAGGTCGATCCCGGCCCCGCCGGAGATAAGCAGCTCGACGACCGTCAGGTCGGGCTGGATCAGGCTGAAGCGATCCTCGGCGAGGGAGGCATCAAAGGTGAGCTCCACCTCGTAGCCCTCAGTCCGCAGCAGGTACTCCGACAGCTCGGCCGCGTATCGATCGCGCTCGGCGAAGAGGATGAAGAGCCGGCGTGCGGCGGGCCCGGGGGCCGGCCGTCCGGCGTCGTCCTGGCCCAGGCGATCCACGAGCAGGCGGTGGGCCTCCGCCGGCGTCGCACCCGCCTCGATCTGGTGCTTCAGGAATTGCAGCTGCTCGACCTGGTCCCGCGAGTAGAGGCGTTGGCCTCCCGCGGTCCGGACCGGCCGCAGGACCCCGTACCGCTCTTCCCACGATCGCAGGGTCCCGACGGGGACACTCATCATGCGAGACACCGCGCCGATCGCGTAGATCCCCCTGGCGCCGGAGCGATCGTGCATGCGCTCACTCTAGCGTGCTGCGGATGTCTCCGCAAGAGCACCTCGCGAAGTGGCCATTATCTCCATTAGACCTATGCACTTCCTATTGTGTTCCTTGCGAATAGCTCGTATGCTTGCCCTCGATTGACGCATTCCCGGCGGACCGTCACGTTTGCGACTCATGATCGAGGGCCCATTCGACGATGTTTCAAAGGCTCCGCAACTCCTTGCGACTTCCCACGCAAGACCAGGACGTGGATCTCCGCAGGTGGCTTGCCGAAATCGAGCAGGTGCGAATGGACCTCACGCGCACCAACACGGCTGGATCGCCAGCGGACGACCATCTCGTCAAGGTGAGGCTCGCGGATGCCTATCGACTCAGGCGCCGCGAGGCAGGACTGATCGCCAAGCTGTCGACCCAACGCCGCACGCTGTCAACCTCGATACCGGTCGCAGAGTCAGGGGTAGGGGCGCCGTGAGCGGTCCAAGCCAGACTCTGGTGCGTGCGACGCCCTCGATCTCGGGCAGATCAACAGATGCCGGCCACGCGGATGCTCGGCGTGCCCTCGTGCTTCTCGACCGGCCCCTGCTCGTCGATCTCATCGAGCTGACCCTCAACCACGGCCTGTTCGTGGTCCGGGGGGCGACCAGCATGATCGAGGCGGCCAAGATCCTGGCCGAGTGGCATCCCCACCTGGCCGTCCTGGACATGGACAATGACGACAGCAGCGCGGTGCTCAAGGCGCTGGGTGCCTCGAACACCCTCACCCAGAGCGTGACGCCGGTCCTGGGTCTGACCCGCCGCGGCGACCTCAAGACGAAGCTCCGGGCGTTTGACCAGGGGGTCGATGACATTCTGGCGATCCCCTTCGCGCCCGAGGAGCTGCTCGCCCGTTCGATCGTGATCACCCGACGTGCGAGCGGCATGGACCGGCCGACCGTGCCGGTCATCACCCTGGGCGAGATGACGATCGACATCCTCAACCGCCAGGTGCGCACCGGGTCCTCGATCGTCCACCTGAGCGGGATCGAGCAGAACCTGCTCTACCTGCTCGCCAGTCGAGCGGGCCGCGACGTGACGCGCGACCAGATCCTGGACGCCATCTGGGGCACCGACTTCGTGACCGAGAGCAACATCGTCGATCGCCACATCCGGAGCCTCCGTATCAAGCTCCACGACGACTACCGGCACCCCCGCTTCATCGCGACCGTCCCGGGCAAGGGCTACCGGTTCATTCCCACCTTCTCGAATCGCGGCTGGGACGGGAGCTCTCGCAGCGCCCAATCGATCAACACGACTACGAGCGTGTGGTCCGTGTAGGCATCGGGGTGGCCCGACTCGTCGCTACCCTGCGTGCGTTTGGCCGACCGACAGGCTCCCGATGAAAGGCCGCGATGAGTGGCTCGCCGCGGCATGGCGGCAAGCATGGGGGCGGGTACCTCCGCGGCATGGCGGGCAAGCATGGGGGGCGGGTACCTCCGCGGCTCGCTCCCTCGGACTCGGACCGCGCCAGGTCGACGTCCTCGCCGCCTTCGTCGCCACTGGCGGATCCGTCCCTGACGCTGCTGCGCTCGTGGGCATTCGGCCGGGCACTGTGAACTGTCACCTCGCCGACCTGCGTGCGCGGTCGGGTCTCACCACCGAGCAGCTGATCTACGCCGGACGAGCTGCCGGTTGGCTCGTCGTCCCGAGTCGCCGACCGCGCGCTCGAAGGAGGCGCTCGGGTGGTCCGACGAGAGCATCACGACCCGGAGGTTTGCAACCTCACACTTGCCAAGTGGTACGTACTACAGTACGCTTAACGGTGCAATGAAGAGCATCGGTGTGACTGAGCTGCGCCAGCGGACGGCTGAGATCCTCGAATCGCTCCACGAGGCTGAGGAACCTCTCGCGATCTTGCAGCGCTCGCAGACGACGGCGTACCTGGTCGAAGCCCGGCAGTACGAGGCAGAGCGTGAGGAGCTGCGGGCTGCCCGGCGCGCCCTGTTCCTGCGCGAGGTCCGCGAGGCAGAGGCCGAGTATCAGGCCGGCGACGCGGCGACGTATGACGACGTGGATGCGCTGCTGGCCGACCTGCGCGGCTGACGGGTCCACGCATGCGGGTCACAGCGTCCACCCGGTTCCTGCGGAGGGCGAGGAAGCTCAAGCCCCCGCGGGACGAGCTCCTCAGGGCGGTCCTCCGGCGCTTCGCTGTCGACCCGCAGGATCCCCTACTGCGAACGCACAAGCTCAAAGGTGACTTGGGCGACTACTGGGCCTTTCGGGTCGACGATGACCTGCGGGTGCTCTTCCGCTGGGAAGGGGACGTCTGCTTCCTCGTCGCGCTAGGGACCCACGACGAGGTGTACTGATGCGGGCATGCGCCGCACGACGACACGATGGATCGGCACAGAGGGCGCTGGCGCGCCCGGAGGGATTCGAACCCCCGACCGTCTGATCCGAAGTCAGATGCTCTATCCACTGAGCTACGGGCGCGCGGCCCGGGCATGATACCCGGCGTCCGGGTGACCCGAGTCGCCCGGTGGCGGACGGTGCGAGGCGTCCGCGTCGTCCGGTGAACGCCCGTCCGGCGTCAACGCGTGCGACGGTAGCGGCGCCCCACGAGCGACCAGGCCGGCAGCCGCGCCAGGGCCTCCTCCAGCGACGGTCCCGGCTCCCCGTCGCGTCGCTCGATCGCCAGCGTCGGTGGCTTGCCGGCACCCGGGCGCGCGTCCACCCCGGTGAGGTCGAGGATCACGCGACCTGGCTCCTCCTCGCCCAGCTCGGCCAGCAGCGCGGCGGGCCACTCGGGCGACGACGACTCCGTCGACACCTCGTGCTCCGCGTGCCAGCGCGGGCGGCGGAGCAGGATCGCGCGCCAGCCGTCGGCCACCTCCGGCGTCACGCAGCCGTCGCCCGGGACCGGCGTCGCCGAGACGTGCTCGCCGCGGGTCCAGAGCGCCGCCTGGTGCAGAAGGGCGTACTCGTCGAGGTCCGCGAACGCCGCCAGCCGTTCGGCCGGGGACCCGTCGCCGAACACGGCCCGGATCGACGGCGCGAACACCTCGGCGAGGTCCAGGTCGATCGCCCGCACGGTTCGGTGCAGGTACACGTGGCGGTACATGAACAGCCGCGCCGTGAGGAACATCTCGAGCGCGCCCACGCCGGACTCGTAGAGCGTCAGCCCGCGGTCCGAGACGAACGTGTAGCGGCGCAGGCGCTCGGCGTCCACGGGGCCCATCGAGACGCCCGTGAGATACGCGTCGCGGCGGACGTAGTCCAGGTTGTCCACCGTGAACACGCCCGAGAGCAGCGGCTGGAGCGTCCGGACCCAGCCGGGCATGGACGGGTCAACGAGCGGCGGCTTGGAGATCAGGAACGAAACCCAGCGGGGGTCGATGGCCTCGCCGTCCGCGAACCGGTCGCGGTCCGCCACGGATCCCGGCGCCCGCCGGAGCGAGGCGATCAGCGGCCCCAGCTCGCGCTCGATGATCAGCTGCGAGAGGTCCTCGTGGGACAGCGTCTTGGCGCCGGGACGGCGCGGGTCCGGCGGGGCGGGGAAGCCGGCGAGGAACCGGTCGTCGAAGAAATGGGCGAAGGGGCCGTGGCCCACGTCGTGGAGCAGGCCGGCGATGCGGAGGGTCTCCACGACCAGCCCCTCCGACGGGAGCGGCTCCCCCGGGGCGAGGGACGGCAGGGACCGGACGAGCGACGGGTACAGCGACCGGGCCCACAGCCCCGCCTCGTGCATGACGCCGAGGCCGTGCGTGAAGCGTGAGTGCTCCGCGGTGGGGAAGACCCAGCGGGCGCTCTGCAGCTGGCTGATCCGCCGCAGGCGCTGGACCCACGCCGTGTCGAGGAGGTCGTCCTCGGCCACGGTCTCCTCGTGCAGGCCGGCCGCGCGCGCGTCGGCATCCGACAGGCGCTTGGTCAGCTCGACGTAGCGATGGATCGGGTCGCTGATGAGGTTGACGGCGGCGAACGGGAGGCGCCGCCCGGCGCGAACGGGGTCGTCCCCGCTCAGCGCACCCAGATCCGCTTCGCCGTGGTCCATCGCGAGAGGTTACCGCGACGGTCCGCCGCCTGGACGCGGAACGAGTAGGAGTGGCCGGGCACCCGGTTGGCGATCCTGATCGACGTCGAGGTGGTGTCGTTGCGGATCACCCGCCAGGCGCCACCGTCCACGCGGTACGCAAGGTCGAACGACCTGAGTCCCGCGGTGTGGGTCTGCAGCCGCACGTCCCGCCCCGACCAGGAGAACGAGATGGTGGTGCCGCTCCGCGAGAGCGGTCCGTTGTAGGCGACCGGGGGCGTGTGATCCGGCGACTCCGTGAACACGATCGATGCCCACGTCGTGCCGTTGCTCCGCCGCGCGAAGCCGGCGCCGAAGTAGTTGTACGACGCGCTGAACATGACCGCGTGGTGCATGGCGCTCCGCTTCCACATGCCGTAGAGGTTGGCGGCGGACTGCGTGCCCCACGGGTAGGAGCTGGTCCCGATGATCTCGCCGAAGCTCAGCCACGGGATCGAGGTCGCGGTGAGCGCCGACCCGACGCTGCCACCCGCAGCGGCATGCGACATGACGCCGGCGGCGGCCATCTTGCCCGCCCGGACGGTGGCGAGGGAAGCGAGCGAGGACCACGAGCGCAGGGGCACGAGCCCGGCCGCGACGCGGTCACGGTTGAGCCAGGTCTGGAACTCCGTGGCCATGCCGGCGGCCGTGGCGGACGTCGAGGCACGTGTCGGGGACGGGGTCCCCAGGACGGAGACGAGGGTGAGGGCCAGCACCATCAGGATGGTGAGGCGGTGGGTGTGGTGGCGCCGCAAGGACGGGCGCTGGACGATTGTCGCGATAACTCTTCTCCCTTGCCCCCGGGAGCGTGACGCGGCGGAGGATACCCGGTGCCAGCGATCAACGCACGTACCGGGCCGCCGCGCGGGCATGGGTCGCCGCCACGTCGTCACGGAGCGCGGCCGGCTCGAGGACCTCCACGTCGTCGCCCCAGGACAGGATCCAGAGCCGGACTTCCACGGTTCCGGAGATGGTCGCGCGCCATTCCAGCGACCCGTCCGGCAGCTCGTCCACGTCCTGGGTGGGGTGCCAGGTGGCCTCCTCGACCCGGCTCGCGACGGTCGGCGCGAACCGCAGGACCACCTCCACCGGATCCTGGTCCGAGATGATGTCCCACGCCGCACGGAGCGTGGCCGCCAGCTCGTCCGGCTCGGGCGCCGCGAACGTCCGCAGCGTCAGCGACAGGTCCAGGACGCGCTCCACCTTGAACGTGCGCACGGCCCGGCGGTCCTCGTCGTACCCGATGAGATACAGCGCGTGGGTCTGGAGCGACGGCTCCAGCAGGTAGGGCCGGACCTCGCGCCAGGACGGCTCCGTCTCGCCGTGGTAGGCGGCCGGGGCGTAGTTGAACCGGACGACGCGGCTCTCGGCCCATGCCTTCGTCAGGTCCGCGACGTGGGCGTTGAAGACGGCGTCGCGAGGTCGCAGCGCCATCTCGCCCAGCGTGCTCTCGACGTGGCCGCGCAGGCCCTGCGGCAGGGTGTCGCGCAGCTTGCCGAACGCGGAGGCGAGCGCCGGGTCGTACTTGTCGACGTACCGGGTCATGAGCCGGGCCGCGAGGAACACGGCCATCGCCTCGGGGAGCGTCAGGCGCAACGAGGGGAGGTACGCCTTGGAATCGATGCCGTGCCGCCCCTCGGCGCTCCAGATGGGCAGGCCGAGCTCGATCGAGAGCGCCTCGATGTCGCGATAGACGGTGCGCTTGGAGGTGCCGGTGCGGGTGGCCACGTCGTCCGCCGAGATGCCCGTCCTGCCGTGGGCCTGCAGGATGTTCGCCACGTTGAGCATCCGGGCCAGCCGGTCACGCTTGCCGGCGCGTCGGCCGGATCCGGTGGCGCTGTCGTCGGTCACCTGGCGTCCCTCCTCGTCGTGCTCAACCGGGCGGCGAGACCGAGATGGACCATCCCCGGTCGATGGCCGTCAGGCGGAAGCGGATGGACGCGAGCAGGGCGTCGTTGGCGAGACCGAGGCCGGGTCCCTGTGCCTGGCCGTCCACCTGCCCGAGCTGGTCGTCGACAAAGACCCAGTAGTCGAGGTTGCCGCGCCAGCGTGACAGGTCCGCGTCGCCGACGAGCAGGTCCACCTCGGGCAGGGCCGCGCGGAGGGTGTCGCCGTCGAGGGCGATCCGGCAGTGCCGGGCTCGGGCTCCCTCGATGAAGGCGAGGCCGCGGTCCTCGGCCACCGCGCGGTTGGCCGGCGTCAGCGCGACGGCGAGCATCTGCACGTCGAGGTCGCGACCGATGATGCGGGCGGCGGGCGCCGTGCTCCAGCGGCTTCCCGGCCGCAGCTCCCAGCCCAGCGGTCCCACGCGCGCGAAGCCCACCTGGCCCAGGGCGAACCGGGTAGCGGCGAACCCGCTCCAGCGGACGTCGCTGCCGTCGCGGCTACCGCCCACGGACGCCTGGCCCACCGCGGACCCGTCGAGCGCCGCGTCCATCTGCAGGTTGAGCACGGCGGTTGGCCCGGTCTGGAGCGCGCCGTCGCAGGGTGGCGGTTCGAGCGCGGGGTCCGTGGGCCCGAACCGCGACGAGATCGCCGGCCGGTTGCCCAGCGCCAGCTCGTTCACCACTGCGGCGGTCGTGAACACCGTGCTCACTGCGAACACCATCGCGACGCCGGTCGCCACGCCGGCCACGAGCCGTCTCCGCCGTGGGGTCCGCTCGCCGAGGCGGCGGCGCGCGATCCCGATGCCGGCGTAGACCCCGGTTGCGAGCAACGCCAGGACCCATGGGTAGGCGGCCTCCGCCGAGGGCAGGAGCGTCTGCGGCCCCCGCCCCTCGAGCTGGGTCACGAGACCGGCGATCGACGGGATCAGGAGGAGGATCGCCGCGAGCGCCAGCCACGACGTCAGCGCCAGCACCCGGCCGCTCCGGGCGACCGGCGGCCACGCGACCGCGGCGAGCGCGACGAGGATCGGCCCGCCCGCGGCGAGGCCCACCGCGAGGTCGACCGGTCCGCCCGGGCGGTACCCCAGCAGGATCAGGCCGAACGTCGCGAGCCAGAGCGCGGCCAGGACCGCTCCCAGGAGTCGCAGCTCGATGACCCGTACGCGCACGCATGGAGCATAGCGAGCCCCGTGCGGGACGACGGGGCCCCGGCTGGGGCCGCCCCGCCTCCGTCCGACGGGCGCCCGCCAGGTACCGGTCGCCGCGAGCCTTCCGAAGCGGCGCCGAACCTTCTCCCGGCGCCGCTTCGGTGCGTCCGCTCCCGGCGCTACACTTCGGCCGGACCCAACTGGAGGAGAGACTCGACCCATGCGCACCCTGAGGGGCTTCTCGGCCCTCGCCCTCGCCGCCGCGCTGTTCGCGGCCTGCACCTCAAGCGCGCCGGCCACGCCGGCTCCCACTACCGCGACGACGCCCGTGCCCAGCACCGCGGTGACCGCCCCGCCGTCGGTCGCGCCGTCCGTCGCCCCGTCGGTTGCGCCCACGGCCACGGCGAACCCGTGTGCCGCCGCCGTGCTACCGACCAGGACCGTCGGCAAGCTCGTCATCGGCTCGGACAACCCGGCCTACCCGCCGTACTTCGCCCCGTCGAGCCCCGACCCGGCGCCCTGGGAGCTCGGCGACCCCACCAACGGCCAGGGGTTCGAGTCCGCCGTCGCCTTCGCGGTCGCGACCGACCTCGGCTACACCAAGGACCAGGTCTCCTGGGTCGTGACGCCGTTCAACAACGCCATTGCGCCCGGCGCCAAGGACTTCGACATCTACCTGCAGGAGGTGTCGTTCACGACGGAGCGTGCCCAGGCGGTCGACCTGACGGACGGCTACTACGACGTCGCACAGGCCGTGGTCGCGGTCAAGGGCTCCAAGATCGCGTCGGCCACGACGATCTCCGGCCTGGCCGGCTTCCAGTTCGGCGCCCAGGTCGGCACGACCAGCCTCGACGTGATCAACAACGTGATCAAGCCGACCAAGGAGGCCAAGGTCTACGACACCAACGATGCTGCGATCAAGGCCCTCAAGAACGGCCAGATCAACGGCCTCATCACGGACCTCCCAACGGCCTTCTACATCACCGCCGCTCAGCTGGACAACGGCGTCATCGTGGGCCAGTTCGCGCCGACCAGCGCCGCCGAGCACTTCAGCATCGTCCTGGACAAGGGCTCGTCGATCACCGCCTGCGTGAACGCCGCCTTGGCCCACATCAAGGCCGACGGCACGCTGGCGAAGATCACGCAGGAGTGGCTCGCCGACAAGGCGAACGCCCCCGTCCTCCAGCCCTGACCCCTGAAGCGTGGAGCCTGACGGGGTCCAGCCGGCGGCGGTGACGGTCCGTCCGTCCCGTCGGCATGGACCCCGCTTCGGGCTCGGCGCCGAGGGCGGGCGCGCCCTCCTCGTCGCGGCGATCTCGACGATCGTGGTCTTCGGCGTGCTCGCCGTCGTCGTCGTCAACGCGCCTGGCTGGCCGCTCTTCCAGCAGGCGTTCCTGAACGGGCCGCTGTTCTGGGAGGCGCTGCCCAAGGTCATCGGCAAGTTCTGGGTCAACGTCCAGCTGTTCCTGGTCGCCGAGGTCCTGATCCTCGTCTTCGGGCTCGTGCTCGCCGTGCTCCGCAGCCTGCCGGGGCCGGCATTCTTTCCGGTGCGCCTCCTGGCGACGATCTACGTGGACCTGTTCCGCGCGCTGCCGGGCATCCTCGTCGTCTTCATGTTCGGCCTCGGCATCCCATCCCTCCGGCTCCCCGGCGTCCCCATCGACGAGTTCTTCTGGGCCGTCGTCGCGGTCACGCTGCTCTACTCGGCCTATGTGTCCGAGGTATATCGGGCCGGCATCGAGTCCGTGCACCCGAGTCAGGAGGCCGCCGCGCGCTCGCTGGGGTTGACCCGCTCGCAGGCGCTCCGATACGTGATCCTGCCGCAGGCGGTCCGCCGGGTGATCCCGCCGCTCCTCAACGACTTCATCGGCCTGCAGAAGGACACCGTGCTGGTCTCCTTCATCGGCGTCGTCGAGGCCTTCCGCGAGACCCAGATCCTCCAGGCGGCGCGCTTCAACTTCACGCCCTACCTCGCCACCGCGCTCGTGTTCGTTGTCGTGACCATCCCGATGGCGCGCCTGACGGACTGGCTGCTCGCCCGCGAGAAGAAGCAGCGGTTCGCCGGTCCGATCGTGGTCGCCGGCGACGGGGGTCGCCGCGGCGTCGGAGGGGTCCTGTGACCGCCGGCGCCCTGTGAGCGGCCCCGCGCTCTCGATCCAGGGACTCTGGAAGTCGTTCGGCATGCTCGACGTCCTCCAGGGCATCGACCTCGAGGTGGCCGAGCACGAGGTGATCGCGCTGATCGGCGCCTCGGGGAGCGGCAAGTCCACGCTCCTGCGCTGCATCAACCTGATCGAGCCGATCGACGCCGGCCGCATCCTCATCGAGGGTGACGAGATCACTGCCCGGGGCGTGAACGTGGACCGCATCCGGCGCCGCGTGGGGATCGTGTTCCAGGCGTTCAACCTGTTCCCGCACATGCGGGTCATCGACAACGTCACGCTCGGGCCGCGCAAGGCGCTGGGCCGCTCCCGTGCCCAGGCCGAGGCGGAGGCGACGGCCCTGCTGGACCGGTTCGGCCTCGCGGAGAAGGCGCGCGACTACCCGGACCGGCTCTCGGGCGGCCAGCAGCAGCGCGTCGCGATCGTGCGGGCACTGGCCATGCAGCCGGACCTGCTGCTCCTCGACGAGGTCACCTCGGCGCTGGACCCTGAGCTGGTGGCGGAGGTCCTGAGCGTCATCCGCGAGCTGGCCCAGGGCGGCATGACGATGCTCATCGCCACCCACGAGATGGGCTTCGCCCGCGACATCGCCAGCCGCGTCTGCTTCCTGGACGGGGGGCGGATCCTGGAGCAGGGACCGCCGGCACGGATCTTCGCGGATCCGCAGGAGGCGCGGACGCGCCAGTTCCTCAACCGGATCATCGAGGCGGGGCGTCTCTAGAGGGTGGTCATCCGCGGCGATGGCGCCGGCGCGTGCGGCGGCCCGGCGCTCCCGGCCCGCGTGGGTCCGTTCGGTCACCGGGCGGCCGACAAGCCAACTTCGCCCCGTCGGCAGACTTGCAGGCCCCCTCGCCGATCGTTCCGCATGTCGCGACGACCCCGCCAGCAGCGTCGGGCGGACGGGCGATACCCCCGACCCGAGACGCCGGGACCTACCGGGCCGAGAGCGGCCCCCGGCAGGCGTCCACGAAGAACGAGAACAACCGCTCGAACGACCGCGGCGTCGACTCCGTCCGCTCGGGGTGGCACTGGACCGCCAGGCGCAGCGGGCCCGATGTGCTCTCGAAGGCCTCAACGAGGTCACCGGCCGGGCTGCCGGAGAACGCCGACGCCGCGTAGCGCCGGGCCAGGTCCCCGGGTCGCACGGCCTGGTGGTGGTAGCTGTTGACCGTGATGACGCCGCCGCCCGCGTTGGCCGGCGACAGGATCCGCGCCATCCGCGAGCCCGGGACCAGGCGCATCGGGTGCACGAGCGCCGGCCCGTGGCCCCAACCGTTGCCCGCGTGCGCGCCCACGTCCTGGAGCAGCGTCCCGCCGCTGAACGCGTTGATCGCCTGGAACCCACGGCAGATGCCCAGGACGGGGACGCCGCGCGACTCGGCGATGGCCCAGGCGGCCGCCTCCAGCTCGTCGCGATCCGGCTCGATGTCCCGCGACCCCTCGTTCGGCTGGCCGTAGCGGGCCGGATCCAGGTCCGCGCCGCCGGTGATCAGCAGCCCGTCCATCGACGCGAACGCCCCGGCCCGCTCCGCCGCCGACGACGTGGCATCCAGCGGGATGGCGGTGGCCCCGTGGCGCACGACGGAGTCCACGTACAGCGCGTTCTTGCGGGCGGCGATCCCGGGCTCGGACTGGGCGGCCGCGACCATGAGCGTGACGACGACCCGAGGCGACCGCGCGACGGTGGTGGACATGGCGCGCAGCATACCCGCGCCGTGCGCTCAGCCGCCCGGGGATGGTGCGTCGCTCGCGTCGTCCGGCGGGGTTGGCGTCGAGTCGATACCCGTCTCGCCGTCGTCCGGGGACGGCGAGTACTCGGCGTTGGGCATCACCCGAAGCACCCAGCCCGCCTTGAGGTTATCCGGCTGGTACTTGGCGGACTCCGGGTCCAGCGTCGGATACTGGTCGCGGTTCCAGTAGGCGAGGCTCCGCGGGCTGGTGTGGAACCGCTTCGCGATGGATGTCAGGTTGTCGCCGCGGACCACCTTGTAGGTCGCGAAGGAAGGGCCGGGCTTCGGCGTCGGCGGACCCGGGGTAGGCGACGGCGTGGAGGGTGGGATGGTGGGCAAGGCGCCGAGCGTGGGCTGTTCGGGTGACGGGGTCGTGCGGACGCTCGAGGGCAGGCAGGCGGCGGCCAGGATGGCGAGGACCAGGCCGACGACGAGGCCGGCGACGAGGTGGCGCCCGGACCCGGACAGGGCGCGCGTGCGCGGGCGGCGAACCGGGCGCGGCTGTTGGAAATGATCGGCGCTCAAGGGGCTGGCCTCCGGCGTGGATCGGAGTGTGACGCAACCGCGCCGCCCGTGGTGACGGCTACGCTTCGATCGTCGGCGGGTCGACCGGGGTCGGCTCCGACAGGGTGAACTCGGCGGCGAGCGCCAGGCCCTCCTTGGCCGTGGCGACGCGGCCGCGACCCCGACGCTTGGCGACGAAGCACGCCCGATCGGCTGCCAGCAGGATCTGCTCGTCGGTGATGCCATCCAGCGGGTACGACGACGTGCCGATCGAGGCCCCCACGGTCATCGACTCGGCGGCCCAGGCTGAGCCCGGCCCACCCACGGCGGCCACGGCTGCCTGGATCCGCTCGGCGATCGCCGCCAGGCCGGCCGTGCCGGTGAGGCCGGGGGTCGCGTCGCGGACGTGGCGTGCCTTGTAGGGGAGGATCACCGCGAACTCGTCACCGCCATAGCGGAACACGAGGTCGGTCTCCCGCGCGGCGGCATGGATCGCGTGGGCGATCTCGCGCAGCAGCCGGTCGCCCGCCTGGTGGCCCAGCAGGTTGTTGAAGGTCGAGAAGCTGTCGAGGTCGATCATCACGAGCCCGAACGGCTCCGCCTCGGCCACGCAGCGTGCCAGCTGATCCTTGAACGTGCCGTGGTTGAGCAGTGCGGTCAGGTTGTCGGTGCGGGCGCGAACCTCGGCGGCCTGGAAGATCTCGGCATTGCGGAGCGCGATCGAGACCTGTGCGGCGAAGAGCTTCACGAGGTCGAACTCCTCGAGGCTGAACGGCGCCTGCCGGCCGAGCCGCTCCAGCGTCAGGACACCGGCTGCCGACCTCGGTCCGAGCAGCGGGACGACGATTAGGCTGCCATCGACGGCGCCGACGCCGCGGAAGTGGCTGACCCGCGGGTCGGCCAGCTCGTCCTCGACCAGGACGGGCTCGTTGTGCTCGACGACCCACGGCGCGATGCCCTGTTCGCCCGGCTCCCACGCTTGCATGTAGTCCTCGGCGTGGGCGCCCTTCGCCGTCAGGGGACGAGCAGGCCGGTCGCCCGGTCCACGACCTCGATCGCCACGTTGTCGCACCGGATCAGCGTGCCCAGCCGGTCGGTGATCTGGTCGAGCACGGAGCGCTGGTCGAGCGTGGTGAGGATGGCCTCGGTGGTGCTCAGGAGCTCCCGCTGGGCGCGCAGCTGGCGCTCGAGCGTGATCGACTGGGTGCGGAGGCGCTCGGTCGCGTCCGCGTTCGCCATCGCCTGGGCCGCGAACGACGCGTAGATGACGAGGAGCCGCAGGTCGTCCTCGGTGAAGTGGTGCAGGGCCGCGAACGAGAGGGCCACCACGCCCAGGCAGACGCCCTCGTGGACCATCGGCGCCAGCAGCATCGACTCGTCCTGGTCCGGCTTCGTGCCCGGGATCGTGATGCCCCTGGGGTCGCCGGCGGTGTCATCCACCAGCTGCGGGACGCGGAAGCGGGCGACCCAGCCGGTGATGCCCTCGCCGACGGCCACCCGCAGGTCGTCGATCTTCTCGTCCGTGTACGCGGCCCCCATGCCCAACCACGCCACCGGCACGAGGTCCGTCCCGGCGTGCACGCGGTAGACGCGCACGTTGTCGTACTCGATGAGCTGGCGGAGCTCGACGGCGATGGCGTGGCCGATCTCGCGCACGTCCGTGATGCCGGCCAGCCGCGCGCCGAGGCGCTGGATCGCCTGGAGCTGGGCCGCCC
>JBBQRX010000045.1:0-19983 GCA_038214375.1 Candidatus Limnocylindrales bacterium
GCTGTGCGAAGATCGCATCAATCAGGTGCTCCTCGGTTGGGCGTGATGGGTGTCTCTTCAACACCATCTTCCCAGTTCAGATGGGCACCTGATTCGTCGTTTCAGCGCTCCTTCAGCCGCGGCTCATCGGTGGATCCGGGCTTAAGGGTGGATGCGACGGTCGCGCATAGCGAGCGACGAGTCCGATGCGCCGGGTAGCGAGGAGCGGCGAGCCCATCGCGCCGGGCAGGAGTAGGCTTCGCCGGGTACGACCGCAGGACGTGAACCGCGACCGCGGTCGGGTCGCCCACCGGGCGGCGAGGGGTCGGGGCGGATGGCGGCTCGGCGTGGTGGAGGGGAGGTTCTCTCATGGGCTCGCGTGTCCTGCGTGCGGTAGCGATGGCAGTTGTTCTCCTCACTGGGCTGGCGCCAGCGCGCGGCGTGGTGCCCATCGCCCTCGCCCAGAACGATCCGTCACTGGCCGCGGCCGGAGCTACCCCGGCCGGCTACGACATTTCCTGGCCCCAGTGTGGCGGGTCGTACCCCGCAAACCCTGCCTTCGGGGTCGTTGGCGTGAACGCGGGCATCGTGTTCAGCCCCAACTCCTGCCTCGCGAGCGAAGTCGCCTGGGCGGGCGGAGTGAGCGCCGGGCTCTACGCGAACACCGGCAACCCGGGTCCGGCTCTCTCGAAGCACTGGCCGACGGGCCAGCTTGCCCCGAAATGGTGCGATCCCGGCAACACAGACACCGCCGACTGTGCCTACGACTACGGCTACAACGCGGCGGCAGATTCCTACGCCGACGCCGTGGCCGCCTTCTCCTCGCTCGGGCTCGCTGGGACTCCGGCCGGCAGCGTCTGGTGGTTCGACGTCGAGACCGGGAACAGTTGGCGGAGCGACGTCTCCCTCAACGTCGCGGCGCTCGGGGGAGCGGCCTACTACCTCGGATCGGTCGGTGTCGCAACCATCGGGTTCTATTCGACGCAGTACCAGTGGAACGTCATTACCGGTGGGACGAGCGCGTTCGCCGCGAATAAGAGCTGGGTCGCCGGTGCGACCAGCGCTCGCGGCGCGAACGCCAACTGCACCGGCTCGGGGTTCACCGGAGGCGGAGTCGCGCTCGCCCAGTATCCGTCCGGCGGGTTCGACGCGGACCTGCGCTGCACGAGCGCCCCGTCCGTCCTCACCACCATCACCGTCTCCCCGGCGAGCGCCTCGGTCCAGACGAACGGACAGCAGCAGTTCAGCGCGACCGGCTATGACCAGTCCGGAGCGCCGATGAGCCCGCAGCCCGCGTTCACCTGGTCGGTCAACGGCGGCGGCTCGATCAGCGCGTCAGGCTTGTTCACCGCCGGCTCGACCGCCGGTGGGCCCTTCACTGTGACCGCGTCGAGCGGCAGCGTGAGCGGCACGGCCACCGTGACGGTGACCAGCGCGTCGGCGGACTTCTCGCTCTCGGTCAGCCCGCCGTCGCAGTCGGTCAGCCGCGGCACCAGCGCCACCTACATAGTGACGATCACGCCGTCCAACGGCTTCAGCGGGGCGGTGACGTTGAGCCTCACCGGCCAGCCTTCGGGCGCCATCGTCACATTCACGCCCAACCCGGCCACGACCACCTCGACCCTGACGGTGAAGACGCCGTCGTGGGGGCCACGGGGCACCTTCACGCTCACCATCACGGGGATCGGCGGGAGCCTGAGTCACGCTACGACTGCGTCGCTGACAGTCACGAAGTAGGGCACCGACAACTCTGCCCGAGCCAGCCTGGGACGTTGCCGAACGCCGTTGCCGGAGAGCAAGTTCAGCCGGATCGAGTTGCCGGTCGGCGGAGCGGAGCCGAACAGTGCTCCGTCGAGGAGCACGATGCCGTCGCCGCCGGTGATGACGCTGCCGGCCTGCGACACGTTGTTCTCGACGTCGCTCAGCGAGATGACGGTGTTCTTCGCCCCGAAGAGGATGATCCCGATGCCCCCGTAGGTCTGGGCGAACTGGGAGGTGGCCGCCGGCACATACGGTTGTTCGCGGTCACCGAGTTGAGCTGGATCGCCACATCGCCGCCGCCGGACGAATTCCTGTCCGCGGACGCGGACACGGCGATGCCGGCGCAGTTGTCCCAAACCGCGTCTTCGAACCCGAAGAGGCCGTTGTCGTGCGCCCGGTTGTACAGAAGGGGAAGTCGGACGCGGAGGCGACCACGATGCCGCTTGTGTCGCGTTTGTGTCGCGACAGCCCGACCGGGGTCGGTTGCGGAGGACCCCAGGTACTCGGGTATTGCCCTCACATTTCTGTTGGGTTGCCGGGTCAGGTTCCGTGACGACAGGCCCGCACCCCGGGACCCGGCGCCGCTCTTCCTACGCGGCCGCCACCATCCGGAGCGCGGTGCGCCTCGCAAGCGCCATCAGCGAGAGCATCGGGTTGACGCCAGTGGCGGTCGGGAAGGCGCTGGCGTCCGTCACGTAGAGGCCGGCGACGCCGTGCACTCGGCCGTCGGGATCGGCGACGCTGTCGCGCGGGCTCGTCCCGATCCGGCAGCTGGACATCTGGTGCGCGGTGAAGAGGAGGATCCGGTTCGGCTCGATCGGGCGGTGTGCGAGCGCCGCCAGCCAGGGGTCGAACGCCTCGCCCGACCGCCACTCCAGCGGCGGCGTGAGCAGCGGGATGATCTGACGGGCGCCTGCCGCCCGGTGGACCCGGGCCATCTCCAGCGACCCCATCCGGAGCAGCTCGCGCTCCGCGGCGCCCGGCTCGTAGCGCACCGTCACGCCGTCGCGGGCCAGCTCCACGCGACCCACGCTCCGGTCCCGGACGATCGCGATGAACGCGCCGATCCGGTCGCACTGCGTCATCAGCTCACGGTGGTCGCGGCTGTTCCACCACGGGAAGCCGCTGGCGATCAGGCCGGGATGGGTCGGCGCCGCTTCAAGGCGGAAGCCCCAGGTCCCGTCGATCTCGGCGAACGCGTCGCTCATCACGCCCTGTGGCACGCCGGCCCACGGGGCCAGCGGCTCAGGGTAGATGCCACCGAGCGCGGCGACCGGGTGGATGTGCAGGCCGTGCCCGGCAGTCGCGGTGGCGATCCCGGAGCGAAGGAGGGCAGCCGGCGAGAGGATGCTGCCGCCAGCCAGCGCGACGAGTGGGGCGCGGACCGTGATCTCCCCGCCGGGGACGCGCGCCACGACGCCGGCCGCTCGGCCCCGCTCGACGAGGATCCGGCGGACCTCCGTCCGGTCCAGGATCTCGGCGCCGTTCGCGCACGCGGCGACGAGGGACGTGCGGAGGGTGGACTGCTTGGCGCCACGGCGGCAGCCTACCGCGCAGGGTCCGCAGTCGCCGCAGTCGCGGACGTTGCGCGGGACGACGGTGACGGGCAGGCCCAACGCCTCGAGACCGGCCGCCAGGCGTCCGTTCGGCCCGTTGGGAGCGCTCTCCTCGGTGGTGACGTGGATCTCTTCCTCGATCGCCGCGTAGTGCTCGTCGAGGTCGTCGTCGATGCCGGCCGCCCGCCATTCGTCGCGGACGGCGGCCGGGGCCCGGAGCGAGGTGCTCCAGTTGACGACCGTGCCGCCGCCGACGGCGCTCCCCGCCCGGATCGAGATCCACCGGTCCGAGGTCGCGGCGAGGCCCCGGTCCAGGAAGAGCGCCCCGAGGCCGTCGAGCTCCGGCCCGCCGAAGGCCTCCTCTGAGACCATCGCTGCCCGCTCCAGGACCATGACCTTCTTCCCGGCCGCCGCCAGGACGGCGGCGGCCACGCCGCCACCCGCGCCCGAGCCGATGACGATTGCGTCGGCGTCCAACATCTCGCCGGGCCGTGGAGTCCGGACCTTCACCCGGCTGGGGCTGGGGAGGTCAGGCGGCGGGGCGACGAACCCGGTTCGAGCACGCCAGGGCGAATCCTCGATACCGTAGGCGAGCAGGAGCGTGAGCCGTTTCAGGTCCTGGAAGGCCGTCCGCTTGAGCGCGATGGGGCTGTCGCCCATCCGCCGCAGGTAGTCCTCGCGGGCCTCCTGATCCAGCGCGGAGAAGCGGACGGGGCGTCCGGCGAGGGCGAGGCTGCCCAGGCGCGAGTCCATACCGCGCACCAGTAGATCCAGCTGGCGTCGCAGCGATGGCCGGCCCAGCGCGTCCACCTCCGCGAGGAGGCGCCGGTGGACGCCCAGCTCGCTGGCCGACGGGAGGCCGTCGGCGGCGGGGACGAAGGCGTCGACGATGGCGGCGAGGGTACGTTCTCGGGCGTTCATACAGCGCCGACATCGACGCCCGGGCCCGGAATCGAGGCCGCGTTCTCTTCGCGGAGATTGCGTCTCAGGAGCTTCCCGAGGCCGGTCCTGGGAAGCTCGTCCCTGATCTCGATCACCGTCGGCGTCTTGTAGCTGGAGAGGTTCGTGCGGCAGTAGGTGACGAGGTCGGACGGCGTCGCGAGGGCTCCCTCGCGGAGGACCACGTACGACTTGACCACCTCTCCCTTCACCGGGTCCGGGACGCCGATCGTCGCTGCCTCGAGGACGTCCGGGTGGCCGATGAGCACCTCGTCGACCTCGCGCGGGAAGACGTTCGCCCCGGAGACGATGATCAGGTCCTTCAGGCGGTCGACGATCCGGAAGTAGCCGTCCTGGTCCATCGAGGCGAGGTCGCCCGTGCGCAGCCAGCCGTCGCGCAGGACAGCCGCCGTCTCGTGCGGCCGCTCCCAGTAGCCGGCCATCACCTGCGGGCCGTGGACCCAGAGCTCGCCGATCTCGCCCGGGCCGAGCGCCAGGCGACCGGTCCCCACGTCCCGCACCTGGGCGTCGGTCGAGGGCAACGGCAACCCGACCGTGCCGGGCCGATGCTCGCCGTGGACCGGGTTGACATGCGTGACCGGCGCCGCCTCGGTCAGCCCGTACCCCTCGCTCACGCGGCCATGCGTCAGGGCCTCGAACTGCTCCTGGACCGGCCCGGGCAGAGGTGCCGATCCGCTGATGCATGCCTCGATGCAGCTGAGGTCGTACCGCCCGAGTTGCGGGTCGTTCAGGAGGCCGGCGTAGAACGACGGCGCCCCGGGGAACAGGCGCGGTCGATGCCTGCGGATCGCCTCGAGCGTCTCCGAGACGACGAACCGGGGCAGGAGGATCTGGGTGAAGCCGAGCTGCAGGGCGAAGTCGAGGGCGACGGTCAGCCCATAGATGTGGAAATAGGGGAGCGCGCACAGGATCGCGGCCGGCTCACCCTGGCCCTCCGTCACGAGCGCGCTCGTGCACTGGACGGCGTTCGCGACGAGGTTCCGGTGGGTGAGGATCGCCGCCTTCGGCGTGCCGGTCGTCCCGCCCGTCGGCTGGAGGACGGCCGGGTCCGTCGGGCGGGCGACGGACTCGACCCGGATCGGCGGCTGCGCGCGAAGCGCGCGGAAGAGGTTCGGCAGGCTGGTCGAATGCGCAACGGGATGCCAGCGGTGCTCGCGGCGCATCTTCAACGGGTAGAGCCAGCGGATCGGGATCGGCAGCGAGTCCCGGATGCCGGTCGAGATGATGCCGCTGGTGGCCTCGCCCCCCGACGGCGGGGCGAGGCGGTCACCGAGCGCCGAGCGCGCCTCGGCGACGCGCGGGACGAGCAGGTCGAGGACCACCGAGAGTCGCGGGCGGGTCTGCCGGAAGAGAACCTCCACCTCGCGCTCGACGAGGAGCGGACTCATCGGGACGGCGATGCAGCCTGCCCGGAGCGTGCCGAGGAACGCGATGACGAAGGCTGGAGACGTCGGGAGGTGGAGGCTCACGCGGTCGCCCGGTGCGAGCCCGATCGCCCCGAGGTAACCGGCGAAGCGATCCACTGCGCGGTCGAGCGTGCGGTAGGACGTGCGCGCGCCGAAGAAGATCAGCGCGTCGCGATCCGGGAACCGCTCCGCCGAACGGCGCAGGAGCCCGTCCACGGTCAGCTCGGGGATCTCGACCTCCGCCGGGATCCCTGCCTCGTAATGGCCCAGCCAGGGGTGATCCGGGCTGCTCGCCATCTCGCTGCCTGGTGCTGCGATCACGGCACTCCTTCGCGCCTTGCGCCCTCGAGCTTCCTCCCAACCCCGGGCCCACCGAGCTCCGCCCTATACCGGATAACCGCCCGTGGCCGTGACCCGAGCGGCCACGCGGCGCACCAGCTCGATCGAATCGATCGGATCGGTCCGCAGGAAGCGGCGGACTCCGGCGAGGAGCAGCCGCGCCTCATCCCCGTCCGCCACCCGCGCCGCCAGCACTCGGGCCGTCAGCTCGACGAGACCGACGCGGTCCGCGACGACGAGCTTCGCGAGGTCGATCAGGGCGGCCGGATCGCCCGCGGGACGCACCGCCGCCGCATCCGCGCGCAGGACTGCGCTCTCCATCGTCAACGTCGCGATCGCGAGGTCGGCGAGCCCGGCGAGCACCTCCTGTTGCTCCTCGAGCGCGGCCCCGAACCGCTGGACCGCCGCACCGGCGAGGAGGAGCGTCAGCTGCCGGCTGCCTTCGACGAGACGCCGCTCGGCCGCCAGGGGTCCGCCACCCCCGTCGTCGCCGTCCATGGGGCCTGCAAGCAGCGCCTCCTGCGCCCGGCGCGCCGGACCGAGGAGGTCGAGACGTCCTGTCATCGCCCGTTTCAGGAGCGTGCCGGGCACGAGGAGCCGGTTGATCTCGTTCGTCCCCTCCCAGATCCGGTTGATCCGGCTGTCGCGGTACGCCCGTGCGGCCGGGAAGTCCTCGATGTAGCCGTACCCGCCGTGGACCTGGACCAGCTCGTCGACGACCGCGTCGCCCTCCTCGGACGCGAGCACCTTCGCGATCGAGCACTCGACCGCGAGCTCCTCCAGCGCCGCCTTCACTGCGTCGGGCCCGGCCGACTCCGTCCCGGCCAGCTGTTCGTCGATCAGGCCGGCGATGCGATAGACGACCGATTCGACCGCGTAGATCCGCGCGGCCATCCGGCCGAGCTTGGCGGCCACGAGCGGGAACCCTGCAATCGGCCGCCCAAAGGCGACGCGGTCGCGCGCATACGCCGAGGCGGTCGCGAGAGCCGGCTTCATCGCCCCGAGCACGGCGGCGGCAAGCTTGAACCGCCCAACGTTGAGAACGTTGAACGCGATCCTCTGGCCCTTGCCGATCTCGCCAAGGAGGTTCGCCGCCGGAACGCGGGCGCCGTCGAGGACGAGCGGACAGGTGGACGTCCCGTGGAGCCCCAGCTTGTGCTCCTCCGGCCCGATCTCGAGCCCCGGCGTTCCCCGTTCGACGAGGAACGCGCTGAACTTCTCCCCGTCCACCTTCGCATAGATCGTGAAGAGGTCGGCGAACCCCGCGTTCGTGATGAACTGTTTCGTCCCGTCGAGCCGCCACGAGCCGTCGGGCTCGCGGGTGGCTCGCGTGCGGATCGCCTGTGCGTCGGAGCCGGCGTTCGCCTCGGTGAGGGCATAGGCCGCGACGGTCGTCCCGGCGGCGAGTCCTGGCAGGTAGCGGGCGCGCTGCTCGTCGGTGCCGAAGAAGACGAGCGGCAGCGTCCCGATCCCGGTGTGGGCCGCAAAGGTCACGGAAAACGATTCGGCGGCGCCCAGCGCCTCCGTGACGACGACCGACGTCGTCTTGTCCAGGCCCGAACCGCCGAACGCCTCTGGCACATCGACGCCGACGAAGCCGTCGCGGCCGAGGATCGCGAGGAGCTCGCGATGGGCGGACCAGTCCTTCGCCTCGATCCGCTCCGCGCGGGGCCGGACCTCGCGTTCGACGAACGTGCCGACCGCTGCGCGGATCGCGCGGTGCTCCGCCGTCAGCCGCTCGGGCGTGAGGATGTCGCCGGGTTCCGCTCGGGTGACGAGGAAGGCGCCGCCCGCGCGCTGGACCGGGGCGGTGGAGGGTCGAAGGTCCGCCGTCATCGCGATGCTCCCTCTGCAGCTCCGCGCGGCCGAGCGGGTTGGCGCCCACCGAGCCACTCGATCACGGCGGCAGCCCCCTGGCCGCCGCCCACGCACATCGTCACCAGGCCGTACCGGGCCTGCCGCCGGGCGAGCTCGGAGAGGATCTGGACCGTGAGCTTCGCCCCGGTTGCCCCGAGCGGGTGCCCGAGGGCGATCGCGCCACCGTTGGGGTTGATCCGCTCCTCGTCGAGCCCGAGCCGCCGGATGATCGCGACCACCTGCGACGCGAAGGCCTCGTTCAGCTCGATCGTGGCGATGTCGTCCAGCGTCAGGCCGGCCCGCGCGAGCGCCTTCGGGACGGCCTCGATGGGGCCGATCCCCATGATCTCCGGGTCCACGCCGGCGGTCGCGAAGCTGACCAGGCGGCCGAGCGGCGTCAGGCCGAGGGCGGCGGCACGCTCGCCGGTCATGACGACCAGGGCCGCGGCGCCGTCGCTGGTCTGCGAGCTGTTCCCGGCGGTCACGGAGCCGCCGGCCCGGAAGGCGGGACGCAGGGCCGCGAGGCGCGCGGCGTCCGTGTCTCGGCGGATCCCCTCGTCGGCTTCGAAGCTCCACTTCCGCATTGCCGGCCGCCCGGTTTCGACGGCCGTCGACCGCGCCGACACGGGGACGATCTCGTCATGGAATCGACCTGCGTCCTGGGCCGCGGCCGCGCGCTCGTGGCTGCGGAGCGCCCACGCGTCCTGCGCCTCGCGCTCGATGCCGTAGCGCTCGGCCACGGCCTCGGCCGTGAGGCCCATGCTCACGAAGACGCCGGGGAAGCCACCGGCGAGCGTCGCGTCCGGGTCGAAGTGCCAGCCGGTCATCGGGACGAAGCTCATCGACTCCATGCCGCCGGCGACGACGACATCCGCGATCCCGGACGCGACGGACCCGCTCGCGATCGCGAGCGCCTGGAGGCCGGAGGCGCAGAAGCGATTGACGGTCCTCGCGGACGAGCTCACCGGGAGGCCGGCGCCGAGCGCCACGTGGCGCGCGATGTTCAGGCCCTGGGCGCCCTCGGGCATCGCGCAGCCCAGGACAAGGTCCTCGACCTCGGCGGGATCGAGACCGGGCGCCCGCGCGACCGCCTCCCGCACCGCGGCCGCGGCGAGCTCCGCGGGCGGGGTCTCGCGGAGGGCGCCCTTCGGGGCCTTCCCGACCGCCGTCCGCGCGGCACTGACGATCACGGCATCTCGCATGACACGATCCCTCTAGTTGCGCAGCGGCTTGCCGGTCTTGAGCGTGTGGCGGATCCGATCACGCGTCAGGCGCTCCCCGAGGAGGCGAAGGAAGGCCTCCCGTTCGAGATCCAGCAGGTAGCTCGCCGCCACCTCTGTCCCCTCCGCGACATCGCCGCCCGCCAGCACCCGGGCGAGAGCGAGGACGACGGTCCGGTCGTGCTCGCTCATGGCGCGGGCGAGGATCTGGTTGTAGGTGAGCGCCTCCGCGGCGGCGATCCCGCGCCGTCCTGCGACCCGGATCGGCGCATCGACCGGCGGGCGATAGCCCTGCTCGGCGAGGAGGCGGACGGTCGCTGCGGCGTCGGCCCACTGGCGGTCCGGGTCAGCCGTGATCGGGTCGAAAGGCATCAGAAGCCCGAGCGCGACTGCCTCCTCGGCCGAGGTCGCAACGCGGGCCAGCGCCATCGTCTCGAGCGCCGCCTGGAAGAACGGGAACGGATCGGCAGTGACCCCTCCCGGCACGCGCTCGGCCGCTCGCCGCGCCATCGCGGTGGTCCCGCCACCCGCCGGCAGGAGGCCGATCCCTGTCTCGACCAGCCCGATGTACGTCTCCGCGAGCGCCTGCGAGCGGTCCGCCGCGAGGCAGAACTCGGCGCCACCGCCGAGCGTCCGGCCGCGCGGCGCGACCACGACCGGGAACGGCGCGTAGCGCATCCGGGCCGCGATCCCCTGGAAGAGGCGAACGACGCGGCTCAGCTCGTCCCACTCGCCGTCCTCGGCCTGGACGAGGAGGAGCGCGATGTTCGCGCCGGCCGAGAAGTCCGGGGCGAGCGTCCCGATGACGAGTCCGTCGTAGGAGGCGGCCGCGAGGTCGAGCCCCCGGCTCATGAGGCCCAGCGTGTCGAGCCCGATGACGTTCAGCTTCCCGTGCAGCTCGAGGCCCAGGACCCCGCCACCGAGATCCGTCAGCGATCCGGCGGCATTCGCGGGCAGCCCAGGGACCGCCCGGCGACGGGCGTCGAGGTCCAGGTGGCCGGGGCGCACCAAGACTGGACGGAGCTCGAGGGAGGCGAATTCGAGGGCTTGCCCATCCTCGTGGAAGCGGGCGGGCCCGCCGGGGTCGACGACTCGGGCGACGAGCGACGGGACGGCGATCCCCGCGCCCGGAAGGCGCTCGGCGAGCCGGCCGACTCCGATCGCGTCCCAGGTCTCGAACGGTCCGATGCCCCAGCCGAACCCCCAGCGCATGGCCCGATCGACGGCCTCGGCGTCGTCGGCAATCTCGGGCGCCACCGCGGCGGCGTACGCAATCGTGGCCGCCAGCAGCCGCCACAGGAAGGCGCCTGCCCGGTCGTCCGGGGCGCGCTCGACCGCATCCGGGAGCGCGGCAAGGCGGCGGCGGAGATCCGGCTCGGAGCGGAGCAGGTCGACCGCCGAAGAAGCGGCTCGGCGACGGGGCCGGTACTCGAGGGTGTCGAGGTCGAGCGCGAGGATCTCGCCGTCGACCTTCTTGAAGAAGCCGGCGCCGCTCTTCTCCCCCAGCCGGCCGTCGGCGACGAGGCGACGAAGCAGATCCGGCACCGCGAACCGCTCGCGTTCGGGATCGTCGCGCAGGTCGGCATGGCAATGGTCGGCAACCGCGACCGCTACGTCGATCCCCACCAGGTCGAGCGTGCGGAAGGTTGCGCTTTTCGGCCGTCCAATGAGCGTGCCAGTCAGGTCGTCCACCTCGTCGACACCGAGTCCGAGCTCACGGGCGAGCTCGAGTGCCACCAGGAGCCCGTAGACGCCGAGCCGGTTTCCGATGAACGCAGGGCCGTCTTTCGCTCGGACGGTGCCCTTCCCGAGCTGGCGAGCTCCGACCCCTTCGATCCAGTCGAGCCGCGCCGGGTCCGTGTCGGGCGTCGGGATCAGCTCGAGCAGGCGGCTGTAGCGAGGAGGGTTGAAGAAGTGCGTCCCGAGGAACGCGCGCCGGAACCCATCACTTCGACCCTCCGCCAGGCTCGCGATCGGCAGGCCGGACGTGTTCGACGAGACGAGCGGCGCGTGTTGGCCCCGTCCGGATCCGGTTCCGGCGTTGCCGTGCCCGCCCGCATCGAAGACCGCGTCGTCGATCCGGGCAAAGAGTGCGCGCTTCGGCTCGAGCTGCTCGACGACGGCCTCCAGGATCCAGTCGACCCCGAGGATCGCTGCCTCGAGGTCGCCGAACCCGCCGGCGGCGATGCGCCTCGCGTTCGCGCTCGAACGGAGCGCGGCAGGCCGGATCTTCGTCGCGCGCTCGAGGCCCCGCTCCGCCGTCGATACGTCGAGGTCGAGAAGGGCGACCCTCGCGCCGGCGTCGGCAAGGACGCAGGCGAGCTGTGCGCCCATGGTCCCGGCCCCGAGCACGACCGCCGATTCCAGCCGCGGGATCATGCGCGTCCCTCCCCGGCCGGGCTCGGCGTGACGTCCGGCGGCCGTCTCTCCGACGGTTCGCGGAGATAGAGCTCCCCGAACGCGTCCGCGATCTGCTCGACGGTCAGCCGGCCGTCGGGGCGATACCACTGCGTGAACCAGTTGCAGGCGGAGAGGATCGCGATCCCGGCGAGACGGACGTCAGTGGAGCGCAGCGCCCCCTCCGCGATCGCGTCCGCGATGGCTCCACGCCAGAGCGCCTCGTACGCGTCCCGCCGATCGATCAGCGCCCTGCGGCGCTCGGCCGAGAGCGAACGCAGCTCGACCTGGACCAGGGAGAGCTCGTCGCCGTGCGTGGCGGCGAAGGAAAGGTGGGCGGCGATCGCGGCCCGCACGCGGACGGCCGCGGGCGCGTCCTGGGCCAGGGCCGGGGCGACCCGCTCTCGGAGGCGGTCGAGCGCACCCGTGACGATGGTCCAGAGCAGATCGTCCTTCGAGTCGATGTAGTGGTACAGGCTTCCCCGGTTCATCGCGAGCGCCTCGGCGAGGTCCTGCATCGAGGTCGCATGGAAGCCGCGCTCGCGGAAGAGACGCGTCGCGGCGCCAAGGAGCTCGGCCTCGCGCGGCCGCGTCACGCTGGGTGCTTCTCCACGGGGCGGCGCTGGCGCAGCATCCTGCATCGATGGCCCCTCCGACGCTTCCAGGTGGCGGGATCCGGCTCCGTCGCCTCCCAAACGAACGTTTGGTTGGAAAGGCCGCAGCATAGTCGGCCGTGGGACGGGGGACAAGGGGTCTCTTCGGCAACCAGCACGATCGTGCGCCCGAGGGTGGACACCCGGTGGCGCCCGCCGTCCGCGACGGGCATGATGCGACCCATGGCAGTCCCGCCACGCGCCGCCGATCGACGACCGGTTCTTCCAGCCTTCGCCCGCGCCGATGCCCGGGCCCCGTGGCGTCCGGGTTCCGAGCTCCTCACCGACAGTCGCCCGGCCCGGCTGATCCGCGCCAGCGAGATGCCCGACCTCGAGGCGCTCCAGGCCAGGGCGGTCGCGGACCCGGCATGGTTCTGGGGGCTCGCGGTCGACGACCTCGGGCTCGCCTGGGGCCGCCGCTGGGACCGGGTCCTGGACCTGGAGGCAGGGATCGAATGGCCTCGCTGGTGGGTCGGCGGCGCGTTCGACCACGCCGGCGCGGTGATCGAGCGGTGGGCGACGCGACCCGACGACGACGCGATCGCGTGGGAGGGCGACGACGGGTCGGTCCGCCGTCTCACGGGGCGCGAGCTGATCGACGCCCTCGAGGCGACTGCTGAGCGTTTCGCGGCGCACGGGATCGGCGCCGGGACCCGCGTCGGGGTCTTCCTGCCGATGCTCCCCGAGACGGCGATCACCGTCCTGGCCCTCGGACGGCTGCGCGCGATCTTCACGCCGATCTTCAGCGGCTACGCCGGGCCTGCGGTCGCGGCCCGCCTCCGTGCGTTCCAGGCGACCCATCTCGTGACCGCGGATGGCTTCCTTCGGCGTGGCCGGGCGATCGCGATGGCCTCGGTCGCGGCCGAGGCGCTGGCCGACTCGCCGAGCGTCCGCCGGGTCCTGGTCGTGCGTCGCATCGAGCCGGACGGCCTCCCCGCCGCCCTGGCCGACCCTGTGCGGGACGCGTCATGGGATCGCGGGCCGAACGCGGACCAGCTGGCGTCGGTGCCAGCGGCGGCGCGGCTGGCGGGGCCGGTGGATCCCGAAACCCCCTACATGGTCATCTACACGTCCGGGACGACCGGCGCCCCGAAAGGCACCGTGCACGTCCACGGCGGGTTCCCCATCAAGGCCGCGCAGGACCTGGCCCACACCTTCGACCTGCGGCCCGGCGACGCCCTCTGCTGGATCACCGACCTGGGCTGGATGATGGGTCCCTGGGCCATCAGCGGCGCGCTGCTGCTCGGCGCCCGCCTCGTCATGTTCGAAGGCGCCCCGGACCACCCCGATGCCGGTCGGGTCTGGTCGCTGGTGGAGCGCCACCGGATCACGCACCTTGGCGTGAGCCCAACCCTGGTCCGGGCGCTCCTTGTTCATGGAGACGCGCCCGTCCGCGACCACGATCGTTCCTCGCTCCGCGTCCTGGGCTCCACCGGGGAGCCGTGGAATCCGGGCCCATGGACATGGCTCTTCGAGACCGCCGGCGACGGACGGCTCCCCATCGTCAACTACACCGGCGGGACGGAGATCTCCGGCGGGATCCTCGGTGCGACGCCCCTGCGGCCGATCCGGCCGACGTCATTCAACGGGCCGTGCGTCGGGATGGCAGCGGACGTGGTCGACCCGAGCGGGCGCCCCGTCGTGGACGAGGTCGGCGAGCTGGCGATCCGAGCCCCGTGGCCCGGGATGACGCGCGGCTTCTGGGGCGGGTCGCCGGCGGACCGGGAGCGTTACCTGGATGCCTACTGGCGGCGGCTGCCGGGGACCTGGGTGCACGGCGACTGGGCGGCGCGCGACTCCGACGGGTTCTGGTACCTCCACGGAAGGTCGGACGACACGCTCAAGATCGCCGGCAAGCGCGTCGGGCCGGCGGAGCTCGAAGCCGTCGCCGTCGCCCACCCCGCGGTGGTCGAGGCGGCCGCGATCGGCGTGCCGGACGAGATCCGCGGCGAGGTTGCCGTGCTCCTGGTGGTCGTCCGGCAGGACGCAAGGGTCGAGCCCGAGGCGCTCGCTCGCGAGGTCGGAGACCAGGTTGCCAATGGCCTCGGGAAGCCCCTTCGACCGGCTGCGGTCGTGATCGTCCCGGATCTCCCGCGAACCCGGAGCGGCAAGATCATGCGCCGCGTGGCGCGTGCCGCCTGGCTCGGCCAGGATCCGGGCGACCTGTCCTCGCTGGAGAATGCGGACGCCGTGGCGGCGATCGCGAAGCTGGGTCCGCGGGAGCGCGACGGCATCTGAGCCAGGCGCGGCGTCCACCAGGCGCGGCGTCGCGCCCAGCGTGGCGTCAAGAGGCGCGGCGTCAACGAGGCGCGGCGTCGTGCCCAGCGTGGCCGAGCGCGTCGGCCGTCCCGTCACGGGGAGGGCGTCCCGGCGTCAACCGCCCGGCGGCCGTCTCACCTGCTGGCCCGTCGCTGCGTCCCAGCCACCTGCGAGGCCGACCTTCGATGCCAGCGGGCGGCCGAGCAGGCTGGCGATGTACTGCGCGGCCAGGAGCAGACGCGGCAAGTCCACGCCATGCTCGATGCCCTCGCCGTCCAGGAGGTAGACCAGGTCCTCGGTCGCGAGGTTGCCGGCAGCGCCCGGCGCGTAGGGACAGCCCCCGGTCCCGCCCGTCGAGGCATCGAAGCAGGTCACGCCGAGATGGAGAGCCGCCACCACGTTCGCGAGCGCCGTTCCGCGCGTGTCGTGAAAGTGGTGGGCGATCCGCTCGACCGGGATCCCGGCCTCGAGCGCGGCGCCCGTGAGCGCCTCCACGGCGGAAGGGACCGCCACGCCGATCGTGTCGCCAAAGCAAACCTCGTCCGCGCCGAGATCGAGGAGCCGTCGAGCGACGGCGACGGGCCTCGCCGGTTCGACCCGCCCCGTGTAGGGGCATCCGAACGCGGTCGAGACGTAGGCGCGCCGCCACCACCCGCGCCGCGCGGCCTCCGCCAGCAGCGGCCCGAACGTTTCGAGCGACGCGTCGATCGACAGCCCGATATTCCGCTCCGCGAAGGCGTCCGTCGCCGCGGTGAAGACGGCGATCGCCTCCGCGCCCGCCTCGGCCGCCCGGGCGAGGCCTCGGGCATTCGCCACGAGCACGGGGTAGCGGACCCCGGGCTCCCGGGGGAGTGACGGCAGGAGCTCGCCGGCGTCGGCGAGCTGGGGGATCCGGTCGGGTCGCACGAAGCTCGTCGCCTCGATCTCGCGCAGGCCGGCCGATACGAGCAGGCCGATGAAGCGCGCCTTGGCCGCCGTCGGGATCACCGTGGGCTCGTTCTGGAGGCCGTCGCGCGGCCCCACCTCGTAGATCCGGACCCGCACCGGCGCGATCGGTGGGCCGGAAGGGACGGTCACGCCTGGACCTCCAGTCGCGCGACGAGGTGGCCGCGTTCGACTCGGTCGCCGGCCTTCACGAACAGCCCGGCCACCCGGCCCGCCCTCGGGGCAGCCACCACATGCTCCATCTTCATCGCCTCGAGGGTAGCGACAGGGTCCCCCGCCTCCACGGAACCCCCGACGGCGACGTGCACGCCAAGGACGGTGCCGGGCATCGGCGTCACGAGATCGGTGGCGGACTCGGCCCCCGCCGAACCTCGCCGCGACGCAGTCCTCGCGAGATCCGGAGGCCGCGCCAGCGAGATCGGGACGCTTCGGCCGCCGACCGAGACGTGGATGACATCGCCGGAACGAACCGCGAGGGGAGCCGGCGCCCTGCCCACGTTCCCGGGCGCCTGGATGGTTCCCGCGGTGCCGGCGGGTTCGGCGGGTTCGGCGGGTTCGGCGGGTTCGGCGGCGACCCTGGCGGTCAGCTCAACCGAACGCTCCTCGACCCCGTCGGGCCCGTCGGCGACGAGCCGAAGCCTGGCCGGGGCGTTGAGTCTCCAGCCGCCGCGCCACGGGTCGCCCACGATTCCGCCGGAGAGCGCGTCCGCGGCCGCCTGCCACGCGTCCTCGGGGATTGTGTCCGGCCCTGCCGCCTCGCCGGCCAGCCTTTCGAGCGTCTCTGTCCGCGCTCGACCCTCACGAACGGCCGACAGCCTGACCAGCCGCCTGAGGAACGCGAGGTTCGTGACCAGGCCGAGGACCTCGGTCTGGTCGAGCGCGCCCACGAGGCGGGCGAGCGCCTCGTCGCGATTCGAGCCGTGGGCGATGATCTTGGCGAGGAGTGGATCGAAGGCGCCGCCGACAAGATCGCCGGCCGCGATGCCCGCATCGACCCGGATCCCGCCGCGGCGTACCGGTCCGAAGGCACAGGCCCCAGCAGGCCACCGTACCGCCAGGACCGGACCGGCTGACGGAAGAAAGCCTGTCGAGGGGTCCTCCGCGTTCAGCCGCACCTCGATGGCGTGCCCGCCCGTCGCGAAGGCGGCCTCGATCCGGCCCTGGTCGAGGCCGAGCTCGGTGAGGGCCGCGCCCTCGGCGATCCGGAGCTGGTCGGCGACGATGTCCCGTCCCAGGACCAGCTCAGTAACCGGGTGCTCGACCTGCAACCGTGCGTTCATCTCGAGGAAGACCCAGCTCCCGTCATCCCCGACGAGGAACTCGCAGGTGCCGGCGCCCTCGTAGCCGACGGTCCCGGCGATGCGGATCGCCGCGGCGCGGATGGCTGCCCGCACCTCCGGTGCGAGCCCGGGCGCCGGAGCCTCCTCGAGGACCTTCTGGTGGCGCCGTTGCATGGAGCAGTCGCGGTCGCCGAGGTGGACGACGCCCCCGTGGCCGTCGGCAAGCACCTGGACCTCGACGTGCCGCGCGGGACTGACGTACCGCTCGACAATGAGCCGATCGTCGCCGAACGCGCGGCCGGCCTCCCGCCGGGCAGCTTCGAGAGCCGGCTGAAGCTCGTCACGCCGATGGACGACCCGGATTCCCTTGCCGCCGCCCCCCGCAGCGGGCTTGACGAGGAGCGGCAGCCCGATCCGGTCCGCAGCGGCCGCGAGAGATGCATCGGACTGGTCGTCGGGCTCCTCGCCGGGGGCAACCGGGACGTCGACGCGCCGAGCCACCTCTCGGGCCCGGGCCTTGTCGCCAAGCGTGCGGATCGCCTCGGCGGGCGGGCCGACCCAGGCGAGGCCGGCGGTGACAACCGCCTCCGCGAGTGCCGGGCTCTCTGCCAGGAATCCGTACCCGGGGTGGACGGCGTCGGCGCCCACCGCGATCGCCGCTCGCACGACGTCGCCAGGGTCGAGCAGGTCGACGGGATCGTCGGCCGCCTGCCCGATCCCGCCACCCACGTGGTGGAACGGAGCGGCTGTCCCCCGGTCGGCGCTCCCGACAAGCGGCACGATCGGGACGATGCGGAGCCGCTGCGCGGTCGTCGCGATCCGCGTGGCGATCTCGCCGCGGTTCGCAATGAACAGGACCCGGATCGGACGCCTGGCCGAGGCGACGGCGTCGCTCATCCGGAGCCCCGCTTCACCCACCACGGCGGTCGATGCTCCTCGATGGCGCGGAGGCCCTCCGCCCCCTCGGCCGAAGCGCGGCGGAGCGCAAGCACCCGGGCCGTCCGATCCGCAGCGGCCGCCGGGTCGGCGCCGCGCACGTCGCGGATCAGCTGCTTGGCGGCGCGGGTCGCCTCCGGACCGCCTTCGAGAACATCGGCCAGCGCCGCCTCGACCGCTCGGTCGAGCCCGTCCAGCCCGTCGGCGATCTCGTGGACCAGTCCGATCCGCATCGCCTGGACGGCGTCGAACCGACGTCCCAACGCGAAGAGCGCTCGAGCGTGTCCCTCTCCCAACCGCGCAACGACGAACGGCGCGATCGTCGCCGGGACCAGGCCGAGGCGGGTCTCGGGGAAGCTGAACCAGGCGCTGGCCTCCGCGATCGCGATATCCACGACAGCGCACAGCCCCGCGCCACCGCCGAGCGCAGCCCCCTGGACGCGGGCGATCACGGGGACCGGGCACATGTCGATCGCCCTGTACATCGCCGCAAGCCCGAGCGCATCCGCCTCGTTCGCTGCGGGCGTGAGGTGGAGGGCGGCGCGCATCCAGCCGCGGTCTGCTCCGGCGCAGAACACCGGCCCGTCGCCGGCGAGGACGACCACTCTGAGATCGTTCGGCGCCTCATCGGCGAACTCCTCGAAGTGGGCACGCAATGACGCGATGGCACCGGCGTCGAGCGCGTTGCGGACCTGCGGGCGCGCGATCGTCACCCGCGCGACGGCCCCGTCGGGACCCTCCCGCTCGACCCGGACGCCGGGCGGCGACCCCGCCGCGGAGGGCGACCCGCCCGTCAGCGGGGTCCCGTCGCTGGACCCCGACCCGTCGCTGGACCCCGCCCCGCTCACATCCGGAACACGCCGAAGCGTGTCTCCGGGATCGGCGCGTGCAGGGCCGCCTCGAGCCCCATCGCGATGACGTGGCGCGTCTGCAGCGGGTCGATGATGCCATCGTCCCAGAGTCGAGCCGTCGCGTGGTAGGGGTTCCCCTCTGCCTCGTAGCGCTCGAGGACGGGAGCCTCGAACGCGTCCCGATCCGCCTCGGACGCCCATGCGCCGCCGGGGAGCGAGGCCGCCCGGACCGTCGACAGGACCCGAGCCGCCTGCCGGCCGCCCATGACCGAGATCCGCGCATTCGGCCAGCTCCACAGGAATCGCGGCCCGTAGGCGCGGCCCGCCATGGCGTAGTTCCCGGCACCGAACGACCCGCCGACGAGGACGGTGAGCTTCGGGACCTCGACCGAGGCAACGGCAGTGACGAGCTTCGCGCCGTCCTTGGCGATCCCGGCAGCCTCGGCCTCGCGCCCGACCATGAACCCGGCGATGTTCTGGAGGAACAGCAGCGGGATCCGCCGCTGGGCGGCCAGCTGGATGAAGTGCGTCCCCTTCAGCGCGGACGACCCGAAGAGGATCCCGTCGTTCGCCACGATCGCAATCGGCCATCCCTCGAGGTGGGCGAAGCCGCAGACGAGGGTCTCACCGTAGGTCGGCTTGAACTCGTGGAGCTCGCTCCCGTCGACGAGTCGAGCGATGATCTCGCGGACATCGACTGACCGGCGGGGGTCGGCCGGGACGGCGGCGTACAGCGATGCGGTGCCGTCGTCACCTTCGGCGCGCACCGCAGGCGGCCGGGGGATGGCGCGCCGCCACGGCAGCTCGGGCGTTCGCGGCGCGAGATGCGCGACGATCGAGCGCGCGATGGCGAGAGCATGCTCGTCGTCGACCGCCTCATGGTCGGCAACCCCGCTGACCCGGGTATGGACCTCGGACCCCCCGAGGTTCTCGGCACTGACACGCTCCCCCGTCGCCGCCTCGACGAGCGGCGGGCCGGCCAGGAAGATCGTGCCCGTGCCACGGACGATCACGGTCTCGTCGCTCATCGCCGGCACGTAGGCGCCGCCGGCAGTCGAGGAGCCCATGACGAGCGCCACCTGCGGAATGCCCTCTGCGGACATCCGGGCCTGGTTGTAGAAGATGCGCCCGAAGTGCTCGCGATCGGGAAAGACGTCCGACTGCAGGGGGAGAAACGCGCCGCCGCTGTCCACGAGGTACACGCACGGCAGCCGGTTCTCGAGCGCGATCTCCTGCGCGCGGAGGTGCTTCTTCACGGTCATTGGGAAGTACGTGCCGCCCTTGACCGTCGCGTCGTTGGCGACGATCACGCACATCGTTCCGTCCACCCGCCCGATACCGGTGACGATCCCGGCACTCGGCGCCTCGTCGTCGTACAGGCCGTTTGCGGCAAGTGCGCTCAGTTCCAGGAACGCGGACGCCGGGTCGAGGAGCCGATCGATTCGCTCCCGAACCGGCAGCTTGCCGCGTTCCCGATGCCGCGCGATGGATCGATCGTCGCCGCCGGCGCCGCGCTCGCTGACGGCCGCCGTGCGCGCACGGAGGTCCTCGACAAGTGCGGTCATCCGCTCGACGTTCGCCCGC
>JBBQRX010000046.1:0-19374 GCA_038214375.1 Candidatus Limnocylindrales bacterium
GGTCGTCAACATCCGCGGCCAGTCCTACCGGATGCGCGCCCACGTCCCGTCTGGCAGGGAGGGCGGCGCTATGCTCGGCTGACGCTGATCGCCTCTGCACTTTTCGCGGCGATCTCTCTGCATGTTTCTTGGCCGCTCACAACGAGTAGCCTGCCACGAGCCGCTTGGCACTCGACGGACCCAATCCTCGGGCATACGGTGGGCTCGGTCCTGCGACTGCATGACTGGGGAGACGGGTATGCCAATCATCCACTGGGCGGCCAACCCGGCGCGACCCACCTGCCGTCTCGACGATCGGAAGCTGGTGCGAATGCGCTCGGGCGGTCACCGCCGTCAACGGGCGATGCAAGGAAGGAGCCCGGTGAGGCCGTCTCCCTCCCTCCGTGCGGCCAAAGGGCGCCTCGTCGTGCTGCTCGCGAGCGGTGTTGTTTTGGCCGCGTGTGGCTCCGCCCCGCTGACGGGCATCGTCCAAGTCCCTACGCAGTCACCCGCTGCTGACCCATCACGCTGCATGGCGGCGCTTCTGCAGGGGCAGCTCGTCGAGAGTACCCAATGGGGGATTGCTGTCCGTGAACCCTCAGGTGCCGTGCGTGAAGTCATCTGGCCGGCCGGCTACTCGGGCGCGCGGGCTACGGGCGTCGTGACTCTGCGAGGCCCGTCGGGCGCAGCGGTCGCGAGCACCGGCGACTGGGTGGAAATCAGCGGTGGTGAGCTAGACGGAGGAGCTTGGCTCGCGTGCCCGCTTGATCCGGTAAAGCCTTGGGACCGCATTCCCGAGGGCTCGTGATTGGAGCGATCGAAATGCGCCAACTGAGACGATGCGTGGTGACGCTTGCTGCGCTTGTGATGGTCGTCGGGTCGATCCCCGTGGCCAGCGCCGCGTCGCCAGGCGACGTGACTCCTGACGTTGTCGCCTACGCCAAGGCATCGGGAGTCAGCGAGGGGGAAGCTGCGCGCCAGATATCGCTGCAGGCCGAGATCGGGAAGCTCGCAGAGAGGCTCGCGGATGGGCAGCCAGACTCGTTCGCCGGACTGTACATCGAGCACTCGCCGTACGGAGTGGTCGTGCTCACCACCGACCCCGCGTCCGTCCGAGCCACCGCGGAGGCAGAGGCCAGCGATCTCGGAGTCTCCATTGACGTCCGCCAGGTGGCCTACAACCTCAAGCAGCTTAAGGCCGACCAACTCGCTCTACAGGCGCGCTTCGGTGCGTCAGGTGTGGCGGTCGACCTCAGGGTCAAGATGAACCGGGTGATCGTCGAGGTTCCCTCCGATGCTGCCGGCGCGCTGTCGTCAGCGGATCTCCAGGCCTTGCCCGCCACCGCGATCATCCTGGCAGGAGCCGATGCCCGAGTCCCAACCGTCACGCTCCGGGGTGGCCTCCACCTCAGTTCCTGCACATCGGGTTGGACGATCTACTACGGATCGAACACGAGCAATCGAGGCATCACGACAGCGGGCCACTGCAACAACTCGCAGTCCTATTCGGGCAATCCTCTCACGTACCAGAACGACGAGCACGCGTCGGGCAACTACGATGTGCAGTCGCACAAACTAGCTGGAGCCACATACACCGCCCAGTTCCAAGCACAGCCCGGAACGTACCGCACCGTCACGGCCAAGCTGCGCTGGGTCAACCAGAACGAGGGCGATTGGGTCTGCCACTACGGCAAGACGACCGGGTACGGCTGTGGCTACATCGTGTCGACAAACGATCCAGGCTGCGTCGGCGCCGCCGGGAGTTACTACGTCAAGGTCGACAGCAACCCGAACGGTAGCGGCCAAGACCTGTCCGAAGGCGGTGACAGTGGTGGCCCATGGTTCATCAACTACACGGCCCTCGGGACGATGTCTTGCCAGGCGGGTCAGGACGGCATCTACAGCACGGTCGGATTCGTCGAAGACCCCATCAATGCTCACATCCTTCTCGGCTAGAGGGAGTGCTCTCCGCTAACTGCCCGCTTTCGCATCAACCGCTGCTCCTCAACGCGCGAGGAACAATGCCAGCTGAAATCCCCGGACGGATACGGGCGCGACTCGTTGAGAGTAGGGCGACTGAGGTTCGATCTTCGGTCTCACACCGCCGTTCAACGACGAACGCGCAATAGGCCGTCCGCGACAATCAACCTGAGGACTTGGTAGAGCCGGTTCGTCAATCCACCCCGAGCATGCCCAAGCCTTAACCCGACTACATGGCCCAATAACCCGACTACATGGCCCAATCGGCCAACTAGGCACCGGAACCCACCGCCCGCACGCTTAGCGCATGACGGCGCGCTGGTCCGATCCAGGTCGACTCCCGGTTCCCCCCACCGGGTACGTCCGCGCCGTCACCGAGCCCAATGGGCGGTGACGAGCCCGGCGTGATCGCGATCACGCAGCGCGAGCTGCTGCTCGAGATGCGCGAGGACATCCGGGGGCTCAAGGCGACCGTCGACGAGATCGCCAAGGACCAGGCGTTGGGGGCCGAACGCCGGGCGAACATGCAGCGCTCCGCTGACGGCATCTTCCTCCGCCTCGATGCCCACGACCGCGAGCTGGACGACCTCCGCCGCTGGCGCGACCGGGCCGACGGCGCCATGGTCCTCGCCCGTTGGGCGCTGGGCGCCTCGCTGATCTCGCTCATCGCGGTCGTCCTGCAGGTCGTCGCCGCGCTCGCGAAGGCCATGGACCCGAGCCTGCCGTGAGGGGGACCTGAGCCATGAACCTCGTGACCGCGTTGCTGACCAACGGTGCCTACGGCTACCCCAAGGGTGCCGCGCGACGGCGGAAGGCGACGATGCTCGCGTGTCTGCACCAGACCGCCAATACGGCGACCGCGATGCAGGAGCGCAACTACGCCAACAGGGCGCACAGCACCGGGCCGTCCGCGACCGCGTACATCGACCGCGACGGCTCGATCGTCCGCGCCATCCTGCCCGGCACGTACGCCGCCTGGAGCCAGGGCGATGTGGACCACCCCGACCGCACGATCCCGGCGGTCAAGGCCGCGGTCGCGTCGGGCGTGAACATGAACGAGTGGGTCTACGAGAGCCTGGAGGTGTGCGGCCGCGGTGCTGAGCCGTTCTCGGCGCAGCAGTTCGAGGCCGTCGCCCAGCTCGTCGCAGCGGCAAGCAAGGCGACCGGGATCAAGGTCAACCGGTCGACGGTCATCGCCCACCGGGACGTGAACACGGTGAACCGCCCATCGGACCCGTGGCCGGCAGCGACCCGCGAGGCGCGCCTGCGGCGTGTCATCGACAGGGCGAACGCGATCCTCAACCCGCCGCCCGCGATCGTGGACCACGTCGTCGTGCGAGGCGACACCCTGGGCGAGATCGCCACGGCGCACGGGCTGACGCTCAAGGCGCTGCTCGCCTTCCCGGAGAACGCGACGTACCGCAAGAACCCCGCGCTCATCCACGTCGGGGACAAGGTGAGGGTCAAGTGATGGCTGCTCTGCTCAAGGATCCTGCCCTGATCGTGGGGCTCGTCCGCGCGATCCTGATCTTCGCCATCTCGTTCGGCGTGGCGATCACCCAGGAGCAGCAGGACGCGACGCTCATGCTCGTGGGCAGCTTCCTCGCCGTCGTGTCGCTGCTGCTCACGGGCGTGACGATGTCCAGGACGACGCCCGTTGCCAACCCGACCCTGCCCGAGGGCACGGTGGTCGAGGTCCTGACGCCCGAGGGGCAGCCCAACCGCACCGCGGTCGTGGTCTAGCGCGTGAAGCTCTGCACGGTCTGCGGCGTGGTCACGAGCCGGCCGGCGGGACGCTGCGGCGAGCACCCGCGTCTGTCGGGCACCGGTGCCAACCATCACATCCATGCGGACCCGCGATGGACCCGCCTGTCTCGGCGGATGATCGCCCGCCACGTCGGCCAGGCGGGCTGGGTGTGCCCTGGCGATGGTCCCGAGCATCGGGCGCATCCGACGCGTGACCTGACGCTCGACCACGTCACCGCACTCATCGACGGCGGCGCGCCATTCGATCCCGCCAACACCCGCGTGCTGTGCCGATCGAGGAACTCGGCCAACGGAGCGCGCCTCGTGAACGCCAGACGAGCCGACCGGGGGTCCCCACACGCGGGTTCCGTCCTCGTGGAACTCCGCGCGCACCGATCCGATCGCCGCTGCGCTGGCGTTCGCGATCCGCGAGGCCGTGCGCCTCGAGGCGGAGCTGGAGCGCTTGGCTGCGGCGCCCGAAAGAGCGAATGTCGTCGTCGTGGATGCGAAGCGTAGAGGGAAGGCAGCGTGATCCGGGTCAGGCCTCAGCGAGGGTACGGCGATCCCTCGAGGATTTGCGCAAACCGGCGCTCGCGGTCCCGCTCGCCACGTTCGGCGGCGAGCGCTGCGATCCCGCCGCCAATGGCGGCAAGCAGCACAGCCACGCCCGTCGACATGCCCGGCCAGCCGCGCAGCAGCACGAACACCAGGCCCACACCAGCGCCCGTCACCAGGCCGTATCGCCACGCAATCCTGCGCAGGCCGAGCATCAGCATCACGCCACCGACCATGACGACGAAGGAGACGCTCAGGAACAGCAGTTCATCCATGCTCCCCAACCTCCCGCTCGGCAAATTCGCGGTGTCCCCCGCAAGCATGACATGCCGTCCAGACGCCTTCACCCCTCGCGCTGTGGCGCAGGTGCCATGACCGCCCGCGCCCTGCCCCGAACGCTCGACGACCTCCGCGGCCGCCGTGCGGCCCGCTGGATCCGCGAGTCCACGGCAGGGCAGGCGGACAACTTCGGACCGGATGCGCAGCTCGAGCAGCAGAGCCGGGCCATCGAGCGCTGGGGCCTCGTCGACACCGGTGGCGCCTGGCAGGTCGCCCACTCCGGACGGACGATCGCCGCGACCGGGCAGTGGGCCGAGATGCTCGCCGGCGCGGGCGAGGACTGGGATGTCCTCGTCGTGGGCTACGTGTCCCGGTTCGCCCGGGATCTGCGGACCGCGGTCAACGCCCGTCACGACCTCCACGCCCGGGGTGCCGTGATCCTATTCGCCGACGAGCGTGTCCTCTCATCCGACGAGGACGAGTGGGAGCGCTGGGCACGCGAGGCCGTCGAGGCCGAGGCCTACAGCCGGCGCCTGGCCAAGCGGATCCGGGAGGGCTATGCGGCGAAGCGCCGGCGCCTGGGCGTCCCGGGTGGCAACCGGGCCCCGCTCGGGACGATCCGCGATGGTCGGACGATCGTCGTCGACGAGGCCGCACTCGCGATCGTCCGCCGCGCGTACGAGCTCGCGGCTGGCGGCCGCACTGACCGCGAGGTCGGACTGGCGTCGGGTCTGGCACCGACGCACGTGGCCGACGTGCTCACCAACCCCTTCTACGCTGGCAGGCTCCGGACCGGCGAGCAGTCCGCGCTCGGGCCCCTTGTGGACCTCGGCACCTGGGAGCACGTCCAGGTGATGCGCGCCCGATACAGCCGGAGACACAAGGGCGCAATCAACCGCCGCCAGTACGGCCTCGCCGGGCTGCTGGCCTGCGCCTCCTGCGGGCGTCGGCTCACCGGCCATGTGGGCCGCTACCGCCACCTCGACGCCTGCGAGCCGTTCAAGGCGGCTGCTCCGCGCCGACACCGACGCAATGCGACGACGAACCTCGACCACCGAGTGCGGGGCGAGTCCTACAAGGCCGACGTGTACGAGGACGCCATCGGTCGTGCCTTCGAGTACGTGGCGGTGTCGACGCGGCTCAAGACCGACGCCGTCGCCCTCGCCAAGCGACCGGACCTCGATGGCGGCGACGACCTGGCCAAGGCGCGCATCAACCGGGAGCGCGAGCGCGCCGCGCTGCGGTTCGCGAAGGATCGGGACCTCGGCCGGCGCGAGGCGACGATGGCACGGCTCGACGCCGAGGCGGCAGCGGCGGTGGTCCGGCCGTCACGCATCCCCACCGCGGCTGAGGCGCGGGAATACCTCGAGTCGCTGCCGGATCTGTGGGCGAAGACGTCGGACGCCGGGCGGCACGCGATTGCCGAGGCGGTGTTCGAGCGGATCGACGTCCTGGGGGCCGGCTGCCCGGGCCGCCGGGCGGCGGCCTGCGGTTTGTCGCCGTCGCGCGGGTCGCCGGCGCCGAGCTGGTCCGGTTCAAGCTGGACATCAGCTCTCGCGACGCCATCACCGGCGAGCTCGAGCGCCACCCGAGCGACCCGGTGGTCGGACACTTGGGACTCCCGGTCGCCCACTTCCCGGTCTACCCGGTCGCCCAACAGTTCGCCGAGAAGCTGCACGCGTACACCCTCCCGCGCGATGTCGAGAACACCCGCGCGAAGGACCTCGCCGACATGGTCTGGCTCATGCAGCGCCATGCGTTCTCGAGCGACGCGCTCATCGAGGCCGCGACCGCCACCTTCGCGCGACGCGCGTCGCACGCCTGGCCGCCGGTGCCCGCAGAGCCGCCTGCGGCATGGGCCCGCCAGTACACGCCGCTCCGGAAGGAGATGGCGCTCGAGCCCGCGACGGCCCATGAGGCGCACGACGTCCTGGTGGCGTTCCTGGAGCCTGTGCTCGCGGGCACACGTGGCCTGGGATGGCATCCTTCCACCGGGTCCTGGCGATCATGATCGGGTTCCCCACGCGAGCCGGGATCTCGGACTCGTTGCCTTCCGTGCCGTGAAGGACCTCCTGGGTCGCGTCACGCCCGAGGCTCTGCGCCTTCGAGCCGGCGACCGGACGTACCGCCGCGGGCGCGACTACGCGGACGCGGGCCGCGTCTCCGCGATCGCCGAGGATGGCTCCGTGCTCACGGGGGTGGTCGAGGGGACGCTCGACTACGAGGTGGTTCTGGAGCTCGAGGGCGACGATCTCGTCGGGACGTGCCACTGCCCAAAGGGGGAGACGGGCGCCTTCTGCAAGCACATGGTCGCCCTCGGCCTCGCGTGGCTCGCGCAGGCGGGGGAGCCCGCGGACCCGGGTCCCCACGCACCGGTACGGGGCGGGCCTCGGCCGACGAGGATCACGACTGAGGACGTCCGGAACCACCTCGCGGCCATGGACCACGGCGCCCTCGTCGACCTGGTCCTCGCCCAGGCCGAGCGGGACGATCTGCTCCGCGAGCGCCTGCTGCTCCTCGTCGCGACAGCCGAAGCGGCGGGGGCCGGTGCCGACCTGGTCCGCCGCGCGATCGACAAGGCCATTCGCGTTCCGGGCTACCTTCGATCCGCGGACATGCACGGCTACGTGTCGGGGATCCATGGCGCGATCGACCTCCTGGAGGACATGCTGCGGACCGGGCAGGCGGAGGTTGTCATCGAGCTCGCCGAGCATGCGCTGCGGCGCGTCGAGGGCGCGATGGATCACGTCGACGACTCCGACGGGGAGATGGGCGACGTGCTCGGGTGGCTGGGGGACCTGCACCTCGCCGCGTGCGAGGTGACACGCCCGGACCCCGTGGTGCTTGCCGGGCGGCTCTTCGCGTGGGAGCTCGACGGCGAGTGGGACGTGTTCAGCGGCGCCGCGCTGACCTACGCCGATGTGCTGGGCGAGGCCGGAATCGCGGAGTACCGCCGGTTGGCTGAGGCGGACTGGGCGACGGTGCCGCAGCTCGGTCCGGAGGCCGGCGTCGGCCGGTCGTTCGACGGCCGGCGCTACCGGATCACCTCGATGATGGAGTCGCTCGCCCGGGCGGTTGGCGACGTCGACGAGCTGCTCGCGGTCAAGGCCCGCGACCTCTCGAGCCCGTACGCGCACCTCGAGATCGCCCGGGTGTTTCTGGACGCCGGTCGCGCCAACGAGGCGCTCGACTGGGCCGAGCAGGGGGTGCGCGCATTCCCGGCCACGTCGGACGGACGCCTGCGCGCGTTCCTGGCCGACCGCTACCACGAGCGATCGCGCGACGACGACGCGATCGCTCTCGGCTGGGCGCCGTTCGAGGCCCGGCCGACGATCGAGGGCTTCGCCGCGCTCAAGGCTCACGCGAGCCGCGCCGGCGTCTGGCCGGCGTGGCGGGAGCGCGCGATCGAATGTATGTAGACTTGGGACGTCTAGGTGCACAACTCCGAGTGCGGCCGAAACAGAACGAACGTCTTGGTACATCATCGCGTTTCGATCGTCAAGACACCCGTATTGACAGGCTAGGTGTCACAGGTGGAAAGTAGCTACGTTGCGACACCGCGCGGGTCCACGTCCCCTAGCGACGCGGCCCATGCAGGGAAACCGGTGGCCCCCGTCAGCACTCATGTTCGATTTGGGGACGCCGGTTTTCTGTGTCCGGAGAACGTCCGTTCTGCCAATCCGAACAGCCCTTCCTGCCCAGGCCCCTCCAAGCCGAGATCGGCGGTTCCTGATCCAAAGACGCTCGCCGCTGATGGTCTGCCGGCGGCGCTGAGTCACGCGTTGTCAAGGTGCCGGGCAGATGGGCGCGTCGGCAGGTCGAGGAGCTGACGGCGCTCTGCGTGGATCGCGAGCTCCGTGCGGGTCATCACGTCATAGCGAGCCAGAAGCCTCGTGATGTAGCCCTCGACGGTCTTCTTCGCGAGGCCGAGGTCCATCGCCAGCTCGTCGTTCGATCGACCGCGGAGGATGCCTTCCAGGATCTCGTGCTCCCGCCTGGTCAATGGGGCCCACGACGCGTTGCGACTCACGCGGAGTTGCTCGGGCGAGAACGCGAGACCGCCGTCCACGATCACCTCGAGCGCCCCAAGGATGTCCGCCACGGGTGCCGTCTTGAGCAGGAAGCCGCTCGCCCCGAGCGCGATTGCGGTCGACACGTATTCAGGCGTCAGGAAGCTTGAGAGCACGAGAAACGCAGGGGGATCGTCGGCTTGGCGTGTTTCCTGGAGGAGCTGGATCCCCGAGCCGTCCGGCAGGCGAAGATCGAGCAGCACAACGTCGCACGGCGTCGCCGCGAGGAGCACTCGACCGTCGCGGAGCGAGCCCGCTTGCCCGACGATCTCGACCTCCGGATGTTCGCGGAACGCGGCCCTGAGGCCGTCAACAACGATCGGATGGTCCTCGACGAGGATGAGACGCGTTGTCACGCCGGCCATCTCACACTGACCACCGTGCCGCCGCCGGCCGGCTTCACGAACTCGAAGGCCGCTGCGATCGCCGCCGCCCGCTGCTTCATCGACGACACGCCGAGGTGCCCTTGTCGCAATGCTGTCTCCGCGGCTGCCGACTGGAAACCAACGCCATCGTCGTGGATCATGAGCTCGACGGCGCTCTCCGCAACGGTTCCACTGACAGCGATCTTGGTCGCGCGGGCGTGCTTGTATGCGTTTGAGATGGCTTCCTGGACGATGCGATACAGCGCGAGTTCCACGTCCGCTGGTGGGCGATTGGCGTAGCCGGTCCGGTCTTCGATCCTCACGTCGACGGGTGGGCTGTCGCCGGCGCCCCGAGCCAGCGCCTCGATTGCGGGCACCAGGCCGAGGTCATCGAGAATGGGAGGGTGCAGCTCGGTCGCAACGCCGCGCAGCCTTGCCGCGACATCGCGCAGCGACTCGCGCGCGGAGCTCGTGTCCGGTGCGGGCTCCTCGAGCTGCTGGATGACTCCGGCGATTGCCTGCAGCGGGTCGTCGTGGATCTCGCGAGCCATCCGGGCTCGCTCGGCCTCTGTAGCGCGAATGGCGGCTCGCTCGCGCAGCTCCGCGAGCAGGATGCGATCGAGGCTGGCTCGGATCTCTTTGCGGGAGCGGGCGTAGGCCACCGCCGGCAGCAGCGCGAGAGCTGTGGCCCAGAGGGGCGAGACACTCGCGCCATAGGCGGTGACGCCGATAAGCACGGCGGCCACGAGAACCGCCGCGTCGAGGACGCGGAGTGCCGCGACCGCATGGATCACGCGCGCGCGAGTCACGCCAGCCCCAAGTGCCAGCATCGTCGTGGTGCCAGCGACGGCGGCAAATAGCCAGGCATCACCAAGCGGGCGAGCGACGACGACCTCTTGCGTCCGAACGACCCCCCAGCCGAGGCTGACAGCGAGCGCCGAGCCCACCAGAGCGACGCCGACGGATCGCCGGCTTGCTTGCCAGCGCGCCAACCAGAGAGCCGGCGCCACGCCTGCGGCGACAAGGCTGAGATTGGCCGTGATCGGTTGGTCGTAGACGACAAATGGCGCGGCGGCGAGGACGGCCGCGAGCGAGGCCGACAATTCGGACCGGCGCCGCCGGAGCCCAGAGTCCCGGATCGCGACCAGCGCCAGCAGGCAAGCGAGGATGCCGCCAATGGTTGTGACCCGAAGGGGCGCATTCGCCCCGAGGCTTGACACGCGGTGTCGCGACTGGTCGTCGGCAGTCTCGATCGCCCACCCGCCTGGATCGGTTGCCGGCGTGAGGCCGACGACCCGTTGGCCGGGTCGGATCCCGGCGAACCAGCCCGCGCCATAGGGATGGACGTCCACCACCACGCCGCCGGGGTCCTGCGCGACCACACCAACCTCGACCTCCCCGGTGATCGCGGTGACCACGGACGCGAGGCTGAGGGCCAGTGCGACGAGGGCCGCCGCGAACGCAAACGACGGTCTGATCGTCGCTGAGCGCGCGGGGTCCGGGAAAGTAGGCGGAACCCTTGAGCCGCCCAAGGGTGTTACTCCCTGCCTCGCGACAGGGCTTGCCTCCAACGTTCCCCGTGGCGTCCGCGGTGCCGCATGGTCGAGGGAGGAAGTCCGATGAAACGGTTGGCGTTCGCTGCCGCCCTGGTCCTCTTTGCCGCGGGCGGGGCGCCCACAACTGCGGCCGATCCGGGGACCGTGATCGCAGACGTTGACGGCCGCCCGATCAGCGCCGAAAGGATCCCGGACTACTTCTGTCACGACCGGCAGTTCCCCCAGATCCACTGCTTCAAGACGTCGGCGCGGCTGCAAGAGGCGCTGGCCACGTCCGCCCGGAGCTTGGCGGCACTCGCCGCCACCGACTACGTGGTCGTGTTTTCGAGTCCGTCATACGCCGGTTCCTACTTCTACATCTCGCAGAACTACGACGCGCTGGTGGTCGTTGGCTGGAACGATCGCATCCGATCCTACCGCGCCCTCAACGGCGGCCTCGGCATCTTCTGGACCGATTGGCTAGCGAACGGCACGGGCCAAACCTTCTGCTGCAACCAGACGGTGCCGATCCTTTCGACCACCTTCGACCATCAGATCAGCTCTGTGTATCGCCGCTGATCAGCGTCGAGGGGCGACAATGGTGCGGCCGAGGAAGGGTTCACCCACTGATCGACCCGGCCGGAACCTCCACACTAGGGCTACCTGTTCGCCAGGCTTGTCGTTTGCCAGCAACATGGGACCACCCGGAGGCAGGTTTGGCAGCCTCATGGGACCACCTCTGCCAGGGCGGGTTCCAGTCAACGTCGCAACACGGACGGTGGTGACCGGAGGAGTGTAGCGAGCCGGTCAGCGGGGCTGTCCCAGCCGAGGACCTTGCGCGGGCGGTGGTTCAGCTTGAGCTGAACGGCGACGATCTCCTCCGGGCTGTGGACCGAGAGGTCACTGCCCTTCGGGAAGTAGTCGCGCAGCATCCCGTTGGTGTGCTCGTTGGTTGGGCGCTGCCAGGGCGAGTGCGGGTCGCAGAAGCAGACGCTCGCCATGCCCAGGGCGGCTGCGACCTCCGTGTGGCGGGCCATCTCGGCGCCCTGGTCCCAGGTGAGCGTCCGGCGCAGGTGCGGCGGCAGCAGGCCGAGCGCCGCGATGACGGTGTCGCGCACAGTCGCCGAGTCCCGCCGGGCGCCCGGCAGGTGGCCAAGCAGCGTGTGCCTCGTGGTCCGCTCGACCAGCGTGACGATCGCGGAGCGGTGCCCCTTGCCCATGATCAGGTCGCCCTCCCAGTGCCCGGGCTGCTCGCGGCCGAGCGCCTCGGCTGGGCGCTCAGTGATCGACGTCATGCCGGCGACCGGGCCGGTCCGCCTCGCCTGGGCGTCCCGCCGGCGCAGGCGTCGGCGGCGCCGGAGGCGGAGCACCTTCCCGGGGAGCTCACGCGGCAGGCCGCCGAGGTCGGGGCGGTAGACCGCCTGGTAGATCGTCTCGGCGCACAGCCAGCGTTCGGGTTGGTCCGGGAACTGGCGGCGGAGGCCCCGGGCGACCTGCTCGGGCTCCAGAGGGCGACGTCATGAGCCCCGACCCCGACCCCGATCTCGCCCGAGCTGCGGGCCATCCTGCGCCGGCTCAAGCTCGGACCGGTGCTCGACACCCTGCCCGAGCGGCGGGCGCTCGCGCGGGGACGGACGATGCCCCGCGCCGAGTTCCTCGAGCTCCTGCTCGCCGACGAGGTGACACGCCGGGACGGCAGCTCGGCCGCCCGCCGGGCGGCAGGCGCGGGGCTGGGTCGTGGTGGGATGGTCGGCCCCGATCCGCTGTTGCCAGTCGCGGGGTGGATCTCGGAAATCCGACCAGATGAGGGTTTCACCCACTGGCATCCGCTTCCCGTCCAGCCTACGGTAGACCCGACGCGGATAACGGAGGCCGAGCGGGCGACGGGGTCCGCCGGCATTGTAGGCGCCCAACGATGCCAATGGAATCGCGGGGAGAGCGCCGCATTGCCGGCATCGCGGGACTCCTCCCGCCGAAGACTGCAGGAGGTGTCTTGTGCGTCGCAGGCTTAGTGCCATTGCGATCGTGCTCGCGTTCACCATCGCGACCCCTGTCTACGCGACCGTCGTCAACGTTGGCGGTGGAACGTGGAACTATGGCCACGAGCTCGAAGGGCTGTGGGGGAAGCACGTCTGGTCCAACTACGTGCATCCCAGCTACTACCACTCGAGCACGGCGATCTGCGCGTCCAAGAACGTCAAGAAGTATGCGAACGCTGGCGCCTGGACCGATAACGGCTTCAGCTGCAACTGGGTCGACAAGGACGCTTGGTATTGGAACACCTATCCCTGACGCTCGCGTGGCGTCAACCGGACCGGCCAGTGAGGCGTGTCGGGCACAGGGCCTAGCGCGCTAGTCGCTGGACGAAGAAGCGGGTTCGCCGGCCGAGCATCCGCCGGCTGGCGAACCACTTCGGCAGGCCAACCGGTCGGAGTTGCGACGGGCTTTGGAGGCCGCGCGCGCATCACCGCGATCGAGTATCACCTTCTTGCCGCCAACCCCTTCACGAGAGGAACCGCTCGATGCGACGACTGATCGCGGTCCTGCTCGGCGTCCTCGCCGTCTCCGCCGGTGCGTCGAGCTACTTCGACCGAGCCCTGGCGCAGCAGACGACATGGCTGCAGGGTGCGAACACGCAGGGCACCGCGTTCACGATCCCGCCCGACCCGACGCTGGCCGATCCCACCGTTGTAGGCCCCATGCTCGCAGCGGCCGCCTCGGACGCAAAGGTCAACATCTTCCGCACCGCGATCGAGTATGGCGCCGACGACCACTCGCGAATCGTGCTCTACGCCCTCCTCAACGCACCGACCCACGTCGACGGTGCGTTTGCCCTCGCGAGCGGGCGCTGGCTCACACCTGAAGACTCCCGTTACCCTGGGCGCTTCCTGTCGACCGTCGATACCGGGAACGCTGACGAGGTGGGCCAACTCGCCGACTTCGGTGGCGGCGACGACGTCACCGTAAGGCATCTCGGTCGTATATTCGACTCGCTTCCCGTTGCGGGAACCTACGCGGTTGAGGCGGCCGACAGCGAGTCGGTCGACGACTTCTTCAGGGTCTTCTCCAGCGCGGCCTCATCAGCAGCGGGCGGCGCCCACACCTTCCAGCCGAAGGACTTTCGAGCGGATACGCCGCGGTTCTCCGGGGTCGAGGCCGAAGTGGCGCCAATCCTGACCATCGTTGAGCTGATGATCGTGCTGGCCACGACCCTCCTGATCGCGTTTCGGGTCCTGCATCGCGCCAAGGCGGTCGGCGTGATGCAGCTCCAGGGGCTTGGCCGGGCGGCGATCTGGTATCGCCTGACCGGCCGGCAGATCATCGCCGTCGGACTTGGCTCGGCGGCCCTTGTTTGTGCGGGGACCCTCCTGGTCCGGGACTCGTCGGCTGCCTTCGCGATGGAGGTCGCCCTGTCGATCGCACGTGCCTTCGCGGTCATGCTCGTCGGCTCCGCCGTCGCGTCGGCTGCCATCCTCGTAGCCCGACCCAGCGACTCGATCAAGAACCGCAAGCCGACTCGCGCCCTGTTCGCGCTAAGTGCATTCGTCAAGGCTGCATTCACCCTCGCGCTGATCGCGGCGGTGGCTGGTTTCTGGCTGCAGTTCCGGTCTGCAGCAGACGAGCGTGCAAGGTTGGCTGGCTGGGATCTCGCCCGCGGGTATGGGATCTTCTACCCGGTCTCCAACGGGAACGATCAGGTCGACATGACCGCGGGCCAGGAGGGTTATACCCCGGCCGTGGCCGAAGGCCTATATCCGGTGCTTGATGCTGACGGTGCCCTATACATCGACGCAACGGCCTACGAACCGGCTCCAGTTGCGGCGGAACTTCAGCCCGGCGCCTTCCGCTCGCTGACCGTGAACCGCAACTACCTTGAGCGCTTTCCTGTCCGCGACGCCGACGGCCACGCGGTCGAGATTGACAACGCGGCCGTCGACTGGATCGTGCTCGCTCCGGAGCGCCTCCGCGGCCAGGAGGCCGACCTCGAGGCGTGGTTCAGCCAGGTGCAGCACAGCCGGCGTTCAGCGGAAGCCGCCTTTGGCGGGACCGTGCCAGACGCGATCGCGAACCAGGGGCTGAGGATCGTCTGGATCGCGGACGGGCAGGCTGTCTTCAGCTTCGATCCCCTCGTTGCCCCTGAGGCGGGCAACATGATCGAGGGTCCGATCTTCGAGGTCATGACTGCCGCGAACAGCGTCGGCATGGACCGCGCGAATGCCATTACTGGGGACGCCGCCGCGGCACTCAAGATCCCGCTCGGCGGTGCCGGGTCGACGGCCGTTCTGGCGGAACTCAAGCCGGTGCTGCGGAGCCTGATGCTCGACGACAACCTCCGGCACCTCGTCACCATTGATGACTATGCGGCGCTCGAAGCGGCTCGGATCGAAAGCACGATGGCGGCAATCGCGGTGTCCTGTGCGGTGCTGCTGGTCGGCCTCATCTACCTCGGCGCGACATCGATCGCGATCTTGTTCGAGCGCTACGCTCGCCGGGTGGTGGTTCGACGCCTGCATGGCATCGGGTTCGTGCGCCGCTACCGGGAAGCCGCCTTGGCGTTCGGCATCATCTGGGCGGGACAACTCCTTGGCGCGCTCGCGCTAAATCGCCTAGGAACAAACGTCTTCGCCGCGGGAGGCTCGCAACGGATTGCGGACGACGCCGTTGTCGCTGTCGTCGCCTTGACCGTTGCCGTGATCGAGGGCGTCATGTCAGCCATCGTCCTGACCTCGATCGAGCGGCGCGGGATCGCTCGGTTGCTCAAGGAGGAGTTCTGAACATGCCAGTCCCGGTCTGCGAACTCAACAACCTCGGCAAGGCCTACCACGGGCGCTTCGTTCTCGAAGGCATCACGCTGGGGATCGCGCAAGGCGAGATGGTCGCCATCACCGGACGCAGCGGTTCCGGCAAGTCGACCGTGCTGAACATGATCGGACTGATCGAGTCTCCAGATCGCGGCGAGCTGCGGCTGTTCGGTGATCGTGCGCCAGCCGTAGGTTCGTCGGCTGCCATGCGGCTCCTTCGCTCGCGCCTCGGATACCTCTTCCAGAACTACGCCCTGATCGACGACGAGACCGTCGATGCGAACCTTGATCTGGCTCAGACCTACGTTCCCGGGAACCGCGCGGCTCGCCGCCAGGCCCGGGACGCAGCGTTGACCGCCGTCGGCCTTGGAGGTCGTGGAAAGACCCGCGTCTACGAGCTCTCGGGTGGCGAACAGCAGAGGGTGGCGGTTGCTCGGCTCATGCTCAAGCCGTGTGAGTTCATCCTGGCCGACGAGCCGACCGGCTCGCTGGACCCGGCGAACGCCAACGCGATCGTGGACCTGCTTCGAGGCCTGAACGCCAAGGGTCGCACGGTCCTCATCGTCAGCCACGATCGGGGAGTCGCCGCAGCTTGCGATCGCGTGATCGAGCTGCCCGATCCGGAGGGCGCCGCTCGCGTTGCTGCCTGAGTCCGTGCGTCGCGAGTCCGGCAGTGCCCTCAGACTCCGGCAGGCGCGAGGCGAGGATCGATGCCAGCCGGCTCGCCGCGGCAGCCAATCACCGCGGCCCTCCGAACGGCACGTCGTAGGTTGCCATCGCGCGTCCAACACGCGTGGGGCGCGCCAAATCGTTCGTCAGGTGGGGCGCCGTGCTCGCTGCAGCCAACTCGTCAGCCTGCCATCCGTCCCGCAACCGCGTCCCACGGGAGCCAGCCGGATGGCTTCGACGCTGATGTCGGTATGGGAGGTGCTAACCCTCTCGCCCCGACCATTTCGACCTCATCAGGTCCAAAGGCTTCCGCCAGCCCGTGGTGGAGCGCCTCCTGCGTCGGCTCGACCCAGACGCGGTTGACCCCCAGCACCCGGATCCGCTCGAACAGTGTGGTCGCGAGCGCGCGGCGATCGTCGGGGTCCGCATCCCGCCACCAGTCCGGCAGGTGCTCGAGGTAGCGGCGCACCTCATCGAGCGCCAGGACCGGACGCGCCCGTCCCTCGCCGCGGGCCGCCTGCTCCGCGGCGTCGAGCTCACGCATCGTCTGATCAAGTGCCGCCGTGTCGCGGTCGCGACGGTACGCCGTGAGCGCCCGCTCGCGCTCCTCCTCGATCCGCGCGAGGCGCAGTTGGTCGGGCTCCGTCCCGGTGCCACGGGCATAGGTCTCGCTCGCGGCAGCGACGTCGCGCGCGCCCAGGCGCACCCGTTCGAGGACGAACGGCACGATCGCCTCGTACTCGTCGCGGCCATAGCTCTGGCCCGGGATCCGCGCGTGCCGCCCGCGGACCGTGCCGCCAGCTGAACGAGCAGCCATGAACGTCGCACACGCCTCGAGGTGGCGGTAGCGGTCCTTGTCGCCGACGAGCCGGCGGCCGCAGGCGGCGCACTCGAGCATCGGCAGGGCATAGGTCCGGCGCGTCTCGGGCCGCCCCGGGGAGCGGCGGTTGCGGGCGGCCCGCAGGTCCGCCACCCGGCGCCAGGTCTCGTCGTCGACGACCGGATCCCAGTTCGCCGCCGTTCCGTCGCGCAGCCGGCCCCGGTACAGGGGCGAGGTGAGGATGCCGCGGATCGTGTGGAGCCCGAGCCCCAGGCGCCCGGCGACCTCGCGGTCGGTCAGCCCGGTGGCGGCCAGCGCGTAGGCGCGGACGGCCGTATCGATGCGCTCGGGGTCGATCTCGACGACCCTGGCCTCGCCCGCCCGACGGAAGCCGAACGGCGGATGGCCGCCCGGGTCGCCGTGGGTGTCGCGCTTGGCGGCATAGCCTGCCCGGACGTTGCGGCTCTGCTCGCGTGAGTTGATCTCGGCTGCCTTGCACTTGTCGACGAAGCGCTCCCAGTCGGCGGGGTTCGACGAGAGGATCCGGTCGTCGCAGATGTAGACGACGACGCCCTGGCGGTGGAACCAGCGCCGGTACGAGAGCGCGAGGGCGAGGTCGCGCATGTAGCGCGCGGTGTAGCCGACGAGCAGGACGTCGAACGCGCCCGCCTCGGCCGCCGCGAGCATGGCCCGGAATTCGGGCGTCCGGGTCGCCGGCGGATCGTCCATGGAATCGGGACCCGACCAGCCCGAGCGCCCGACCGTCCAGGCGAGCCCGGTGGCCGCGAGGCCGAGCGCCGAGATCGCGGTGTCCTGCATCCGGCGCTGCGAGGGCGGTCCCCATCGATCGAGCTGGCCGGGGGTGCTCTCGCGGATCCAGCGGGCTGCCCGGAGGCCGCGCAACTCCGCGGAATCGCGCGCGAGGCGCAGGTCGGCCGCGTGCAGCGCGCTCACCGGGCCGATGCGCCGGTGCGGGGCCGGACGCGGCGACGGGTGCGGGTGCGGGACGGGGTTCGAGGGTCTGGCATCGGTCGTACGGTCATGCGGGCAGGTCGGCGGACGCGCATCGTACCCCGTCGCGGGCCCGCCTTCGCGCGACGCTCGGCGATGTGCCGGAGCCCCTCGGCCAGGACGAAGGCGAGCCGGCACGTTCCGGGATCGTCGCCGTGCACCGACCCCTCGAGCGTCCGGGTCTCCGGCGCCGAGGCCTCGCCCGACCGCCCCCGGCGCCGGGCGGCGCCACGTCGCGGCATCACGCGAGTGCCTCGTCGTGGTCCTCGAGCCCGCCCTCGCCGAGGAGCCGCAGCCAGGCGTCGGAGCCAACGGGCGTCGGACAGCGCCGCGGCTTCGGGTCGGCCAGGAGGGCCCGCAGCACCGATCGCCTGGGCTCGGCCGTGAGCCCGCGGATCGGCGCGTCGTAGCCATGGGCCAGAGGTCGGGCAGCAGGACCACCCAGGCCTTGCCCGAGAGCCCGGGCCGCGCGATCCTGCGCCCGATGGCCGCGAGGCGCGCCGCCCGGTCGGGCGAGCCCGTCACGAACATGACGCACCAGGTCCTCGACCACAGCGCCTTCTCGTAGCGCGCGAGCTTGTCCTCGATGATCGGCCCATGCTCGGTCGCCTCGTCGATCTCGAGGCACAGGATCGCAGACCCGGTCGGTCCTGCCACGGCGAGGATCCCGTCGGGGTAGACGCCGCGGAGGGTGTCGTGGCACATCGACTCGGTGAGCCAGGCGGTCATGACGGGACCCGGGTCGGGCTCGCCCTGCTGGGCCGCGAGCAGGGCGCACACGGTCTCGACGCCGTTGAGGCTGTGGCGGAGCTGGGTCCCGGCCCGCCCGCGGGTCAGCGGGTCGTAGTGGAGGCGACGACGGCCGCGGGGGCTGATCCGGAAGGCGAACGGGGCACCGCCGCGGGCGACCGGGGGCAGGATGGCCCGTTCGAGGTAGCCCGCCCGGTAGAGACGGGCGAGGCGCGCCTGCGCGGTCTGGCGGCGGTGGTAGACGAGGGTGGTCAGCTGGGTGGTCGTGGCGACATCGGCGCGGTACAGGATGCGCAGGGCGGCACGGTCACGGTAGGTGAGCAGACCCGGGTCCACGATGGCCCGGGAGGGAGGCGCCGGCGCGGCAGCGAAGGCACCGATCATGGGTGTGTGGGGTCCCGGGTCGGCACCGTCGCGATCGAGCACGAAACCTCGTGCAGGAAAGGCGTGCCCGGAATGCGGGCCGCGGCCCCCATCCCTGCCGGACGGGAGGCGTCGGAGCGACCGGTGTGGTCGGCGTTGGGGGCATGTGAAATCAGTGGTATTTGCGGCAGCAACTACCGGACCTTTGGGGCAGGACCCCTTCGTCCACAAGCAGGCGACGGACGATGGCATCGACCCCCGGGTGTTTCTGGAGGAGTCGAGCCACCTGACTAGCCGAGGCGTCGGTCCCGCCTAGTGTCTCAGCCCGCTGAACGCTAGACGGTTGTGCCGCGGACAGCTACGCTTCCCGGCATGCCGAACCACCCCGCCGCCCCGCTCCTGATCGACGACGCCGAACGCGACGCGCTGGCCGCCCTGGTCCGGGCGCGG
>JBBQRX010000047.1:0-19132 GCA_038214375.1 Candidatus Limnocylindrales bacterium
TGGGCGAGAACGGACATCAGCTTGCGCTCGGAGGTGAACGGGACCTCGGCCTGCCGCTCGTACTGGAGGACCCGGGCGGCGGCGCCTTCGAGCTTGTGCTGGGCGACCAGGAACGCGGCCTCGGTCGGGTCACCCTGGATCCGCCACTCGCCGCCGACGTTGCTGAGCTGAGCGTTGTTGGCCAGGGCGCCGCCCACGAGGACGCGCCGCGCCTCGAACAGCAGCGCGTCCTCCGCCACGCCGCAGAGCAGGGCCTCGCCCTCGGGTCGGTAGCCGGTCCCGGTGAGCTCGACCTCGCCCGAAGCGGTCACCACGGTGCGCAGCGTCATCTCGTTCCTGGTGAGGGTGCCGGTCTTGTCCGAGCAGATGACCGACGCCGAGCCCAGCGTCTCGACCGAGTGCAGGTTCCGCATGACCGCGTTGCGCCGGGCCAGCTCGCGGACGCCGATGGCCAGCACCAGCGACAGGATCGCCGGCAGGCCCTCGGGCACGGCGGCGACGGCGAGGGACACGCCCATGAGGAGGATGCCGACCACGTCGGCCACCGAGTCCACCCCGTTGACCACGGCGAGGGCGATCATGACCACGGCCGCGATGCCGATCACGATGAGGCCGAGGGCCCTGGAGACGGAGGCGATCTCCTTCTGCAGCGGTGAGTCGACGCTCTCGGTCCGGTCCAGCATGTCCGCGATGGCACCCATCTCGGTGCGCATGCCGGTCCCGGTCACGACGGCCCGCCCGACGCCCTGGACGACCGCCGTGCCCTTGAACACCATGTTGAAGCGGTCGCCGATCGACGCCCGGGCGCCGAGGGTCGTCGGGTCCTTGACCGTGGCCTCCGATTCGCCGGTCAACGAGGCCTCCTGGACCTTCAGGCCGGTCGCCGTGAGGAGGCGCGCGTCCGCGCCGACAGAGTCACCCTCGGACAGCACGAGGATGTCGCCGCGCACGAGCCCGGACGACGGCACCGTGGCCAGGACGCCGTCGCGCAGCACCGTCGAGCTGGCCGCCGTCATGACGGCCAGCGCAGCCACCGCGTTCTCGGCACTGCTCTCCTGGGCGAAGCCGAGGGCGGCGTTGGCGACCACGATGATCGCGATCACGATCACGTCGACCGGGGCGCCGTTGGCGCCCTCGGCGATCCACGCGACCAGCGAGACCACGATCGCGACCAGCAGCAGGTACACAAGAGGGTCCTGGAACTGGGCCAGGATCCTGCGCCACGCAGGGACGGGCGGCTTGGCGCGCAGCTCGTTCGGCCCGTCGCGCGCCAGCCGGGCCGCGGTCTCGGCGACCGTCAGCCCGACCGACGGGTTCACGCCGACCTCGAGCGCGACGTCCGCCGCATCGCACAGCGACGGGTCCACGGGAATGGCGCCGGTCGTGTCGTCCATGTCTCACCCCAGGCCGGGCCTGCCCGACCCTCTGTCCCTCCCTCTCGGCGCCGGTCCTGCCTGGTGTCTCCGTGCCTGCCGTGGGGGGGAGGGGTTTGCACCCATGATCGCGTATGGTGTCGAGGACCCCAAAGGATGGTTGCGGATGAGCCATTCGCTCAGCGTCGGCGGACGAACACCGCCCCTATCAGGTCGTGACCGAGGTGTAGCCCGGTGGACGCGCCGAGCAGGCCGAGGGAGATTCGCGCCGGATCGATGCCGCCTGGGATCCGCGAGACCAGAGTGTCGCGGAACGTCACCACCTCCTCCGGCGTGGAGGTCGGCGCGGGATGATCGCGAGGCGCTCGATCGACTGCGCCATGATCCGCTCGATCACCTTCTCGCGGGCCCTCGCCCGCGTCAGCTGCCGCTCCGCCATCACGATCAGGCCGTCCCGCACGGTGATGTTCGGTTTGATCGACAGCATTGTCCCGATGGCCGACCGCGCGGTCGAGAGCCAGCCGTTCTTCCGACGGTACTCGAGCGTGTCCACGGCCACGAACAGGTCGATGTCGGGCAGCCGTTCGCGGACCGCCGCCGGCCGGGCTTGCGGTTCCTGGTGTCGTCCCCGGGCGCGCCGGCGCCCATCGACGCGCTCGACAGGCGCGAGGATCCGGGCTGATGACGATTCGTCGCCGACACGGAATGAGGGAGCCCCTGGCAATGGCCGTCAACAAGCTCGCTGCCGGAGGTGCTGGAAGTAGATGAGGTCGGGGCGAGAGGATTAGCACTACTCCGTTACATGCCGAGGGCCGGCACGCGCTCGAACGAACGCTGCCGGCTCTCAGTGCAACACCTGCCCCCGGTCCCCTACTGCTCGCCCGGCCTCAGGCGGAACCAGCCGCCGCGGGCGAGCCGCACACGCTGTCACGTCGAGGTAGACCTCGCTGTAGGGGACGCTGCCGTGCTCCACGACCTGCCAGAGGACATTGAGCATCGCGCTTACGACCATGAGGTTGGTCACGAGGAGCTGCGGACGCTCGGCCGCCAGGACCTGCCAACCGGGCTCCGCTGACGCCTCGCGAAGGGCCGCCTCGCCGATCTCCGGGTGGATCTCGACGAGGTGGCCGTCGACCGACCAGCCGCTCCGGCGGCGGACGACCTGGACGTTGCCGTCCGTCTCGTCGTTGCCACCGGAGATGAGGGTCGCGTCAGCGAGGGTCGCGTCAGCGAGGGTCGCGACATGCCAGTCGAGCAGCGCCCGTCCGGCGTGGTTGTCGACCGCGAGGAGGACGATGTCTCCCTCGCGGACGAGGTGCCCGACGTTGTCGGCCGTGACGTAGTCCGCCACGACCTGGACTGGCAGGCCCACGGATCCTGCGACCCGGGCCAGGGCCTCGGCCTTGTTGGTGCCCAGGTCGCCGGCCGAGCAGGCCTACCGCACGAGATTGCCGGCCTCGAAGGCGTCACCGTCGACAAGGACCAGCAGCGGCTGCGGCACGGGCCGGCTCGCGAGATACCGTGTAAGCGGCCCCGCGAGCGCGGGCACGCGGACGAGAGTCCCGAGCCGAGGCCGACGCCATTCGTCTGCTGCAGAGGCGATGACTCTGCGCGCCGCGTCTGCGCGCCGCGCCCGCGTTTCCGTCGCAGTTATCGTCTCTCCCAGCGTAGTGGCCAACGTCCCGGGGTGGCGGGCCGGCCGTCATCGGCCGTGCTAGACTCCCGTTCGCTCAGCAAACAGCTCTGACAGAGCACGAAACCGTGGGGCTATAGCTCAGCTGGGAGAGCGTCTGAATGGCATGCAGCCGCCGCTGAGCGTTGTGGCCATCCGCTCCCCGATCACGATCGAGTCGAACGAAGCTGCCCAAGTTATCGGCTGTGGTGAAGAGACGATAACTGTCTGAGAGACGATAACCGCACCCTTGCGGTCGCCTGCTGGCCCTTCTGGACCCGGTTCGACGAGCGGCAGCGGCGGCTCGCAGGGCGTCCTTGACCCCTGCGGTGACCTGCTCGAGGCCGGACCCGGGCGTCGGCGAGGTCGGCAGGATGCAGGCAACCGCCGCTCAGGCCTTGTGGCCAGCCGCTCCCTGAGCACGATCGAGACGAGCGGGATCGCGCACGTCATCGCCTGTGGAGGCGAGGCGATCGCGGTTGATCGCACGTCGCCACGCGGCCCCCGGACCACGGACACCCGGCGGCGTCGCGGTGGTCACGACGAAGCTCGGCACGGAATTCGTATCCCCACGCGCCGTTTCGACTCGCCGGTCCCGACGCCGGGGCGATCCGGCACCCGGATTACAGGTGGGCGACGGCCTCCGTGACCTCCACGATCAGGGCGCCGCGGGCCCACGGGAAGCTCGCCTTCACGCGATCCACGTCCTCGCCGAGGTCGACGATGGTGCCGGTGCCCTTCAGGGTGAAGCCCTGCCCTGGCCCGGTCGTGCCCTGCACCCGGCGCGACGCGACGAGGAGCTGGATCTCCGGGTTGCGCTCCAGGTTCGCTTCCATCTGGCGGTAGAAGCCCGCCGGGATGACGAGCCGGTCGTCGCCGATCCCGAGCGTCCGGACGTAGTCGCCCCACGTCGCGGTGACGTGCGGTCCCTCCGGACCCTGCGTCACCATCGCCACCACCTCGGTCTCGTCCAGGACCTCGCGGCAGGAGCCTTCGAAGAGCGACACGTCTTGCTCCAATCGTTCGTGCAGTGCGTCGACCCCCCACGGCTCCGTCCTCGGGCGAGCCCTCCTACCCTCGCCGCAGGCGAGGCGCTCGCGGATTTCACGGGTTTTGGCCACCCTGTTTCGCGCGAAATGGTACCCGCTGACGGCCGCGGAGAAGTACCCACCCCTCGATTGACCTGAACGCCCGGGAAGCCCCCGAGGCTGCACGATGGCGGTTGTTCGAACCCCGTCAACGGCAACCCCGAGGGACGCCCATTGTGAAGTCAGCGAGGAACCAGTTGGACATCCTGTCCGCGTATCGCGAGCTCGGCTCGTATCGCGCCGCCGCCGCCCTGTGCGGGACGACCCACCGGACGGTGCGCCACGTCGTGGAGCGCCAGGGCCGGCCGCCGCTGGAGCGGCCACTCCGTCCGAAGACGACCGATCCGCTTGGCGTCCTGATCGCCGGGCGTCTGCGGGCGACCGAGGGCCGGATCAGCGCCAAGCGCCTCCTGCCGGCCTGCCGGGCCGCCGGGTACACGGGCTCGGCCCGCCACCTGCGCCGGGCGGTCGCGGTGGCCAAGGCGGACTGGCGGCGCGACCGCCGCGTGTACCGGCCCTGGCAGTCCGTCCCGGGCGAGCACCTCGCGATCGACTGGGGCAGCGAGGGCGGGCTCCAAGTCTGGTGCCAGTGCCTGGGTGATCGCTAGAGGAGGACCGGGTCGACCTTCTCCGGGTCGACGTCGAGCTCGCGGATGGCGGCTGCAGCCTCGCCCGGTGGCAGCGTTCCGCAGCGCGCCAGTTCCGCGACGGCGGCGGCGGCAATGTGCGGCGGGTCGATCTCGAACAGGGCTCGGAGTGCATCGCGCGTGCTGCTCCTGCCGAACCCGTCGGTCCCGAGCGAGACGTAGTACGGCGGGAGCCAGCGCGAGACCATGTCCGGAAGCGCCTTGAGCCAGTCCGTTGCCGCGACGATCGGGCCGCCATCGGGCCCGAGGATCGAGGAGACGTATGGCGTCCGCGGCGACTCTGCCGGGTGAAGCCGGTTCCAGCGTTCGGCTTCCAGGGCGTCGCGGCGGAGCAGCGGGAACGAGGGCGCCGAGTAGACCTCGGCGGCGATCCCGAACTTCTCGGCAAGGAGGTCCCGGGCCGAGAGGACCAGGTTGAGGATCGGGCCCGAGCCGACAAGCCGCGCACGATGGGCCGTTCGACCGAGATCGGGGGCGTCGTGGAGGCGATAGATGCCGCGAATCAGTCCTTCGTCGATTCCGTCCGGCTTCGGCGGCTGTGGGTAGTTCTCGTTGTACAGCGAGACGTAGTAGAAGACGTCCTCGCCCTTGCCATACATCCGCTCGATCCCCTCCCGGATGATCGCGGCCAGCTCGTAGGTGTAGGCTGGGTCGTAGGCGCGGACGTTCGGGATGGTGGACGCCAGGATGTGCGAATGGCCGTCCGTGTGCTGGAGCCCTTCGCCGGCCAGCGTCGTTCGGCCGGCCGTGGCGCCCATCATGAAGCCCCGGCCGCGCGCGTCGGCCAGCGCCCAGATCTGGTCGCCCGTCCGCTGGAAGCCGAACATCGAGTAGTAGATGTAGAACGGGATCACCGGGTGGCCGTGGGTCGCGTACGACGTCGCCGCGGCCTGGAAGCTCGCGACCGAGCCTGCCTCCGTGATCCCTTCCTCGAGCACTTGGCCGTCCTTCGCCTCGCGGTACGACAGGACGAGGTCCGAATCCACCGGCACATAGTGCTGGCCCAGTGCGGCGTAGATGCCAACCTCCTTGAACAGGGGATCCATGCCGAACGTGCGGGCCTCGTCGGGGATGATCGGGACGATCCGCGGCCCCACCTGCTTGTCCCGGATCAGGTTCCGAAGGATCCGGGAGAAGACCATCGTGGTGGAGACGGCGATCTCAGACCCCGCGGCGAACTCGGCGTCGACCGAGGCCGCCGGCGACGGCAGGGTGATCCCGGTGACGACGCGCTTCGGAATCTCGCCACCGAGCGCTCGTCGCCGCTCGAGCATGTACCGGACCTCCGCCGAGTCGGGTCCGGGGTGGAAGTACGGCGCATCGGCGATCTGGCTGTCCGGGATCGGCAGCTCGAGGCGATCCCGGAACACGCGCAGCTCCGCATCGTTGAGCTTCTTGGCCTGGTGGGTGATGTTGCGAGCCTCGACGCCGCTACCGAGCATCCAGCCCTTGACGGTCTTGGCGAGGATGACCGTGGGGGCGCCTCGGTACTCGGTGGCCGCCTTGTAGGCGGCGTACAGCTTCCGGTAGTCGTGGCCGCCCCGGCGGAGCTTCGCGAGGTCGTCGTCCGAGAGGTGCTCAACAAGCTTGCGCAGGCGCGGATCCGGCCCGAAGAAGTGCTCGCGGATGTAGGCGCCGCCAGCGACCGAGTACTTCTGGAAGTCGCCGTCGAGCGTCTCGTTCATCTTCTCGACCAGCACGCCGTCCACGTCCCGGGCGAGGAGCTCGTCCCACTCGCGGCCCCAGATCACCTTGATCACGTTCCAGCCGGCGCCCCGGAACGTTCCCTCGAGCTCCTGGATGATCTTGCCGTTGCCACGGACCGGCCCGTCGAGACGCTGCAGGTTGCAGTTGATCACGAAGGTCAGGTTGTCGAGTCCCTCGCGCGAGGCGAGCCGGAGCGCGCCGAGCGTTTCCGGCTCGTCGGTCTCGCCGTCCCCCGGGAATGCCCAGACGCGCGAGTCGGACGTGTCAAGCTGACCCCGGTTCAGGAGATAGCGGTTGAACCGGGCCTGGTAGATCGCGCTGATCGGGCCGAGGCCCATCGAGACCGTCGGGAACTCCCAGAAGTCCGGCATCAGGCGAGGATGCGGATAGGACGGCAGGCCGGTGCCCGCCACTGTCTCGAGACGGAAGTTGTCGAGTTGCTCCTCCGTCAGGCGGCCCTCCAGGAAGGCCCGCGCGTAGAGGCCGGGAGCGGCGTGGCCCTGGTAGAAGATCTGGTCTCCACTCCCCCTTCCGTCCTTGCCGCGGAAGAAGTGATTGAACCCGACCTCGTAGAGGCTCGCAGCCGAGGCATAGGTCGCGAGGTGGCCACCCAGACCGGGAGAGCGCGTGTTCGCCCGCAGGACCATCGCCACGGCGTTCCAGCGGATCAGCCGCCGGATCCGCCGCTCCAGGACCTCGTCGCCCGGGAAGGACGGCTCCTGCTCCGGGCTGATCGTGTTGATGTAGCGGGTCTGTGTGAGCAGCGGCAGACCGATGCGGAGCTGCCGGGCACGCTTGAGTAGCTTGTACACGAGAAAGCGGGCCCGGCTATCGCCTTCCTGCTCGACGAGCTGGTCGAGCGAGGCGAGCCATTCGGCCGTCTCGGCCGGGTCGCTGTCAGGGAGCTGGTCTTTGAATTCGTCGAAGTCCAAGCAGCGTTGCCTCGTTCTCGGGGTCAGGCGAACACGACGGGCGCGTCGTCAACCTGCCGGCTGATGACCAGACGCATTGGCGGCAGCGTGTCGCACACCGTCCGACGGGTGAGGCCACCCTGGCTCGGCAGCGCGTCCATCGCTCGTATTTTGCACTATAATGCCCGTGGAATTCAAGACCACCCTGCTCCGGCGGAAGCCCGGTCCGGGCGTTGACCCAGGGAGTGCCCGTCCATGCTTGTCGATCTCGCGCACGACCCGATCCACCGCGAGCCGCCCGTGCCGGCGCAACAGCAGCCTGCCGAGACCTCACCGACGAGCACGCTCATGGCGCGGCGGGTGCCGGCAGCCTGCGAATGCGGGCTCGGGTTCGGGAAGGACGCCACGGTGGGGACGCGGTGCCGGGATATCATCCCGGAGTTGATCATCGAGCTCATCTGATGCTCGACAAGGTCGCGGTGCCCCAGGTTCGGACCCACCACGAGGCACGAGGAGGTTCAGCGACGAGCCAGGAGCCGGAGCGTCTGCGTCGAGCGCCCGCCGAGCGATTTGCCGGCAAGGAGCATCTCTACGATCTCGCCGGAATCGCGGCCCAGTTGCGGGCGGAGCCGCATGCGGCCACCGATGGCCACCGGCAGATGACGATCGTCCATCACGGGTCGGTGGCACTCGTCCTCTTCGACTTCGAGACGCAAGGACGGCTCGTGGAGCATGTTGCGGACGGCTTGGTCACGATCCAGGCGCTGGCGGGTCAGGTTCGGGTGAGCACGCCGGAGGGCGATCACGAGCTTGGCGCCGGGAGCCTGCTCGTGCTTGCTCCGGGGGTGGTGCATGACCTTCAGGCAAGCATGCCGAGCCAGGTCCTGCTCACCGTGCACATGGAACCGAACGAGCTGGAGCCAACCCGCGGCTGACGAACAGGCTCCGTTCGATCTCAGGATCGCGATCGATGACCCAGCGACTGGACGACGGGCCGGAGATGCCCGCTGTCGCCTCGTGACCGACTCACTCGGCAACGTCCGGCTGCAGCGGGCCTACGAGGATCCGGCACCGGGCGGCGGGTACCGCGTCCTCGTGGACCGGGTGTGGCCGCGCGGGCGGACCAGGGAGCAGCTCCGGATCCACGCGTGGGCGCGCAGCCTCGGTCCAAGCGCGCAACTGCGCAAGTGGTTCGGGCACGACCCGGCAGGCTGGCAGGAGTTCCAGAAGCGCTATCGCGCGGAGCTTGCCGACCGCGAGCGTGCGCAGGAGCTCGACGACCTCGCCCAACGAGCGCGCGATGGTCCGGTCACCCTCGTCCTCGGTGCCCGTGACACGGAGAACAATCAGGCACGGGTGATAGCCGACGAGCTCGAGCGACGGTTGGCGGCCGACCAGGCGGACGTCATCCCGACGGCGACCAGGGCAGCTCGCCGGAACACTCCGGACACTCCAGGGCAAGGAACCGGAGCCACTCGACCGCCTCGCCCGGGTTGATCAGGCCACCGGCCTCCGCGGCTGTCGACCCGGCCCGCGGTGCTCCGAACCGGTCGAGCAGCAGAAGCGTGGCGTCGCCGGCCCGGGACCGACGTGGGCCGCCACGGCCCGCTTCCAGGCGCCACCCGAGTCGGCCAGGATCGTGACGGCCTCATCGATCCCTGGCGCCCAGTCCGCCGCCGCGCGCGCGTCGCCGAGGGGCTTGCTCGAGCCCGGGTTAGAGTGAGGCACGGTCACGTGCTCCACAGGTGGATGGAAACGGGCACGGCGGAATGCGCCTGATGCCCACGGCTCAGGCATGCACGCCCTCGAGCGGGACAGAGGGATCGGCGAGAGCATCGGCGCGCACGACCGCGCGCGAACGGATCAGCCGGTCGATGGGTTTGCGATGTCCCACACGTTCACGTTCATCCCGGCAGTGACTCGCCCATCAGCCAGCCAGAACGCCACGAACTGACGGTCCGGGAGGCTGCCACGGATGACCAGATGATCCGCCGGCGAAGCGTGCCCGGTGTACTCCATGCCGAGGTCGCGCGCCAGCGAGTCCGGCTCCGATGATGACGATCCGGTCGATCGAGCTCATGACACTCCGGTCGATCCTAGGCGGGTGAGGCGGTAGCGAGGGGACGCACGCATCAGAACGGCTTCGCCACCATCAACACCACGATCGCCAGCACCGTCCCGGTCGTCAGCGCTCCGAGCGCACTGCTCCGGCGGGCAGCCATCGCGTACATAGCAGTCGACGGGTCTCGCTCGGCCTCGCTGAGTTGGCGCCGGATGGCCGGCCCGAGGACGGTAATGCCCAGGATGGCGATCGCGACATAGAGCACGAGCGCGACCCGGATCCAGCCCGCATCGAAGGAGTAGGCACCCCCCGCCACCATCAGGATGCCGGTAGCGAGCACGAGCCCATAGGCGGGGTTCGCAATCCGTCGATCGAGCCGCCGGATGCCGTTGATCGTGTACACGAGGCGAGCCCGGTCCCGGCCCGCTATCCGGAGCCAGAACGCGTAGCTGGCGTTCGCGCCCACGGCCACGATGACCGCCAGCACGTGCACGACCTTCAGGACGATGAACGGGGACATCGACGCAACTCCTGGCGCTTCAGCGTTGGCGGGGCTGCGGCAACGGTATGGCGGCCCCGATCGGCATCGGCTCGCGGCCTCCGAGGAGTGCGATGGCCGACGAGCCGACGAAGAGAAGGAGCGCCGTGACATTGAGCACGCCCCCCGCCTGCCATGCCGTCACCGATCCGAGCAGGTCGCCGCCCACGATCCTGAGCAACAACCCGCCGTGGAGCAGGGCAAGGTGGCCGTAGAAGCGCGGCCGGTACGGCAGTGGGGTTCGCAGCACGGCCGGCAGGATGATCGGGGCGTGGCCGAAGACCATCGAGATCACGAAGCCCAGGAACAGCGCGTGCAGCATGACGTCGTACTGGGATCCGCCGTCCGACGACCCGAATGCGAGCCAGCACGCTCCTGCGACCGCCAGCCAGGCGTATCCCGTGAGCAGCGAGAGGGCGACGAACCGCGTGACACCGTGCCTGCGCACCGTCCGTCGTGCGATGTCGTGGCGCGCGAGCCAGAGTGCGAGTCCCAGGAGGCCCGCACCAGCCAGGCGCATGCCGGCGTCGGGCGCCACGAGCGTGATGATGACGCCGGCCGCGAACACGGCGACGGCCCCCAGGAAGGTGCGCCGCGCGACCTCGGAGGGCCGGCTGAGGCGCGACAGCTCCAGACGCTCACCGGCGATGATGAGGACGAGGAAGGCGGCAAGCCAGGGAACCACGGTGCTGATCGGCCGGCCCCCGACCAGGAGCAGGGCCGCCACCAGCCATGCCAGCGCGCCGATCGCCTGGACGCTGGTGTGCATCGAGCGCTCGATCCGGTCGAAGGCCACGTACATCGCGACGAACAGCGCGCCGCCCGTCGCGAGCAGGAACGCCCCGATCGCCATCGGCAGGCCGATGATCAGCGTGACCGCGCCCAGGCCGGAGGTCAGTGGCGAGAGGTAGCCCCAGGGCCGGTCAAGGGCGACGGCGCGCTCGAGCGCGATGAGCGTGCCCAGAAAGCCGAGCGGCATCAGGATGCCGTGGGCGCCCGCCAGGCGGACGGTGTCGGTCGGCATCGGCAGGCCGAGCAGCACGAGGGCGCCGGTCAGCCCCGCGAGGAGCGCAGCACCGGCCAGCGCGAGCAGGATCACACGTCGGAGCGGGATGCTCCGAGCGCTCATCACGCCCACCCGAGCTGGACCTTCGCCTCATCGCTCATCATCGCCGGCGACCAAGGCGGCTCATAGGTGAGATCAACCTCCACGTCGAGCACGCCGTCGAGGTCGAAGAGCGCGCGCCGGATCGAGTCGGCGAGGTAGGACCCGATCGGGCAGGCGGGTGTTGTGGTCGTCATCCGGACGTGGACCACGCCATCGGCCATCGTCGTGCCGTAGACGAGGCCGAGGTCGACGATGCTTACCCCGAGCTCGGGGTCGATCACCGATCGGAGCCGGTCGATGAGCTCGCCGGGATCGACCTGGACCGGGAGCAGGCGCGCCAGGCCGATGGGCTCGTCAGGCATCGATCCTGGCCCCGAGGTGCGCGAGGCAGAGATCCGGCGCGACGAACGGCTCAAGATCGACCGCGTCGAGCGGCGCCCCGAGCCCGTCCAGGACCCCACGCATGAGGCCGAGGTGGACACCGCAGACGACCTCACCGCGCTCCCGCGCGAGGCTGCCGAACGGACAGTGGCGCAGCCGGATCGGATCGCCCGGGTGCACCGGGCCGTCCGGCGCGAAGCCGAGATCACCGAGAAGACCGACCAGGCGCCCGACCGCCTCGGTCTCGTTGATCGGGCTCGTCGGATCCCCGACCAGGGCGCGACCCCATCGCTGTCCGGCTTCGATCGATGCCCAACTCGCGTCCGGCACCTGTGCGAGCTGATCCGCGAGGGCCCGGGCCAGGGCCTGATACGCGTGGGGATCCGGCTCGTCCGCGTCCGCCCCGGCGACATAGCGGAGGCCGGGTCGCCCGCGTCCGGCCGGTTGACCGGCCTCGCGATCGACCAGACCGCCGCTGATCAGCTGGTCGAGCTGCTCGCGAACCGTGTTCGGGTGGAGGCCCAGCGCGTCAGCAAGCTCGCGGACCTCCAATGGCCGCTGCGACTGCCGCAGGAGGGTCAGCAATCGTGAACGCGTGAGGCCACCGAGGACTCGGTGTCGCTGCACGGCGGATGTCATGCTTGCATTTTGCACGGAAATACCCGTAAATAGCAAGTGCCAAGCGCGAGCACGCAGCAAGGAGCGTCACGAACATGCCCAGCCAGTCCGATGTGCAGGCCGCAGCGGCTATCCGTGCCCACCACCGAGAGCTGCACGACGAGCTGCGAGTGCGCGTCCTCGTCGCGGTGGATGCGGCGCGTGGCGGGCAGGCGCACGGCGACGCACGGGACTCGGTCCTCGCCTACCTCGATGGGGAGCTGCTGCCGCACGCCGCCGCCGAGGAGACCGCGCTCTATCCGGCCGGCGACACCGGTGCGACTGAGCTGCTCGTGCGGGCGATGCGCGAGGAGCATCGGAACCTGATCGCCCACGTCGAGGACCTTCGCACGGCGGGCGATGGGATTGCTGCGGCGACCACGGCGGCCGCCATCCTCGCCCTGTTCGAATCGCACCTCTCGAAGGAGAACGATCTGCTCGTCCCCGCGCTCCTTGCCGATCCCGGCGTCTCGCTCGCTGCCCTGCTGGGTGGGATGCACGAGCTGGTCGGCTGAGGTGGCGATGGCGCAGCGGTCACGATGGACACATCGACCGTGACGGACACGGCCGTGGCGCAGCTCACGACATCGCTGGTGCGCGCGTTGCGTCGTCTTGGCGACGTGGGCGAGCCAACGACAGCAGCCCGGATCGCAGCCGAGGCCTATTCGGCACTTCGCCGCGACCATGCCCAGGCGGCGGAGCGCCTCAACCAGGTGATGCATTACCTGGCCCGCCTCGAACGGGACGGACAGGACGGAAAGGCAGCGACACGATGACTGACGAGCACATTCTCGACGTGCGCAGCGAGCCGCCGGTTCGCCGACACGCGGTGATCTTCGAGACATTCGATGCACTGGCGCCGGGAGCCGGTTTCGAACTGGTCAACGACCACGACCCGAAGCCGCTCTACTACCAGCTCGCGGCCGAGCAGCCGGGGACGTTCACCTGGGACTACCTCGAGACCGGGCCGGTCGTGTGGCGCGTGAGGATCGGTCGCATCGAGACCGCGGTCCCGGCCGCCGGCGCCTGATCATGGACGACATCGGACGCCCGAGGCTCGACTACGCGAGCGTGTTCCCCGAGGCCCTGCGAGCGATGAGCGAGCTCGAACGCGTCGTCGAGACGAGCACGTTGGAGCCGAAGCTGCGTGAGCTCGTCAAGCTCCGCGCCTCGCAGATCAACGGCTGCGCGTACTGCGTGGACATGCACGCCAAGGATGCCCAGGCCATCGGCGAGGAGGCGCAGCGCCTGCACCTCGTCGCCGTCTGGCGCGACGCGTCCGTGTTCAATCCTCGGGAGCGGGCAGCGCTGGCCTGGACCGAGGCGGTCACCCTGTTGCCCCAGACCGGAGCACCCGATGGCGTCTACGAGGAGGTCGCCCGCTGGTTCGGCCCGCAGGAGCAGGTTGCGTTGACGCTGGCGATCGTCGCCATCAACGGCTGGAACCGTTTCTCGGTCGGCTTCCGCCGGCCGGCAGGCGGCTACGTCCCACAGCTTCATCCGGCGCCGGCGTGATGGCGGTCGATCACGCCGCCGTCGGCGCCTCGCCCTGGGTCCACGAGTCCTCATCGGCCGCCGTGAGCGTCTGGGGCATGGATCGCGATGACCTGCGACGAAGCGGCCAGCTGGACGGTGTCGTGATCGTGGGCCGCACGGCGAGTGTCTCGGACGTGGTTCAACGGCCGGGTCAGCGTCACACCGACGCGCGCCACCTTCGTCGCCCGTTCGAACCCCTCCTGGAGTGTCGCGGCGGGCAGCGTCGGGAGCCTTGGATCGGACATGCCGTCCTCCTTCTTCATCATCGGGACACCGATGATCGAAGGCGGCGAAGGGAGCAGGCCCGGCAATGCCCGGGAACCTCAACGGAATGAGCCACGACAACGAGCCTGGGGTGGATCTGTCGACCGATCTGGCCGACCCCACTATCCAGGTGGCCGACCATCCGGAACGCGGCCGCTACGAGATTTCCGTCGATGGGCGCCTCGCGGGCGTGGCCCAGTACACGCTCGAAGCCGATGTGATCACGCTGAGCCACACGGAAGTGGACCGCGCATTCGGCGGTCGAGGTCTCGGGTCGCGGCTCATTGCCGAGGCGCTCCAAGACGCTCGTCGACTCGGACACAGGGTAAACCCGGTGTGTCCGTTCACTGCCCGATTCATCCGGTCTCACCCCGAGTACCAGGGTCTGGTTGCCGAGGTGCCCTGAGGGTTCATTCTGTCGGCCATCCGATCTCGCCGGCGCACTCCGGACACTCCAGGGTGAGGAACCGCATCCATTCCACGGCTTCGGAGGGATCGACCAGGTCCCCGGCCTCCGCGGCGGACGACCCGGTCCGAGGCGCGCCGAACCATGAAGACGAAGAAGACCTGCAAGCCCTCGCTGGAGATCCGGAATGTGCTAGAGCGTCGTCTCCCGCTCCATCACCTGCGCCTCGCGTTGTCGTCCTATGCCCACTCGCTCGGGTGTTCCACCCTGTCCTTCTCGGCAGCGTCATTGATGTTCGCGAGGACCTGCGCCACCGATACCTCATCGGCCGTGGCCATCTTCTTGAGATCCTCGAAGACGAGGTGCGGCTTCGACTGCTCCGGGTCGCCGTGCGCCGCGCCGCAACCGCAGTCCATGCACATTTCTGGTTCCTCCTGATTCCGTCCGTGGTGCTGGCCGACATCGGGCCGTGCCCCACAGACTCTCGGCGATCCGTTGGCGGCGGTCCGTCAGCCAGGTGACCGACGCGCGCCTAGCTGCAAAACAGGACACGCTGAACCGAGGTGACCGCACTCCTGCAGGCAAGCCATGACCACCGGTGACATGGTGCCGATCCGACCGCTCACCCAGCGCCCCACCTGGGCGAAGCTGCGGGAGCCGCCATCGCGCGATCGGCGACGCCCACCTTCGGCAGCTCGCGGATGGTTCCCACAGCGATGCGTCCGACGGTTGGGCACGCGGGATTCGCCCCGTGACTCGCTCGCGGGCCGAGGCCCGACACGCCTCCGACCGGTTCGATGGTCGATCCCAAGACCGGGCAGCGCATCGGCGAGTGGCCGGTGATCGCCGACGGCGTGTCCGGACCGGCGGTGATCGACGGCTCGTGCCGGCTCTTGCGCGTCACGAACCAGGACCCGTGGACGATGGGGGTCGGCCTCGTCAGCACCGTCGACGGCTCGGTTGAACCCGCGACCGCGACGATCAACGAGTGGGCGCGCATCTTCGACGGAGAGCTGTGGGCGACGCTCGACGCCAGCACCTTCGCCCCGCTCGCCGCGAACGGATCCCCGGCCGGCAGGCCGCCTAAGTGCTTGTCAGGTAATTAGCACTGTGGTATCATGCGTGGGTGATCGACGAAACGGCCATCGCAGCCCGCTACCAGGCCGTATCCCCGCTGCTCGATGAGCGGGCCCGGCGCCTGACCGCGGGAGCCGAGGCGCTGGCCATCGGACGGGGTGGGGTGGCCGCCGTCGCCCGGGCGACCGGGCTCGCGCGCACGACGGTGGCGCGCGGTCTCGCCGATGTCCGCGCCGGGGAGACCGTAGCCCGGGGTCGCATCCGCAGGCCCGGTGCCGGGCGGCCACCCATCGAGCAGCGCGACCCCACCCTGCGCGCCGATCTGGAGGCGCTCATCGAGCCCGGCACCCGGGGCGATCCCGAGTCCCCGCTGCGCTGGACGACCAGGAGCGTGCGCAACCTCGCCGCCGAGCTCGGGCGGGGTGGTCACCGGGTCAGCCACCAGACGGTGTCGGAGCTGCTCCACGACCTCGGCTACAGCCTCCAGGCCAACCGCAAGACGCTCGAAGGCACCGGCCACCCCGACCGCGACGCGCAGTTCAGCCACCTCAACGGAGCGGTCCAGCTCGCTCTTTCCCTGGGCGAGCCCGTGATCAGCGTCGATACCAAGAAGAAGGAACTCGTGGGGCCGTTCCGCAACGGCGGCCGGGAACTGCGCCCGACGGGTGACCCGGAGCGCGTGCTGATGCACGACTTCGTGATCCCCGAACTCGGCCGGGCTGCCCCCTATGGGGTGTATGACCTCGCCGAGAACGCGGGCTGGGTCAGCGTGGGCACCGACCACGATACGGCGGCCTTCGCGGTCGAGACGATCAGGCGCTGGTGGCAGACCATGGGCAGGGTCCGCTATCCCGAGGCCACCCGGCTGCTCGTCACCGCCGACGCCGGAGGCAGCAACGGCTATCGGCTCCGGCTCTGGAAGTGGGAGCTCCAGAAGCTCGCCGACGAGACGGGCCTCGAGATCGCGGTCTGCCACTTCCCGCCCGGGACCTCCAAGTGGAACAAGATCGAGCACCGGCTCTTCAGCGCCATCACCATGAACTGGCGGGGCAAGCCGCTCATCAGCCACGAGGCGATCGTCAAGCTCATCGCGGCCACCACGACCCGCACCGGGTTGCGCGTCCGGAGTGCCATCGACACGAACTCGTATCCGGCCGGCGTCAGCGTCAGCGACGCCGACATGAAGACCCTCTACCTCGAGGCTGACGCCTTCCACGGCGAGTGGAACTACTCGCTGCTGCCGAGGCTCATGCTCCCCATGGCTGAGGCTGTTGTTTCCTGACGGGCCCTAAGCGGTGTAGCCCGATCAATTCCGAGCGTGCGGTGCGCAAGCGACGCAGCTCCGATTATCCTGCGGTTCAGCCCACCTGCGGCGACCCAACGGGACGTGGAGGTCGGGCCTCGGCGTGGGCCTCCTGGGCCAGCCAGGTTGCGACCCGTGAGCGACGGGCGCCACGGTCGAGCAACGGCGCGAGGGAGAAGGTGAGCTTCATGCTCGGCGATCGACGCATCCTGACCGAAGAGGGTCCGCCTGGAGCGCCGTTGACGGTGCGCCAGCTGAACCGCGCCACGCTCGACCGCCAGTTGCTTCTCCACCGAGCACCTCTGTCCGCCACGGATGCCGTCCGTCGCGTCGTCGCCCTCCAGGCCCAGGAGCCCGCGTCGCCGTACATCGCGCTCTGGAACCGGATCGACACCTTCGACCCGGCGGACCTGGATTCAGCGTTCACGTCCGGATCGGTCATCAAGGCCAGCCTCTTGCGGTTCACGCTGCACGGCGTCCACGCGGACGACTACCGGGCTTTCCACGAAGCGATGGTCGGCCGGCTCGGGGCGTCCCGGCCCTACGACGCCGAGCTCGCCAGCACTGGCGTGACGACTGCCGAGGCCGATGCGCTACTACCCGACGTGCTCGCCTTCCTCGGGCGGCCTCGGATGAAGACCGAGATCGAAGCGTTCCTGCAGGAGCGGCTGGGCGAGCGCGGCCCCGATGCCTGGAGGTCGCTGAGCACGCTGGTGCCGCTCGTCCACGCTCCGACCGGCGGCACATGGTCGTTCGCGCTCCGACCGTCGTTCCTTGCGGCGCCGCGGGGACCAAGACCGGTGGACGGCGAGGCAGCCGTTCGGCATCTCGTCCGGCGCTACCTGGAAGGGTTCGGGCCCGCGTCGATCCCGGATATCGCGCAATTCACGTTGCTGCAGCGGACGGTCGTTCGGCGCGCTGTCGAGTCGATGGTCGCCGACCTTGTCGAGTTCGAGGGCCCAGGCGGCACGGCGTTGTACGACCTGCTCGGTATGACGATGCCACCCGAAGACACGACCGCCCCGCCGCGGCTGCTCCCGATGTGGGACAGCGTCCTGCTCGCCTATCGCGACCGGACGCGCCTGGTGCCCGAGACCTACCGCCGCCTGATCACCCGCCAGAACGGCGACACTCTTGCGACGCTGCTCGTCGATGGCCAGGTAGCCGGCCTGTGGCGGCCGGTGGAAGGCGGAATCGAGGCCACGGCGTTTCACGCGCTGTCCGCCGAGGCGTGGCAGGGGCTCGCGACCGAGGCGCGCGCGCTGATCGATTTCCTGGCTCAGCGCGACCCAAACGTCTATCGCCGCTACGGCCACTGGTGGGCGAAGCTGCCGGTCTTCGAGACGCGGCTCCTACCCGGCTGATCGCGCATCGGTCCGGCGTCGGGCGGTGACGCTGGCCATCGCGGCGCAGAGACTGCGCGCCCGCTCGCGTTACCGTCGGTCAGACACCGGCGATGCGGCATTCGTCGCGAACGCCCGCAGGATGAGCTCGTGTCGGGCGCCTCGCGAATCGGCCGCGACGATCGGCTCGCCGGACATCGTGACGTGACGTCCCGACTTGTCCTTCACTTCGAAACGGCCGCCACGGAGCTGGCGGATGCGAATCTCCGCATTCGCGCTTCGATCGGGGACGATCCCTGTCACCTGTCGGGTGTCCGGGTCGCGCACGAACCTGAGTCCCAGCCGCGATCCATGACCGAGGTTGGCGATGTGGATGACGTCGACCACGGCGACGACATACCCGCGACGTCGCTCCCGGTACAGCCCGACGAACGCCGCGAGTAGCCCACCCGCCAAGAGGACACTGACGATGCCCAGGATCGGCGGGAGCAGGGCGTTGCAATCGAGCAGCGATCCGCACGGCCGGACGGCATCCGATACCGGCGATGCCTCGCTGATGCCGATGGCGTTCGTGGCGAACGCCCGGCAGACGTACTCCGCACCACTCGAGAGATTGCCGACCTGCGCCGTGGTAGTGGTCGATCCCACCTCGACTTCACCGCCCCATGTGACGCCCCCGTCGCTTGAGCACTCGTACCGGTACCCGGTCACGCCCGTCCCGCCGTCTGGCGTGACACCGATCTGCAGCCCGCGGTCCAGCGGCTCGACCAACGGCTTTTGCGGTGGGGGAAGCAGGGGAACGTCACGCCCCGCGCCAGTCTTGAGACTCGCGACGAGGACCGGCAGTGTGCCCCCCCGGGGGGTACTAGGGGGAGGCGAGCACGATAGGCCCTATCATGGCGGCCGAGCCGGCCCTCTCCGGGGAGTAGCGTAGCCTGGCAACGCACGTGCTTTGGGAGCACGAGATCGCGGGTTCGAATCCCGCCTCCCCGACCACCACCTCTGACCTCGTCCCGCGTGCTGACGCGTTGGTGGTGCTTGGGAGCACCTCCAGCGATC
>JBBQRX010000048.1:0-18665 GCA_038214375.1 Candidatus Limnocylindrales bacterium
CCGCCGATGCCGGGGGCAGCAACGGCTACCGGGTGCGCCTCTGGAAGCAGGAGCTCGGAAAGCTCGCCGACGAGACGGGGCTCGAGATCTCGGTCTGCCACTTCCCGCCCGGCACGTCCAAGTGGAACAAGATCGAGCACCGCCTGTTCAGCGCCATCACCATGAACTGGCGGGGCAAGCCCCTTGTCAGCCACGAGGTGATCGTCAGGCTCATCGCGGCGACCACCACCCGGACCGGCCTGCGGGTCCGCAGCGCGCTCGACGAGAACCACTACCCGGCCGGGGTGAGCGTCTCGGATGCCGACATGGCGACCCTCTACCTGCGCCCCGACGCCTTCCACGGCGAGTGGAACTACTCCCTGCTGCCGCGCCTCATGCTCCCGCAGGAGTGAGGGGGCTTATTTCGTGGCGGGTCCTAACGGAATGGTCAAGGTCGACGCGACCTACGGCTTGGCCTACGAGGACCTGATTCGGAACCCCGACGCGTGGCCCGAGCGATACCAGAACCCGCGCTACCCGGAGATCTTCGCCGCCGGCATCGCGTTCGCTCCGCCAGGCCCTGTGTCGCAACCGCACGTCAACCCGAACGGCATGAACATCACCTCCGCGCCGCCGCGAACGGGCATGGTCTCCGGGATCATCGGTCGGGTGGTCGCCCTGAACATCGTTGATCTTGTCAAGCGGGGGCGGATGACCCACGGCGAACGCATGACCGAAATGTACGCCGCGTGCATCGCCTCCATGGGCGACTCGCTCTGGGACGGTTCGGCCGCCACGATCATGATCTACCCGGTCGTCCCCGACTTCCGCCGGTACCCCAACGAGCAAGGGCGCGACTTGTTCGTTACCCAGATGGAGATGGGGCTCGCGGGAGCGTGGATGAAACGGATGATCCACTCCACGTTCATGCACAAGCTCCAGGGTCGGATCGGCTGGCGGCTGATCCCCGAGTGACCTGCTCGATCGTCGACGACCCAGCCTCAGACCGCGGACCAGGAGACGCACCGATGGAGATCACCCCCCGGGACCGGTTCTGGATGAGCTTCAAGCCATTCCAGCTCATCCGGTTCGTCGTCCTCAACCTCAAGATCCTCAAGGGAGTCAACGCCAGCAAACGCGCCTGACCTGGCGCGCACGGCCGGCTGCCCGGGCGAGGACCGCCCTAACCCGCCTGTATCCGCGCTCCAACGCGCCCGTCTGGATCGTGACCGCCACCCAGCAGACGGGCCCTGCTCCACTCGCAATCGGCTCGCCACCAAAGGTAGGTTGACCTACGGACATCATCATCATCGGCGGGGTGGCTGGCGGCATGTCCGCAGCCGCTCGCCTCCGTCGGCTCGACGAAGCGGCCCGAATCACCGTCATCGAGCGCAGCGGCCATGTCTCATTCGCCAACTGCGGTCTCCCCTACCACGTAGGCGGCGTCATCGAGCACCGAGACGCGCTGCTGCTGCAGACCCCCGAGTCGCTCGCTGACCGATTCCGTATCGACGTCCGCGTGCGCCATGAGGCCGTTGCGATTGACCGGGCTTCGCGCCAGATCGTCGTCCGTGGCTTGCTGACCGGCAGTGAGTTCACGCTCCCGTACGACGCCCTCATCCTCTCGCCCGGTGCGCGTCCCGTCCGGCCGCCGATCCCCGGGATAGAGCGAGCGCTATCGCTTCGGAACATCGAGGACACGGACGCGATGGTCGCCGCAGTCGGTGCGGCGCGGACGGCCGTCGTCATCGGCGGCGGGTTCATCGGCCTCGAAGTCGCAGAGAATCTCGTCCGTCGGGGACTGGCCACCACGATCGTCGAGGCCACGAGCCAGGTGATGGCGCCGCTCGACCCGGAGATGGCCGAGCCGGTCCACCGGCGAATCCGCGCTCGGGGCGTGGATCTGCGACTCGGCGTGGCCGTGACGTCCATCGGCGAGGACGAGGTGACGCTGGCAACCGGGGAGAGCCTCCCGGCCGATCTCGTCGTCGCCTCGATCGGCGTCCGACCCGTGACCGGGCTCGCCGAGGCCGCTGGCCTTTCACTGGGCGCGCGCGGCGGGATTGCGATCGACGAGCAGTTCCGAACCAGTGACCCGCACATCTATGCGGTCGGCGACGCGGTTGAGAAGCGCGACGCGCTCGACGGGTCGGAGTCGCTCGTCCCGCTCGCCCAGACGGCGAACCGGCAGGGTCGCTTCGTCGCCGACGTGATCGCGGGCCGGCCGGGCACGGACCGCGGTGTCCAGGGAACCGCGATCGTCGGCGTCTTCGGGCTCCAGGTGGCGACGACCGGCTGGAACGAGAGGCGCCTGCGCGCCGCAGGCCGTCGATACCTCGCGATCCACACGCACCCGGGTTCCCATGCCGGCTACTACCCGGGGGTCTCCGGCATGGCGCTCAAGCTGCTCGTGGATCCGGGGACCGACGAGATCCTAGGTGCCCAGGGTGTCGGCGGGGATGGCGTCGACAAGCGCATCGACGTCATCGCGACGGCGATGGCCGGCAGACTCACGGCGAGTGATCTTGCCGACCTGGAGCTCGCCTACGCTCCGCAGTTCTCGTCCGCGAAGGATCCGGTGAACATGCTCGGATACGTCGCGATGAACAGCTCCACCGACCTCACTCCGACGATCCAATGGCACGAGCTCGCAGATGCGATGGCAGCCGGTGCGGTCCTTGTCGACGTGCGTTCCCGCAGCGAGCACCGGCGCGGCTCGATCCCGGGCTCGATCCTCCTCCCGGTCGACGAGCTCCGCGATCGCCTGGACGAGATCCCGCGCGATCGCCCGTTGGTCGTCCACTGCGCGGTTGGGGTACGCGGGCATACCGCCACCCGGATCCTGCGCCAGGTGGGTTGGGACGACGTGCGCAACCTCGACGGCGGCTACGCGACCTGGGCCGCCGGTTCCCGTCGGCTCTGACCCCTCCGTTCGGTGCGAGCGCCAACAACCTCCGCTCCGACGCACAGACCCATCAGGCCAGCCGTTCGCGTGACCGGATACGGTCCTCCCGAGCCCGGTAATGTGCCGGCTCGGTTCGTGATGATCTATCGGAGGAACGCGCTCCGTTCTCGTTTCACGAAGCGGCCGTCGCCCGCCTGCCCGTGCCACTCGCCGTGATCGACGATGACCTTGCCTCGGGACATCACCACGTCGCTGCCGCCCTGGACCTGGCGACCCTCGTAGCACGAGTAGTCGACGTCCATGTGGTGGGTTGTCGCGCTCAGCGTGTGCTTCCGGTTCGGGTCGTAGATGACGATGTCGGCGTCATAGCCGGTTGCCACGGCGCCCTTGTGCGTCAGGCCGAACAGCCGTGCCGGCGCCGTGGACACGAGCTCCACGAATCGGTTGGGCGTGATCCGCCCGGCGACGACACCGCCGTCTCGCCCCGCCCCATCTCCTTCTGGCCGTGGAAGTCGAACGGGCAATGGTCGGTCCCGATGAGCGACAGGTTGCCCTTGACCAGGCCCTTCCAGAGCTCTTCCTGGTGGCCGCTCTTCCAAGTCGCGCAACGGCGGCGAGCAGACGAACTTGGCGCCCTCGAAGCCGTGTCCCAGGTCGTCAAGGCCCAGGAACAGGTACTGCGGACAGGTCTCGGCGAACGCCGGCAGGCCCTCGTCCTGAGCCCGGCGGAGGGCATCGAGTGCCTCCCTGGCCGACATGTGGACGAAGTAGACCGGCGCCTTGGCCGCCTGGGCCAGCCGGATCACCCGGTTCGTCGCCTCGCCCTCGAAGATCGAGTACCGCGCCAGCCCGTGCCCGATCGGGTCCGTCGTGCCGCCGGCGACGAGCTCGGCCGCGACGACGTCGATCACCGGGCCGTTCTCGGCGTGCATCAGGACCAGGCCGCCGTTCGTCGCGGTCTGCTTGAGCGCCTTGAAGATCGCGTCGTCCCCGGAGAGGAACACGCCCGGGTAGGCCGTGAACAGCTTGAACGTGGTGACGCCTTCGTCGACCAGCGCGTCCATCTCCGGCAGGAGATCGTCCCGCATGTCGGAGACGATCACGTGGAAGCCGTAGTCGATGCAGGCCTTGCCGTCGGCCTTCTCGTGCCACGCCGCCAACCCGTCCCGGAAGGAGCCGCCGCGCGGCTGGACCGCGAAGTCGATGATCGTCGTCGTGCCGCCGAACGCGGCGGCGCGGGTCCCGGTCTCGAAGGTGTCCTTGGCGAAGGTCCCTCCGAACGGCAGCTCCATGTGGGTGTGGGGATCGATCCCACCGGGGATGACCCACCTGCCCGTCGCGTCGATCGTGCGGTCGACGGGTGTGTCCAGCCCCTCGCCGATCTGCGTGATCCGCTCCCCGTCGACGAGGACGTCGGCTCGGACGGTCGAGTCCGCGTTGACGATCGTGCCGCCCTTGATCAGCGTGCGCATCGATCCTCCTCAGGTCCGCCGCGCGGACGGGTCCCCCAGTGACGTCTCGCCGGGACGGACTATTCGCTACGTGCTGGTATATGGCTCAGGCATATCCTCGCCCTGAGCCCTTGGTCACCGGCCTGCGTGCCGTCCGGCTTGGTGCGCGTACCGTCGGCTCGCCACGGACGACCGCCGAGCACAATGAGCCGGTCGATCGACGGCTCGTCAGAAGGTGATGACCTTCTCAGCCCAGACCGTCCACTCCGTCAGCTCCGCCATGGTCGAGCGGTGGACGCCTTCGACCAGCGGTTCATCGGTCATCGCCCGCGCGTCGATGCAGGTCCCGCACGCGCCGACCGGAACCGCCTTGGGCGAGAGCCCCTTCAGCATCCGCTCGAGGTTGTAGTAGCCGTCGGGCGTCTTCTGCCCCGGCTTCGCCGCGGTGACCGAGTCGCCCATCAGGAAGACGCGGAGCTCCACGCCCTCGCTCTTGGCCAGCGAGAGGGCAAGTCGCATTCCGTTGTAGGTCCGCTCGTTGCCGTAGGCGGGCTCGTTCAGGATGATGAGCGTCTTCACCTTGGATCTCCCTCGGGTATCGTCGAGCCGGGACGAGCTCGGGCAACTATTCAAACAAGTCGTAGAATAGCAACCGTGGAACATGCCGTGAGGGCGCAGCGCGCGACGGGTCGAACGAGCGAGGACGGCGTGGGAGGTCGGGCGGCGAAGACCGAGCTGCACGAGGCGTTCGCGCTGGTCGGCAAGGCGCTGGCGAACCCGCATCGTATCGAGATGCTGGATCTGCTCGCCCAGGGGGAGCGCTCGGTCGAGGTCCTCGCCGGGCGCGCCGACATCTCGGTCGCCCTCGCATCGGCCCACCTCCAGGCATTGCGGCGGGCGGGCCTCGTCGCGTCGCGGCGGGAGGGCAACCGCATCCTCTACCGCCTGGCGGACGACGAGGTCTACGGCCTGCTGACCGCGCTGCGAACGGTGGCCGGCGGGCTCGCTGATGCGAAGCTGGCGGCGCGCCGGCTCCTCGGTGTTCCAGTCGAGGCGATCAGCCGCGAGAAGCTGCTCGCGCGCGTGCGGACCGGCGACGCCATCGTGGTCGACCTCCGGCCGGCCGAGGAATACGAGGCTGGGCACATCGCCGGCGCCCTCTCGATCCCGCTCCCGGAGCTCGAGGCGCGGCTGGCCGAGCTCCCGGCGGACCTCGAGATCGTCGCCTACTGTCGAGGACCGTACTGCGCGATGTCGCCCGAGGGCGTCGCCCTGCTCGAACGCCACGGCCGGCGGGCTCGGCGGCTCGAGGACGGCTTTCCGGAGTGGCGGCTCGCCGGGCTGCCGGTGCGGCGCGGACGGGAGACCACGAGATGATCGAGACCTACCTCGACCACGACGCCGGGCACACCGATCGACTCCCGGGCGTCAACCCCGAGATCGGCATGGGAGCGATCCGGTTCTGCTTTGGCCGCGGGACGATCGAAGCCGAGATCCGGGATGTCGTCGAGCGCCTCGATCGCGTGCTCGGGGCGGGGGTCGGTGAACAAGGTGGGCGTCGGCTGACGGACCCCGGTCGGACGGCAGGCCCCGGGGCCAGCGGCGGCGGTCAGCCACCGAACCAGCGTGCAAGTCGGTCGGCCTCGAAGGCGATCTTGGCGGCCACCGCGTCGCGTCGTCGGGCTCGCCCTCCGGGCGCGCCGAGGATCAGGCCCGAGGCAGCCGGACAGTGAACAGCGCTCCGGTGTCCGGCCCGTCGCTGCTCACGCCGACCGAGCCGTCCATGGCCTCCACGAGCGACTTCGTGATCGCGAGGCCGAGGCCACTCCCGCCCGCGTCGCGCGAACGCGACGGGTCGGCCCGGTAGAACCGCTCGAACACCCGGGCGGCCTGGTCCGGCGAGAGCCCGGGGCCGTCGTCTCGCACCGTGATGACCACCGTCGGTCCGTCGGTGGCCAATCCGAGCTCGACGCGGCCGCCTGTCGACGTGTAGCGCAGGGCGTTCCCAGCGAGGTTGTCGAGCACCTGGGACAAGCGCAGGCGGTCGGCGCGGACCGTCGTCGGCGGCGTCGATCCGATGGTGAGCTCGATCGATCGTGACGCGGCAAGCGTGCGATGCCGGGCTGCGGTGTCGGCGAGGAGCGTCGGCCCGTCGACGGCCTCGATCTCCAGGCGGAGCCCACGCGACTCTGCCTTCCATAGGACGGCCAGGTCGTCGACGAGACGCTCCAGCCGGGACGTCTGCTCGTCGAGGACCCGCCACGCCTCGGGACCGGGTTCGAACACGCCAGCCTGGAGCCCTTCGACGTAGCCGCGGACCGACGCGATCGGCGTCCGCAGCTCGTGGGCCACGTCGCCGATGAGGTCACGTCGCCGCTCCTCGTTCGCTCCGAGCGCGGCCGCCATCTCGTTGAACGACGCCGCCAGCTCGCCGAGCTCGCCATCGGCTGGCGGCACGCGCTGGGCATAGTCGCCACGGGCGACGCGACGGCTGGCGGCCGCGAGCTGGTCGATCGGCCGTGAGATCCAGGTCGCGAGCAGGATGGCAGTCGCGACCGCGACGATGACGGCGGCCACGAGCCCCAGCAGCAGCGCGGATCCAACCGCATCGCCGAACGCGGAGCGGAGGAGCGGATCCATCATGCCGCCGCTCCCCACGCCGGAGCCCCCGCCCATCATCGCGCCCCCGTCCGCAGACCCCATCGCGTTCTCGAAGGCGCGGGGTGCCGCGAGCCAGACCCCGGCCGCGACCGCCACGACCCCGGCGGCAGCGACGGCCAGGTTCGCGGCGAGCAGCCGCCAGCGGAGGCGGCCGAAGTCGGGGACGGTCATCGGTCCGCCGCGCGCAGGCGGTACCCGACGCCACGGACCGTCTCGAGGTAGCGCGGCGCCGCCGGATCGTCGCCGAGCTTGCGGCGCAGGTTGCCGACATGCACCTCGAGCACGTGCTCGTCGCCGACGAAGTCGATCCCCCACGCGGCATCGAGCAGCTGCTGGCGAGACAGGACGACCCCGGGGTCGCGTCCGAGCGCTTCGAGGATGGCGAACTCGAGCGTCGTGAGCTCGACGGGAACGCCGCCGACGGTCACCTCGTGGCGCGACGGATCGATGACCACATCGTCCACGTGGATCACGCCCGTGCGCTCGGGCGCCGGGATCGCGCGCCGTCGGCGGAGCAGCGCCTGGACACGCGCGACGAGCTCACCCGGGGAGAAGGGCTTCGTGAGGTAGTCGTCGCCGCCGATCTTGAGGCCGACGATCCGGTCGATCTCCTCGGTCCGGGCCGTGAGGAAGATGACGAGCGGATCGGCGAACGCGCGGATGCGCAGCAGGACCTCGAGGCCGTCGAACCCGGGCAGCATGATGTCGAGGACGACCACGTCGGGCGCGAACGCCCGGACCTGCTCGACGGCGGCCGGTCCGTCCGCGGCCTCGGCGACGATCATCCCCTCGCGCTCGAGGAACCCGCGGACGATCGCGCGGATCGGCGGCTCGTCATCGACGACGAGCACGCGCGCGGGACTCGCGGCGCTGTGCATGCGCTCCTCGCTGGGGCCGTCGGGCGGCGAGGGTGGCCAGGTGACCACCCTCTGTGTCATCGTACGGCCGCCGCTCAGCCGACGATCATGATCGTCCCGCGCATGCCGGCCTCGTAGTGGCCGGTCGCGTGGCAGGCGAAGGCGTACGGCCCGCTGCCGTCGAAGGTGGCCGTGACGGACTTCGTCTGCATCATCCCGATGTCGGCGACCTCGGGCGTGCCGGCCTGATCCGCGGCGACGGCGTCGGCCGGGCCGACCATGAACTCGTGGACGAGGCCGCCCAACGAGGTGACCTCGAAGGTCACGGTCTCGCCCCGGGCGACGGTGATCGCCGAAGGGCTGAAGGTGTAGCCCGGGCCGGCGAAAACGCGGACCACGCGGGGCGCAGCGACGGTTCCGGCGACGAAGCCGGCCTCGCCCGGGCCCGGCCCGGTTGACCCGGTGTTGCCGTAGCCGCCCGTCGTCCCGCCACGACCGCCACCCATCATCCCGCCACCCGGGGCGGGGCCCGAGCGACCCATCATCCCGCCGAAGCCCAGGGTGGCGCCGCCCATCATGCCCCCCGGTCCGAAGCCGGCACCGACCACGGAGCCGGCACCGACAAGGAGGACGCCGCTCAGCACCAGCGCGCCGCCGATCAGCCCGAGCCGCCCGCTCATCGCTGGGCCTCGAGGGTCTGCTTGGCCGCGGTGTACTCGTCGGCCGTGATCTCGCCCCGGGCGAACCGCAGCCGGAGGATCTCGAGCGCGCCGCCGGCCTGCGGTGGAGCCTGCACCTGGGCGCTGTGCCCAGCCTGCCCGAACCTGCCGATCGCCCACGCGATCAGCACGACTGCGCCGACGACGAGAAGCACGCAACCCAGGACGGCGAGCCATCCTCCGAAGCCGAACCCGAGTCCGGCGCCGTATCCCATCATGTGATGTCTCCAAGAGTCTGGTCGCCCCTGGCCGGGGTCGTGTCCTCACTGTGGAGGCGGAGGCTCAGGCCGGCCGCAGGCCAGCCTCAAGATCGCATCAAGATCCACGGAACTCAGCCGCGAGGCGCGCTGGCGGGGTCTTGACGTTCGGCTGCTCCCCAACGCCATGATCGCTGTCGCGGTGGTCGCGCTCATTGGCGGCCGCCTCTACCACGTCATCGACCATTGGGCGCTCTACAAGGAGACCCGCTCAAGATCATCCTGCCGCCGTACGCCGGACTCGGCGTCTATGGCGGGATCATCGCCGGGACGATCGCCGCGTACCTCTACGCACGCTGGAAGCGCCAGCCGTTCCTCGATTGGGCCGACGAGGTCGCCCCTGCACTGTTCGTCATGCAGGCGCAACGGATCTCCAGGGATCAACGCACGAGCGCGCGACCGCTCCTTGCCCAGGCTCCAGTGCCGCCGCTCACGGAGACCGTCCCCTCGAACCCCTGGTCGATGAGGAAGTCGGTGGCGCCCCGGCTCCGGCTGCCCGACTCGCAGATCACCGCATACCGCCTGTCGCGCTTGAGCCTGCCGACGCGCTCCGGGAGCCGCTTGACCGGGACGTGGATCGCTCCGCGGAGGTGGCCGCCCTTGAACTCCCAGTCCTCGCGGACGTCAAGCACGCGGACCGCGCCCTGCGCGATGAGCGTGTCGAGCTCGGCAACATCGATGTGGGGTGTGCCGCGGCCGCGAAGGAACGAGAAGATGGTCCGCTCCTGCTCAGCCGGCCACGGCGAGTGCGGCGGCCGGGCGGGTCGGATCCCGGTGCGGACCCTCCACGATCACCTCGGCCGCAGTCTCAACACCAGTCTCGCTGTCGATCACCCGGTAGCCCTGGTGGATCTCGACGATGCCGGATGCGAGTGTCGTGCCCACGGAGCAGTACTTCGTCGCGGACAGCTCGATCGCTCGCGCGACGGCCGCCGCGTCCAGGCCCATGCCCTCGATCACGTGCGTCACGTCGATCCGGGTGAAGGCGTTCGGATGCACGTCCATCTGCGTGCCGGCCGACTCGACCCGGTAGCCGCGGACGTCCTGACGCTTCTTGCGCAGGATGGAGATGACGTCCATGGCGGTGCAGCCGGCGAGCGCCAGCGGCACCAGCTCGGCGGGTCGGGCACCCGTGTCGCCCTCGCCGTTGTCCAGGATGATCGTATGGCCGCTGCCGACGGTGCCGACGAAGCGGAGGCCGTCGCCGTCGAGGGTGATGGATGCGGTCTTGAGGGCCATGGGTTCAGGCTCCGGGATTGGCCGGCCGGGACACCGTGCCGGGGATGGGTTCGTAGATGGTTCAGCCGTTCGCCGCGGACGCCGCGGGCGCCGCCGGCTCGAGCGCCGTCACGGCCCGCTCCAGGCGCGCCGTCGCCTCTGTGGCGATGGGGCGGACCCCGGGCACGTCAACCATGCCGAGTGCCACCATCGGATCCATGGCCTCGACGACGGTCTCCGCGCCGTCCTCGCGGAGGACCACGTTGCACGGCAGCAGGGCCCCGAACGACGTGTCCGCCTCGAGCGCCTGATGGGCCAGCGGCGGGTTGCAGGCGCCCAGGATCACGTACGGCGCGCGATCCACACCGAGCTTCGCCTTCATCGTCGCCTGGACGTCGATCTCGGTCAGGATGCCGAAGCCCTCGGCCTTGAGTGCCGCCTCGACGGCCGGGCGAACCTCGACGATCGAGCCGGGCACGCGCGTGCCGAAGGTGAAGCTGGTGCGGAACATGCGGGGGATTACCTCGGTGTGACTTGGGATACGGCGGCTGCGGTGGACCCGTAGGCGTCCGGGGGGCGCCGCGTCAAGCGGCGATCGACGATGGCGTGGATCACGTCGCAGGCGGCGACGATGCCGGGCTCGGCCAGCCGGTAGACGACACTCGTTCCCATCCGGCGACTGTCCACCAGCCCGGCAGAGCGCAGGACAGCCAAGTGCTGGCTCGCGTTCGGGAGCGTCACGCCAATTGACGCGGCGAGGTCGCCGACCGAACGGTCGCCCGCGCGTAGCGCGTCGATCAGCATCAGGCGCTTGGGGTCGGTGAGGACCTTGCAGATCTCGGCGTGGAGCCGATAGAGCTCGAGGGCTTCGTCGGTGTGGGTCATCGAGCGAACCGTAGCATCATGTTGCATACTTGCGCAACTGACAGACAAGAGAGGCTGTCGAACGCATGTCGGCGGGATCGCCCCGCAACGGCCGACCCCCCATCCCAGAGGAGACCAACATGACCGAGCGCAGGACAATCGCCCCGAACGAGGATCCCGTCTGCGGGATGACCCCGGAGCTCGAGCAGGCTCGCGCCAGGGGGCTCGTCACCACCTTCGAGGGCCGCGAGTACGTGTTCTGCAGCAAGGGTTGCCTGCTCGAGTTCGGCGAGCACCCGGAGACGTTCCTCGCGCCAGGGTACGCACCGTCCATGTAGCCGCCGCGGCCGAGGCTGCGAAGGGCCTCGCTCAACGGAGGATGAACAGGCTCGTCAACAGGACTGCCAGGACGACGAGGGTGATCGCCGCGTAGAGCCGGTCGCCCTCCAGGGCGAACGCGACGACCGACGCCGCGACGCGGCCGACGGGCGTCGCGATCAGCACCACGAGCCCGAGCTGCGTGATCCCGATCGGGCGGAGCACCGCGAGCGACGACCACATCCCGCCGAAGTCCGAGACGGCCGCAGGGCCCTGCGACGCCCCGACGAGCGACCCCTGCCAGCCGACCAGCAACGAGCCTGCGAAGCCCAGCACGATCAGCGCCGCGCTCGTCGTGACCCCGACGATCAGGACGCCGCTGATCAGGACGCGGAACCGCTCCGCGTTCACAGCCCGACCCCGAAGCCGCGCAGGAGCGTCTCGAGCCCGACCACAAGCAGGACGGGCAGGAACATCAGCCGGACGGATCGATTCGACAGCCGTGGCAGGAGCCGCGCCCCGATGGTCGCGCCGGCCAGGACGCCAAGCGCGACGGGTGCCGCGATGGTCGGGTCGACGTCGCCGCGCCCGAGGTAGATGCCCGCGGACGCGGCGGCGGTCACCCCAATCATGAAGTTGCTGGTCGCGGAGCTGACCTTCATCGGGAGCCGCATGGCGCCATCCATGGCGAGCACCTTGAGGGCGCCCGACCCGATGCCCAGGAGCCCCGAGACGACGCCGGCCCCGGCCATCAGCACGAAGCCCAGCGGGATCCGCTGCGCGACATACGAGACCTCGGTGCCGAGTCGCGCGTCCGGGTACGACCCCGCGAGGCGAAGCCGCGCCGCGAGCGGCGAGACCGCGGTTGCCGGCGGCAGCTCCTCCCCCAGGCGCAGCACCTGCTGAGCGGCGGAGAACAACAGCACCAGCCCGAGCAGGACGTACAGGGCGGCAGGGGCGACGACGGCGGCGAGCAGCGCACCGGCCACCGCGCCCCCGGTCGTCGCGAGCTCGAGGAACATCCCCACCCGCATGTCGGTCATGCGGTCGCGCACGTAGGCTGCGGCCGCGCCCGAGGACGTGGCGATGACGCTCACGATGCTGGCGCCGACGGCGAGCCGGATGTCGACGCCGAACAGGATGGTCAGCGCGGGCACGACCAGGATGCCGCCCCCGACGCCGGCGAGCGCACCGATCAGGCCCGCGACGAGCGAGACGGCGAAGATCCCGATATCGCCGCCGACGGTCACGTGCGGTCGTTGACCTCGTCGCGAGTGGCCGGGTCCGATCCAGCGTCCGCGTGCTTCTCGGTCCGCGCCAGGCGCTGGCCGTCCACGCTCCGCCCGAACCGGTCCGCGAGCTCCGCCATCACGGCGTCGGCCACCTCGTCGGCCGAGCCGGGACGCTCGACATCGACGGACCAGGCGAACTCCGCGAGGTACTCGTCCGTGCCGGCGAGCCCCTCCCGCATCGTGATCCGGCTGATCTCCTGCATGTACCAGCGCGGCATCGGCCGCTTCACCGTGGCGCCGGAGTCGTCGGTGACCTCGACCTGGGTCGGGATGGCGCGCCACGAGAGAACGCGATAGCGGGCCACGGTGGCTCTCCTGCTGCGTGCGGCTGTCAGCGACGTTCCGCGCTGATCGTACGGTTGGACGTGGGATCGGGCATCAGACGGCGCAGGCGCCGCCCCGCGCCCGGATCCGCAGCCGCCAGGCGAGCGTGCCGACGAGGAGCACGAGCGACGCCGCGCCGATGTACGGCTGGATCGGCGCGTAGACGGTCATCGCCCCGCTCGCCCCGAGGAGCAGGAGCGCGACCTTGTTGCAGACCGGGCAGCCGATGGCGAGGAAGGCCCCGAAGCTTCCGATCGTGCCGAGCGTCGTCCCCCGCTTCGCCTCGACTGCGGGATCCGGGCCGCCCACGATGGCCAGGGGCGTCGCGCCCCCTGGGAGGCGATAGGGCGCCGTGTAGGTCGCGACGACCAGGCCCATCAGCGGCGCCGACAGGAGCCAGACCCAGATCGCGAATGGCTCCGGCGGAACCTGGCGCCCGAAGACCGGGTTCGGGATGATCGCCGACACGAGCCCGAAGACGACGAGCGAGACGGCGCCCCACAGCGTGCCCCAGGCGATGAGCCGGACGTCGAGGAGGGTGACGATCGGGCAGCCTGCGGGAGCGAGGGCGCGGAGACGGGCGCGCACCGGCTACGTCCGGTTCTTCTGGACCAGTGCCCTGCCGCTCGCGGTCCACGACTCCATCCCCTTGTCCAGGTTCCACAGGTTCGTGTAGCCCATGTCGAGGAGCGTCTGGAGCGCGGCGCGGCTCTCGTTGCCGGCGCGGCAGTAGACGACGATCTTGGCGGTCTTGTCCTGGGGCAGCTGGGCGGCTCGCGGCGTGAGCTGGTCGTAGGGGATGTAGAGGTCCGTGCCCTCGATCTCGCCGATGTAGGGCGTCTTGACGTTGAGCAGCGTGAAGTCCTTGACCTTCATCATGCCCGCGAGCGTGTTCGCGTCGACGTTGGTCCAGCTCCCGCCGCTGCCTTTCTCGACCCAGTTGGTCGATCCGCCGCCGGCGAGGGAGGAGGCGACGACGCCCACGACGAGCAGGGCGAGCGCTGCCCCGCCCGCGATCATGGCCCAGAAGCCAGCGCCTCGACGCCGCTGAACCGTCCTGGCCATCCCGGAGCTCGACCGGGCATATCCGGGCCGAGAGCCCGTCGGCCCACTCTTGGTCTTGCTTGCCACGACCTTCGCCTCTACGCTACTGGTGATTGCGTGCTTGCGCAATCGACAGAATATAACAGGTGGCGGAGGTGTGACGCGGGGATGGAGGTGAGATGAAGGTCCGTCATGACGCAGCGATCCGCCGACGGGACACTCGGGACCTGCCGTGAAGCGGTCATATATGGTCTGCGTCGCAGACAACGGAGTCGTCATGGAACCCGAGAATCGCCCGTATGTCGGAACTGGGACCGATTCCGGCGACACCGGGACCAAGAAATGGGCCGATACCCTGCCCGACTCCCCGGAACCGGGCAAGCGGGGGGATGCGGCCGCTCGGGTGCGCACCACGAACGGCGATGGCGTCGTCGACGGGTCCCCGGCCGACCAGTTCATCAACCATCCGAAGGTCATCGATGCCCGGAATGATGCCGGCGACGGGCCGCAGGACCGGGCCGCGTAACCCGATGCGTCCTCCGTGCCCGCCTCGTCCCCCGCGGTCCAGGATCGCATGCCCCGTCGGGGCGCGCCCTTGACCAGGATCCTCCTCTACACCGGCAAGGGCGGCGTCGGCAAGACGAGCGTCGCGGCCGCAACCGCCCTGATGAGCGCGGAGCGCGGGAACCGGACGATCGTGCTGTCGACGGACATCGCGCACAGTCTCGGCGACGCATTCAACATGCGCCTCGGTCCCGAACCGGGCGAGATCGCCCCGAATCTCTGGGCCCAGGAACCCGACGTCTACTTCAACATCGGTCGCTACTGGCAAACGATCCAGACCTACATGACCGAACTCTTCAGCTGGCGAGGGCTGGACACGGTCCTCGCCGAGGAGATGACCGTCCTGCCCGGGATGGACGAGCTCGGCAACCTGCTCTGGATCGCGGATCACGTCGAATCCGGCAAGTACGATGTCATCGTCGTCGACTCGGCCCCGACCGGCGAGACGCTGCGGATGCTCTCGCTGCCCGAGGCAAGCCGCTGGTGGGTGGACCGGATCGCGCCGATCGGCCGGCGCGTCAGCCGGCTCAGCCGCCCGCTGGTCGAGCGGATGATCGGCGTGCCTGTCCCCCGGGACGAGGTCTTCGCCTCCGCCGAGCGCCTGCTGGCCCGACTGGACCTCGTCCATCGCCTTCTCGCCGACCCGGAGCGGTCGTCCGTCCGCCTGGTCCTCGCGCTCGAGAAGCTGGCACTCGCCGAGGCGCGCAGGTCGTTCACCTACTTTCACCTGTTCGGCTACCCGAGCGACCTGGTCGTGTGCAACCGGGTGATGCCGCAATCGGTCGATGGCTACTTTGCGGCCACGCGGGACACCCAGCGCGCCTACCTGTCGCATGTCCGGGAGGATTTCGCGCCAGTGCCCGTCCGCACCGTGCCGCTCTTCGATCGGGAGGTCGACGGATTGGACGGGCTTCGGGAGGTGGGGCGAGCCCTCTTCGGCGACGAGGACCCGGCGGGCTTCTTGTACCGGGGACGTCCGTACCGTGTCCGATCCGAGAAGGGGAAGCACATCCTGGAGGTAGGCAGGCCAGCACTTCCGCAACGCCGGTCACGAGCACCTTCTCGGGATCCGTGCCATCGTCGACCACTGGATCCGGCGGATCGAGCTTGCGGACGCGAGGTCCGAGAAGCCCGCCGCGGGCCGGGAGACGATCAAGATCGAGTAGGGCTGCCGCCGCGCGGCAACCAATCGTTCATTGGTGCCCCTCGACGACCGAACGAAGCTGCATGCGTGGGTGCGATGACCTCACCCGGGCATTCCGGCCCTCCGAGTGATCTGCGATTCTCCAGCGACCGACAGCCGGGCCTCCGGCGCGTCCGTGCGGGGCGAGGGTTTCGGTATCTCGCGCCCGACGGTCGTCCCGTCCGCGATCCCGAGGCGCTTGCCCGCGTCCGGGCGATCGCCATCCCGCCCGCCTGGGTTGACGTGTGGGTCTGCCCGGACGCCTCCGGACACCTGCAGGCCGTGGGGCGCGACGCTCGAGGGCGCAAGCAGTACCGCTACCACGAGCGGTTTCGGGCAGATCGCGACAGGTCGAAGTTCGCCCGGCTGTCGACGTTCGGGCGCGCCCTACCCGCGATCCGGCGACGAGTCGCGCACGACCTCCGCCGGCCCGGCCTGACCAGGGCCAAGGTGGTCGCCACGATCGTCCGGCTCCTCGACACCACCTATCTCCGGGTCGGGAACGAGGAGTACGCGCGGACCAATCGCTCGTTCGGGTTGACGACCCTTCGCAACCGGCATGTGGTGGTGAGCGGTACCAGCCTGCGGTTCCGCTTCCGGGGCAAGGGAGGTCGATTGCACGAGGTGGGGATCCGTGACCGGCGCCTCGCGAGCATCGTCGCCAAGTGCCACGACCTCCCGGGCCAGGAGCTGTTCGAGTATCTCGACGAGCTTGGCGAGCCGCAGCCCATCGACTCGGCCGACGTGAACGAGTACCTGCGCGCCGCGGCGGGAGCTGACATCAGCGCGAAGGACTTCCGGACCTGGGCGGGGACCCTGCTGGCATTCCGGGCGCTCCGGTCCAATGTCGAGCCGTCGGACCCCGCCAACCGACGGTCGATGAGGCGCTCGACGGAGCTCGTGGCCGAGGCGCTCGGCAACACGCCGGCGGTCAGCCGCGAGAGCTACATCGCACCGATGGTCGTCGATGCGTTCATCGCGGGGGCGCTCCCCCGCGGACGAGCGACGGAGGGCGGACAACGTGGGCTCGGGGTCGCAGCCGACAGGCGCGAGGAGCTCGAGCTCATCCATCTGCTCGAGAAGACACCTGCCAAGGGTGCGCGCGCCGGACGCCGGACCGGCCGGGGAATCGGGGTGGCTGCGATCAGTACCGGGGACCACCGCGTCGCCGGATCGGTCCGAGGGTCAGCCAGTCGATCGCCGTCCCGATGACCCAGCCCGCCACCCGGAGGACGATGTACAGCAGCGCGAGCGGCCAGGCGATGATCGCCAACAGGAGCGTGATGAGACAGCCGTGGTCGCCACCCTTCCTGATGACGATGACCTGGGGTCGTTCGGACGGCAACTCGACACCTCATGAATGACCCGCGCGAGCGGCACGGTCGCCCAGATCCGTCCGGGCGACCGGCGCGTCGGTGGAGTGGCTACCCCTGGAGATGCGCCTCGAGGAAGTAGAGGTACTTGTCGGCGCAGCGACTGATCTCGGTGAACAGGTCGGCCGTGTCCTGATCACCAAGCTTGTCGGTCTGGTCGATCGCATCCCGAGCGGAGTTCGTGAACGTCGCCACGCGGTCGGCGACGGCCCTGACGTAGTCCATGCTCTCGGTGATGTCGGTCGGGAACTCGGGGAGGGAGCTGCTGCCGGCGGCCATCCGCACCGTCCCGTTCGCGTACCCGCCGAGGGCGGTGATGCGCTCGGCGAGCTCATCGACCCATGTTTCGGTCTGCTCGGCGACTTCGTCGAACAGCTTGTGCAACTGCCAGAAGTCGGAACCTTTCACGTTCCAGTGTGCCTGCTTCACCTGGCTCAGGAGGTCGAAGGAATCGGCGAGGTGCTGGTTGAGCACCTTGATGATCCTGGTGCGATGCTCGGTCGAGATGTTGACGCTCGTCGAGAAGGACCGACCTGCTGCCAACCTGGTCGCCATGGATGCTCCTCATTCGGTTACCCGGCACCGAGTGGGCAGACCCATGTCCGCACCGGGGGGTGCCGGCTCCTGGTGCCACGGGCGCCGGTCGACGTCCGGGAACCTCCGCGGCGCAATGCGATCGCGGGGTGGAACCACGGTGTCCTGTTGCACCGTCATCGTCATGACGGTGCGTCATCCCCGGGTGAGGCTCAGGTGCGCGTCCGTTGGGCATTCCCGCCGACGACAGGCTCCCGGCGCGACGACCTACGCCTGGTGCTGAATCGGGGGAACGGCCACCCGGGCTGACCCGGTGAGTGACAGGTCCTCGCTGATCTTCATGTCCGTGCCCGCCTCGCGCTCATTCGACGCCTCGACCCGGACCGCCCGCTCCAGCCGGACCCGCGCCGACCGACCGTCGAGGGTGAGCAGCGCGAGGGTATTGCCGAAATGGGGTCCGGACGGATGGTGCCAGCGGATCGGCAACGGCGGGACGTGAGCCCATCGGTCGAGGAACCGCACCATCCGTTCCGCGGTGTTGCTCCAGCCAAGGTGGAAGACCAGCCGCATCGAGCGCGGGATCGTGTTGTGGATGGGCGAGCAGGTGATCTGGAACACGCGCGTCGGAAGGGACGGCTCGTAGTCCGCCTCGGAGACATAGCTGTGATGGACGTCGCCGGAGACCACGATGATCGTGGCCGGCGCCGGCCTGCCGGCCTCGCCGCGCCCGACCCGCTCAAACCACGCCGCGAGCCTGTCGAACGACTGCCTGAAAGCCGCCCAGTGCTCGAGGTCGACGGCGCGGCGCAACCACTCGCCGGCCCGGGCGAGGTGGCGCCCGCGCGAGCCGGCACACAGCGCCTCGTTCCAGGATTCGATGTCGTGGAGCGCCCGGGGCAGCAGCCAGGGCATCGAGGTGGCGACGACCAGGTGCTCGAAGCTCCCGTCTGCGACCTGGCGCTCCAGCCAGTCAAACTCGGCATCGCTGATCATCGAGCGATGGCCGTCCGCGAGGATCCGTCCGCAGCGGGAGTCGATGACGAGCAGGCGGACCGGCCCGAAGTCCCGCCGGTACGACCACATCGCGCCCTTGGCGCCGTCGGCCTCGCGGTCGGCCGCCTG
>JBBQRX010000049.1:0-17962 GCA_038214375.1 Candidatus Limnocylindrales bacterium
GTCCGAGATCGCGGGGTCTTCGGTGAGCAGATAGTCCGCTTCGCGGAACAGCGCGCTGGACGGGTTCAACATCCCGTCGAACAGCCATTGCTCGAAGTCACCTGGCGTCTGCGGCGCTGGTCCCGGGAGCAAGGCCCGGTAGCCAGGCGTGCCGCCGACGACGGCGTGGACGAGGAACGCGGTCTGCGGATCTTCGATCTCCCAGAAGGCCGCCGCCTGCCGGTAGTCGAATGGACGGATGAGGGCCTCGATCGACACCCGCCCGCGCAGGGCCTTCTGCCCCGCCAGCAGGCCGGTCATGACGGACATCGCCGAGCCACACAGCAGCAGCCTGAACGATTGGCTCTGGCCGGAACGCGCAGAATCGAACGCTTCCTGGATGACGGATGACAGTTCCGGCGACTTCGCGACCAGGTAGGGGAACTCGTCGAGGATGATTGGGCGGTCTGTGCCAGCCCGGCGAACCAGCTCGGCGAACGCGGAGCTCCAGTTCGTGTAGACGACGGTTCCGCCGATTCCTGCATCGGCGGCGACCAGCCGCCCAACATGCGCCAGAGCCGGCTCGCGTTCCTCCTCGAGGGCCTGGAAGTAGAGCGCTCGACGTTCGCCCACGAGTGCACGGAGCAGGAAGCTCTTGCCCTGACGTCGCCTGCCATGGACAACGCCAATCGACGGGCCACGATCGGGTTGCGTTGCGAACCGCTCGAGGTCGGACCACTCCTGGTCCCGGTCGAAGATCTGGCTCGGCTTTGACATCTCAGCCTCAAACGAAGTGGTAACTCCGGTTACTGTAACTTAAGTTACCACTGTCTGTCCGGTCCCGCCGCCCATGCGCGGTGCCCGCCGCACCAACCGGGTGCGACGCAGAGGTTGGATGCCCTGTGCCCGCGGCGCTGCGGCGGAGCGGGGATCGTGGCGCCTTACGGCGACGCTACCCGGTGATGAACTCGCCCCCGTCGACGTTGATCACGTTGCCGCTGATCCAGTCGGAATCCGTCGATGCGAGCGTCACCAGGGCATCGGCGACGTCGGCGGTCGTGGTCAGCCGCGCGTGGGGGTTGCGTGCCAGCGTCTGCTCGACGACCCGCGCCGCCTCCGGGATCTTGCGCAGGGCCGCCGTGTCCGTGACGCCGGCCCGGATCGCGTTGACCGCCACGCCCGAGTCGAGCCGCGCGAACTCCATCGCGAGCTGGCGGCAGTGGGATTCGAGCGCGGCTTTCGCGGCGGAGACGGCCCCGTACGACGGGATCATCCGGGCCGAGCCTTCCGACGTCATGGCAAAGACCTTCGACCCAGCCTCCAGGAACCCGCCGTTCCAGAGATCCTGCACCCAGTAGACGAGCGAGTGCGCCATCACGTCGAGGGTCATCTCGAGCTGCTTCCGGCTGATGCGGCCCTTGGGGTCCTCGGCGAGAAACGGGAGCAGCGAGCCAAACGCGAGCGAATGCATGACCACTCGCAGGTACGGCCGCCGACCCTCCGCGAGCGAACGGTCGAAGCGGGCGCGCAGCTGGCCCAGCGCGTCGGCCCGCTTCTCGTCGTCCGCCGCGTTCATGTTGAAGAAGAGTGCCTCGGAGCCCGCCGCTGCGATCGCGGCCCTGACCTCGTCCACGTGCGCGAGCCCCGCCCGGAAGTCGAGGTGGACGCCGGCGATCCGGTAGCCGGCCCTGGCCATTGCCAGCCCGGCCGCCTGGCCCATGCCGCTCGACGCGCCGAGAATCAGTGCCCAGCGCTCGCGCTCGTCCGCCATTCGAAGCCTCCGATACCCACCCGTCGATCGCCACGCGGGGCGGCGGCGCGAGTCTACCAGCCGGGCAACAAGCGACTCCCCGGGACGCCATACTCGCGGTCGTGCGGATGGAGCTGACCAAGCGCGGCGACTACGGTGTGCGGGCGATGCTGGCCCTCACCCGGGCCCCGGCCGGGCGGCTGCTCTCGGTCCGCCGGATCGCCGAGGAGATGGCGATTCCGGTCCGGTTCCTGCCCCAGGTGATGGCCGACCTGACAGCCGCAGGTCTCGTGAGCGCCGCGACGGGGCGCGCCGGTGGCTATCGGCTCGCGAAGCCCGCCGGCCAGGTCTCGCTCCTCGACGTCATCGAGGCGATCGAGGGAGACGGCCGCCGTCGATCCTGCGTCCTGCGCGCAGGCCCGTGCGGGCTCGACGGCTTCTGCGACGTGCACGACGTCTTCTTTGCCGCCCAGGATGCGCTGCTCGACACGCTGGCCGCGGTGCGCCTCGACCAGCTACCCGCGCGCCGGGGTGGCCACCTCCCGGATGCCGGCGAGGGCGGCGGCCGCAAGGGCGAGTGACGTCGCGACCGAGGCGGCGACCAGCACCGCGCCGGCCATCGACGCTCCAGGCAGCTCGCCCGGGAGTCCCACCGCGAGGAGCGCCGTCCCGAGGTTGAGCCCGAACATGCGCGCGATCGCCACGCGTCCGAGCAGTCGTCGCTGGCGGGCGTGCGCGGGTGGACCGCCGGGGCCGATCGACGGCAGCAGGTGGCTCCAGCTTGCCACGAACGCCTGGACCACCCAGCCGAGGGCGAGCGGCGCGGCCACGTCCCGCGCCGACCAGCCCGTCGGCGTCGCGCCGACGACGAGGACGCGGCCCGCGGCCAGGCCGACCGCCAGCGCGAACCAGCCGACCGCCGCGACGAGCGACCAGCTGGTCAGGCGATGCCACCCCGCCTCCGTGGTCCAGTGCCCACGGCCCTGAACCGCGGCCACCGCGAATCCCGCCAGACCCGCGGCCGCGGCCAGGGCCGCGAGCGACCCGGACCGCGCGATCAGGTCGGCGGCAGGACCCGGCCCGCCGGAGATCGCGAAGCCGAGCGCGACGAGCGGCACGCCGACGACGAGGCCGACCACCGCCACGACAGACGACGTCCGCGGCCGCATCCGCCCACCGAGCACGGTCGGGAGCAGGTGGACCAGCGTTCCCGTCACGACGAGGCTGACGAAGCCGATCAGGTTCAGCCATGCGTGAGCGGGCTTGAGGCTGGCCCACGACCCGATCACGGGCAGCCATCCGCCGACGTACAGCGTCCCGAGCGCAGCCCCAACGAGCACGTTCGCGAGGGCGGCGCCGTACGCGAGAGAGACGAGCGGTCGCCGCGGCCCAAGCGCCGCTCGCAGGGGCAGGAACGTCGCGGCGAACAGCCCCACGATCCCTGCCAGGTAGGAAGTGCCACCGAGGACCGGGAGCAATCCACCGCCGCCGGCTGCCCGGCACGCGACGCCGATCGCGCCGCCGGCGACGAGCGCGAGCGTGGCGACGCGGAGCCCTGCGGGCGCCGGGGGCGCAGCGGACAGCGCGGCCGAGAAGAACGGCATCGCCGATGCGATCGCGACCCCGGCACCGCCCGCGAGCAGCAGGTGAATGGGCAACCAGGTGCCGAGCCGCGCGGCCTCCGGCAACGCGAGCGAGGCGAGCGCGGCCGCGACGAAGGCACCGGCGGCCACGATGCCGCCCGCGGTGATGCGGCGGTCGGCGTTGCGATCGAGTCGGGTGCGGGCCACGGTGGTCATCACCGTGAGGCTATCGCGGCGCGGGTCGGCGTGGCTTCGCTCCTTGACAACACTAACTGATTTGGTATTATATTAGACGCGAGGGGGTCCCGGTCACGGGACCGCCGGTCGAAGGGGCTGATCGCCCGGGCCGGCGCACCGAGACTCCATCCGCGGCGGGTGCTCGACCCGGAAAGGACCATCACCATGAAGGCCAATCTCGGCCGGACCTGCCTTGTCCTCGCGATGGGGCTCGCACTTGCTGCATGCAGCAGCGGCAGCGCCCCGACCTGGACGTACGCGACGGCTCCGGCCGCCCCGCCCGTCGGAGTGACGACGGCGGCCGTTCCCAGCGCTGCCCAGGCATCACCCGCACCGTCACCCGCCGCCGCGGCCGCGGCATCGCCCGCGGCCAGCGCCGCCCCTGCGAGCATGCCCGGGATGGGCGGGTCGAGCACCGCGGCCGCCGCGCCGGTCGCCAACCCTGGCGCCCCCGCGTACACGCTCTACCCGCCCGAGGCGCCCGCACTCCTGCCCGGCACCGTGCACGACGTCGACTTCCCGATCATCGAGAAGGACATCACGGTCGCGACGGGCTTCGTCGTCCATGCCTGGACCTTCGGCGGGACGGTGCCCGGGCCGGCGATCCGGGTGCACCTCGGCGACACCGTTCGCGTCCACCTGACGAACCAGGGCCTGATGTCGCACTCGATCGACTTCCACGCCAGCCAGACCGCGATGGACCACCAGATGGTCGAGATCAAGCCGGGCGCCACGTTCACATACACCTTCAAGGCCGAGTACGCGGGCGTCTGGATGTACCACTGCGGAACCGCGCCGACCCTCCAGCACATCGCGAACGGGATGTTCGGGATGGTGATCGTCGAGCCGAAGGGCGGATTCGCGAAGGTCGACCACGAGTATGCGTTCATTCAGAGCGAGTGGTACCTGGGCGCCCAGGGTGGGCCGGCCGACTACCTCAAGGCGGCCGCAGGCGCGCCCTCGCCGGACTTCGTGGTCTTCAACGGCGTCGCGAGCCAGTACAAGGATCACCCGATTGCCGTGGCCGCGAAGGACCGCCTCCGGATCTTCATCCTCGACGCCGGGCCGAACATCGACAGCTCGTTCCACGTCGTCGGGACGATCTTCGACACGGTCCACAAGGAGGGCATCTCCCTGCTCAAGGGCAACCCCGACGGCTGGGGCTCCCAGGCGGTCGATCTCTCCCCGGCCCAGGCAGCGATCATCGAGCTGGTCATCCCCGAGGACGGCAGCTACGCCTTCGTCACGCACGCCTTCAACTTCGTCGGTCGCGGCGCGGTGGGCGTCTTCAAGGCCGGCACCGGGGCAGTGATGTCCCACTGATCCGATCGCATCGGCGGCTCCGACCCCGCCCGGGTCCCTGGGCGGGGTCGGTCGCCGCGTTCGTGCGCCCTATTCGGGCGCCTCGCGGCGCTCGCGGGTGGCGGCCGCGATCCCCAGGACGCCGATCGCGATGAGGGCCGCGCCGCCGAGGAACGCCGGACCGAGCACCTCCCCGAGGAGCGCGACGCCGAGAATCGCGCCGACGACCGGCTGGGCGAAGAACGCCGCAGCTGACACGGCCGGCGGCGCGGCCGCGTAGCCGCGATACCAGAGCGACCACGCGATCGCAGTGGCGCCGATCCCGAGGTAGAGGACGGCCGCGGCGGTGAGCGGGGTGATCGGCGGGAGGGTTCGGCCCGCTAGCTCGAGCGGGACGAACGGCAGCAGCAGGACAACCGCCACGGCGCTCGCGCCGAGGATCGCGCGGAACGCCCCGACCGCCGCGACGAGCGGCCGCCCGACGCTGCTGAAGAGCGCCCAGGAGGCGGCAGACGCCACGAGCAGGAGATCGCCGAGGAGCGCACGTGGCAGCGTGATGCCGCCGGGCAGCACGGCCTGGACGCCGGCGACCCCGCCGAACCCGGCATTTCGCGTCGCGAGCACCGCAACCCCAGCGAGCGCAATGGCGCAGCCCGCCCAGGCGATTCGCCGGACCCGTTCGCCTTCGAGGGTGACCCCGAAGACCAGCACGAAGGCAGGGGTGGTCGTCGTCAGGAGCGCGCCCTCCGCCCCGCCGGTAAGGCTCGTCCCGACGAACTGCAGGACCATCGTCACGGCCACGACCGCCCCGGCGACCACGATCCGGCCCTTCGGCGCCGCGCCGAGCCCGAGCCGTCCCCGGAAGGCCGCCGCGAGCACGGCGACCCCGATCACGAGCCGCAGGACCCCGAGCGTCAGGGGCGGGATCGCGTCGAACGTTCCCGCCGAGACGACATACATGCCGCCCCATAGCGCGGCGGCCGCGAGGAGGTCGAGGACGGGGCCGCGGGATCTCGACCGGGCCTGCGCCCCGGTGCGAACCTCAGCCGCGGCCAACGAGCCCGGCGCTCGTCGGCCGGGCGCCCTGGCGGCCCGGGTCCGGCTGAGCGCGCGCCAGCAGCGCGTCGACCTGCGCCACGAAGGCGCGCGCGCCCATCCGCTCGAAGAGCTCGCGGGCCTCGCGAGCTGACTCGATCCCGAACGCGTCGCCGGGCGGCGCGACGAACGCGGCGTCGAGCAGGAGCTGCGCGCGGCTCATGTCGAGGCCAAGGTCCGCCATCCGGCGAATCGCGTCGCGATACGCCACCGTCGCCTCGGGCCACCGTCCGTCGAGGGCCACGAGCGCGGCGGCGATCCCGTCGCGGTTCACGGTGTGGGCCGGGCCGAAGACGCCGACGGTGTCGTGGGCGGCCAGCATCTCGGCGACGAGGCCCTGATCCCCCATTCGGACGGCCGCCCGTGCCGCGATGAGCGTCCCGTTGGGCGCGTTGATGGAGAACTCGGCCGATCCCCTGCCCGCGTCGAACGCCGCCCGGAGGTCGCCGTTCGCGAGGGCGACCACCGCCTGGTCATACTCGATCCCGCTCCGGATCGCGGGGTCGAGACCTGTGACGTCGGGCCACACCTCCGTCTGGTCGGCGTCCGGGTCCTCGAACGCCCGGACCATGCGGAGCGTGCCGAGGAGCGCCACCCGCTCGCCCGCACCGACGTCGTCGAGCCTGAGCGCCAGGAGCTCGCGTGCTTCTGGGCCCCAGTCGCCCACGAAGATCAGGTTGATCTCGAGCGTGTTCCCGAGCGCGCCAACCGCCAGCCGCTGGTACCCGTGGCGCTTCGCCACCTCCCAGCCGGAGCGCCCAGCGACAACCCCGGCCCGCGGGTCCGTCTCGGCGAATGCGCCGGACAGGTTGGCGACCGCTCGCAGGTACGCGATCCAGAGCCCGTGCTCCTCGGCGAGACGCCTCCCGACGTCCATCAACCCCGTGCCCTCGCGCCAGCGACCGCTCGTGGAGAGTGCCGACCCCTTCGTGATCAATGTATGGACCACCAGGTCGAGCGCATCGCCGCGCTCCGCATCGACGAGCGCGAGATCGGCCCAGCGGACTGCGTCCTCCCACTCGCCCCGCAGCATGTGCGCCCGGCTGATCTGGGCCCGGATCGCCACGAGCGAGGGGTCCGGCGCCAGGTCGGAGAACTCGGCTTCGGCCGGCTTCAGCATCTGGAGAGCCCGACTTGATTCGTACGCGTTGAGGAGCGCCTCACCGAGGCCCGCGGTGGCGCGAGCGGCCGCCACCCGGTCGCCGCGCGCCCGGTGCCGTGCGATCGCATCACCAAAGGCACTCCATGCCTCGGCCGTGTGGCCAACAGCATCCGCCGCGACCGCGATCCGCTCGATCAGGTCGGCTTCCTCGCCCGGGTCGGGCGTGACGCTCCGGGCGCGCTCCAGGAACGCGATCGCCTGGTCGTGCGACCCGAGCGCCCCGGCACGGTCCGCCGCGGCCCGGAGCGCGATCCGCGCCTGGCCGGCGATCGCCTCGCCTTCGGCGCCATCCGGCGCCGCGAGATATGCGTCGACATAGTGCGTGGCGAGCATTCCCGCCACTGCTTCGTCGCCGAGCGCCTCGTAATACCGGGCTGCGGCGAGGTGCTTCGAACGACGATCGCGCTTCGCGAGCGTCCCGTACGCGACCTCTCGAAGGAGCGCCTGCGTGAAGCCATGCTGTCCCCGCTCCGGCGATCGCAGATCCGTGTCTACCCGGAGGATCTCGCGGCGGACGAGGGATCGGAGTCGCGGCTCCAGGCTGCCGGTCTCCTCCCCGGTCAGCGCGGCAAGCGCGGGCAGCGAGAAGGTCTGACCGAGGACCGCGGCGTCCTGCAGGAGGGCGCGCTCGGCGGGATCGAGCGCGTCGAGCCGGGCAGCGATCAGCGCGTGGAGCGTCTCGGGGACGTGAAGGTTGCCAAGCTCGCCCACGACGCGGAACGTCCCGCCCTCGTCGGCGACGAGGTGGCCGTCGGAAACGAGCATCCGGATCAGCTCGACCGCGTAGAGCGGGATCCCCCCGGCGCGGGCCAGGATGTCGCGGACCGTCCGCTCGGGAAGATCGGGCGCGAGGCCGGCAAGGAGCTCGCGCATCGCGATCTCCTCGAGCGGCCCGAGCGAGAGCGCGACGAAGTTTCGGCGGGCAGCGCCCCATGCCGGTCGTGGGTCGAGCAGATCGGGACGGGCGAGCGTCACGACGTAGATCGGCCCGTTGGCCCAGTCCATCAGGTGGTCGACGAAGTCGATCAGCCCAGGATCGGCCCACTGGAGATCCTCGAACAGGAGGATCGCCGGGTGGTCGGCCGCTACGCGCTCGAAGAACGTGCGCCAGGCCGCGAAGAGCTCCTCGCGCCGGCCCGACGACGCGTCCCCCACGCCGAGCAGGGCGAGCAGCGCAGGCTCGAGGCGTTCGCGTTCTGAGGGATCGGGCACGAACTCCTGGAGAGTTGCCGCGAGGCGGTCGCGGGTCGTGGCCTCGTCGTCCCGCTCCGCAAGGCCGGCCCGTCGCCGAACCATCTCGGCAAGGGCCCAGAACGTCACGCCCTCGCCGAACGCCGGCGACCGGCCCTCGTGCCAGTAGATCGTCTCGAGGACCCCGTCGATGTACTTGAGGAACTCCCACGCGAGGCGGCTCTTCCCCACGCCCGCCTGACCGGTGACCGAGATGAGGCGCGGCTGTCGCTCGCGCCCCGTGGCGTGGAAGAAGTCCTTGAGGAGGCGCAGCTCGTCGTCCCGGCCCACGAACGGCGCCTCGACGCCCTCGCTCCGGTTCGCGCCCCCTCGCTCGGCCACGACACGGAGCGCACGGTAGGCAGGCACGGGCGCCAGCTTGCCTTTGAGCGCCTGTTCGCCGGCCGGCTCGAACGCGATGGCCCGCTCCGCCGCCCGACGGGTCGACTCGCCCACGAGCACGATCCCGGGCGGGGCAACGGACTGGAGGCGCGAGGCGGTGTTCACAAGGTCGCCGGCGACCATCGCCTGGCCGCGGCCGAACGCCGTGGGGTCGACGGCGGCCTCGCCCGTGAGCACCCCCGCACGCAGGGCGAGGGCATCATCTCCGGCCTTCCGGCCGAGGTGACGGACGGCATCCACGAGGTCGAGCGCGGTGCGCACCGCGCGTTCGGCGTCGTCCTCCTGGGCGACCGGCGCGCCCCAGACCGCCATGACGGCATCCCCGATGAACTTTTCGACCGTCCCGCCGTACCGCTCGACGATCTCGCGGGCGAGGGCGAAGTACTGGTCCAGGAACTCGCGGACGCGCTCCGGGTCCTCGCCGTCGCTGCGCGCCGTGAAGCCGACCAGGTCTGCGAACAGGATCGAGACCAGGCGGCGCTCGGTGAGGCCGGCGGCCGCGGCGCCACCCGGGGCCGTGCCGCCCGTCGCGGCGCGGCTACCCGCAGACGCGATGGCTCCCCCCGCCGCCGCGGGCCCGCCGGTGGCAGCGGTCCCGCACTCCGAGCAGAACTTTGCACCCGGCAGGTTGACGGCGCCGCAGGTCGGGCAACTCACTGCGAACCGCGTCCCGCACTCGGAGCAGAACTTGGCGCCGACGGCGTTTGAGGTGCCGCAGCTCGGGCAGATCACACGGAATCCTCTCTTCGGAGATCGCGGCGAGCGTACACGACGATCCGCCTCGCGGGGCATCGAATTCCGCGGGGCAACTCGTCGAGTCGGGCCGCGTGCCGAGCGGGCCGCCGACCCCAGCGCCCCCGCCTAGGCCACGCCTAGGCCACTCCGGAGCGTACGGGCGGCGCTGCGTGTCAGACCGTCCGGGCCGCGTGCAGCGTCGCGATCTGGGCGGGCCCGAAGCCGAGGTCGGCGAGAATCTCGTCCGTGTGCTCGCCGAGGAGTGGTGGCGGCATGCGGACGGCGGCGGGCGTCGAGGCGAGCACGAACGGCGGGGCCACCTGGCGCAGCGGACCCAGGACCGGATGCTCCATCTCGACGAGCGCGCCGAGCGCCGCGACCTGGGGCGACGCAAACGCCGCCGCGAGGTCGTTGATCGGGCCGGCCGGCACCTGCGCCGCGGCGAGGCGCGAGAGCCAGATAGCGCTCGGCGCACTCGCGAACCGGCCCGCGATGACGGGGCGGAGCACCTCCCGGTTCGCAACGCGTGCCCCGTTCGAAGCGAACCGCGGATCTTCCGTCAGCTCAGGCGCACCGATGGCCTGACAGAAGCGCGGCCACTGCCGCTCGCTGCCGACGGCAACGGCGATCCATCCGTCAGCCGTTGCGAACGTTTCGTACGGGACGATGTTCGGGTGGGCATTCCCCCGGCGGGTGGGCGACACACCGGACACGAAGTAGTTTTGAGCCTGGTTGGCGAGCCACGCGAGCGTCGACCCGAGCAGCGAGATGTCGATCCGCTGTCCGCGCCCGAACGCCGGCGATCCGGGCCGATCGCGCCCGGCGAGCGCCGCGAGCACGGCCACCGAGCCGAGCATGCCCGTCGTCAGGTCGCTCACCGCGACGCCCGCCTTCGTCGGGAGGCCGCCCTCGGCATCCGGTGCGCCCGTGATCGACATGAGGCCCGACACCGCCTGGACGATGAAGTCGTAGCCGGGCGCGGCCGCGTCTGGCCCGGTGGTCCCGAAGCCAGAGATGGCGAGGTGGACGAGGCGCGGGTTGAGCGCGTCGAGCGCCGCGTCGTCGAACCCGAGCCGCCCGAACCCGCCGACTCGGAAGTTCTCCACCAGGATGTCCGCGCGAGCGAGCACGCGGCGCAGGACGTCGCGCCCGGCATCGGAGCGGAGGTCCAGTCGGATCGAGCGCTTGTTCCGGTTCGCCGCCAGGAAGTAGGCCGCGGTTCCGGGGTCGTCCGGGCCGGTCGTGCCCGGCGCCACCCAGGGCGGGCCCCAGCCGCGCGTCGCGTCGCCCTCGAGCGGCTCCACCTTCACGACATCCGCGCCGAGGTCCGCGAGCAGCATCGTGCAGTAGGGCCCGGCGAGGACCGTGCTGCAGTCCGCGACGAGGATCCCGGCGAGGGGGCCGGCGGCGCGCGGTTCGGTCATCGCCCGATGGTACGGCGTGACGGTCCGGCGCCGCCCGCACCTCCCCCGACCCGGGGCCGCAGGCTCAGCCGCGGCCCGGAGCCGCAGCCTCAGCCGCCCGCCACGCGATAGACGCGGCCGCTCGAATAGTCGGCCAGGTACAGCTCGCCGGCCTCGTCTTCGCCAAAGGCGCTGATCGCGAGCGAGGTGTCCGCCAGGAGGATCGGTCGCTGCCGAGCCGGGCCGGCCGCGATCAGCGACCAGATCCGGCCGCTGCAGTAGTCGCCGAACAGGTAGAGCCCGCGAAGCGCCGACGAGCGCGATCCGCGGTAGACGGATCCGCCGACGACGGCGCACCCGTTCCCCGAGGCATGGGGGTAGGACGCGATCGGGAATGTGATCCCGCCGGGGTTGCAGGAGCCGCGGTAGCAAGCTCCGGCCTCGTACCGGTTCCACCCGAAGTTCGCGCCTCGGCCGCCGCCGGTCGAGCGGCGCGCCCGGTCGACCTCCTCGAAACGGTCCTGGCCCACATCCCCGATCCAGAGGTCCCCGGTCCGCCGGTCGAAGCTGAACCGCCACGGGTTGCGCAGGCCGTAGGCCCAGATCTCGTGGCGGATGGTCGGGCTCGTCGCCCACGGATTCGTGGGCGGCACACGGTAGGCCGGCGTTGCGCTGGTCACGTTCGGGGCGATCCGGAGGATCTTGCCGAGCAGCGTTGAGCGCCGCTGCGCGTTTCCCGCCGCATCGCCCGCCCCGCCCCCATCGCCGGTCCCGATGTAGAGGTATCCGTCCGGCCCGAACGCGATCTGGCCGCCGTTGTGGTTCGCGTTGGTCGGATGCGGAATCCGGAGCAAGCGGCGCTCGGTCGCCGAGGCTCGGTCGGCGTGGGTTGCGCTGCGGCGGTACTCGGCGACGACGAGGGCGCCGGTCGCGTCCGTGTACGAGACGTAGAAGCGCCGATTCGCGCGGTACGCAGGGTGGAAGGCGAGGCCCAGCAGGCCGCGCTCCCCGCAGCACGTGACGCGCGACCGGATGTCGAGGAACGGTGTCGGGGCAAGGCTGCCGCCTTTCGAGACGATCCGAATGCGCCCCGCCTGCTCGACCACGAAGAGGCGCCCGGATCCGTCCCCGGCGTTCGTGATCCCGACGGGGCTCGCGAGGCCGCCGGCAAAGGCGACCAGCCGAAGCGAGGCGGCCGCTCCGGCCGCAGGCGCCCAGCAGGCCAGGAGCGCGAGCACGACGATGGCGGTCGCGCCACATCGGATGGCGAGCTTCGGCATCGAGCTGACCTCCAGGCGGTGCCGGCCCCTGGTCCGGCTGGGTGCGCATTCTGCCCCGCATCGGGGCGTTCGACCAGCCCGGACGGACCGCCGGGGTAGGATTTGCCGATGAGCGCCGAGCCCTCCGCCCAGCTGACCCTGATGACCGTGCATGCCCACCCCGACGACGAGTCGATCGGGACGGGGGGCGTGATGGCCCGCGCGGTCGCGGAGGGGCGACGTGTCGTCCTCGTGACCTGCACGCGCGGCGAGCTCGGCGAGATCGTGGACCCGGAGCTCGACACGCCCGAGAACCACCGCCGCCTCGGCGAGATCCGCGCGGCCGAGCTGGAGGCGGCGATGGCCGCCCTTGGCGTGACCGAGTGGGAGAACCTGGGCTATCGGGACTCGGGGATGCTGGGCCAGCCCGGCAACCACGACCCGCGGAGCTTCTGGCGGGCGGACGGCGACGAGGCGATCGGCCGGCTCGTCTGGATGGTCCGCCGCTACCGCCCCGACGTGATCACCGGCTACAACAGCTTCGGCGGGTACGGGCACCCGGACCACGTCAATGCCCACAAGGTGGCCGTCGGCGCGTTCTACCGGGCGGGCGATCCCGAATGGTACCCGGAGCAGGTGGCCCCGGAGCACGGCGGAACGGGTCCCGCCGAGGCCGACGGCGGCCTGCGCCCGTGGGCTCCCGCCAAGCTCTACGAGCAGGCGATGGGACGCGACCGGCGCGAGGCGATGGCGGCCCGGATGGAGGCCGCGGGCGTACGGTCCTTCTGGTCTCGGCCGGACGACGCCGATCCGACGGCGGTCGCGGCGTGGGAGACATTCATGCGCCGCTCGACCGTCGCCGACGAGGAGATCACGACGCGCGTGGACTGCACCGCGTTCTCCGCGCAGCGGTGGTCGGCCCTCCTGGCCCACCGGACGCAGCTCTCGGTGCAGAGCCCCTTGCTGGCCATGGGCCGAGACGCCATGGCAGAGCTGATGGGCGAGGAGACGTTCATCCTGCGTGCCTCTCGCCTGACGACCGGCTTCCCGGAGACGGACCTCTTCGACGGGCTGGGATAGTCGACTCCCGGGGAGACTGATGCCGGCCAACCCGCCCGAGAACGCGGGCCGCGAGGATCAGTCGCTGATGCCCGTGGCGCCGGTGCCTGCTGGTCGGGCAATCCTGATGCCGATCCGCGTCCTCGTCCTCGTCCTTGTGGTCGGGGTCGTCGCGTTCCTGGCGGGCTCCAATGTCGGCGCGGGGCCGGCTGTTGGCATACCCGAACCCACGGCCATCCCGTCGCTGTCGTCAGTCCCTCCGTCGCCTTCGTCGTCCGCGGCCGCGTCGTCGCCGGCATGGCGTGGGCTGAGCGACTTTGCGTTCACCTTCGCGTTCCGTCCGGAGCGACTGATCGCCGAGCTCCCTGGCGGCAGCGGCTGCGTCACTCGATCCGGCTCGGTGCCGGGTCACACTGCCTCGTCGGCCGGGCGAACGCTGGTCGTCGTGTGGCTCAGCACATGCCCGATCCAGCCGAGCCGGCGGGCGTCATTCCTGGGCCAGCTCCTGGCTGCCCTGGCCCGCGAGCTCCCGAATCCGAGGGCGAACACCTCCCGGGACGACAACGGGATCAGCGTCACCGACTTCGGCTACGCGCTGGGCGCTTCCACGGGAACGGTGACCGTGGTGGCCGACCCCGCCGGTCGGGATCTGGTCATCTCGATGACGCTCGAGGAACCGGTCGTGCCATAGCCAACCGACGGTCGCAGCACGTGAAGAAGTCACGCGGCGTGTTGCCGTCGCTGGGGCGCTCGACGGCGGCTGGATGGCGGACCCGACCGGATTCGAACCGGCGATCTCCTGCGTGACAGGCAGGCATGTTGGGCCGCTACACCACGGGTCCACGGCCGGCAGATCGTAGCAGAGGCGGGCGCTGCCGTCGCTGCCCGGTGTCGCTGCCCGGACCGCGCACGGCGCGCCCGAGGAGACGCACGCTGACCGCGCGACGCGCCCCGGGCCCGGCCGCGATATCCTCGCCGGGCCATGCCCCGGATCGACCTGCGCTCCGACACCGTCACGCACCCGACACCCGCGATGCGCCGCGCGATGGCGGACGCCGAGGTCGGCGACGACGTCTTCGGTGACGACCCGACCGTCAACGCGCTCGAGGAGCGCGCGGCGGCGCTGCTCGGCAAGGAAGCCGGCCTCTTCGTCGCCTCGGGCACGATGGGGAACCTCGTCGCGCAGCTGGCGCACCTCGGGCGCGGCCAGGAGACGATCGCGAGCGCCGAGAGCCACCTCGTGACGGACGAGGCGGCGGGCCACGCGGTCGTGGTCGGGACGAGCATCCGCGCGCTCCCGGACCGTCCGGACGGCACGCTGGACCTCGACCTCGTGGCCGCGTCGTTCCGGGACCCGGAGGATCCGCACGAGCCGCTCAGCGGCCTCGTGGCGATCGAGAACACGCACGCCCACTCGATGGGCCAGCCGCTGAGCGTCGCGTACACGCAGGCGGTCGCCGACGTCGCCCATGCGCACGGCGTGCCCCTCCACCTCGATGGCGCCAGGTTCTTCAACGCCGTGGTGGCGCTGGGGGTGGACCCGGCCGACCTCGCCGGGCCGGCCGATTCGGTCACGTTCTGCCTGAGCAAGGGCCTCGCCTGTCCGATCGGCTCGGTCCTTGTCGGCACGCGGGCGTACATCTGGCGTGCCCGGCGTGCACGCAAGCTCGTCGGCGGCGGCATGCGCCAGGTGGGCGTGCTCGCCGCGCCGGGCCTGCTCGCGCTCTCGGACGGGCCCGACGGCATGATCGCGCGCCTCGCCGACGACCATGCGAATGCCCGGCGCCTCGCCGAGGGGCTGGCGGACCTGGCCGGGATCGAATCGGCCGGCGGGGTCGCCCAGCCCGGGGAAGGGCGGCTGGATCCGGATCGGGTTCGCACGAATTTCGTGGTCTTCCGGGTGGCCGGCGACCGCGCCGCGTTCCTCGAGGCGCTCGAGGGCACCGGCGTCCTGATGGTCCCCTACCCGCACGGCACCGTTCGCGCCGTCACGCACTATGGGATCACCCCCGACGACATCGACACGACCCTCGCCGCCGTTCGTCGGGCCCTCGCCGCGACGGCGCGGATCGCGGTCGGTACCGCAGCGCGTCCCGGCGCCTGAGCGGGGAGCGCGTGCTCGTCATCCCCTCGATCGACCTTGCCGGCGGCCGCTCGCGGATTGTCCACTGGCCGGGCGCGGCGGCGGGGATCGGCGCCCCGAGCGACAGGCCCGAGGTGATCGCCGAGCGGTTCGTCGCGCAGGGCGCCCGTTCGATCCACCTCGTCGACTTCGACGGCGCCCAGCAGGGCCGACCCGTCAACCTGGAGGCCGTCGGCCGCGTCGCCGCCCGGGTGGGCGTGCCGCTGCAGGTCGCCGGCGGCATGGAGGGCGCTGACAACATCCGGCTTGCCTTCGCCGCGGGCGCGACCCGGGTCCTGCTCGCGATGGGCATCGCCGACGACCCCGCAACGCTGCGGGCATGCCTCGAGGTGGCCGGAGACTGGCTGGCGGTCGGGCTGGACCCGCGGCCGGAGCGCTTCGCCGAGTATCCCTGGAAGCGCCTCCGCCGACCGACCTTCGATGAGACGACCGGCGAGCTGGTGGGCCTCGGGGTGCGGCGCTTCGTGCTCTCGCACGGTGGCGGGGCGCCCGACCCTGCGCTCGTCGAGCGCCTCGTGCACGATCTCGACGTCGAGGTCGTGGTCGCTGGCGGGGTCGCCGACCTCGCCGGCATTCGTCAGCTTCGTGATGCCGGCCTGGCCGGAATCCTCCTCGGAGAGGTCCTGCTCTCCGGCCGTCTCGACTATCCCGCCGCCATGGAGGCCGCCGCATGACTGTTCGATCGCTCCGCCGCCCCGTCGCCCTTGCAGCGGCTGTCGCCCTGCTTCTTGGCGCGTGCTCGGGAAGCGCGACCCCGGTGCCTCCGATCGGGGCACCATCAGCGGATCCGTATGCGTCCGCGGCCGCATCGCCATCCTCGCCTCCGGCGGGCTCACCGTCCCCAGCGCCATCCGCGCCGCCGAAGCTCGGGCCGAGCCCCGCCGCGAGCGCGGCGGCCAGCACGGGCGCGGGCGCGGGCACCTGCCCGACGGCCGCGCCGCCGCCGATGGCCGCGGCCGATACCGCGACCGTCACCCTGGCCACGGCCAAGGGCGACATCGTGATCAAGGTCAGCGGTTCGCTGGGCCCGAACGCAGCCGGGAACTTCGTCTCGCTCGCCTCGTGCGGCTTCTACGACGGCGTCGTCTTCCACCGGCTCATGCCGGGCTTCGTCATCCAGGGCGGAGATGGCGAGTTCGGCCGCACGCCGAAGGTGGACACGGCGCAGGTGGGGCGCGGCGGTCCCGGCTACGCATTTGCCGACGATCCGGTGACCACGCCATACAAGCGCGGCACCGTGGCAATGGCCAACTCCGGCAAGGACACGAACGGGAGCCAGTTCTTCATCTGCCTCCTCGACCTTGCGTCCATGCCGCCCGACTATTCGATCTTCGGGACCGTCGTCTCCGGGATGGACGCCGTTGACAAGATCGCCGCCATGCCGAACGGGGGGGGCCAGGCGGGCCAGGCACTTGAGCCCGTCGCGATCACGAAGGCCACGGTGACGCGACCCTGATGGCATCGCTCGGGCGTCGTGCTGTGGCGAATTGGTCCGTGCTGCGCCCGAATGCGTCCTGCCCGTCGAATCCCTGCGCCCCGCGCACGAACGCAGCCCTCAGCTGCATTCGATGCACAATTCGACCGTGGCGGCGGGTCTCGGGGGTCCGCGGACCACGCCAGGGGGCCGAATCGGCCGGGTATCGGTCGAGTTCGTGTATCCCGTGAAGAGTCCTGACGTCCCGAACCTTCCACGGCCCGAGCGATCGGTCGGTTCGTGCATCTGCCGCACACGGCGCCCTTCGTGAGGGCCACCGGGCCCTGGTGGATCCCGCGATTCCGCCAGCCTTTCACGCGACCCATCCGCACACCAGAGGAGCACCCATGACAAAGGCAACCATCGAGACCACCAAGGGCCAGATCGTCGTCGAGCTCGACGAGGTCGGCACCCCCAAGGCGGCCGGCAACTTCATCAAGCTGGCCAGGGCGGGTCAATATGACGGCGTGATCTTCCACCGCGTGATCCCCGGCTTCGTCGTCCAGGGCGGCGACGTCGAGCACGGTCGCCTGGACGAGAAGGGCAAGGTCCGCAATGCCGGCCGCGTGGGCCAGGGCGGGCCGGGCTACAAGTTCGAGGACGAGCCGTTCACGGGCGACTACGACCGCGGGGCGCTGGCGATGGCGAACGCCGGCCCGAACACGAACGGGTCGCAGTTCTTCATCTGCCACCAGGACCTCCGCGGGAAGCTGCCCAGGAACTACACCCGGTTCGGCCAGGTCCTGTCCGGCATGGACGTCGTGGACGCGATCGCCGCCGCGCCCCGGAATCGGTCCGATTTCCCGGATTCGCCCGTTGCGATGACCAGCGTCACGATCGAAGAGGCCTGATCGGGCAGGTCCCAGGAGGGCGCCGCAGCCCGCCGGTCGTGGCGCCGGACGCGCGCGATCGCAACCTTCGCCGACGGCCATGCCCGAATGTTGCGAGATATTAATGCGCAGACGAACAAAAACCCTTGGCGTGAGCGTCGCGACAGGGTACAGTAAGGGCCGTCGCGCAAGCGACGCTGCTGCCCTAGTTACAGGGTCATGGGTAGGTAGGGTCAGGGTAGTCGGTGCAGCCGGCGTGATAGATGCCCTTGTAACGTGGCAGAAGACGATCGGGTAACCGGTCGACCCTTCACCGGGA
>JBBQRX010000050.1:0-15227 GCA_038214375.1 Candidatus Limnocylindrales bacterium
AGCAGGGCCATCCTGTCGTCGGCCATCGCGGTTCTCCTTCGTCGTCGTCGGTTGCTATTCCAACGGCGCGAGGATGACGCGATGGCCGACTTTTCGGTCGGCCTGTCTCTGCTGTTACACCAACTCTAGGGACACGACCAATGGGATAACCAGTGGCCTGATGCGCCGCAGGGCACGGGGCAGCATAAGCGAACGGTTTTGTCGATTGCATGCACTTTGCGTAATGATGTAATCTTCATCCCTCGGACCCGGCCTCGGTAACGGGCCACCAACCTTCACGCAGGAGCGTCCCCCATGTCGCATCACGCAACGCTCGATGAGATCACCGGTTGGTTCGCCGGCCGCCTGACCGACGGCTGGTTCACCACCGCCCCCGATATCACCGTCGACCGCGAGGAGATCCTCGTCGTCGGCACGCTCAGCGACGTCGAGCTGCCCGCCGACGCCAGCGAAGCGGCCCGTGGCGCCGCCAGCGCCTCACGAATCGAGCGCTTCCGCGAGGAGACCCGCGGCGCCCGGATGGCGATCGCGGAGGATGCCCAGCATCGGTTCCGCAAGATCGTCTCCTGGGGCGTCGTCCTCGGCGGCGACCGAACGCTCTTCACGACGGCCGGCATCCCGGCGATGACGCGCCTCCGACAGCCGGAGCGGATGGTCCTCGACACGCTCGTGGAGGCGGGGGTGGCTCGCAGCCGCAGCGATGCCCTGGCGTGGTGCGTCAAGCTCGTCGGCGAACACGAGGGTGAGTGGATCGGGCGCCTCCGCGACGCGCTCGGTGCGGTGGAGGCGGCCCGGAAGGGCGGACCTGCCAGCGCCTGACGAGCCGGACGGACCTGCCAGCGCCTGACGCGCGGACGGACCTGCCAGCGCCTGACAAGCCTGACGAGCCGGCCAGGCCCGGCCGGGGGTTCAGCGACCACGGCGCCGCGCCCTCGGCTCACCCCCCGTCGAGCGCGCCCACCAGCGTGTCGAACGGTTCGATCTTCTCCGTAACCGCGGTCGCACCGAGACGGGGCCGCCCGGCCCCGCCGAGCGGCTCCCCGAGGAGGGAGCCCCAGCCCGCGTCGCGCAGTTGCTCGAGCGTGTCGACGGCGGCCGCGAGGAGCGCGCCGGCATGCGCCGCAACCGCCGGGCGGGCCAGCGCCTCCACCGGGGTCGCGACGAGCTCCGTCGCGAGCGCCGCGGTCGCGCGGGTGGCCTGGACCGCAGAGGAAAGCTCGGACCGGGCCGCCGCTCGAACCACGATCGCCGAGGGACCGGAGATCGCCAGCCCGAGCGCGAGGAGCAGCGGCCACCGCGCGGCGATCCAGCCGGACGCGTCGGGCTCCTCGAAGGCGAGCCAGATCGCCGGCCAGGCGCTTCGCTGGAGCGCCACCGTCGCCAACGCCTGGGTCGCCGGGTTGGGCTCCCCGGCCAGCCACGGGGTCAGCGCGCCCGCGATCAGCTGCGACCCCGGGATCCCGTCGCCGAGCGCGAATGCGACCGCCAGAGCCTGCATCGCGAACGCCCGGCCCGCCCGCGTCGCGGCATCGGCCGGCACGCCGGTCGCGAGATCCGGGGCCACGATCAGCGGTCCAGGACCGACCATCACGTGGGTCCCGGCGCGGCGAAGGAGCCGATGCCCGAACGAATGGTCGGCGAACGCGCGATCCGGGTCGACGCCTTCGGCGATGATCTCCGCGATCGGGTCCGCCTCCACGACATCGATGCGTTCGAGCGCCGCCACGAGCGCCTGCTCGGGCGCGGCCAGCGCGGATGCGACGCTCGAGAGCCGGACGTACCGGCCGGCCTCGGCGGCCGCTTCGTCGACACGCGCCCGGAGCGTCGCAAGCGCTCGCTGGCTGCCCGTCGGGACCTCGGCGGGATCCTCGTCGGCGCGACTGCCCGCGCCATTGGGCCGAGGTCGCCAGTCGTGCGCCTCGATCCCCCGGTCGTGGAGCCGAAGCGCAAGCTCGCGGACCGCGGGGACGCGGATGCGCAGGAGGTCGGCCCCGGCCACGATGAGCTCCTCGGCCTCGTCCGGCGCGGTGTCGAGCCCGGGCGCGGTGAGCGTCGTACCGATCCAGGGCCGGGGCGCATCCCCGACGACGGCCAGGGTCTCTCGAAGGGCCGTGCGGTTGGCTTCGATGCGCTCCACCGCGAGCGTCGCCAGCCGGCGAACCTCCCCCTCTGCTGCGGCGCGTCGATCCGGCTCGCGAAGCAGCTCGGCCTCGAACGCGAGGTCGATCGCGCCGTTCGCAACGTCGAGCGCGAGCTGCTGCGGCGCGATGTCGTACTCGAGCAGCGCAACGGCGAACGGGAGCGCGATGCCGCTTGCGAGGCGGGCCGGATCCTCGCCCATCGCCCGCTCCACGACCGCGGACGCAAGCGGCACCCCGGCGTGGTCGAGACCCGAGACGCCGAAGAGGCGGAGGATCGCCCGCTCCCGTGCCACGGTCGTCGAGGCGCGGGCACGCGAACCCCATGCGCCCGCGAGGTCGGAGGCGAGCTGGAGGACCCGGTCGAGGGCGACTGCGAGTGGATCGGTCACCCGTCCCGTTCCTTTGGGCTATCCGTGCGTACCGGTTCACCGATCCAAACGTGCCCGTCGGCGAACCGTTCGGCCTTCCAGATAGGCGCCCGCGCCTTCGTCTCGTCCATCGCATACCGGGCAGCGTCGAATGCCGCGCCGCGGTGTGGTGCCGCGGCCACGACGATGACGCTCGCCTCGCCCAGCGGCACGTCGCCGGTCCGGTGCGCGATCGCGAGCCGTCGCACGCCGAAGCGGGCATCGACGTCGTCGGCGATCGCATCCCAGACACGTCGAACCAGCGGCTCCAGTGCCTCGTACTCCAGCGACTCCACGGCATGGCCGGCGTGCCTGGCCGCCTCGGCCTCCTCGCCCGGCGCCGGCGCGCCCGGCGTCGACCGCGTTCGACCCTCGAAGATCACCACGGCGCCGTCGGCCGGGGTCGTCACCGCATCGGCGAGCTCGCGGGCGAGCGCCGGCGGGAACGGCTCCGCGCGGAGATCGAAGCGGCGGATCACCGGGTCGTCCTCACCCCCGCCGCCGCTGATCGGCGGGATGCAGGCAACCTCGTCCCCGTCGGCCAGGGGCGTCTCGGCATCCGCGTACTCCCCGTTCCGCGCGAACCGCACGAAGGCCCGCCCCGACGCGATTGCCGGGACCTGCGCCGCCAGCGCCGCCCAGGCGTCCTCGATGGTCGCCCCATCGGCGAGCTCCAGGTTCACCTCGCGCGTCCCGGCAAGCTCGCGCTGGCGTGCGAAGAGGCGGACCCTGATTCGCAGCGGTCGCTTCTGGACCGTCATGGTCGCGCACTCGTCATCGTCGCTCCGTTCGCGGCTCCGCCGCGGAATCCCGCGAGGAGCAGTCCGTCGCCGACCGGCAGGATGGTTGCCGTGAAGCGCAAGTCGCGCAGCACGGCGGCGTCGAAGGCACGGAGCACATCGGTGGCATCCGCCGGGGTGCTCGGTCGCTCGCCGGACACGCGGCCCGTCCACAGCACATTGTCCGCCACGACGAGCGCACCCGGGGCGAGCCGCGGCACGATCGCCTCGAGGTAGGTAGCGTATTCGTGCTTGAGGGCGTCGATGAACGCGAGATCGAACGGTCCCGCCAGCGCCGGCTCGGCGGCCCCGGCCGCGAACGCGTCGAGGGCCGGGCGGTTGACAACGCTGATGCGGGCGTCCGGGATCCCGGCCTGCCGCCACCAGTCCCGGGCGCGGTCGGTGCGGGAGCGATCCGGGTCGATGGTCGCGATGGTCCCGTGGGCCGGCTGACCGAGAGCCATGCACAGGGTCGAGTACCCGAAGGCCGTGCCGACCTCCACGATGCGCCCGCGTCCGGCGGCGAGCGCGGCCAGGACTCGCCCCGCCTCGCGGTCGAGGATCGGGATGCCGTCGGGCCCCGCCGCCGCCTCGATCAGCTCGAGGACGGGATGCAGCGGTGCGGACGCCGACTCGATCCAGGCGCGGTCGACGACGGTCGGGACATATCCGTGACGCGTGCTCATCGTCGCTTCTCCCCCATCAGACCAGCAGCCCGGCGCCGAAGTAGAGGCCCGCCGCGAGGATCGTCCCCGATGCGATCGCCCCGACATCGATGTACAGCAGGCCGGTCGCGGATTCCATGGACCGGGTCCGTACGGTCTTCCCTGCGGCCCAGGTCACGATGAGCGGGAAGATGAGGCCGATGACCAGGCGGAGCCAGACGAACAGCGCCCACGGCCCGGTCAGCGGCGCGAACGCCTGCAGGTTCTGGCCGGCCCCGAAGCCGACCCACGCGACGAAGAGCGCGACCTGGAGCGCAACCACCCAGGCCAGCACCCGGGTGAGCGCGATCGCAGGCCCCGTGGAGAGCTTCGGTGTGACGAGGTACCAGTGGCCAAGGATCATCCCCGCGAATGCACCGCCGGTCGCGCTCGCAAGGGCGACCAGCTGGACCGCGAGGGGTACGGCACCGACCAGGCCGCCGCCCCACGTCAGCGCCCCGGCGACGAGCGTGCCGAGCCCGGCCGCCAGCGTGACGATCCCGAGGAGCGTCGCCCTCGCGCCCCGGAAGAGGCCGATCGAGTAGCCGAGGGAGCCGAGCGCCAGGATCGCCAGCAGGACGCGACGAGGGAGGTCCCAGGTGGCGTCCACGGTGACCGGCGAGCCTGCCGCGGCGACGGCGGGGAGCGCACCGTCCGCGAGCCAGGCCAACCCGGCGAACGCGGCGGCGCACAGGCAGGTGAACCCCAGGTAGCCCTTCGTGGCGTCCGTCCGCAGGCGCAGGAGGACGACCGAGGCGACGGCCCCGACGGCAAGGCCGGCAAGGACCGTCCAGTTCACGAAGGCGAGGTTCCGGGCGATCTGCTCGGCGGGCATCGCAGGGGAGTGTAGTCGCCGGGCGGGGGGACGCACGCGGGGGTTCGAGCCGTCCGCGCTCGGTGTTGTTCGACCGGGATCGTGTTCGGATGCGCGGAAATGGTCCAAAAGTCACTAGCGCATCGGGAGTCCGCCGCCGTAGCCTCGCGAGACGGATCGATCTCAACAGAACGCGGACAGGGTGGCGCGTTCTGCCATTCAGGCGTCAGCGGGTGAAGCCGATGGGGCCCACCGGTATGGGCCGCCCACATGTGCGAAGAGAAGCCGGGTCCCGGGTCGGCGCTCCTGCGTCGAAGCCGCCGCCGGAACCTCAAGTTGACCTCCTGCGGCCGCGAAACATCTACGCGTTTGTCCTCGTAGCGGTCGCAGTCTTCGTGACCGCAACCGCGCTTGGCGCGTCACCTCGATCTTCCACCCCGCCGGGCGCCGCTCCGACCGGCGTGGTCGCGGCCTCGACATCGTCGCCCGCTTCCACGCGCCCACCATCTCCCAGCCCCCTTGCCGCTGCTCAAACCGGAACACCCATGCCGCCTGCCGTATCGTCGCCGTCACCACCTGCAACACCGCCACCGACGCCGACCGTGCCCCAGTTGGGCGCGGCGTACCTTGGAGCCGCGACCATCTTCAACAAGGCGAACCGGACCGCGTTCAGCACCTGGGAATCGGCGGCCCGGACGCTCACCGACGCGAAGCGTCTGGCCCGGGCCTATGCCCAGGCTGAGCTTGCGTTCATCCGCGCCGTGCAGGCAATCCCGTGGTACGGCGATGGCAAAGCGCTGGCGCGCCGCGTGCTCACGATCGACAACCTGCGCTACGTTGCCTACCGCTCGGCCGAGGGAGCCGGCTCATGGATCGAGTATCGCGTCAGCTCGAGCCAGGCGGCCGGTTGGGACCTGAAGGGCACGGCAGCGTCGAACGGAGTACGGATCGCACTCGGCCTGCCGCCAGTCGGGCAACCCGAGCGTTGAGCTGGCCGACGCGGGCTGCCCCTCAGGCGGCTCGACCCAGGTCCATTCGATATCTTGGACCAGGTCTACGATAGCCACCCGGAGGTGCCACGATGGGACTCGACGCAGCGACGACGATCATTTGGTACGGCCACGCCTGCGTCGAGGTCCGTACCCCGGGCGGCAAGACGATCCTCATCGATCCGTGGTTCGGGAACCCGAAGAGCCCGAAGGCAGCCAACGCCGTCACCGCCTGCGATCTCCTCCTGGTCACCCACGGCCACGGCGACCACATGGGCGACGCCGTCGCGCTGGCCAGCCGCCTCCGCCCGACCTGGCCGTGCATCCACGAGATGAGCCTCTGGCTGGCGCGGCGGCTGCCGGGAGGAGCGGACGCGGCGATCGGGATGAACAAGGGCGGGACGTTCATGTTCGGCGAGATCTCGGTCACGATGACCGGCGCCGACCACTCCGCGGGTGACTGGAACCCGGGCGGCGAGACGACCCTCTACCTGGGCGAGCCTGCCGGCTTCGTGATCCGGCTCGAGAACGGCTACACGATCTACCACGCCGGCGACACCAACGTGACGAGCGACATGCGCCTCATAGGCGAGCTCTACCGCCCGAACCTGGCGCTCCTGCCCATCGGCGGTCATTTCACAATGGGGCCGCGCGAGGCGGCGCTTGCCGTGGAGCTCCTGGGCGTGGGCGCGGTGGCGCCGATCCACTACGGCACCTTCCCGCTCCTCGCCGGCACACCCGAGCAGCTACGGGTGGAGCTCGACGCGCGCGGCCTCGGGCCCGTCGACCTGTATGGGTGGGAACCGGGGGAGAGCCTGCGCGGCTGAGCAAAGGGGCCGGCGCCGACACGCGGCCTCATTTGGAGCCGGGCCCGGGTGGCGGCCACGTGTCCGCTTGAGCGACCCTCGCGAACCTGTACAGTCTCGCCATGACGATCCAGATCACCGGGATCACCGCTGGCGCGCAGGTTTCCGCGGGGGAGTAATCGTGAACCGACCGCTCGACGCGGCCCGGGGCCTCCTGGCCCGACTCGTCCCGGGCGCGGGCGCCGGGCCTGGCGCGAAGGAGACCGACGCCGACGAGGAAGCCGTGCGGAAGGCCTTCCTGGCTCCCGGCTCGCTCGTCCCTGCCATGCCAACAAGGCGAGCGCTGAGGCCGAAGCCTGACGCCGTGCTCGAGAAGACACCGGAAGCCGTGCTCGAAGCAGGCGCGACGGCTGCACCAGTCGGGGTGATGCCTGTAGGGGCGGCCATGCAGATCTCGTCGGGGCCCCTAGGTGAACCCGAATCGGCCGGGACGACTTTCGCATGGCGAACGCCGGACCCCGACCCCGAGGCGCCATCCGTTGCGTCACCCGAGGAGGCAATCACCCGCCGCCACCAAGCCGGCGACACCGCCCCCGACCACCTGCTGCATGCCCCTGGGAGCGTCGATCGCGCGGCCGATGACTTCTTCGACGGGCTCGTCCGGCGTGTCGGCGATCGCTGAGGTGAAGACAATCACCCTGTCGAACAACAAGGGTGGCAGCGGCAAGACAACCACGACGGTGAGCCTCGCCGCTGCCTTCGCCGAGCGAGGCCTGCGTGTCCTCGTGGTCGACCTCGACCCTCAAGGGTCGGCGACCGAGTGGCTCGGAGGTCGCGAGTCACTTATCGGGCTCGTTGAGCTTTCGGCAGGCGGACTCCGAGTTTCCGAGCTGGTCAAGTCCACGTCGGTTGTCGGCGTGGACCTCATCCCGACCTGCCCGAGCCTCGTACCGTCCGGCGAGAAGAGCGGCAACGACACCGGCCTCGCTATCGTTCGGGGCTTCGTCCGGCTGCCCGACTACTGGGACCTCATCCTCGTCGACACACCACCGACGCTCGGGTACCTGTCGCTGTCACCGCTCGTCGCCAGCGACCACGTCGTTATTCCGGTCGAAGCGCATGCGCTCTCGATGCCGGGCGTTGCCAGCGTCATGGCCTCGATCGCGCGCGCGCGCCGGCAGGTCAACGCCCGCCTGCAGGTCCTGGGGATCGTCGCCTGCCGGGTGAACGCCGCGAACCACACCCGAGAGGTGGTGGCGCAGCTGCGCGCCCGATTCGGCACAGTAGTCCTCGAGCACTCCGTGCGCGAGTCGATCCGGATCGCGGAGGCGCCGGCGCTTCGATTGCCGATCACCCGGTACGCTCCGACGAGCGGCGTGGCGGCCGACTACCGTGCGGTCGCCGGCGAGCTCCTCGATCGGATGGGCGACCTGAGCTCGACCTGACCAGCCAACGCCTGTTCTGGCCGACCAGGGGACCTCGAGGATGACGCTCTTGCTGGTGCCGAGAGGCACCAGCTTTGCAGTCGCGATGACCCAGAAGTATCCCTTGTCACGCCGAAAGAGTAGGATGATTCCGTCGCGGTCTGGCTTGGCGCCAGCGCACGACTTGCCAGTGTCCGTTCAGGGGGGACGACGGACGCACGTGTGATCTGGCGGGACCCGCAAAACAGGGAGATCATTGCGATGAAGGGCCGGACTCATCGGATTGCCGCGCTCGCGGCAATCGCAGCGCTGCTGGTGGCGACCTCGACCGCCTTCGGGTATCAGAGCCAGGTCGAAGGCACCGCGAACGTGTCGGCCCGCGGTACGGTTACCTGCGCTGCCCCGTTCACGTTGATCGCAACCTTCGTCGATGCGAGCGGAAAACCCCTTGGCGGGCAGTCGGTTGCCTGGTCGTTCAAGGCAAGTCCGTCGAACGCCGACCGGATCAACCAGACGCCGAGCGTCACCAACTCCAAGGGTGTCGCCACGACGACCGTGACACTCGGCCTTGTGAGCGGAACCCGCAAGATCGGGGCTACCTCGGGCAGCGTCTCAGCCGCGGCGGTGTTGAATCCATCGTGCGGCGGCACGGGCGGCGTCCTGCCTAACACCTCGACGCTCCCCGGGGAGACCCCGGGTTCGACGCCCTTTGCGTGGACGCTGCTCCTCGTCGCGTTCACCGTCGCCGCCGGAGGCTGGCTGACCCTGCGACGTCTCGCCTCGGCTCGCGGCTGACCGCGGCGACCCACCTGGTCTTCCTTCACGAGGCGTTGAGCGGGCCCGGCGTCGCGCGTCGATGACGAACCGAACACAACGCGACCCGGGAGGTCGCGGCCGCTTGCTCGGCGTCTCTGCGGCCGTGGCGGTCGTCGCCGTGGGGATCGGCCTGGCGATCGCGATCGGCGGAGGGCCCGCCGGCCCGACGCCTGCGCCCGTGGCCAGTCCGGTCGCGTCGGCTGCGCTCGGCGATCTCCCGCTCGTCACCGTCGTGCCGACGGCATCGCCGGCCGATACCGGGTCCGCCACCGTTCCACCGCCATCTGCCACGGCCGCGTCGCAGGGGATCCGGGCGAATCACGTCAGAATCGCCCGACTCGGAATCGACCTGGCGATCATCGAGGGAGACGGCATCGACGCGCCGATCGGGAAGGCCGCCCACTACCCGGGCTCGGGGTGGCCCGGCAGTGGTTCGAACACCTACATCTACGCCCACGCACGCGTGGGGATGTTCCTCCCCCTCTGGCAGGTCCGCATCGGCGACACCGTTGAGCTGAGACTTGTGGACGGGACGTCCCGCAGCTATGTCGTGGCGGAGATCCTACCGAGGGTCCGCTACGATGCGGTGCAGTACCTCCAGCCAACGAAGACGGAGCAGCTGACGCTCCAGACGTCGACGTCGTACTACCCGACGGCGCCGAAGTTCGTCGTCATCGCCGTCCCCCAAACGTGACCGGGGCTGCGGACCCGGTCGGCGCCCCGGAGGTGCCGCCGGTGCGCCGCCAACGCCGCGTCGTCCTGTTGGCCGCAGGCTTTGGCATTCTCCTCGTCGCGCTCGGGGGCGCACTGGCGGTCTTTCGGTACCTGCCTGCTCTCGACGAAGCGCGGGCGCTCCGGACCGGCCTCGAGACGATGGTCGGGCGCGTCCAGGAGATCGGCCTCGCGATCGACCAGCCGACCGTGAACGGGCTCGAAGCCGACCTTACATCGGCCCGGGGGCGATTCGGCAACCTGCGGGACCTCCTTGGAGGCGACCCGCTGATCGGGCTGGCCCGCTTGTTTCCGCCGACTTCCGCGAACATCCGGGGCGCGGACGATGTCGTCGCAGCCGCAGGTGACGTGCTCGATGGTGTCACCGACGGGCTCGCCATCGGGCGACAGTTCGTCGGGATCCGGGAGGCCCAACGGGCGGCTCCAAGGAACGCTTCGGCGCTCTCGCAACTGGTCGAGCTCATGGTCACCTCTCGCGACCAGGCCGTGGCCGCATCGGCCGCGATCGCCCGAGCCCGCGAGCGGCTGGCCAGAGTCCCCGACGGCCTCGCTGGCCAGGTGGAGACCGTGCGCGACGCGATGGCCTCACGAATCGACCGCTACGGCCCGCTCCTCGACGCGTATGTCAAGGCCAGCGCGCGCCTTCCCACGATCCTGGGCTGGGACGGGCCCCGGCGATACCTGATCCTGACCCAGGATCCCGCGGAGCTGCGACCCAGCGGCGGGCTCATCGGCAGCTACGGGATCATCACGTTCGACCGCGGACGGATCACCGAGCGCCGCTTCCTGAACGTGTCCCCCCTCGATGAAGGGACCGCCTACCCGTTCGCGAAACCGCCACAGGAGCTCGCCGATTACCTGCTGGGTCCGAAGCAATCGTGGCAGCTAGCCGACGCGGGCTGGTCGCCCGACTTCCCGACCATCGCGCAGGATGCCCTGCGGCTCTACACCAACGAATCTGGCGATGCGCGCTTCGACGGCGTGCTCGCCATCACGACATACACAATCGACGAGCTGCTCAAGGTGGCCGGTCCGATCACGGTCCCGGCGTACGACGTGACGATCGCTTCCGGCGAGACCACCCTCAAGGTGCTTCAGCTCACGCGCGCTGCGCCCTCGCCTGGAGCGGACCGCAAGGCCTTCCTATCCGTCTTTGCCGACCGGCTCCTCGGAGCCCTGTTGGCCCTGCCTCCAAGGAGATGGGGGGACGTGCTGGGCACGGCCGGAACCCTCGAGCAGGCGCACCACCTCCTCGCCTGGTTCCGTGACCCGGCGGACGAGGGGCTCGTCGCCGGCACAGGTTTCGACGGGGCCGTCCGCCAGGATCCCGGCGACTACGTCTACCCGATCGACGCCAACGTCGCGCCGGCGAGCAAGCTCAACTTTTGGACTGCCAGGTCGGTCGACGTCTCGGTCCAGATCGACTCGGTCGGGAACGCCCGCAACACCCTAACAGCGACGTGGGAGAACCGGGAAGCGACACCCGACGGGGCTTCGTACCGAGCGATGACGAACGTCGGTGGCAGCATCCTCGGGATGTACTTCCGGCTCCTGGTCCCTGAGCGCAGCCGGGTGGAGGCAGTTTCAGGCGGCGGGGGGCTCACGCCCGTGACCAACCCGGCCGTCGTGGAGGACGAGGCTGGGCGAACGGCGATCGGGACCTACCTCAAGATCGCACCCGGGTCGACGGACCTCCGGTACACCTGGACCAGCCCGTACGCCGCCAGCGCCAACAGCACCGGCGGCGAGTATCGCCTGACGATCCAGAAGCAGCCCGGTTCACAGCCAGGACCGCTGACGCTGACGATCCGCGTGCCGGACGGCTACCGGATCACGGCTGCAAGCACGGGGCTCGCAGTCAGCGGCGGAAGTGCAACCGTGTCGCTGACGTTTGCCGAGGACCTCGTAATCGGCGTGCGATATGGCCGGTAGCGGTCGGTGGCTATTCCCCGGAAGCAGCCTCATCGACTCGCCTCGAGCGAGAGCAGGCGTCCGATAGGTCGGGAAAGAACGCCGGGTCCGAGCGTCCGCTGGCAGACACGCTGGCGAGACAAACCCGACCAGCTCGCGGTACGCGTCGGGGTCCAGGATCCAACGGCCAATGTGGAACACATACCGACGCGCCGAGACTCGCCCTTGAACACCAGGTGCGTATCGTCGCGGCCCGCGCCTCCTCCGCCGAGGTGCAGCACAGCGATCGCGCGCTCGCACAAGAAGATCCGAGCGTCGTCTGGCAGCGCCTGAACGGCGCCATCGACCGAAGCACCGTGCTGGTGCCGAAGAGGTGGATCTGGACGATCCCACCGAACTCCGCGAACATGCCCGCAGCGCCGATGGCGACTCGCATCAACCATCAGAAGTTGCACATGACCAGACAGGCCGGCGGAGGCGCTCGAAACCTCTACCGATCGAAGGAGTAGTACTCGGCGGCTGCGCCTCGCACCAACGTCTCGAGAAGAGAATCGGCATTTTGGGTACACGATCTCGGCCGCCGCGCGAGCCGATCGACGTGAGTCGCCAGACCGGCTTGAAGTGGTGGCTCGTGCCCGAGCCGGGAGTCTCATCGACCAGGCGAGCGCCGTGCACTGCCAGCGACGCCGACACGGCCCCAACCTCTTCGCTGCCCGGTGGGCCCGCCGGCGCGAGTTCCGTCCCGGCGGGCACGTCCTCGGCAGCGAGACCGGCTCGCCCGTTCGAGCGTGTATGCCATCCTGCGGCGAGAGACCGAGGGTCGGCTCGATCGGCGCGACTCGCCACCGTCAGTCGTCCGCGCGGGACGCGAACGGGCAGGTGGCTCATCCGCGGCTCGCCAATCGAAGTGCCGTCGCGTCATAAGCGGTCCGCCGCCGGGACTGTACCGGCGTGTCATTGTGTCCTCAACGGCCGCGAGGCGGTTCGTCTCGGCAGGACGTCCCCGTGGAGCGCGATGGCACGATCGACCGCCTCAGCGAACTCCTTGATCGCGTCGAAGCCAGGGCAGAACGTGTTCTGACTGGCGGGCGGCGGACGCTCCTGGCCTCGTCGGGTGACCCAACGCCAACTCCAAGACGATCCTCTCGACGGCCGCCCGCTTGGCCGGGCGGAGCGGTCGTTCTCGTCGATGCGGCGCACAGGCGCCGCTGGCCGACAATAGAGGCTGGGCCGCTGCATTGCCCGGTGCGTCACCGCGTGCTAGGGTCGCCCATGTTCGCGGATCCCCAACCACGAAGTCTGGCGGAGGCATCTCACGAACGCCTCCGGGAGGGACCCCTGGTGGCATCGCCTGCAAGCGACGGACCTGGATACGGGTACCACGCCGCCGTTCTGCCGGCCATGGTGGCCACCGCGCACAGGCAGCACGCCAAGGACACGCTGTTCGTTGCCGGGCTGGTTCGCTACCTCGTGCCCGGTGCGGTGCTTGAGATCGGGGCAGGCTGCGGTCAGCTGTCTGCCCTCCTCGCCGCTCGGGGCTGGGATGTCACCGCCTCCGACATCGAGCCGTCCTTCGTGGAGTACATGGCGGCGCACGGTCTGAAGACACGGGTCCTCGACGCGACGGACCTGCGAGCGGCCATCAGCGAGCCGCTGGACAACATCCTGTCTCAGTCGATCTCGACGCTCATCACGCGGGATCTTGACACCGTTGAACGCACGTACGAGTCCGTCCACGCCGTGCTGAAGCCGGCCGGCCGCTTCGTCTTCATCCTCCCGAGACGCCGGCAGTGGAGCGATGTGGGCGACCACTTGAGGATCGCCGAGAGGACCGGGTTCGACCTCGTCCATCGCTTCCGACATCAGGCGTTGCCCTCGGGCTTGTATGGAAGGCTGCCGCCCGCCCTGCTGCGGGCCGTGGACTCGTCGATCGGCCGGGTTCTTGGGGTGAGGTGGGTCCTCATCTTCGCCGCTCGCCGCTCCGACTGATTTGGCGGGCGCCTGGCGGTCGACCTTTGTCGGCCTTAACCGTTCGGGGTTTCGAGGAGACCCAAGGACGATTCGTTTCGAGCGGCCTCGACGGGCTCGACCTGCTGACGGGCGAAGTATGCCCGCTCGTGCTCGCCCGGCGGCAGGTAGCCGGTGGCCGAGTGGATCCGGCGGAAGTTCCAGAAATGGACCCAGTCGGAGGGGGGTGACGGTCTCGGCCAGGGCGTTGAGGCTCCAATAGTCGTCAAGCGGCAAGTTCCGACGTCACGTGTCGCTCAGGGTGAAGGTAGGCTCACACCTCACGAGCAACGCAGCGCTTCGCGGGTGTCGACGAGGTCGGTCCGCAGCGAGCGGCTCCCCGCCCAGCCGACGATCACCGATTGACGGCGTCGACGACGAAGGCGGCGTAGCAGAAGCCCCGTCCGGTCCAAACGGAGGTTTTGGCCACCCAGAGGCGGGCCGGAGCGGTTCACACCGAGGTCGGACGGAGGGGTCACGAAACCGTGAGGCGAGCTGTACACGGGCATCTGCGCGCTGATCTGCGATGCCCGGAGGCAGAAAGAGAGAGCACCCAGTGGGCCGATCCGATCGCCGTCCGCTGCCCCTTGGCCACCCTCTCGGCCTTGATCACATCTGGGGGCGAGACTGCTAGGGCTGCTTGGCACGCAGCCCCGCGAACAGATCTGCTTCCGGACCGGACGTTTCCACGCGGGACGAGACGAGCGTGAAAGCCTCGATTGGGGCCGCCATCTAGCGGGTCGCATCCGGGTCTTCGGCAAATTGCGTGCGGTGCTCCGTCTGGGCCGCACGCTTTGCCGCGAGCCACGGGGCCACGTCGACCTGCGTGGTGATTGGCCCCTGTTGCCTCACCCATGCCAATCGGGAGCGCTCTTGCAAAGGTCGCCAGCGCACGGCCAGGTCGTGTCCCGTGGAGTGGTGGACTTTGAGCGATCGGTCGTGATCCGCAGCGACGGTGTCGGCGGCGTCAGTCAGGACGCCAGCAGCAGGTTCTTCGCTCCGTCCACCTCCTTTGCCTGGTCATCATCGGGGCCGCGGTCGAGGAGCGCCATGGAGCCCTCGGCGAGGTAGCGGCGCTCGGCGATTGCCCACTCGTCGTGGACCTCGAGCAGGACCGCCCCGGCGAGCCGGGTGACCGCGGCCTCGTTGGGGAAGATGCCCACGACGTCGCTCCGGCGCTTGATCTCCTTGTTCACCCGCTCGAGCGGGTTCGTGCTCCAGATCTTCTTCCAGTGGGCGAGCGGGAAGGCCGCGAACGCCGTGACGTCCTCGCGGGCCTCCCGGAGCATGGCGGCGACGACCGGGAAGCCCGGGGCGAGCTTGTCCGCGACCGCGTCGAGCTGCTCCCGGACGGCGGCGGGATCGGGCGCCGCCCAGATCGTGCGGATGAGGGCGAGGACCATCTCGGCCCGGCCCTTCGGGATGCGGGCGAGGACATTGCGCAGGAAGTGGACCCGGCAGCGCTGCCACGCGGCGCCGAGGAAGACCGCCGTGATCGCTGCCCGGAGGCCCTGATGCGCGTCGCTGATCACGAGGCGCACCCCGGCGAGTCCCCGGGCCCGCAGGCTGCGCAGGAAGGCCGTCCAGAAGGCGCCGTCCTCGCTGTCCCCGACGGCGAGCCCGAGGACCTCGCGGTCGCCGCCCTGCGTCACCCCGGTGGCGATGACGATCGCCTTGGAGACGACGCTCGCCCCGTC
>JBBQRX010000051.1:0-15071 GCA_038214375.1 Candidatus Limnocylindrales bacterium
CCGCCGATCACGACGCGGTCCGGCGTGAGGACGGTCACGATGTTCGCGATCCCGATGCCGAGGGAGCGGCCCACCTGCGCGAGCCCGTCGAGGGCGCGCGGGTCGCCGCCGGCGGCCGCCTTCACCGCCTCCTCCACGGAGGAGGCGCCGCACGTGGCGGCGATCACGTCGGCTCGGGCAAAGGCTTCGACGCAGCCGCGGTTGCCGCAGGTGCAGGGCGGTCCGTCCGGGTCGATCGTCTGGTGCCCGATCTCGCCGGCGGCGCCGTCGTGGCCCAGGTACAGCTGTCCCCGGATGGCCAGCCCCCCGCCAACGCCGGTCCCCAGCGTCATCCCGACGAGCGTCTGCGCACCGCGTCCGGCGCCGAGACGAAGCTCGGCCAGCGTGAATGCCCGGGCGTCGTTGATCAGTGACACCGGGACGCCGAGCGCAGCCTCCAGCAGCCCGCCGATTGGCGTCCCGGCCCAGGGCACGGGAATGTTCGGCGTGAAGAGCACGCGCCCCTCCCGGGCGTCGTAGCGCCCCGGGACCCCCAGCCCGAGCGAGACGATCGGTCCCCATTGGTCGGCGGCCGCGGCGGCCGTCTCCGCCAGCTGGCCCACGAGCCCATCGACCCCGGCGTCCACGCGGGTCGGCGTCCGCCCGGTCGCCAGCTGGTCCCAGCGGCCGGCGGTAGACTCCACCACGGCCCACTTCAGCAGCGTGGCCCCCAGGTCCAGCCCGAGGTGCCGGGTGGACGTCACGAGTCGCGAGCCGGCCGGGCGGCGCGGCTCACGTCCCTTCCGCCGTGAGCGACACTGGCGCGCCGGAGGCGATAGAGCGATAGCAGGCGTCGACGATCTCGACCGCCCGCAGGCCGTCGATCCCGGACACGGCCGGCGCTCGATCGTCCCGCACCACCGAGACGAACTCCGCCAGCATCCCGTCGTCGGCGTCCGGACCCCAGCCCGGCCACGAGATCCCCGCGTCGCGCGTTCCATAGACGGCAAGGCGCTGCCGGAAGGCGTCCACGCCGAACGCCCCGCCCGTCCCGATCGCCGAGATCGAGAGGCCGCCCCACGTCGGGTAGGAACGCGGCTTGCTCCAGCTGCAGTCGATGGTCGCGGAGGCGCCGCTCGCGAAGCGCAGCGAGACGAGGCCGCCGGTCTCGACGCGCGCGAACCGCTCCTGGAGGATCCGGTTGGCCACCGCGTACACCTCGACGACCTCGGAGCGCAGGATCCAGCGGTAGAGGTCGGCCAGGTGGACCACGTGGTCCGTCACCGCGCCTCCCCCCGAGAGCACCGGGTCGACGAACCACGGCGCGTGGATGTCCGGCATCATCCCGGTGTTGACGCCCTCGAGGAAGGCTGGCGTGCCCAGCGCCCCCGACCGCACGGCCGATTCCAGCGCGCGAACGGCAGGATTCCAGCGGGTGGGGAACGCCGTCATGAGGCGCACGCCAGCGCGGTCGCAGGCGTCCACGATCGCCCGCGCGTCCTCCACCGTGGTCGCGAGCGGCTTCTCGCACAGCACGTGCACCCCGGCCGCGGCCGCGATCTCGACCAAGCGGCGGTGGCGGGCGTTGGCGGAGGCGATCACGACCCCGTCGACTCGCTCGAGCAGCTCGTCGAGGTCGTCGAAGGCGCGCGTCCCGACGGGCTCCGCCGCGGCCGCCGCGCGGGTCCGGTCGTCGTCCCACAGCCCGACCAGGTGCGCGCCCGGCATCGATGCCATCAGCGAGAGGTAGGCCGGCGCGTGGATGTGCTCGGCGGAGACGACGCCGATCCGCACCGGCGGCCGTCCCTGCGCGTCGACTGTCACGCCACGGTCGCCTGGGCGAGCGTGACGACGACTCCGGTCCGGGCAGACTCGTCGGCGGCAAGCGCGATCCGGAGCGCCTCCAGCCCGTCCGCTTCCCCGATCCTCGCCTCGGTCCCGTCGCGGATCGCCGCGGCGAACTCGGCGAGCTCCAGGCGGAACGGGTCGCCGGCGAGGCTCGTGTCGGCAAGCGCGGTGGGGCCGCCGCTCGCGGCGCCAGCCAGCAGCGACGGTGCGACGGGCGAGGTCGTGGCCGAGTCCTGCTCGATAAGGCCTCGCGAGCCCGCGATCTCGAAGGCAGTCCGGAAGGTGGGCGGCGCGTAGGCCCACGATGCCGAGACGTGGCTGATCGCGCCCGAACGGTGGGTCAGGATCGCGACGGCGTGGTCCACGCCAAGGTCCGGCCGGGCGGTCCTCGCGGAGCGGCAGTGGACCGCCACCACGTCGCCGGCCACCCACCGCGCGTAGTCGAGGTCGTGGATCATCAGGTCGAGCACGATCCCGCCCGACTTCGCATGGTCGAAGAACCAGTGGCCGGCAGGCTGGCGCGGCCGGAAGCTCGCCCGGGTGAGCCGAAGGACGGCGGGGTCGCCGATGGCACCATCGAGCACGGCCATCCGGGCCGCCACGTACTCCGGGAAGAATCGCACCACGTGCGCCACGAAGAGCCGGACGCCGGCCTCGCGCGCGGCCGCGAGCATCGCCTGAGCGTCGGCGAGGGTGCGCGCCATCGGCTTCTCGCAGATCACGTGGCATCCGGCGCGGGCCGCCGCGATGGCCACCTCGGCGTGGAGGTGGGTTGGCGTACAGACGTCCACCACGTCCACCGAGGCCAGAAGCTCGTCGAGGGACGCCGCGACACGTGCCCCGTGCCGGTCCGCGAGCGCCGCTGCGCGTTCCGGGTCGACGTCGTGGACGAGGACCGTGACGCCCTCCGCGGTCCAGGCGGCAAGGTGGGTCTCCCCGATGAATCCCGTCCCGACCACCCCGACGCGGATCGGGTTGGACACGCCGGTCGATGTCGCGCCGGGCTCGCGCGGCGGGCGGCGCCCCGCGTGCCCGCGCCCCGCGTGCCCGCGAGCAGCCTGCCAGTCAGCCATCGCGTCGGGCCGCGAGGACCACCATCTGCTGGAACGAGTAGGCAGGGGCCTCCTCGCGCTGGAGCTGCGCGAGGACGTCGATCGGGAGCTCGTTGACGATGGCGTGGTTCGGGTTGAACAGCATGTGCTCGTCGACGGCCAGGCCGAATGCCGACCCTTCCTTGACAGCGTAGTACAGGTTGCGTGGTCGAAGGGAGTCGCCGACGTTGATCACGTGGACGCCGGCGGCCTGCAGCTCGCCGAACAGCTCCACGACGGGCCGCGTGTGACAGGCCACCACGTCGTTCACCTCGAGCGTGGTCCGGCCGAAGTCGTGGTCCTCGATGACGACCTCGCCGTCGCGCACCTCGCGCACGGTCGCGTTCGTGATGACGGTCACTGGGTGCTTGAACGGACGGGAGGTCAGGGCCTCCGCGTCGCCCTGCGCGAAGCGCTTGCGCAGGACGTACATGTGGATGACCTCGCAGTCGGCGGCGAACTCGCGCTTCTCGGTCACGATCGTGACCTGCTTGCCGATGCTGGCGAGGAAGGCCGCGGCGTCGGCGGCCGCGTAGTGGTCGCCCCACAGGAGGACGTGCGAGCCGAGCTTGTGGAGCTTCCGGGCGCCGGGGTGGCACTCGCAGGCGATCTTCGGGCAGGCCATCGCCTCCTCGAAGGGGATCACCCGGTCGGCGTGCCCGAGGACGTCGGGGACGTACGAGATCGCGCCGGTCGCGTTCAGGACGACGTCGAACCCGCGCAGCTCGTCCACGGTCGGGGCGTGATTGAGCCGGATATCCACCGGCAGGTCCAGCAGCTGGTTCCGGATCCAGTCCAGGTACCAGCGCATCTTCTCCTTGCCCGGCACAAGGCAGCAGTACAGCAGGGCGCCGCCCAGCTCGCCCGCCTTCTCGAAGAGCGTGACGGTGTGCCCGCGCTCCGCCGCGATGCGGGCCGCCTCCATCCCGGCCGGTCCGCCGCCGACCACCGCGACGCGGACCGCCTTCGTCGTCCGCTTCATCTCCGCGTAGGCCGGATTGCCACAGGCCGCGTTGATCGAGCAGGCGATCTCGTGCTTCGCCATCAGCGACTCCTGCCAGCAGCCGCCCAGGCAGGAGATGCACTTCCGGATCGCCTTCACCCGCCCGTACTGCGCCTTGAGCGGCCAGTACGGGTCGGCGAGCAGCTGGCGGGCCAGGCCGACCAGGTCGGTCTTGCCCTCGGCGATGATCTGGTCGCAGTACGCCGGGTCGCGCAGCGAGTGGCTCGTGATGACCGGGATGCGGACCGCCTTCTTGACCGCCTCGGCGGCGTAGGTGGCCCAACCCTGCGGGTACTGCATCGGGTCGAAGCCGGCGCCCGGGCTCTCCTGCATGCCCATCGAGAGGTCCACGGCGGCGCAGCCCGCCCGCTCCAGCACCCGTGCGATCTCGACCCCCTCCTCGGCCCCGCGACCGCCCGCGTACCACTCGTCGAAGGAGTAGCGGACCAGCACCGGGAAGGCCTTGCCGCACTTCCTGTGGATCGAGTCCACGACGGCCAGCGGGAACCGCATCCGGTTCTCGAAGCTCCCGCCGAACCGATCGTTGCGCTGGTTCAGGAACGGGCTCATGAACTCGGACAGCAGGTAGCCGTGCGCCGCGTGGAGCTCCACCGCGTCGAAGCCAGCCTGCTTCACCCGCCAGGCCGCCTCGCTGAAGAGGTCCACGAGCTCGAGGATCTCGGCGATCGAGGCCGCCCGGATCTCCTTGCCCTTCTCCTCCGCGTTCTCGTAGACGATCTCGTGGCCGGCCGACCAGGGAAGCTTGAGAACGCGATCGGTGGCGCCGAGCGTGTTGTAGCGCGGGATCGCGCACTGGCGACCCGGGTGCTGGAGCTGCACCGCGCACTTCGACCCGTATCGATGCATGCCCTCGGCGAGGCGCGCCAGGCCGGGGATGTAGTTGTCGCCGTCGGCCACCAGGCAGGTCACGGTCGGCCGCCCGGTCTTCATGTCCGGCGTGGTGGCGCCGACGATGATGAACCCGGCCCCGCCCCGCGCGATGTCGGCGTGGTGGTGGATGTCGCGCTCGCTCACCTCGCCGTCGGCGTGCGACGAGCTGATGTCCGTCGGGACGTGGACCACGCGGTTCGCCAGCTGCAGGTCGCCCAGCTGGATCGGGCTGAACAGGTGCGGGAACGATGGCATGGAGCTCTCCCCTGGCTGGCGCGGGTCGCCGACGCACGTGGACGCTCGACGCCCTCGCCGATGCGCGATCTTGCGTGCCCAGTCTCGCGGGCGCCGGGCGGCGGCGGCAATGTCAGGAGCGGCCGATTAACTGTCAGGAGCGGCTGGCGCAGCTCCGCGGTTCTCGGGGAGCGTGCCCGCCGGTCCAGGCCCGGGCGCCCGCGCGGCCGCCGGCCCGGGCTGCGCGTGATCACGGCACCCGGTCGCGGCGAGCGTGCTCCCGGGTCAGGCGACCCGCGCCGACCCGCCGGGCGCCAGGCCGCGATCCTGCCCCAGGCCGAGCTCCGCGGCGCTCGGGCGGGTGTAGTACCGCCGGTAGTCGGCCGGCGACATCGACGAGTAGCGCTGGAACACCTTGTAGAACTGGTTCAGGTTGGTGTACCCGACGGTGTAGGCGACCTCCTGCACGCAGAGGTCGCTGGTGAGGAGCACGCGCTTCGCCTCCGCGAGTCGCAGGCTCGTGACGTACTCCTTGAAGCCGACGCTCGTCACGTCCTTGAACAGGTGGCGCACCCGGGACGCGCTCACGTGCACGTGCTCCGATACCCGCTCCAGCGTCAGGGTCTCCCGGAAGTGCTCCTCGACGTAGCTCAGGACCGGCCGCACCTGCTCGTGTCGATCGGCTGGTGCGGCCGGGTCGGCGGCCGAAGCTGTGTCGACGGCCCGTGCGTATCGAACCAGGACGCCGAGCACGCGCCGCAGGTTGGCGTCGAGCAGGTGCCGGTCGGCCGGGTCGCCCCGGTCCCAGATCGTCCTGAGCTCGTGCAGGATCGGCCGCAGCTCCGTGGCGGCCGCCCCTCCCGCCGGAAGCCGGTTCGCGAACGGGCGGCCTCCACAGTAGAAGGGGGCCAGGTAGTCGGCGTCGAAGCTCCGGCAGCCGGGTGCGGCGATGATCTCCGGGCGGAAGAGGGTGAGCAGGAGCCGCATCCGGTCCGGGGGATCGGTCACGCAGACGTGCGGCTCGGCGTTGTCGATCAGGAAGACGTCCCCGGGCTCGGCTGCATAGCTGCGGCGACCGAAGAGGAATCGGCCGCGACCCTCCAGGCACAGCGCGATCTCGAGATACTCGTGCCAGTGCATCTGGTCGTCCGCGTCACGGGCCTCGTATTCGAGGATCGACAGCGGGAAGGCCGGATCGAGATCGTGCTGCCAGAAGAAGACGGTCACGCAACCCTCCGTGGCACGGCCGCACCGTCGCCGGCGTCCCGGGATCCCGCCTGCCGTGGAGCGGATCATCGGGCTCGCGGCCCGGCTGACAGGAGGGCCAGATGGCCGGTAATTGGCCGCCCATGCCATACCCATCCAGGCGGGGAACGCGGCGGCCGCCCAGGTGCCAGCCGCTCCTGACAGTAAATCGGCCGTTCCTGACATTGCCCCCGAGGCCGGCCGAAGGCGAGACTGGCTGTGGTAGCGTGAACACCCCTGACAGACGGCAGTCCGCCGCCGGCGCGCGCCTCCTCCGGAGCTGGGATGACGCACTTCTCTGACATCGGGGCCACGGTCATCGGCAGCGGCTTCATCGGCACGGTCCACGTCGAGGCGCTGCGTCGGATCGGCGTCCGGGTGACCGGCCTGGTCGAGGCGACGCCCGAGCTCGGCGCGACGCGCGCCGCGGAGCTGGGACTCCCCCGCGCCTATGCGAGCCTTGCTGAAGCGCTCGCCGACGACACCGTCGCGGTCGTCCACGTCACGTCGCCGAACGAGCTCCACCACCCGCAGGTCAGGCAGATTCTCGCCGCGGGACGTCACGTCATCTGCGAGAAGCCGCTCGCGATGACGTCGGAAGAGTCGGCGGACCTGGTCGCCCTGGCCGCGGCCAGCGGCCTCGTCAACGCGGTGAACTTCAACCTCCGCTTCTACCCGCTCAACCAGCACGTGGCCGGCCTGGTCCGCGAGGGCGGGCTGGGCGATGTCCGGCTGGTGACCGGCCGCTACTTCCAGGACTGGCTGCTCTACGAGACGGACTGGAACTGGCGGCTCGAGACGGACCAGGGAGGAGCCCTCCGAGCCGTGGGCGACATCGGCTCGCACTGGCTCGACCTGACCACGTTCCTGACGGGACGCCGGGTCGAGGCAGTGATGGCCGAGCTCACGACCTTCATCCCGATCCGCCGCAAGCCCGCCGGCCCTGTGGTCACGTTCTCCACGGAGCGCGCCGCCGACACCATCCCGGTGGAGATCCACACCGAGGACACGGCGACGATCCTGCTGCGCTTCGCGGGGGGTGCGCGCGGCAATGTCGCGATCTCCCAGCTCAGCCCGGGCCGCAAGAACAGCCTTGCCTACCAGATCGACGGCTCCTCCTCTGCCGTGGCCTGGGACTCGGAGCAGCCCGAGCAGCTCTGGATCGGTCATCGCGATCGGCCCAACGAGCTCCTGCTCCGAAACCCGGCCCTCATGAACGCGGGTGGACGCGCCGCCGCCCGGCTTCCCGGCGGGCATGTCGAGGGCTTTGCCGACACGTTCGGCGCCGCGTTCGCGGCGATCTACACCGACGTCCTGGCCGGCGCCCCCTCCCCGGCGCACGCGTACGCAACCTTCGCCGACGGGCACGAGGAGATGCTGGTCGGGGACGCGGTCCTGGAGAGCTCGCGCAGCGGTCGCTGGGTCGAGGTCGCCCGACCTGCATGAGCGTCGCGTGCCAGATCGCCCTTGACGGGGCCCCGCGAGGTGGTACGTTTCGCCGATCGATTATCGACAATCGTGCCGCGCCCCTCGCGTCCGCCACCCCCTCGCGCCCGGAGGTTCAGCCGCAATGAAGCTCGGCTTCCTGACCGCCCCGTTCCCGGCGACGCCGCTGATGGAAGTGGCCGACTGGGCCGCGGGCGCCGGCTTCGAGGTCCTCGAGATCGCCTGCTGGCCCCGGACCGCGGGCCCCACTCGGCGGTATGCCGGGACGAGCCACATCGACGTGGCAAACCTGTCGTCCGCACAGGCGACCGAGCTCGTGGACGAGCTCGCGGGCCGGGGCCTCTCGATCTCGGGCCTGGGCTTCTACCCGAACCCGCTCCACCCGGACCCGGCGCACCGGGAGCAGGTCATCGGGCACCTCAAGCACGTGATCACCGCGGCCGAGAAGATGAACGTGCCCCTGGTCAACACGTTCATGGGCGGCGACGGCGCGAAGAACCAGGACCAGAACTGGGAGGAGGCGCTGCGGGTCTGGCCCGACATCGTGGCGTTCGCGGACGACCACGGCCGGAAGATCACCCTCGAGAACTGCCCGATGCTCTTCTCGTACGACGAGTGGCCGGGCGGCCACAACATCGCCACGACCCCGCGCATGTGGCGCCGGATCCTGGAGCAGTGGGGCGGCACGATCGGGCTCAACTTCGACCCCTCACACCTCGTGCTCCAGATGATCGACGTGCGCCGCTTCCTCAAGGAGTTCGGCGCCCACGTCCTCCACTTCCAGGCCAAGGACCTGATGATCGACCGCGACGGGCTCTACGAGCGCGGCGTGCTCTCGATGGGCATGGGCTGGCAGATCCCGAGGATCCCGGGGCTCGGCGAGGTGGACTGGCCGGCGGTCTTCTCCGAGCTGTACCGGGCCGGCTTCGAGGGCGACTGCATCATCGAGCACGAGGATCGTCGCTTCGAGGGCACGGACGCCAGGGTCAAGCAGGGGTTCCTCATCGCGAGGGACGTGCTGCGGCCGTACTGCAAGTAGCGATCCCAGCCAGGAGCCCCAATGACACTCTCCATCGACACCCTGACCGAGCGCGACATCGCGAAGACGATCGACCATTCCCTGCTCCGCCCGGAGCTGGACGACGACTTCGTGGAGGCCGGCTGCCGGCTGGCGGCGAGGTACGACGTGGCATCGGTCTGCGTCCGGCCCGCCGACGTGCGGCGGGCAACGGCGATCCTGGCGGGCACGGACGTGGCCGTCGGGACCACGATCGGCTTCCCGCATGGCAATCACCGCACCGAGACCAAGGTCTTCGAGGCCCGCCAGGCGCTGGCTGATGGCGCGACCGAGCTGGACATGGTGATCCAGATCGGGGCCCTGAAGTCGGGGCGAGATGCCGAGGTGCTCGCCGACATCGCGGCGGTCGTCGAGGTCGGCCACGCGGCCGGTGCACTCGTCAAGGTGATCTTCGAGAACGCCTACCTGACCGACGACGAGAAGGTCCGCGCCTGTGGCCTGAGCGAGGCGGCGGGTGCCGACTTCGTCAAGACAAGCACGGGCTTCGCGCCGTCGGGCGCAACCCACGACGACCTCCGCCTTATGCGGGCCAACACCTCGCCGCACGTCCGGATCAAGGCCGCCGGGGGCGTCCGAACGCTGGACGCCCTCCTGGCCGTGATGGAGCTGGGCGTGACGCGCATCGGCGCGACGGCGACCGAGGCGATCATCCTGGACTTCCGGGCGCGCAAGTCCGGGATCGCCGCCGCGGCAACCGCGGCGGCTGGGGCCGCCGTCGGCGAGGCGGGCTCCCGCTGATGCGTGGGGATGCACCGCGAGAAGGCGCGTGACCGCCGCCGCGATGGTGACCATCGGCGGCCTGGACACGCCCATTGGACCCGGGTCCACCATCGGCGCGGTCGCCATCGTGAATGCCATCAAGGTCCGGACCGCTGAGCTCCTCGTGGAGCGAGGGGCGATGCCTCCGGTCATCACGCGCGCGAGGGCCGTGGGGACCGAGCGGTCGAGGACGCTGTTCGACCAGGCCTACCGAGAGCATGCGCGGCGTCTCGCCCGTGCGATCGACCAGCAAGGAGGTGAGTGATCCAGCGATCACGGGAGATCGACGCAGCACAGTGGCTCGGCCAGCGCTCCAGATGAGAGCATTTGGTCGGAGGATGGAGGAGTCCCGTTTCATGAAGCGAAGCAGTCTCACCCAGAGCCTGGCGACGCTGGCCGCGATCGCGGTCATCGTCGGCGCCTGCTCCGGCAGCGCAACCCCCACGCCCGCGGCGCCGTCCGTCGCCCCGTCGGCAGCCCCGAGCGTCGCGGCCCCGTCCGTCGAGCCGTCGGCAGCGCCGTCGGTCGCGCCGTCCGCCGCGGCGAAGACCTACAAGATCGGCTACTCGAACGGCCAGAGCGTCGGCAACGGCTTCCGCGAGGAGCAGGTCTGCACCGCAAAGGCGCAGGCCAAGGCATCGGGGCAGGTCTCCGATCTCGTCGTGAAGCACCGCAATACGGACGCCGCGGGCCAGGCATCGGACATCCGGAACCTGATCGCGGCCGGCGTCAACGCGATCATCTTCAACCCGAACGACCCGAAGGCCCTGAACTCGGCGCTCGCCGAGGCGAACGCCGCCGGCATCAAGACCATCTCGATCGATGCCTACGTGACTGACCCGAACACCTGGAACCTGTACAACAACCAGGTGAAGTACGCGGAGCTCGGCGCCAAGTGGCTGTTCGACCAGCTGGGCGGCACGGGCACCGTCTGGTACACCCGCGGCCTCGCCGGCCACCCCGCCGACCTGGACCGCGACATCGGGTTCAAGAACATCCTCAAGCAGTACCCGAACATCAAGGTCCTCCCGAACCCGGACGGCGTAAACACGGGCTGGGACCCGGCCACGACCACGAAGCTGACCAACGACTTCATCGCCAGCGGCCAGTACGACAAGATCCAGGGCATCTGGGCCTCGGGCATGGGCAAGCAGATCGTCGACGCGATCAAGGCGGCCAACAAGCCGTTCGTGCCGATCGCGGATGCCGACATCGGCGGGTTCGTCGCGCAGCTGCTCGACCCCACCAACTTCCCCGGCCTGAAGGGCGCGGCCGTGACCAACACGGCCTCCGTCGGCGGCGCAGGCATCACCCTTGCGCTCAAGCTCCTCAACGGCGACCCGGTCACTGCCGACCCGAATGCCGGCCGGGCTAACACGGTCCTTCTCGACCCGGCGATCCTCGACAACACGACCGACGCCGGCAAGGCGGGGTTGAAGGCGTGGGTGTCCGTCCCCGGGCTTGACCCCCTGTGGCCGCTCAGTCTCTCCATCAAGGACTGGACCACGTACGACCCGAACACCGTCCCCGCGAGCTGCAAGGGCGCGTAGCCTCACGGCAATCGCGAATCCCGCGGGGGATGCCGGCTCCGCCGGCATCCCCCGTTCTCAATCCATCCGTCCACCCATTCCCAAGGACCGATGACCCTCACCGCCACTGACCTGCTGCTCGAGGCGACGGGCGTCTCGAAGACCTACGGCGCCGTCATCGCGTTGAGGTCGGCGTCCCTCGCCGTGCGCCCGGGGGAGGTCCACGCGCTGATGGGCGCAAACGGCGCTGGGAAGAGCACGCTCGTCAAGATCCTGACCGGCGCGGTCCACCCCGATAGCGGCCGGATCGTGGTGCGCGGGCGGGAGCGCATGGTCCACTCGCCAGGCGAGGCTCGCCGGAGCGGGCTCGTTTCCGTGTACCAGGAGCCGGCGCTGATCCCCGACCTGGACATCCGGTCGAACCTCCGCCTCACGGACACGCCGGTCGAGCCGTTCCGCCACTGGCTCCACGAGCTCGGGCTCGAGGACATCGACCTCTCGAGCCTGGCACGGGGCATGCCGCTGGCCTCGCTCCGGATCATCGACCTCGCCCGTGCGCTCGCGATCGAGCCTGACGTCCTCATGCTCGACGAGATGACCGCGGCGCTGCCGGCCAACCTGACCGAGCGCGTCCTCGCGGTTGTCGCCAGCCAGAAGGGCGGCGATCGGTCGATCATCTTCATCTCGCACCGGTTGATCGAGATCGCCGCCGTATGCGACCGGGCGACCGTGCTGCGCGAGGGCGAGACTGTCGGCATCGTGGACGTCACGAAGGGTTCCGAGGACCGGATCGTCGAGCTGATGCTGGGCGAGATGGTGGCCTCGACGCCCGCTGTCGCGGAGCGAACCGCGGCCGCCACGCGGGCGCGAGATGCGAGGCCGCGCTTGACGGCCCGCGGCCTCGCATCGGGGACCAAGCTCCACGATGTCTCGTTCGACCTCTACCCGGGCGAGGTGCTGGGGGTCGTCTCGCTCGAGGGCCAGGGGCAGGACGAACTGTTCGACATCTTGGCCGGTGCCGTTCGCCCGAGCGGGGGCGAGCTGCAAGTCGACGGCGCGCCCGCCTCGTTCCACCACCCCGCCGACGCGATTCGCGCCGGGCTGGTCTACGTGGCGGCCGACCGCGCCGAGGCGCTCCTGATGCAGCGGTCGGTGCGGGAGAACATCGCTTTGCCGTCGTCCACTCCCCCGCAGCGCTGGGGCCCGATCGACCTCCGCCGGGAGCGGATCGTGGTCGACACGGCGGTCGCGAGGCTGCAGATCGACGCGCGGGCCGGCGGCGAGGTGCGCCGCCTTTCCGGCGGCAACCAGCAGAAGGTGACGATCGCGCGCTGGGTCGCGGGCGGGGTGCGCACGATGCTGTGCTTCGATCCGACCCGCGGCATCGACATCCGCACGAAGCAGCAGATCTACGTGCTCCTGCGTGACCTCGCCGAGGCCGGCGCTTCCGTCCTGCTCTACACGTCCGAGCTCAAGGAGGTGCAGCTCGTCTGTGACCGGGCGATCGTCATCTTCGGCGGTCGGGTCGTGGCCCAGATCGCGGGCGCCGACGCGGACGAGCCGTCGCTTCTCCGCGCGGCCTACAACCTGCGAGCCGACGCCGTGCTGCCAGAGGACATCGCCGCCGCAGCGGCGGCCGAGGGGGCGGCGCCGGGTGCGGCATCCCCGGCCGCGGCCGCGCGGACGGAGCCCGGCGCATGACCGCTACCCCGGCTCGGGTCGAGCGCGTCCACGTCAGGCCGGCCGACCTCCTCACGTCGTGGGCGCGCCGCAACCTGTGGATGCTCGGCCTCCTCGCGCTCCTGGTGTTCCTCCTGGCGCTGACCAAGTTCATCCAGCCCACCTACGGCGCGATCGCCCTGCAAGGCCTCGGGACGTCGGTGCTGCCGCTCGCGCTGGCCGCGGTCGCCCAGGCGATCGTCGTGATCTCCGGCGGGATCGACCTGTCGATCGGGTCGATGATGGCGCTCACGAGCGTCGTGGCCGCCACGGCCATGGACGGCCAGAGCGAACAGTTCGGCGTCCTCGTCGTCGCCGGCGTGCTGTTCCTCGGACTCGTGCTCGGTGCGATCAACGGCGGGCTCGTCGTGGCCACGGGCGTCCCGGACATCGTGGTCACGCTCGCGATGTCGTTCGTGTGGGCCGGCAGCGCCCTACTCGTGCGGGAACGACCGGGCGGCGGAGCGTCGACCTGGCTCGGGAACCTCGTCGTGGGACCGCTCGGCATCGACTGGGTGCCAAAGGCGGTAGTCGTGCTCATCGTCATCGTTGCCGTCATCTGGATCCCGATCTCACGCTCCCGGTTCGGCCTGTCGACCTACGCCATCGGCAGCAGCAGACTCGCCGCGTTCCGCAGCGGCGTGCCGGTCGGACGGACGAAGGTCCTCGCCTACGCTCTGACGGGCCTGTTCGCGGCGCTCGCCGGGTTGAGCCTGACCGCGAGCACGTCGATTGGATCGCCGGTGCCCGGGCCGTACACGCTGGAAAGCGTCGCGGCGGTCGTGCTCGGGGGGGTCAGCCTCGCCGGCGGCCGAGGCGGAGTCTTCGGCCCGATGGTCGCGGTCGTGATCCTGCAGCTGATCGGGACCGACCTGACGTTCCTCAACGTCGATCCCAACATCGCGTTCGTGGCGCAGGGCGTGATCCTGATTGCCGTGCTGATGTCCGCGCGGGTCGTCGAGGTCTGGAGGACGCGGGCATGACCGTCGAGGCACGCGCGGACCGCCCGGGGCGCACCGTCGCCGCGCGCAACCTGTTCCGCGACCGGCCGGTCATCCCCCTGACCGTGCTGCTGGCCGTGCTCGTCGCTGTCATCGAGCTCGCGGACCCGGGCATCGTCAACCCCAACTGGGTCTCCGTCGTCGTGCGTCAGACCGTGCCGCTCGCCATCCTCGCCGGCTGCCAGGTTCTCACGATGCTGACCGGTGGGATCGACCTGTCGGTGGGCGCCGTCGCGTCGATGGCCGGGTTCGTGAGCGCGACCCTGGTGAACGGCTGGGGGCTCCCCGCGGCGATCGCGGTCCCGCTTGCAGTCGCGGCCCTCGCCGGCCTGATCACCGGCATCGGCGTCGGTCTGTTCCGCGTCCATCCGCTGATCATGACGCTCGGAATCAGCTTCGTCGTTCTTGGCCTCTCCAACGTGTGGCAGTTGCAGATGGTCCAGACCGGCGCGGGTGTCGCGCCTGCGCTGCGGACGCTGGGCTCCGCGACGCTCTTCGACCTGGTGCCCCTGAGCTTCCTGGTGTTCGTCCCGGTCATGCTGCTCATCATCCTGAGCCTCCGGCGCACGGGGTATGGCCGGCTGCTGTACGCCATCGGCGACAACCCGGTCGCCGCGCGCCTGTCCGGCGCGAAGTCGTGGCAGGTCCTGATTGTCCTGTACACGATCTCGGCGCTCCTCGCGGGCATCGCGGGGCTGCTGCTGTCCGGCCTCACCAACACGGCGAGCGTGGCCCTGGCCGATTCGTCGCTCCTGCCCTCGGTCGCGGCCGCCGTCATCGGCGGGACGTCGATCATGGGCGGCCGCGGCGGGTACGGCGGGGCCATCGTCGGGGCCCTGATCCTGACGGTGCTGTCCGCGCTCCTGACGGTGCTCGGGCTGCCCGAGGCCTCGCGGCAGGTCGTGTTCGGCGCGATCATCGTCGCCGTCGCGGCCGCTTACACGCGCGTCACCGACCAGGCCTGATCGACACCTGCACGGAGCGGCGACCCGCGGTCCGCGGGCGCCGCGCTCCTGCGCCTGGCCCAGCCTCCAGCTGTCGTCGCGAGCGCGGTCAGTAGCCCACGGACGGCATGAACGCGCCGGCTGGCTCCTGGTAGATGCCGATCGTCATCATGTTCACGACGAAGAAGAGCCGCAGGCCGTGGGCCAGGCTCCAGCGGAACAGCTCCGTGTTGGCCAGGGGAACGAGGAAGCCCGGAGTCCCGAAATCCTCGGCCGCGCCGATGAGCGCCTCGAGGTCATCGGT
>JBBQRX010000052.1:0-14409 GCA_038214375.1 Candidatus Limnocylindrales bacterium
GCCGGGGCGCCTCATGCCGGCGCTGACGACGACCGATCCGAGGGGGTGGCCACTACCCGCGAAACAGGGTGGCCGTTTCCGGCGAAACAGGGTGTCCATTTGCCGCGAAACAGGGTGTCCAAAACCCGTGAAATCCGCAGCCCAAGACATCACGCGTCTCGGCCCATTCCATAGCGGCCCCGCCGCGCGCTGCGATCATCTCCCGGATGACTTCGCTGTAGGTCACCGCATTCGCCAGGCCCAGCGCCTCGATGCGGACCAGCCCGATGATCAGTTCCAGGCGACGAGCATTGGCGAAGAACTCGGAGCGCTTCCCGATGGCCTCACCGATGCGCTTGAGCGTCTCCTCGACCCCACCTGCCGACTTCGGCATGTCCGGGTTCTGCTCCTTGAGGACGAACTGCTCCAGGATCGTCGACTCGTTGTCGGCGATCCATTTCCGGATGCCCATCACTTTGTCGTCCGGGATGAACTTGGTGGTCGTCTTCGGAATGAGGCCCTCGATGCCAACCTTGAGAGCCTCCCAATCCTCTGGTGACTTGAGGGAACGATTGACCAAGGTGTGGAGGGGATGGGTCCGCTTTTCCACGTCGCCGCGGCGGACCGCCTTGATGGGCGTCCGTTCGTAGGCCTCGACGCCCAGGCGCACGGCCTCGGCCGGAGTCACCTTTCGCGGGATGTCATCGGCAACCAAAGCCAGGCGCATCCGTTCCCGAAGGTGCTGCTCGCAGCGAAACAGAGTGGCGTCCTTCCAGGTCGCCCTGACCGCGATCTCGATCCCCGGATCAAGGTCGGCCACCACCCACACCGGCGCCGGCCCCGCCGGCAGCCGCGCGAAGAGACGACGCCAGGACTCGGAGTCCTTGCCACCCTCGAGGGCGGCAAGGATGGGAAACGCCTCTTCGCCGACCGCGCTGGCGTCGGCCATCACCATCATCTCGCCGTTGCGCTGGCCGCCATGGGCCTGGTTCACCGCTCCGTACTTGTCCGCGGCCCACGCGCGCCGTTTGATCGGCTTCGAGTCGATGGCAAGGACACTCGGCATCTTGGTCGGCGCGAAGGCGGCGATGATGCACGGCCCGAAAATGTCGAGGTAGGACGCGACCGTCGTCCCCGACTTGCTGTACTGGTTGCTGCGCGTGATCGGCTGGGACGTCCGGTACTCGTACTTGCGCCACGCGGGAACCGCGGGCCCTTGCGGGACCGGCGGCTGGGTCTCGACTGTTGGCTTCGTCGCTGCCAGCGCTGCTGCCTTCTCCTGGTTCCGCTTCAGGTCGCCACGTGGAAGCCACGGCCGGTTTCGACAGGTAGGCCGGCCGGGCTGCCGCGCTTGTCCGGCCTCGACCCGAAGGCTCTTTCCCGCTTGGGGGTAACTTCGACCTCGGCCCAGTTGGACTAGCGCTTCTGCCTGCTCGAGGATCGCGTAGGTGTACCCCGCAGCGAGCAGGACGCCGCTGTCCGCACCGTGCCGCTGTCCGCACTTCGTGCATGGAGCCTGGGCCGCCGGGTTCGCCGGCGTGATCGTGCGCGGTAGGGTCGAGCGCTTGACCATGTGGCGCTGAGCGCCGGCGGGGACGCATCTGAAACCGAACGCCCCATAGAGCCCGTTCTTGGAGTTCCGGATCCGTCGGTCGAGGTAGACCTTGCTCCCCGGATGGTCTGGACAGACGGGGCGCTCCCCGACGTCGTGGCGTGTGATCGTGATGGCTGGTTCCTTCTTACCTAGGAAACCAGCGTCCGCCCTGCGCGCCGCGCGCGATATGACCCCTTCAGTGGTACTTCCGTACGGTTAGGTGGTAGTCACCCCATCAGAAATCGAGGTTAGTTGCCGCCGCAAATACCACTGATTTCACATGCCCCCGGCGTTGCTGGTGCGGATGGCTGTGATCATGGTGTGGGCGACCTCATAGAAGGACTGTGCGTACCTCGCTTTCGACCAGGCTGGCCGCGTTCAGGGCCTGCGAACCGGTTGACCCCGCGGGATCTCGCGCATGGGAGGTCCCGATGGGGTCAACGCCGGTCCGCCTGACCAGTCGCAGCACGGGCGTCAGGCCGCTCGATCCGCGGGACCGTCTCCGGCCGCCGGGGCGTCACCCCTGGCGCGGTCGCGATGGGTGGCGACTCGACGGGACGAGGTGCGCCACCGGGACGGGTGCCCGCGGACGACCGACGCGACGTCAGCCGCCGAGCGCCAACCGTACGACGCCGTTCGCCACGCCTCAAGGGAGGGTTGTGTACAGGCGTGCGCCACGAGGTACTACCTGCGGAGCCGTCAGCCGTCCCGACGTGACAGGTAGCAGCGGAGCGTGGACCCGGCCGATCGCTATTCACGCGAGCAGAAGCGGGAGCCCACTCGGTACAGCGCGACGAGGAACTCCTCCGTGGTCTGGCGGCGGCCGGCAGGCCGTGTGAGCGGCCCGTGATTGGCGATGGGACGAGGTTCGAGAACTGGCGGTCGCGGATGCCCAGGTCCCGTATGCCCCGGGCGACGGACGCCCTCCGAAGGCAGCAAGCGCACTCTTGTATGGTCTTGTTCCTGATCTATTCGCGCACACGGTGCTTGAGTCCGCGACGCTCGGCAACTCGGCCTGGAGACAGGACCTGCACGCTCATCCGGTTCCGGGGGCGCACGAGCCGGTGTCGGCCGTGGTCGTCGTCGTTTCGAGTTTCGGTGGGGAACGCTCCGGACACGGCAAGCGCGCAGGCGACCCGCGCCGATCGGCCGCCATCGGTTCCCACGACGGGTTCTCGAGCCGTGACTGCGGAACAAAACGCCACCGAGCGTCGTCAGCGAGTGTGCGCGTGGTGGTACGAGACTCCGATTGACGATAGGCGAGCGCGAGACTACGGTTCAGGCAAGTAGGGGAAGGTGATGGGGATGCGGTTTCGTCTCGTCGGATTCGGTCGCGTCGCGGCCGCAATGGCCCTTGCCGTGGCGCTCCTGCCGGCTGCGGGTTCCGGGATCGCCTCGGCAGACCTCGGGAACTGCGTCCTGAACCCGTCGATCACGAACGCCCACCAGATGGGCATCGAGGCGGATTCCGGGATCTGGGGCGTCCGCGCCCGCGTCCTGGTCCGAAACCCGGATCTCTGCAACGGAACGCAAGGGCCTGCGGGGTCCGGGTCAACTGCCTACGTGATGGTCTGGAAGCCGAGCAGCTTGCCGTTCGACTACTGGCTCCAGACGGGCTACGTGAAGATCCCGGGCACGAGCGCGCACTGGTATCAGCAGTACTCGACCGGCAACACGGTAGTTTCCGACGATATCGTTTGCTCGCTGCAGGACCCGTGCGTCAACGCGACGATCGGGTCTCGCTACCGGACGATCATCCAGCACAAGGTCCCGACCGGCGAGAATTTCTGGCACTCGACCATCCTGCTTGACTCGAGCGGTGCGACAGTTTGGACGGGAACGGATGTTGATGCGAGCACCCTCGGTTTCTCGCCAACCTATCTCGAATACGCGTCCGAGACCCTCGACGTCCACGACCAGTCGGGCGGCGGCAACGCATCGCGCATGGCGATGGACAACATGCAGTGGTATTCGACCTCGGCGCTGACCCTCAAGACCCCGGACATCCAGGGCAGCGAGCGCGTCTGTGACCTGTGCGGCAGCGCCGGGCCGTACAACTACAACTGGACGAGCGGGCATTCCTACGAGGTGCGGACCGATGGGTTCTGATCGTTCCGCGCGCGGGTCTTCGGCGGTCTCCATCGCGCTCGTCGGCGCGCTGATCCTCGTCGGCGTTCTGGCCCTTCGCGGGGCCATGGCGACGGCCTCGGATTCGCACGCCGTAGAGCTGTCGGGTCCGGTACTGGGCGGGGGCGCGGCCGCCCCGGTTTCGACGCAGACGGACCGCGCGCCGCAGGCGTTGATGTCGGCGCTGCCGCTGCCGGCCGGGCTAACGGCCACAGCACCGGCACTGACGCTTGCGGCGGAGCCGGACATCCGGACCGCCTTCAAGCTCAACGAGAAGGCGCACATCCAGTTCATGCATGTCGCGGGAACGGCAACGCTCGACCGCAAGCTCGCCTTCGGCTCCGACGGCGAGGACGTCTACGTGATCCTCGAGACCGACCGGAACGTGCCCGTCTTCGGCCCGCGTGCGCAGAAGCCGCCGATCGCGACCTACTGCTGGTCATTCGTGACGCCCGCGATGGAGACCCTCGACGGCGTCTGCCTGTCCTACGGAGATCCGGCAGACGTTCCGCCCATCCCCGGCTGACAGAGCGCGCCGACCAACCTATTCGGGTTTCGCGACCGGCCTGCCGTCCATCCGGGCCACGAGCCCGGCGCCCCCTTGCCCGGCTGGGCGTGCGGGGCCATCGGGTGCGGCCTGATGCTTAGCCCGGATCCACCGAACCTCGTCGCCTGACGGCTCGATGACGGCCGCGGGGAGTCGATCGACCGCGCTGGAGGTCGTGATCGACCTCTGACCGGCCCGATGGTCGATCGAAGGCGGACACTGCCGGTTCCGTGATGCGACGGCGGGAGGCCGCATCCGGGTTCGGCGCAGGCTCCCGCCAACCCCGGGGCGGCGACTGGTGATCAGCGCCAGGTCACGTGAGGAGCGGGATCGCTCGCAGTCTCGCGAGGGCGCTTGTCCAGTCGACCGCCCACGGCCAGCGAGCCGGCAGATGGAGGGTGAGCCGTCGCGCGGAGCGGGTCAGTCGCCCAACCAGGCTGAACAGCCGCCAGCGGAGGGTCTTGGTCGTCACGATCCCCGCCCCGAAGCCGAGCCGGGCCATCCAGCGGACGAGGTTGTGGGCCATGACCTTGATCGCGAGCCAGGCGGCGTTGGCAGCGAACCTTCCCGACGGCAGGTGGTTCAACCCCATGCCGTACTTGAGGTCCCGGATCGCGTTCTCGATCTCGGCGTGACGCCGGTGGTCGGCCTCGAGGACCAGGGTGTCGCCCGGGCGGTCGGTGATGAACGCGTGATAGTCGTACAGGACGAAGGCCGCGAGCTGGGACCCCGGGGTGGGCTTGACCCGCCGAACGATGAGCCGGACCGGCGTCGCATCCTGCTCGTCCTTGAACGGGGTGTACGTGGTCTCCGCCACGTCGGCCCCGCCGTCGATCCAGTACGGGATCGGGGTCCAGGCGTCGGCGGGGATCGCCTCGACCAGCCGGGGCACGCTCTGGTGCTGGCGGATCGTGATGGAGAAGCGGACGCCCATCGCCCGGCAGGTCGCGACGACGGCGTGGGCGTAGAAGCCCGAGTCGGCGCGGACCGTGAGCTGTCCTGTCGCGCCGGCGTGCCTGACCCGACCGATCGTCTCGCGCAGGAAGTGCCCGGCGCTCCGGCCGCTGGCCGCGTTGCCGCCCCGGAGTCTCGCCATGAGCACGTCGCCCGTGCCCGCGGCGACCGCGAGCAGCGGGTGGTAGCCGCGGACCTTGGTGTACGTGAACCCGGTCGCCCCCTCCTTGGCGAGGCCGTACGTCTCGCAGATCGTGGAGTCGAGGTCGATCGTGAGCGGACCGGCGCCCGGTCCGGCACCCGCCGCCAGGCGCGGACGAGGAGCTCCCGGGAGACGCGGTCGAGCTGGCGGGCGTGGCCCCACCGGAAGCTGCGCAGGAACGTGCCCAGCGTGGACAGGGCCTTGACCCGGAACCCGAGCACCGCCTCCGTGCCACCCGCGCGCAGGGCGTCCGCGTCGTCGATGCAGTCGCCGCCCGCGAGCGCGGACATCAGGAGGGTGAGGACTTCATCGCCCCGGTTGGCGTGACCCGGTCGGGCACCGAGATCGAGGTCCCGCTCGACCAGTCCCTTCAGGCCCAGATGCTGGGCCAGCGTCGCCGGCAGCAGGAGCCCGGCGTCGGCCACGAGTTGCGTCCCGTCGAACGCCGTATCGATCCGGTCGGGGCTGTGGGAAGATCGCATCCAGCAGGGGGCCTTGTCGAGGGGTCGGTGTTGCTTGAACACCTCCATCGTCCCCGTTCGGAAGGGCACCTGTTTGCGTGTCCCGGACCGTGAATCAGGTCAGGGCTTCGGTGGATCCGCACTTAGCGCCTTTAGCTGCGTGCCCGGACAGCCACCCTCAACGGCCGGGTCACGTCGGTGCCCGTGCCGGCGCACAGCGAAATCGCGGCCCGCGTCTGCGAGCAGGCAGCTCCCGACTGCGACCGCAGGCTTCACCCGGAGGCGCGACGCTTCCAGGTGCCGGATCTCCCACTGGAATCGGGCGACTTTCCAGCCTGCGATCGGGCACGCTTGGCCTGCATCGATATCGTCGTCGCGACTCCTCTCGCCCCGACCAAACTCACCGATCTGGTCGTGAAGCTCGAAGAACCTCCGGCAGCGCGCCGTCGAGGCCCAGCGCGATCGCATCCGATGTGAGCTCGTACTCCATCCGCTCGAACCCCAGCACGTCCGTCCGGGCGAAGATCGCCGTGGCGATGGTCTGTCGTGCGTCGGGCCCCGAGTCCGCCCACAGCCCCGTGGCGTACTCGGGGATGCGGATGGTGAGGGAGGGCATGGCCGGATTGAACGGCCATGGGGGCGTCAGATGAACGAGGGAAATGCGCAAAGAATGCCCAGGTAATGCGCGGATTAGTTCAGGCTGCGGATCCCCTTGAGAGACGTGCAGCAGTGTGGCCGCGCCACCTGCCAGCCATACCGAACGCCCGTGGGCGTCCCGCCCGTTCAGCGGTGGCGGTACCGCCATGCAGGCGGTTCGTCGCGGGGGCCCCGGAAGATGCGGAACATCCACACGACGCCGATGAGCCAGATGACGGCCGCGACCGCGATGACAGCGGGGCCGGCCCAGCCCGCCCAGCCCACCGGGTCGTCGGACATCGGCGGGCCCATTGAGCTCGGAACGGACCACCAGAGCAGGGCGACCGCTGTCGGCAACAGGAACGGAGCCGCGAGCATGGTTCGCGTGGGCCAGTAGGCCCGCGTCCGGCGTGTCATGCGCGCATCTTAGTCCTCGAGAGGCCAGCTCAGCTCGTTGGCCTTGAGGAGACTCTGGAGCGTTCGCCGCGACACCTCGAGCCGCTCGGCCGGGGCCTCCTGGGTCACCGCACGGCGCGGGCGCTCAGCTCGCAGCGCCTTGTACGCCTCCCGGACGTTCGCCACGCTCAGCAGGCCCGTGCCCCTCGGGCGGCCGCGGCCCGGCTGGCGCGTCCGAAGGCTTGGTCCGATAGGCGTCTCGCGAACCGCTCTCACCGCCGGCGGCAGCCCGAGGGTCACCCGGATCGTGGCGTCGTCGAGGTGCGACGTGGGTGGCCGATGTACTCACGCGGGTTGTCGCCCGCCCCGCGTCGGCCGAGGGCTACCCCCACCCTTCGCGCGCTCGTTGCATGCACGACACGACGCGATCCAGCCTGCGCTCGGGTTGCCATCGACTCGATGGGCAGCGACCACGAGTGATGAACGGACGAACGCCTCATCGAAGTGCGCACCGAACTCGACCTTCTGGTCCATCGCCGCCATCAGCCCATTGTCCTCGCAAGAGACCTGCCCCGACCACGCGTACGGCCAAGCAGGCGCGGGCGGTGATTGCATAACTCGACACATGGCGTAGAGTTGTGCACATGAGTTCGTTGCGTGACTGGGCCCTTGCCCTGCCTGCACAGGGGCGGTTCACCTTCACCACGGCCGAGGCAGGGGCTGAGAGCGGCGCTTCCGAGGCCGCCGTCGCCGCGGCCTTGGGCCGTGCCGAGGCCGACCACCTCATCGCATCGCCGGTGCGCGGCTTCCACGTGGTGCTCCCGCTCGAGGACCGCGGGACCGGCACGCCGTCCTGGCGCCTGTTCCTCGATCCCCTGCTGACCCATCTCGGCCTGCCGTACTACGTGGGCCTCCTCACCGCCGCGTCCATCCACGGCGCCTCGGGCCAGGCGGTCCAGGTCGTCCAGGTGGTGACCTCGCGTCCGCGCCGGCCGGTCCGGAGCGGCCGGCTCATGATCGAGTTCGTGGTCCGGGGGACCGCGGCCGCAGCACCCGTCGAGCTGCGGACCACGCCGTCGGGCCGGATGCGGGTCGCCACCCCGGAGGTCGTCGCCCTCGACCTCGTGCGGTATCCGGCGAAGGCCGCCGGCTGGGGCAACGTCGCCACGGTGCTGCGAGACCTCGTGCCATTGCTGCGCCGTTCGGGGATGCGGGCGGCCCTCGCCGTGGAACCCGCGACATCCGAGCTCCAGCGCCTGGGGCACCTGCTCGAGCGGGCTGGGGCGGAGGCAGTCCTGCCTGCCCTCGAGGCCGAGCTCGCGACCCGGCGCGTGGAATGGGTGCCCCTTGTGCCGGGCGAGCCCGGTTCCCCCGCCGTTCCCGACGTTCGCTGGCACATCCTCGTCAACGCCGCGCCCGAGGAGGACTGACCGGTGTTCCCCCAGGTCGACATCGTCCGCTGGCGTGCGGTCGCGCCCTGGGCCGACGATGACGACGTCGAGCAGGACCTCGTCATCACCCTCGCCCTGTTCGACATCTTCCGCGACGCGATCCTCAAGGAGGCGCTCGCGTTCCGCGGCGGCACGGCACTCCACAAGCTCCACCTCGCGCCCGCGGCCCGGTATTCCGAGGACATCGACCTTGTCCAGCGCGAGCCGGGTCCGATCGGCCCCGTGCTGTCGCGACTGCGCCGGGTGCTCGAGTGGATCGGCCCCGCGCGCTCGGACACGGGCGAGCACCCAAGGGTCACTTTCCGCTTCGAGACGGAGACCGGTGCCATCCGGAAGGTCAAGATCGAGATCAACAGCCATGAGCACTTCGGGCATGTCGTGCCCCGCCTGTACGCGGTCCCGGACCTGCCGGTCGGCAACAGCGCGGTCGTGCCCACGTACGAGCTCGATGAGCTCCTCGCGACCAAGCTCCGGGCCCTCTACCAGCGCCGCAAGGGCCGCGACTTGTTCGACCTCTGGTGGGCGCACAAGCAGGCCGACCCCGATCCGGCCCGGATCGTCGCGCTCATGGCCGAGTACCAGGGCGCGGCCGGCCGCCCGATGCTCCGGGCCAGCGAGCTTCGGGCGAACCTCGTCGCGAAGCGGGTGCCGTCGTTCCTCGAGGAGGTGCGGCCGCTGCTCCGTCCGGATATCGCCTACGAGCCGGCCGCGGCGCTCGACTGGGTGGAGGCCATGTTCATCCCGCTGCTCCGCTAAGGGCAGCAGGGCCTGTCACGCGGCACGGCAGGCCCCACGTGACCGGGACGAAGAGGTCGGTGCCGGAGGTTTGAGACCTCTCGCCCCGACCAGATCGACCAATCGAGATTGATTGGTCTCCAGCCCCGAAGGCTGCATCCCATCCGTGGGCCTTCGCGTGGGCGGTCAGCGTGAACGTGTAGTCGGTCACCCCCAGGACGTCGATCCGCTCGAAGACCGCTTCGGCGATCGCGTGGCGGCCGGCGTCCGAGGTCTTCGCCCAGAGTTCCGGCAGGTGTTCCAAGTACTCCCGCGCCTCGGCCGCCGTGGGCGTCCGTGACGGGCGGACCACCGCCGCCGCGGCCTCGGCGTCGAGGCGGGCCATCGTCGCCTCGAGCCTGCCGAGATCGCGATCCTTCGCGAACCGCAGGGCTGCCTGGTCGCGCTCCCGCCTGATGCGCGCCTGGGCCAGGACGTCACCAACGTCGGGCTCGCGCCGGGTGGCCGCGGCGACGGTGTTGGCCTTGAGCGTCGGCGAGGCGGCCACGTGCTCGAAGGCGCGACCGATCGCCTCCTCGTACACCTCCGCCTTGTAGGACTCTCCCTTGACCCGGTGGTCCAGGTTCGTCTTCGCATTGCGTCGGTGTCGGCGCGGGGCCGCGGCCTTGAACGGCTCGCAGGCGTCGAGGTGGCGATAGCGGCCGACGTGCCCGGTGAGCCGACGCCCGCAGCTGGCACACGTCAGGAGCCCCGCGAGGCCGTACTGGCGGCGGGTGACCGAGCCTCGATGCCGCCGGCTGTACCGCGCCCGCATCACCTGGACGTGCTCCCAGGTCGCGGGGTCGACGAGGGGTCCTAGCGCGGACGGCTCGCCGGTCCGGAGGCGTCCCGCGTAGAAGGGGTTCGTCAGCACCTCGGCCACGTGCGTCGGGGCGAGGCCGGTCACGAGCCCGACCTCGCGGTCGGTGCGCCCGCCTGCCGCAAGCTCGTAGGCGCGGCGGACGAGGGCGAGCCCTTCCTCGTCGACGGCGATCGTCCGCCCATCGCGGACCGTCCCGAGGGGTGCCCGGTTGCCACCCGGGACACCCAGCCGCCGGCGCTTCGCCGCGTAGCCCTCCCGGATGCGCTTCGCCAGCCTGCGGCTGTACGCCTCAGCCTCTACGGCCTCCCGCGCCCAGCGCTCCCACTCGTCCTCGTCGGAGCTGAGGACTCGCTCGTCGGCGAACAGGATCACCGCACCTCGGGCGTGGAGGTCGTGGCGGGCGTTGACCGCGGTCCGCAGGTCCCGGGCGAAGCGGGATACGTAGCCGACGACCAGGACCTCCCAATTCTTGCGAAACTCGGCCGCGTGCACACGATTGGGAGGCGCGGACTTCGGGGAGCGCAGCACCCGCGTGTGGGGACCCCGGTCGGCCCTCCTCGCGTTGACGATGCGCGCTCCGTTGGCCGAGTTCCTCGATCGGCACAGCACGCGGGTGTTGGCGGGATCGAACGGCGCGCCACCGTCGATGAGTGCGGTGACGTGGTCGAGCGTCAGGTCGCGCGTCGGGTGCGCCGGATGCTCGGGACCATCGCCAGGGCAGACGTAGCCGTGCTGGCCGACGTGGCGCGCGATCATCCGCCGCGACAGGCGGGTCCATCGCGGGTCTGCATGGACGTGGTGGTTGGCGCCGAGGCCAGACAGGCGTGGATGCTCGCCGCAGCGTCCAGTCGATCGGCTCGTGACGACACCGCAGACCGTGCACAGCTTCACGCGCTAGACCACGACCGCGGTGCGGTTCGGCTGCCCCTCGGGCGTCACGACCTCGACCACCGTGCCCTCGGGCAGGGCCGGGTTCGCGATCGGCGTCGTCTTGGACATCGTCACGCCCGTGAGCACCAGCGACACCACGGCGAGGAAGCTGCCCACGAGCATGAGCGTCGCGTCCTGCTGTTCCTGCGTGATCGCCACGCCAAACGAGATGGCGAAGATCAGCAGGGCACGCACCAGGCCCACGATCAGCGCCGGATCCTTGAGCAGTGCAGCCATCACTTGACCCTCACCTTGTCGCCGACATGGATGAGCGCGGGGTTCGTGCGGTACGTCGCGTTCTGTGGGAAGGCGAGCAGCTTCGCCAGCGTCAGCCCGTGCGCCGTGGCGATCTCGCCCAGGGTGTCGCCTCGCACGACGACGTGGTCCACGATCGCGGGCGGCGGGTTGAGGATCGCGTTCGCCCTGTCGATGACACGCCGCAGACGCGCCTCGCGGGTCGCTGCCGGCCACGGGTCCGACGGGCGGTTCACCGTGTTCACGTCCCGGTGGGCGATGACCGTCGATCGGTTGACCTTGATCCCGGTCGCCTTGCTGGCGGCTGCGACGAGCTGGGCGACGGCCTCGAACTGCTGCGTCGAGAACGGCTCAGCGCCGCGGCCGCACACCTCCAGGCTCTCGTAGACCCACTCGTTCATGTTCACGCCCGACGCGACCGCGGCCCTGACCGTCGGGATGGTGAGGTCGGGGTGGTCCACGTCGCCCTGGCTCCAGGCGGCGTGCCTGCCCGGCGGGATGGCGCGGACGATCGAGCCGTCGCGGTCGATGTACGCGGTCGCGGACGGCCCGCTGCTGTGCGCCCTGTTGGCGTAGGTGCGCTCCTGCACCGCGGTCGCCCTATTGGCGGTCTGGTGCAGGCACGCGAGGATCACAGGCTTCCGCCGGCGCGCGGCACCCCTGGAGCCACGGTGTGCATCGGACCAGCGCGCGGTCATGCCCCCAAGGGTGGCGGCGGGCCGCCGGCGATGCCTAGTTGGCCGATTGGGCCATGCGCCAGGCTAGGCGACGGCTAACCGCCGCAGCCAATGAGCGAGTTCGAGGGCAGTGGGATCGGCGTTGCGGCGGCGCCGGGCCGAGTCGAGAGCTCGACTGCGCCAGCCTCGGCGCCGTCCTCCACCACCAGGGTGAAGGCCCCCGGGGTCGGATACATGGCGCTAGCCAGCAGCCGGCACTCAGCGCCCTGAATCTCAACTCCGATCCCGTTGGCTGGGTTCAACAACTTGATCGAGATTGTGCCGCGCTGCCCGGGCTCGAAGCCGGGCAGGGTCGCCGCGGTATCGCTGGCGACAGAGACGATCACCCCGATGCTCGCCCGGTTCTCCACATCGAACGAGAACATGACCGGCCCAACGACGGGCCCTGGTCCGGTGGTCGCGGTGGGCACGGGCGTGAGTGCCGCGTGTGAGGGTGCAGCGATCGTGGGATCAGGGCTGGGCACAGGCGAGCAGGCTGCAAGGCTCATCACCACGGCCGCCAGCGCCAGCAACCTCACGCTCGGTCTTCTCCGTCCTGTCGTCACGTTGTCTGGACGGCGTCCCAGCGTGAGCAGTGACGCCGCAGCGAAACATCCACGGGCCATCCCACCGGACCCGATGCCCGACCACGGGAGAACCATTAGGGAGCGAGCACGATGGTGACCGGGGTTCCCTGCTGCAAGTCGAGGACGACCCGGTCGCCGAGCGGGGCGGCGAGCGTGGCGGTCGCCGTACGCCGTGCCCCGACGGCCGAACACCCCTGCGGGAGCAGTCCGACATGGGGATGCCGCGTGACGATGACCACGACCGCGAGATCGGACTCGACAGCCTCGGCCGTGTAGTCCTCACCGCACGGTTTGTCCCCCGGATCCGGCGCGCCAACGAAGGCGACGGTGAGCTCGCTGCCATCGACCGACCCGCTGGCCGAGTCGATCGCCAGCCCGAGCCCCCAGCCGCCCTCGTCGGGAGCGACGACGACCGGATTCGCGATCGCGACGCGAGTGACCTTGACCTCCGTGCCTGCCACGGTGAACTCCCAGATCGGCGCCGTCGCCGGTCCCCGCGTCGTCTGGATCGGCCCCGACGTCAACTGTGCGTCCGTCACCAGGAGCATCGTGCAGTCAGCGCAGGGCACCTCCGTGGTGGACTCCATGGCGACGATGGCTTGCTGCGCCGACGTGAGGGGCACCGTCGTCGTGGTGCCGTCCTGCCACGTGACCTTGCCGTCTGGTGGCGCATCTTCGGCGAGCGGTCGGTCGGACGCGATCAACCCCGCCATGAGCGCGCGCTTGTTGTTGTCCCCCACGGCCTCGTCCCAGTCGCCGACCTGGCCCGTCAGCTGGCCGACCGGGGTGACCGAAGCCTGCTCGCCAGCCTTGGCCACCGCATCCGCCCACGCCGCGAGCACAACCTGCGCGCGCTGACGGGCAGGTGCCGGGTCGGTGGCTCCGGGCGCGAAGGCGCAGCCTGACAGGACCATGGTGGCCAAGATCGCGGTGGTGTAGCGTCCCGTCGCTCTCAAAGCCATGTCTGCCCCTACGAGCCAGGCGACGGCGCGGGCGATGAGCTGAGCCGCTGCCGCTGCAACACTACTCGGACGGACAAACTTGGCGATCGGTTTCCGGCGCTGCTTCCATGACGCCAAGACGACGAGACCACGGGCGATCCGGTGACACATCCACTGGTGCCATCCGTCTCAGGGCCGACGTGGAGAGAGGTGCGATGGCGCGTCAGGTTCGATCCATCGCTATTGCGCTGGTGGCTGCGGCCTCGGTGATGGTGCTGCGGGCGTCGCCGGTCGCAGCCGAGTGCCCGTACCTGCCGGCATGGCCGCCCATCACCGCGGCACGGGTCGTCGTCGTTGGCGAGATCGTGACCGACTTCGACCAGGCCGACCGCCACCTCGGTGCCGACGAGGGTCGACGCGACTACGCCCTGCGTGTCACCGAAGTCCTGCGCGGAGACCGGGACGTCGGCGATCTCCTTGACGTTCAGTACCTGTTGCCCAATTGGCCGCAGACCCGCTTCGCCGGATCCGACGGGACCCTCGCGTCGTGCACCTACCTGCCCGCCGCGCCGGGCGATGTCATCGCCATCGCGTTTGACGCGGTGCAACCGGGCGGTCGGATGAAGGATGGCGACCGGACGTGGCTCCAGCCGCCCACGCGCTACAACGGCGTCGGTGTGATCTGGACCACACAGGCGCCCGACGATGACGTGGATCCTTGGCACGAACGCGAGCACGTCACGCTTCGGCAGCTTCGGAGCCTTGCCTCGCTGCCAATGACAGACGCGGACAAGCCTGCGCGTGAGTCGCCGGCTGGCCCGCCGATCGCACTGCTCGCGGGGCTGGCAGCCGGCCTCCTTGCTGCGCGGAGGTTCCGCGGGCAGCGGCTCCCGTAGCGTTAGCCCGGATCCACCGAACATCCCCACCTGACGGCCCGAGTGGGCCCATTCGCAGGGTTCGACGGGTGAGCGACGACCCGCGGAGGTCCCGATAGGGTCGATGAGGCGCCGACGGTGGGCCAGAGAGCCCTGATCCG
>JBBQRX010000053.1:0-14162 GCA_038214375.1 Candidatus Limnocylindrales bacterium
CGAACGCGCGATACACCGCCCCGCCCTTGAGGGCGAGGTACTTGGTGATCGCCGCGGTCAGCGTCGTCTTGCCGTGATCGATATGGCCGATCGTGCCGATGTTGACATGCGGCTTGTTCCGCTCGAACTTCTTCTTCGCCACGTGCGCGTCTACCTGCTACCTGCGGATTGGGCTGACGAAACTGGAGCCCACAATGGGATTCGAACCCATGACCTCTTCCTTACCAAGGAAGTGCTCTGCCGGCTGAGCTATGTGGGCCCCGGACCGGAGTCGCGGGGGTTGATGGTGGGCAGGAGAGGAATCGAACCTCTACAGTCGTTGACGGCTGATTTACAGTCAGCTGAGCTCACCACCTGCTCAACCTACCCACCGAACCGCGCGGTCGGACGGGAGCTGCGGCTCCATGGTGCGCCCGGCCGACGTCTTCAATTGGAGCCGACGACGGGACTCGAACCCGGAACCGGCGGTTTACAAAACCGCTGCTCTACCAATTGAGCTACGTCGGCAAGGCGCGGGAGAATACCGCAGTCGTCTCCGAGGCGCGGCGGCCATCATAGGCGGCGGCCACGATCCCGGTCAAGCGCGGCCTCCCACGGTGCCTCAGCCCGGGGCCTCTTCGTCGGTCGGTGCGCGTCGGGGAGCCGCGGAACTCGCTGCGCCATCACCGGATTGTGGCGGGCCCGGCGCCGCGCCCGAAACGACCGCGAGCGGAGCGTCCGGCGCGATGCGCTGCGTTGCCGCCTCGAAGACGAGGATCGAGCCGGCCACCGCGGCATTGAGCGAGGCGACGTGGCCGCGCATCGGGATGCGGATGAGCAGATCGCAGCGACGACGGATCGGCGGGGCGAGCCCACGGCCCTCGCTGCCGACGACCAGCACGAGCGGGCCGCGAAGATCCGCCTCCCGGTACGTCAGCGATGCGTCGGCGTCGGCTCCAACGATGCGCAGGCCGCGCGCGTGGAGGCTCGCGAGCGCGCCGGCGAGGTCGTCGACCGGCGCGAGGAGCAGGTGCTCGGTCGCACCCGCGGACGCTTTCACCGCGGCCGGGCTGAGCGGCGCCTGGCGGCGCGTCGGGAACAGGACGCCGTCGACGCCCGCCGCCTCGGCGCTCCGGAGCAGCGACCCGAGATTCTGGGGGTCCTCGAGGGAGTCGAGCGCGAGGATGAACGGCGCCTCCCCGCGCCCGATGGCGCGGGCCAGGATCTCGTCCGGCGCCGCGAAGCGGCGCGCCTCCACCACGAGCGCCACGCCCTGGTGGCCGTCGAAGCCGGCGGTTGCGGTGAGGGTTCCACCCTCGACCTCCACGATCGGAATCCGGAGGGCGGTCGCGTGGAGGACGAGGCGCTCGAGGGCGTCGCGGCGCTGCGGCGTCACCAGCAGGCGGCGCGCGGCGCGGCCGGCGACGAACGCCTCCTCGACGGGGTGTCGGCCGGCGACGAGCTCCTCGTCGTCAGCCATCACGAGGGCCGCGCCCGAGGGACGCCGGCTGCCCCGGGCGGCCTGCCAGGAATGGGCGCCTTCCACCGACCGCGGGTTCCGCCGGGCCGGGAACGAGCCGCCCGGGGAGCGGGGACGACGCGGGTTCGGCGGGTCAGGCACCCGACGGCGTTCCGGCGCGGCGCCAGCGCTGCCCGTCGCGCGAATCCTCGACGACGATCCCGCGACGGGCAAGCTCGTCGCGCAGCCGATCCGAGGCCGCCCAGTCGCGCCCGGCGCGGGCGCCTGCACGCTGGTCGAGCAACGCCGCGACATCCGCCTCGAGCGCGGGCTCCCCCGCCTCGGGCAGCAGGCCGAGAACGCGGTCGAGGTCGCGCAGCGCGTCGAGGGCCCGTCCGGCGTCGGCGGTGGAGAGGGACCGGGCCGCGATTCGCCGGTTCACGTCCCGCACAAGCTCGAACACCGCCGCGAGGGCCGCCGAGATCCCGAGGTCATCGTCCATCGCGGTCGCGAACGCGTCGCGAGCTGCGTCGATGGCCGCGGGGAGCCCGGGGTCGTCGGCCGATTCGCCGCCGTATGCCCCGAGCGCCGCCACGATCGCATCCAGCCGGGCAACCGCCGCGGAGGCCGCGCCGATCGACTCGTCGCTGAAGCTGAGGCTGGTCCGATAGTGGGCCGAGATGAGCGCGTAGCGCAGTGCGCGCGGCCCGAGACCCGTCGAAAGGAGCTCCGAGACGCGCGCGATGTTGCCCTCGGACCTGGCCATCTTGCGTCCCCCCATCTGGAGGTGGGCACAATGGAGCCAGGTCCGGACGAACGGCACGCCGGTCGCCGCTTCCGACTGGGCGATCTCGTCCTCGTGGTGCGGAAAGATCAGGTCCACCCCGCCCGTGTGGATGTCGAACGACTCGCCGAGATAGGCCATGCTCATCGCCGAGCACTCGAGGTGCCAGCCGGGCCGGCCCGACCCGACCGCGGTCTCCCAGGTCGGCTCGTCGGGCTTGGCGGCCTTCCACAGCACGAAGTCGCGGGCGTCGTCCTTCGAGTACTCGTCGGCCGCGACGCGTTCGCCCACCCGCATCGCGTCCGGATCGAGCCGCGCAAGTCGCCCGTAGGCCGGCCACGACGCGATCCGGAAGAAGATGGAGCCGTCCTCGGTCCGGTAGGCGTGGCCACGCTCGAGGAGCGTCTCGACAAGCGAAACCATCTGCGGGATGTGCGCCGTCGCCCGGGGCAGGACATCGGGCGTCGTCATCCGGAGCGTGGATGCGTCGGCGACGAACCCCTCGATATGGCGCGCCGCAAGCTCGTCGATGCCGATCGATGCTGCCGCGGCGCCGCGGATGATCTTGTCGTCGACGTCCGTCAGGTTCATGACCCACGTGACGCGATACCCGCACCAGCGGAGGTAGCGCACGAGGATGTCCGCGAAGAGGAATGACCGGAAGTTCCCGACGTGCGCCGGCCCGTAGACCGTGGGGCCGCACGAGTAGATCCGGACGTGCCCGGCCTCGAGCGGCTCGAGCGGCTGGAGTTCCCCGGTCAGCGTGTCGTGAAGCCGGACGGTCACTCGTGCGCCTCCCCGACGACGGCCACCGCACGCGCGGAGATGCCGCGACCGGCACCCTCCCACCCGGCCAGGTTCCCCGTCGACGCCTTGACGTTCACGCGATCCGCCCCGATCCCGAGCAGGCCCGCGATCGCGTCCCGCATCTCCGGCAGCCGCGACGCCAGGCGCGGCCGCGCGGCGACGATCGTCACGTCCACCGAGCGAGGGACGAGGCCCGCGGCCCCCACCCGGCGCAGGCACTCGACGAGCAGCTCGGCGCTCGCGATCCCTGCGGGTGTCGTCGGTCCGGGCGGGAAGATACGCCCCAGGTCGCCGAGGCCGGCCGCGCCCAGGAGGGCGTCGCAGATGGCGTGGAGCACGACGTCTCCGTCCGAGTGGCCGTGCAGGCGCGGCGCCGCGTCGATCGCGATGCCCCCGAGCGCGAGCGGGGCGCCCGGGCCGAACACGTGCCCGTCGTCGCCGATTCCCACGCGGACCGCGCCGGGGGTGGTCGAAGCCCGGCGAGCGATGCGGCCGGCATCGACGAGCGCCAGCTCCACCCGCCGGAGATCGTCGGGCAGGGTCACCTTGAGGTTGTCCACTTCGCCGGGGATTGCATGGACCGGGATTCTACAGGCCTCGAGCACGGCGGCCTCGTCGGTCCACGTGTCGGGCCCGTCGGGCGGGAAGACCGCCCAGGCCGCCGCGAGGACGTCGCGCCGCACGCCCTGGGGTGTCTGCGCGGCGACGAGGCCCGTCCGCTCCACGGTCGCCGCCACCCGGCCGTCCACGATGCGCTTCACCGTCTCGACAACCGGGACGACCGGGATTGCCGCGCCAAATCGGGCCGCAGCCGCGGCGACCGCGTCCACGAGCGCCGACGAGACCAGGGGACGCGCACCGTCGTGGATCAGGAGCACTCCGTCCTCGGGGCCGGCCGCCAGGGCCGCTGCTCCGGCCGCAACCGAATCCTGGCGTCGCGCGCCCCCCGGGACGACGGCGCACACCGCGCCCGGCAACCAGGCCGCCCCGACGATCGCGGAGACACGCTCCGCTGCGGCGACCACGACGATGCGGGTGACGCTGGACGAGCCAGCGAGGGCATCGAGGGTCCACGCCAGGAGCGGCCGCCCCCCGACCGGCGCGGCGAGCTTGTCCGTCCCGCCCATCCGCGTGCTCGAGCCAGCCGCCACCACGATCGCGTCGGCGCGGGGGAGCGCCCTGACCCGATGGTCCGGCTCGCTCACTCGGGCTTGGGCTGGGCGAAGATCATCCGGCCTGCGACGGTCTGGAGGACGCGCGTCACCCCCACGTCGATCTCCCGGTCCAGGTGCCGCGCGCCGCCCTCGACGACGATCATCGTGCCATCGTCGAGGAAGCCGACACCCTGCCCGGCCTCCTTGCCCTCCTGGATCACGCGAACGCGGAGGTCCTCGCCGGGGAGGAGGGCAGGCTTGAGTGCGTTGGCGAGCGAGTTCACGTTCATCACCCGGACGCCCTGGATCTCGGCCACGCGGTTCAGGTTGAAGTCATTCGTGAGGATCGCGCCGCCTTTCGAGCGCGCCAGCGCGACGAGCTTCGCATCCACCTCGCCGATCTCGGGAAACGTGTCCTCGACGATCTCGACGTTCACGCGGGCGTCCTTCTGGAGGCGAGTCAGAATCTCCAGGCCGCGGCGACCGCGGTTGCGGCGCAGCGTGTCGGCGTTGTCCGCGATCCGCTGCAGCTCGTCGAGCACGACACGCGAGACGACCAGCGTCCCGTGGAGGAACCCGGCTTCCGCGATGTCGGCGATCCGACCGTCGATGATCGCGCTCGTGTCGACAGTGACCTGGGGCTCCTCGGCACGCGGGCCCTCATCGGGCGCCGGGCGCCGGAAGATCCCGATCGACTCCGCCGCAAGGATCAGGTCGTTGCGCTTCGCAACCGTCAGGCCGGCCATCCCGAGGCCCAGGAAGATGGAGACGCCGAGCGGCAGCCATGTCCCGAGGGGCGCCGGAACCGCGGCGAGCGGCAGGCCGAGCAGGAGGCCCATCACGAGCCCGAGCAGCAGGCCGAGCACCGCCGTGACGAACTCGGCGGTGGACAGCTGCTGCACACCCCTGATGAGCCAGCCCGCGGGCTCGACGGTCAGGTACGGGAACACGGCGAAGCCGACCACGAACCAGGCCACGAGCCATGCCGCGATCAGAGCGCCCGCGTAGGTCGAGTCGGCGAACGGGCCTCCGTTGCCGGCCACGAACGAGAGGCCGACCAGGAGCCCGAGCGCTGCGCCGAGGAGCCGAATGATGCGGATCACGGGTCGTGAGCCTAGCACCGCCTCTCGGCTCACGTCAGCCATCGATCCGACCCAGGGCGACGTCCAGCGCCTCGCGGACCGTGCGCACCGGGATCACCACGATCCCCCGAATCGGGGCGGTGAGAGCCCGACCCGGCGGGACCAGCGCACGCGTGAATCCCAGCCGCGCGGCCTCGCGGAGGCGACGCTCGAGGCCGCCCACCGGCCGCAGCTCGCCGAGCAGGCCGATCTCCCCGATGGCGACCGTCCCGGCCGCCACGGGACGATCCCGGAAGGTGGAGGCGAGCGCGATCGCGACCGCAAGGTCCAGGCCCGGATCGTCGGCAGCCAGTCCACCGGCCAGGTTCGCATAGACATCGTGGCTGCCCAGCCCGATTCCGGCCCGCCGCGCGAGGACCGCGACGAGGAGCGCCAGCCGGCCGGGATCGAGACCGATCGCCGTCCGTCGTGGGGTCCCGTAGCCGGTCGGGGCGACCAGCGCCTGCACCTCGACGAGCAACGCGCGCGACCCTTCGAGCGTCGCGCCGACGACGCTCCCCGGCGCGGCAGCGTCGTGCTCGACGAGAAACGCCCGAGCCGGGTCCGGGACTTCGCGAAGCCCGTTCTCGCCCATCTCGAGGACGCCGACCTCCTCGGTGGATCCGAATCGGTTCTTGGTCGCCCGGACCAGCCTCAGGCCGCTTGAACGGTCGCCCTCGACGCTCAGGACGGCGTCGACCAGGTGCTCGAGCGTCTTCGGGCCTGCGAGACTGCCGTCCTTGGTCACGTGCCCCACGAGCAGCACCGCGATGCCGTCACCCTTGGCGAGGTCCATGTAACGGAGGGCCGCCTCGCGGACCTGGCCGACACTGCCGGCGGGGCCCTCGAGCTCGTCCACGGTCGCGGTCTGGATCGAGTCCACGACCAGCACCAGCGGCCGCGCCGCACGGGCCGTCTCGACGATCCGTTCCACGGAGCTCTCCGCGTATACCTTGACGGCAGCGCCTGCCGCGCCGTCGAGGAGGCCGAGGCGGACGGCCCGGAGGCGAACCTGCGCCGCCGACTCCTCGCCCGTCGCGTAGAGGATCGGGCCGATCCCCGAGAGACCGGCCGCGGCCTGCAGGAGGAGGGTCGATTTGCCGATCCCCGGCTCGCCCCCCACGAGGACGAGCGAGCCCGGAACGAGGCCCCCGCCGAGGACGCGATCGAGCTCGCCGATTCCGACGGGGATCCTGGCGACATCCGCCTCGCTGAGATCAGCGAGGGCGACCGGGCCGGCCCCAGCCGTGGGCGCGACGCGACGGTGGGCAGCCGGACCCGGCTCCCGGACGAGTGTCTCGACCAGCGTGTTCCAGGCGCTGCACGAGCGACACTGCCCCTCCCACCGGAGGAACGAGTCGCCGCAGGCCTGACAGACGTAGCGGCTCTGGGTCTTCGTCACGCCCCGGTGCGTCCCGGCGCTAGCCGGCTTCGACCGCGGCGGGAGTCTTCTCGTCTGCTGCGTGGATGGAGAGCCCGGCTTCCTCGCCCTTGTCGACGACGATCACCGTCCCGGGCTTGTACCGGCTCAGGAGGAGCTGCTCGGCGAGCACGTCCTCGACCATGTTCTGGATCACCCGACGAAGCGGACGCGCGCCGTAGGCGACGTCGTACCCGATCTTGATGATGTGGTCCTTGGCGGCCTGGGTCACCTCGAGCGACATCTGCTGCGTCCGGAGCTGGTCGCGCACGCGCGCGAGCATCAGGTCCACGATCACCCGGATCTCGTCCTGGGTGAGCGTCCGGAAGACGATCATCGCATCGATCCGGTTCAGGAACTCCGGCCGGAACGAGGTCTTGAGCTCGGCCTGGACCTTGTCGCGCATGTTCTCGTAGGACGCCTCGGCCCGGGCGGATTCGGTCTCCCCGAAGGAACGGAACCCGAGCGAGGAGTTCGTCTGCAGCTGCCGCGCTCCGAGGTTGGAGGTCATGATGATGATCGTGTTGCGGAAGTCGACCCGGCGGCCCTTCGCGTCGGTCAGCTGGCCGTCCTCCAGGATCTGGAGGAGGATGTTGAAGACCTCCGGGTGCGCCTTCTCGATCTCGTCGAGCAGGATGACCGCGTAGCTCTTGCGGCGGACCGCCTCGGTGAGCTGGCCGCCCTCGTCGAACCCGACGTAGCCCGGAGGCGCTCCGACCAGCCGGCTCACGTTGTGGCGCTCCATGAACTCGCTCATGTCGACCTTGATGAGCGCGTCCTCGGAGCCGAACATGAACTCGGCCACGGCCTTCGCGAGCTCGGTCTTCCCCACCCCGGTGGGACCCAGGAAGATGAACGAGCCGATGGGCCGTTTCGGGTCCTTCAGGCCGGCGCGCGCACGCCGCACGGCTCGCGAGATGGTCTCGATCGCCTCCTGCTGCCCGATCACCCGCTTGTGGAGGTGATCCTCCATGTGCAGCAGGCGCTCCGATTCTTCCTGCGCAATCCGGGTCACGGGGATGCCGGTCCACATCGCCACGACGTGGGCGATCTCCTCCTCGTCGACCGTCGGCTGGTCGCCGGCGATCCTGGCCTGCCATTCAGCGCGCAGCGTGTCGACGCGCTCGCGGGCGGTCGCCTCGACTTCCCGGAGCCGCGAGGCCTCGTCGTACTCCTGGGTGTTGACGGCGGAGTCCTTGTCGCGGGTGACCCGTTCCAGCTCCTTCTGCGCCTCGCGCAGGTCGGGCGGCGCCGACGCGTAGCGCAGCCGGACGCGGCTGGCCGCCTCATCGATGAGATCGATCGCCTTGTCGGGCAGGTGGCGGTCCGCGATGTAGCGGATCGAGAGGTCCGCGGCAGCCTTCAACGCGTCGTCGGTGATGACGACCTTGTGGTGCTGCTCGTAGCGCGACCGGATCCCCTTGAGAATCTCGATCGTCTGCTCGAGCGTGGGCTCCTCGACCATCACGGGCTGGAACCGCCGCTCCAGGGCCGCGTCCCGCTCGATGTACTTGCGGTACTCGTCGAGCGTCGTTGCGCCGATGCACTGGAGCTCTCCGCGCGCGAGCGGGGGCTTGAGGATGTTCGCCGCGTCGATCGCGCCCTCGGCCGCACCTGCGCCAACGAGCGTGTGGAGCTCGTCGATGAACAGGATGGCGTCGTTCGTGTTGCGCAGCTCCTCGATGATCTTCTTGAGCCGCTCCTCGAACTCGCCGCGATACTTCGTTCCCGCCACGAGCGACCCGATGTCGAGCGTGAGCACCCGCTTGTTGAGGAGCGTCTCCGGGACGTCGTTGTTGACGATCCGATGCGCCAGGCCCTCGGCGATCGCCGTCTTCCCGACGCCCGGTTCGCCGATCAGCGCCGGGTTGTTCTTCGTCCGGCGGGAGAGAATCTGGATGACCCGCTCGATCTCCTTCTCCCGGCCGATCACGGGATCCAGCTTCCCGGCGCGCGCGGCCTCGGTCAGGTTGATCCCCAGCTGGTCGACGGTCGGCGTCTTGCTGGCGCGCTTCGCCTCGGGCGCAGGGCCGGCGGCAGAACTCTGTGACAGGACGCGGATGACCTCGTGGCGGACCTTGTCCAGGTTGACGCCGAGCGACTCGAGGACGCCGGCCGCGATCCCTTCGCCCTCGCGGACCAGGCCCAGGAGCAAGTGCTCAGTGCCGATGTAGTTGTGGCCCAGCCGCCGCGCTTCGTCGATCGCGAGCTCGATGACGCGTTTCGCCCGCGGCGTCAGCCCGACCTCGCCGACGACCGGGCGATCCCCGCGACCGATGATGAACTCGACGGCCGTGCGGACCTTCGCGAGCTCGACGTTCATGTTCTCGAGGACGCGCGCGGCGACGCCCTCGCCCTCGCGGACGAGGCCGAGCAGGAGATGCTCGGTGCCGATGTAGTTGTGGTTGAACCGTTGCGCCTCGTCCTGCGCGAGAGTCAGGACCTTGCGCGCGCGGTCGGTGAATTTGTCGAAGCGGTCCATCGAGATCGAGCGTCCGTTCTGGCGGCATCAACCGCCCTGCGGGTCATGCTAGCACGACCCACCCCGGCTGCCATCCGCCGGGGAGGTCCCCTTCGTGCGCAACAACGTTGCGCCTGTCATCCATGGTGTGGTTCGTCCACCGGGGCTCATCGGATCGCGAGTGGGCGCTTCGAGATGACGAAGCGCCCCGCCGACTGCCGGCGGGGCGCCTCGATTGAAGGTCACGTTCGAGGCTACGCCTCGGGCTTCGGCTCCTCTGCCGCGTCGGGCTCGGATTCCGCCTCGGCGACCGGCTCCTCTGCAGCGTCGGGCTCGGGTTCCGTCTCGGCGACGGGCTCCGGCTCGGGTTCCGGTGCCGCGGCCGGCTCGGCCTCGGGCTCTGGTTCGGGCTTGGTCTCGGCGACGGGCTCCGCCTCGGGTTCCGGTGCCGCGGTCGGCTCGGCCTCGGGCTCGGGCTTGGTCTCGGCGACCGGTTCCGGCTCAGCCACGGCCTCGGGCTCCGGCTCGGTCTCGGCGACCGGTTCCGGCTCAGCCACGGCCTCGGGCTCTGGTTCGGGGTCGGTCTTGGCGACCGGCTCCGGCTCGGGCTCGGTCTCGGCGACCGGCTCCGGCTCGGGTTCCGCCTCGGGCTCGGTCTTGGGGACCGGCTCCGATTCCGGATCGGCCACGGTCTCCGGGGCCGCGGCGGCCTCAGCGACCGGCTCGGCCTCCGGCTCCGCAGCCGCCGGCTCCGACTCTGCAGCAGCAACCGGTTCGGCTGAGCGCTGCTCGGCCTGCTCGGCCTGCTCGAGCTGCTGCCGGACCTGCGCGAACGCGGCCGCCAGCGTGTTGTCGATCCCGCCCTCGGGCTCCTGCACCGCGTCGGACATCGCGTAGCCGCGCTCCTCGCGCGGGCGTCTGGGCCGCGGAGCCTCCGGCGCCGGGCGAGCCGGCGCCTCCTCGGCCTGCTTGAGGCTGAGGCCGAGGCGATGCCGCTCCGAGTCGAGCGAGATGATCTTGAGCTTGATGGTCTGGCCTTCGCGGACCACGTCACCGGGATGCGCGACCCGCTGGTGGGAGAGCTCGCTGATGTGGATCAGGCCCTCCAGGCCGTCGCGAACCCGCACGAAGGCGCCGAAGTTCACGAGCTTGGTGACCGTGCCGTCGATGATCTCGCCCACCTTGAAGTCGGCGACCGTGGAATGCCACGGGTCCGGCTGGAGGCGGCGGATCGACAGGCTGATCCTCCCGCGCTCGTGGTTGATGTCGATGACCTCGGCCTCGACCTCTTCGCCGACCTTGTAGCCGGCTTCGGGGTTGTTGACCTTGTTCCACGACAGCTCGCTCTTGTGGACGAGCCCGTCGATCCCGCCGAGGTCGACGAAGACCCCGAATGGCGCGATCGAACGGATGTTGCCCTTGACCTTCTGACCGACCTGGAGGCTGCTGAAGAGCTCGTCGCGCTTCTCGCGGCGTTCCTCGTAGAGCGCCACCTTTTCCGAGAGGATCAGGCGGTTCGCCTTGCGGTTCACCTCGAGGATCTTGAGGCGGAGCCGCCGGCCGACGTACGGCTGGAGCTTCTCGGCGATCTCCTGGGCCGCGTCGCGCGGCTGCTCGTTCTGGGGACGGCGCGGGAAATCGACGATCTGGCTGATCGGCACGAAGCCGCGGATCCCGCAATCGACGATGAGGCCGCCCTTGTTGTGGTCGATCACCGGCGCCTCGATGATGATCCCGGTCTCGAACTGCTCCTGCATCGAGCGCCACTTGCGCTCGAGACCCGCCCGTCGCAGGGAGAGGACCACGTGGCCCTCCGGCGACTCCGGCTGGAGCACGTAGACGAGAACCACATCACCGACCGCGAGGACCGGGGAGGACTCCGCATTCCGACCGTAGAGCTCCCGGTTGGAGACGACGCCTTCGCTCTTCGCCCCGATGTCGACGAGGATCTCGTCCTTGTCGATCCGAACGATCGCGCCTTCGACGACGTCGCCGTGCTTGAAGCTCCGGATATCGGTGTCCTGCTCCGCGAGCAGCTCCTCCATCGTGGAGGGCTCTGGACGAGCTGCCGGCGCCGGTACCACGACATCGGGCTCTTCGGCGGCGGGCGCGTCGGCGAGATCCTCGGGGCTCACGCCAGCCAGGCCCGCATCTGCCGCGGGTTCCGGCTCGGCAACCGGTTCGGCCATCGCCGCGACCTCGGCCTCGGCAACGGGCTCCGGCAGCGCTTCCGACTCGGCCAGCGCTTCGGGCTCCGGCTGCGGTTCGGGCTCGGGCACCGCGACGGGCTCCTCGGCTTCGGGCACCGCGGTGGCTTCCGGTTCGGCGGGTGGCTCGGCCACCGTGTCCCCTTCTGCGACGGGCTCGGCCGCCACTTCGGGCTCGGCGACGGCTTCCTCCGCTGGTTCGGTCGCGGACGTGGCTTCCGGCTGTGCGACTTCCTCGGCTTCGGGCTCGATCATGGACGACTCGGGGGTCTCGGCGGCCACGTCGGCGACCACGGTCGCCGGTTCTGCGTCGGAGACTACCTCGGGGGCATTCGCCTCCGACATGGTCTCCGGGGTGGTCCCTGCCTGCTGCTCTTCGGTCAAGGGTCTTCCTACCTCTGTCATTGGAGTCCGCCCGAAACGAGGACGACGGCCGAGCCGTGCTCGCACCGTCGTTTGGGTCAGGGTTCGGTCCGTGCGCCGTGCGTGCGGTCCGCTCCTCCACTCCGTCCGTCGAAGCTGTTCGGCTGTCGAGCCCTCGCGGGGCCGCGCGAGTCTAGCACACGACTCCTGACGGGTACAATCCGCGAGCCGTGCCCGAGCTGCCCGACCTCACGATTCTCGCCGAAGCATTTGGCCCGGCGCTCGTCGGCCGGACGATCGAGGCGGCGACCGCGGCGGACCCCCTGGTCCTCCGGGCGACACCGGCCGACCTCGCGGCCATCGTCGGAGACCGGCTGCTCGGCGTCCGACGGCGAGGCAAGTTCCTGATCCTCGAGACCGACCGTACCACCATCTGGGCCGCACCGATGCTCACCGGTCGGTTCGGGATGGTGGCGCCTTCGGCCGCCCGTCCTAAGGGCGCCGTCGTGCTCCGTTTTGGTCCCCGCGTCGATCACGATCAGATCGAGGCGGCCGGGTGGGTCCGCGGTGCCGAGTGGATGCCCACCGACGCAGCCCGAGTCGACCTGCGCTATCTCGACCCGACCCGCATGGGAAAGCTCTACCTGGTCGCCGGCAATGCGCCCCGCAGCGTGCCGGGGACGGCCCCCGCCGAGCTGGGGCCCGACGCCGACGACCCGGCCCTGTCCCTCGAATCGTTCCGGGCACGGATCCGCCGCCACCCGGGGGAGCTCAAGGGGCTCCTGCGGAACCAGGCCTTCGTGGCCGGCATCGGGAATGCCTACAGCGACGAGATCCTGTGGGCGGCGCGCCTCAGCCCGTTCCGGCGGCGATCGAGCCTCGCCGACGAGGAGGTCGGCGCGCTCTACGTCGCGATCCGGGAAACCCTGGCGTGGTCCATCGACATCCTCCGGACACGGGTCGCGCCGACCTTCGAGAAGCAGGTGCGCGATCACCTGAAGGTCCACCTGCGAGGCGGCCAGCCGTGCCTGCGCTGCGGCGCCACCATCAGTCAGGTCGGCGGCCGCGAGGCCACCTCGTATTGCCGGGCATGCCAGCGCTGACGCTCCCGAGCGGTCGTCGCAGGCTCGCTACGGCAGCTTGAGGACCTCGCCGGCGCGGATCAGGCTCGGGTTCGCGATCCCGTTCAACTGCACGAGCACGCGGGTCGTGGTCCCGAACCTCGCGGCGATCGCCCCAAGCGTGTCGCCCGGCCGAACGCTGTACGTGCGGCCTCCGGCGGTCGCCGGGGAAGCGGACGGGCGCGGTGCCGATGAAGGGGGCGCCGACCTCGGGGGAGCCGGCGACGGGCTGCTCGGCGGGGCTGTCGCGGCGGCGCCCGACGGGACGGCCGAGGGCCGGCTGGACGAGCCGAGCGTGGGTCCGACCGTGCCGGCGGTCGACGTGGGGCCGGGCGCGCCGGGGCCGCGGGTCAGGAACAGGGCACCGAGTGCGGCACCCACGATCACGACCGTCGCCGGGGCCGCGATTCGGCGAACCCCGTCCTGCTCGAGGTTCGCAGTCAGCGGTCCGCGCTCGACCACGACGGGGAGCATCGGCACGAAGCGGCCGGGTGCGCGCGCCGTGACGTGGTGCGGGCATCCCGCGCCGCCGGACCCCAGGCAATACCGTCGCTGGTACGCCAGGTCGAGGTGCGTGGAGCGGGAGAGCCGCGAGCAGCGATGCTCGCGCGCCGGTTCGGCACTTCTCCACGGCCCTGCGGCGGAGACAAGGAAGGGGCAGACGAGCGTCGCTCCATCCGCTGCCCCGGGCTCGTCCCCGGCCTGCCGCTCTTCGGGTGCCTCGGGCGCGATCTCCTCCACGCCGGGAGTGTATCGCGGCACGGACGTGGGCCCTTCACGACCGCCCGTGACGGCCCGTAACGCGTACGTCGTAAGGGGCGACCAGGCGCCGGCTCGCGCCGCGCAGGATCCGGCCCGGAAACGCAAAAATCCTGGCGACGGCCTATTTTCCCGAAAGGCTGCCCTCTCAGTATCTTCGGCGCTGGAGAGCTTAACTTCCGTGTTCGGGATGGGAACGGGTGTGGCCTCTCCGCTAGAGTCACCAGGATTTCATGCGTGTGGTTCGCGTTTCGGCAGCGGCTCTGCGCGCGCTCGAGAGCGCGGCGGGCGCCGGAAGGAGATCTTCAACTTCGCGTCGTTCGGGCGTCGTTGGACGCCCAGGTGGATCCCGTTCCACGGCGCTGACCCTTGGTCAGCGTTGGAAGAGGTCAAGCCCTCGACCATTAGTACGGCTTGGCTGCACCCGTCGCCGGGCTTCCACGTGCCGCCTATCAAGCAGGTAGTCTCCCTGCGGTCTTACCCGGTTAACCCGGTGGGGAACCTCATCTCGAGGCGAGCTTCGCACT
>JBBQRX010000054.1:0-13786 GCA_038214375.1 Candidatus Limnocylindrales bacterium
CGAGATGTTCACCGCGACGTGCTCGAACTGCGGCAAGGACGCATCCGTCCCCTTCCGGCCCACGAGCGGCAAGCCCGTCTACTGCAGCGACTGCTTCGCCCTCCGGCGCGCCTGAGCGTCGGCGCCAACGCGCAGCACCAACGGGGCCCCCGAACGCCGGGGGCCCTTTCGATTCCCGGCCTGCGGCGGTCTTCGGCGGGCGCAGCGGGTCGAGCTGCGGGGACCGCTCGGCATCACCGCAGCGCCATGCGATCCAGTCGGCGGCTTCCTCAGCCCCTCCCGGCCGCGATCGACCGCGAGGGCCGGCGTTTCCGATCAATTGCCTGCCACACGAACCGTATGGGAAGTAACCGATCCCTGCCGACCAGAAGGAAGCGCCCGGTGCGACCCTGGACGCTTCCACCACCCCTGCGACTCGATCATCGGTGTCTACGTGGGCGCATTTGCATGGATCCAGCCGCCCGTTCGGGTCGCGCCCGTCTGCGGTGGCGGCCGGCAGTTCGCATATGGTTCGCCAGACGAGCAATTGATCGGGTCGCTGGGTTGAGTTGAGTGGTGGGCGGTAACGTCACGAATGCGGTCACGAGCTGGGCGGTGACGTCCCAAAGGCGGTCACGAGCTGTCGGTGACGCCACACAGACGGTCACGAGCTCGGGCCGGCGCCGCGCCGGGCGAGTCCGCGAGGTGCCCCGCGCGGCTGACCGCCAGGCTACGCGGACGCTCCAGGTGATCCCGGCGACTTCGGTTCGGGCCCGTCGCCGACCATGCGCCGAAGCGCCGCCAATGCGACCGACTCTTCCTCGGACACGGGGATCGGCGCACGGGCCTTGACGCCGAGGCAGGTGCGGTCTTCCTCGGCGAGGATCGCGCGAATCTGCTCACGGACGTGCTCGCGTGGATCGGGGTCGGGCGCCTCCGGGGTCATCTCAGACGGCACGCGGAACCTCCCCCTGGCGCCGACTGGGGACGCGGCGCGACCGCGAAACCTTGCACGAGGGATCGTCGGAAGTCCAGCCCGAGTTTCAACAGCCGAAAGCGGGGGCTGCCGGCCCTGGTGGGGCGCTTCGCGGACGGCGCGGCGCGCCCGGCGAACGGCCAGGCACGCGCGCGCAGAACGAGCGACGCGGCGCGGCGCCCGCACCGCGTTTCCCGCGCCGGCTCTCCTAGCGGCCTGCGCGGCCTTCGATCTCTGCCAGCCGAATCTTGACGATCTTCGTCACGAGCGCGGCGGGGATCCGCGCACCTGCCGGAAAGCGGAGAGTCCCTTTGCCGGCGAGGTAGGGTTCCAGCTCCTCCCCGAGTGCCTCGATCACCGCCCCGCTGGCGGGAAAGAGGCTGTAGTGGGCCTTGTATGCGGCGTAGGACACCAGGAAGTCGCCGCCTGCACTTCTCAACGCCGGCATCTGGTAGGCGATTGTCTCGGTCGCCCCGGGAGCGGCGGCCCGGATGGTCTGACGAAGCTCCTCCACGACGACGCGCCGATCTCCGGGCAGGGTCGCCAGGTAGTCGTCAACGCTGGCCGGCGTGGTCATGCCGGTTCCCTCCGTGGCCACGAGCCTCGGCGATGCTCACGCGTCGCACGACGCGCCCGGGTTGAACCCCGCGCCGGCCTTCAGCCCGCCGCGCCGGCCTTCAGCCCGCCGCGCCTGCCGTCGGCTGACACTTCGGGCAGGAGGTGTCGGCGAACGAGCCCATGCGGACGTGCTCGGCATGGGCGGTCTCGACGGCGACACAATCGGCGCAGGTGGTGTCGGCGAACGAGCCCATCCGCACGTGCTCCGCGTGGCGGTCTTCCTGGCCCTCGCTGAAGTGACCCGGTGCGTCGTCGGCCGCGGCGTGCGGAAGCGTCCGCTCCCCGTCCGCGAACGATCCCATGTGGTCCTGGTCGGATCCGCTCATTGGGGCACCTCCCAACCGTGCCGATCATCCGGCCGGCCGCTCCGTCGCCCCGCTCCCGACACAGGGCGTGCCGGCTCGACGCAGGACGATGCCCGGAAGTCTACGTCGGGCCTCGCGTTCCGCAATCTCCGTCTCACGGGACGCGCACAGTTCCTCCGGGTGCACCCTTCGGCTGGATGAGAGCGAGGGCGTTCCCGCTCGGATCGAGGATCCACGCCGCCCAGGCGAATCCCATGTCGGCGATCCCGTCGGCGTCCGTCGGCGGGTCGGGCAGGTCGTACGCCTCGATCCGGACGCCGCGAGCGCGGAGATCGGCGAGCTCCGCCCGGAGGTCGGGCACGCGCCACGCGAGCTGCGTCTGCGTGTCCGCGGTCCCCGTCGTGCTGCGCGTGACCGACAGTTGCGAGCCGGAGCCGCAGCGGAAGATGATCCGCTCCTCGTCCTCCCGCAGGATCTCGAGGCCGAGTGTGTCGTGATAGAACGCACGGCTCGTCGCGAGGTCCATCGACAGGAGGATCGGGAACACGGGGTGGTCACCGAGCACGCTGCGCTCTCCTTCCGGGGTGCGGGTTCTGGTCAGCTGGCCCGGCTCCGCCCGTCATCCGTGGTCCGCGGAAACGGCAGGCTGGCGCGCCGACGAGCGCGTCTCCGCGGCGGTCGGTCCCAGGGCCGCAGCCGGTTCGACGTTCGAACGGCCGGCCTGCGCGGCGTCGAGCCGAGCGAGCCACAGCCCCGCGCCCATCTTCTCGAAGAGCAGCCGGCTCTCGGTGATCGCCGCCCGAACCTGGGGGTCCATCGGGTCGAGCAACGTCGCCATGATGAGGCCGGTGATCGCCTGCTTGCGTGCCGCGCCGACCTCCCGGAACCCGGCATAGGCATCAAGAAGCCCGACGCGGGCGGCCGCAGCTCGACCGTCCAGGGCCGCGATCCCCGCGTCGCCGGCCGCGACCGCGTAGCGGGCGGTCGCCGCGTGCGAGCCCGTCGAGCGCAGGGCCGCCACGCTCTCCTCCGCCCGCCGCCGGTCACCGGCGAGGAGCGCCAGGTTCGTCGCCTCCGTGAACGCGGAGATCGCGTTGTACGGGTCGAGCCGTCCGCCCTCCAGCCAGCTCGACGAGGCCGCCGCGAGGTTGCCGCGCTGCAGCTCCCGAGGCGATTGAATGAGCCGAAGGCTCGACTCGAGGTAGGGCTCCTCGGCAACGTGCGCCGTCAGCCACCGCTCGACCTCGTCGATCTCGGCAGCGGCATCGGCGCCACCCTCCACGAGCAACTGGACAACGAACGAGAGCAGGATGATCCGCTCCTCCGCGCTCGCGGATTCGTCCAACCCCGTCTGGATCTCCGCGCGGGCCCAATCCCACTCGCCGGTCTCGATCGCCCCGACGCTCGCGTTGCCGACCAGCATCGAGACGCCCTGACGATGACCGAAACGCCGCGCGAGCTCCAGCCCGGCACGCGACACTTCGAAGGCCGCCTTCGGGTCCCGTTCGGTGAGCGGCCCGCCCATGTTGGTCCGGGCCCGGATCTCGATGGCGAGGAGGCCGTGCCGCTCGGCGAGCCGGAGGCCGCTCTCCAGGCAGCCGATCCCCTCGTAGGCCCGGCCGAGGCTCGTCAGGGCCACGCCGCGCGTCACGAGCGCGTCCGCGACGAGGTCCACCCGGTCGAGCCGCTCGGCGATGGCGAGGGCGCGGTCGGCCGTCGCGAGCGCAGCGGCAAAGTCGACCTGTCGAAGCATCTGGAACCGGGCGAGCTGGCCGAGCAGCGAGGCATATCCGGGGTCCTCGCCGAGATCCGCGAACTCGCGATCGGCGGTCTCGACGACGGCAAGCGCCGCGTCGAGTCGGTAGCGCCCGAACATCGCGTCGGCGAGCGCGCCTGTGACCCGGGCCGCGCCGCTTCGATCCCCGGCCGCCCGAAGGAGCTCGATCGCATCCGCCAGGAGCCGCTCGGACTCCTCGTGGAACGCAGCCGCCGACGCTGCCTGGCCGGCGTGCTCGAGCAGGATTGCTCGGTCGACCGGCTCGGTTGTCACCTCGAGTGCGTCGCGGTAGAACCCAAGCGCCTGCTGCTGGGAGCCCAGTGCGACGGCTCGGTCGCCGGCGGCCCGGAGCGCGATGCGTGCCTGTGCGGCGAGCGCGTCCGCCTCGGGGCCCTCGGACGCGTTCCGGTGGGCGGCCAGGTAGTGGGTCGCAAGGGCTCCGGCCAGCTCCTGGTCCACCAGCGTCTCGAAATGGCGAGCCGCGGCAAGGTGGCGTGCCTTGCGGTCGCGGCGGGCCAGGGTGGCGTACGCGACCTCGCGGACCAGCGACTGGACGAAGGCGAACTGGCCACGCTCAGCGGAGCGTGGGTCGTTGTCGCGGACGACCAGCTCCCGTCGGACGAGCGAGACAAGCCGGTGCTCCACGTCCGCGACATCAAGCGCGGCGACTGCGGCCAGGCCGTCGATCGTGAAGGCGTGCCCGATGACCGATGCGGCCTGAAGCAGCGCGCGATCGGCCGGATCCAGCGCGTCGAGGCGTGCCGCGATCAGCGAGTGCAGGGTCTCCGGGACGGCAACGTCGGCGAGGTCGCCGACCGGTCGGTAGACGCCGTCCGCCGCCTCGAGCGATCCCTGTGCCACGAGCATCCGCACGATCTCCACGGCGTACAGCGGGATCCCGTCGGCCCGCGCCACGATCCGGGACGTCGCGTCCGGGGAGAGACCCGGGACGAGGCCGGCGAGCAGCGTCCGCATCGCCGCCGGGGTGAGTGGCTCGAGCGCAAGGCTCGTGAAGTTGCGCTTGCCGGCTCCCCAGTCCGGGCGCGTCTCGAGGAGTTCGGGGCGCGCGAGCGCGACGACGTAGATCGGCACCCCCCGGCTCCAGTCCACCAGGTGGTCGATGAACGCGAGGAGGCCGCTGTCGGCCCACTGGAGATCCTCGAAGACCATCACCAGGGGTTCCTCGGCGGCGATCCGCTCGAAGTATGTCCGCCACGCAGAGAAGAGCCGGTCCTGGCCGCCCGGGAGCGGCTCTCCCACCCCGAGCAGGGCCAGCAGCGCGGCCTCGACCCAGCGGCGCTCCTGCTCGTCGGGGATCCAGCGGGCGACCGACTCGGCGATGCGTGCACGCGTCGTCGCCTCGTCGTCGGCCTCGGCGAGGCCGGCCCGGACGCGCACCATCTCGCCGAGCGCCCAGAACGTGATCCCACTGCCGTACGAGGGCGAGCGTCCGTGGTGCCAGTAGACGGTCTCGACGAGGCCGTCGATGTACTTGAGGAACTCCCAGGCAAGCCGGCTCTTGCCGATCCCGCCCTGGCCCGTGAGCGAGACGAGCCGGACCCGGCGATCGCGCGCGGTCGTGTGATACAGGTCCTTGAGCAATCGGAGCTCGTCGTCGCGCCCGACGAAGGGCGCCTCGACGGCCTCTGAGCGGCCGCGCCCGCCCCGTTCCGCCACGACGCGGAGGGCGCGCCACGCCGGCACCGGGGCCGCCTTGCCCTTGAGGAGCTGGTCGCCGGCGGGCTCGAACGCGATCGCACGGGAGGCCGCATGCATCGTGGCCTCGCCGACAAGGACGACGTCCGGCGGCGCCATGCCCTGGAGCCGGCTCGCCGTGTTGACCATGTCCCCGGCGACCATGCCCTCGCCGATCGCCCCGATCGTCACCGCCGCCTCGCCGGTCACGACGCCGACGCGCGCGTGGACCCCCGGACCGAGCCCGCGCACCTCGCCGACCATCTCGAGCGCCGTGCGCACGGCGCGCTCGGCGTCGTCCTCGTGGCTTGTCGGGGCGCCCCAGACCGCCATCACCGCGTCGCCGATGAACTTCTCGATCGTGCCGCCGTGCCGCTCCACGACGCCGCGGGCGAGGTCGAAGTAGCGCGACAGCAGGTCCCGGACCTCCTCCGCGTCGCGGTGCTCGGCGAGCGTCGTGAAGCCGACCAGGTCGGCGAACAGGACGGATACGACCCGGCGCTCGGCAATCGGCGGCGCGGGTGCCGGCGCCGCGTGGGCGCTGGCGCCCGGTGAGCCCGCCCCGGCACCGGCGAGGCGCGCCCCGCATTCGCCGCAGAATCGCGCGCCCGGCGGGTTCGGCGTCCCGCAGGCAGGGCAACCGGCAGCCAGCGCCGTCCCGCACTCCAGGCAGAACTTGCGCCCAGTGTCGTTCTCCGTGCCGCAGCTGGCACAGATCACCTGCATCACCCCCTTGGTTTCCCGAGGAGCGAACAGTAGACCACCCCGTGCTACCCCGCGAGCTGCAGGTCCGCGGGATCGCGACGGATTGGGCCGGCCCGGGAGGTCGTGTTGCTGCCAGCCTCGCGGGCGTCGACCGCGCCACGGTCCGGCGCGGCGGGATCCTCGCCGTCACAGCCCCGGGCACGTGCCCGGGCCGCGGGCGCCGCGTGGCTCCATGACGCCAGGCGCAGAGCCGCCGCGGCATCCGGCACATGCCGGCGTCACATGGGGCGTCCTCGGCATCAGTTGACAGTACGTGGCCTGTTCTGACACCATCAGTACATGACCGACGCCGACTACCTCACCGCGAAGGAGGCCGCGTCTCGCCTCGGAATCAGCCTCCGGACAGCCCGCCGGCGGATCGCTGACGGTTCGTTGCCCAGCGTGCGGATCGGGCGTGCCGTGCGCATCCCGGCCGAAGCCCTGGATCTGCCGATGGCGCGCTCGACCGCCTCGGCGACAGGGGAGGCGGTCGCTTCGTACGGGGCCGCGGTGGACGCAGACGCAGATCTGGCCGCCTATGTCGCGCGCTGGAACGCAGCGCACTGGCCCGACACGTACGAACGCATGCTCGGGCGGCGGCGGCGCGCGTTCGACGTGCTGGACGGGGTTCGGGCCCGGGCGAAGCCGCCAAGCGGCCCGCACGACACGGTGGACGCGATCCTCGATGCGGTGCGCGAGGAGTTCGGCGAGCGCCTTCTGGATTACCTGCCGCCCAAGGATTCCGTCCCATGATCGAAGCGGTCCTCGATGCGAGCGTGGTCCTCCGGTGGGCTTTCGAAGACGAGGCGGACCGCGTCGGTGCCCTCAGGGTCGAGCAGGCACTCCGGGAGTCTCGCCTCCACGCTGTCGAGCCACCACTCTTCCTTCTCGAAGTGGCCGCCGCGCTGGAGCGGGGAATCCGGGAGCGTCGGATCGACCGGCTCCGAGCGGACGCGGTCCTGGGCGCGCTCACGTCGGTTTCGTTCGAGGAAGTCGATCCTCACGCGTTCGCCGCCGCGGCGTTCCGGCTTGCGCTCGAGACCGACCTCCGGGTCCCAGATGCCGCGTACGTGGAGGTTGCGCGCGTTCGTCACGCAATCCTGATCACGGCAGACCGCCGCCAGCTGGCGGCCGCGGAACGACGTGGCATCGCGGCTATTGCACTGGCCGACCTCCCGCCCCCGTGAGCACCCGGGGCATCACAGGGATCGTCCTGGCCGGCGGCCGCGCAACCCGCTTCGGCGCCGACAAGCTCGGGGCGATGTTCGACGGTCGCCCGCTGCTGCACCATGCCATCCTCGCCGTCGCGGCCGTCTCGGACGAGGTGGTGGTCGTGATTCGACCCGACGGCGCCAGGCCGCAGCTGCCCATCGACGCGAGCGTCGCCGTCCGCGTGGTCCGTGATCCCGTCGCCGATGGAGGGCCGCTGGCCGGTCTTGCCGCCGGGCTCGAGGCCGCGCGAAGCGACCTGGCGATCGTCGTCGGAGGCGACCAGCCGGCCCTCGTGACGGCGGTCCTGGCGGAGCTGGCGCTCTGGCTGGGCCCGGACGCGGCCAGTCCACCGCTCGATGCGATTGCGATCGCCCAGGACGGCGCCGTCCGCCCGCTGCCCGCAGCGCTCCGCGTCGACCGGGCTCGCCCGGTTGCCGAAGCGCTGGTCGCGGCCGGGGCTCGGAGCCTTCTCGGCCTCTTCGAGCACCTGCGGGTCGGCACGCTCGACGCCGAACGGTGGCACCTCCTCGATCCGACTGGCGCGACGCTCCACGACATTGACACGCCGGACGACCTCGACGACGCGCCGAATCCTCGAGGAGCCAACACGAACAGGCGGTCTCAGGCTGGGCTGACATGAGGCACGCCCGGCCGACCGGCCCGGCTCCCGGGGTCCGCTCGGCCCTACCGGGACGCTTGACGCGCCCGCCACACTCAATCGATCAGGACGACCGCCGGGCCCGGGTCGGGAACCGGCTCGTCCGCGTCGGCAGAGATGCGGAGGAGCGGACGACCATGGACCGCACACAGGTCGTGATCATGGGTGCCGCGGGGCGCGACTTCCACGATTTCAACGTCGTCTATCGCGACGACCCCACCACCGAGGTCGTGGCCTTCACGGCCACCCAGATTCCCGGGATCGATCGCCGGCGCTACCCTGCGGAGCTCGCCGGACCGCTCTATCCGGACGGGATCGACATCGTCCCGGAGTCCGAGCTCGAGCGCATCTTTGCCCGCCAGAAGATCGACCGGGTCGTGTTCGCGTATAGCGACGTGGCCCACGAGTTCGTGATGCACCAGGCCAGCCGCGCGCTGGCCGGCGGCGCGAACTTCGTGCTGCTCGGTCCCGTTCGCACGATGATCCGGAGCACGAAGCCGGTCGTCGCGACCGGTGCCACGCGCACCGGCGCGGGCAAGAGCCAGACCACGCGCTACCTGGCCGGCCTTCTCGAGGCGCAGGGCCTGAAGGTCGTCGTGATCCGCCACCCGATGCCGTACGGCGACCTCGTGAAGCAGCGCGTCCAGCGCTTCGCGACCTACGCGGACCTCGACCGCCACGAGACGACGATCGAGGAGCGCGAGGAGTACGAGCCGCATCTCGACGCGGGTCGCGTCCTCTTCGCCGGGGTGGATTACGAGGCGATTCTCCGCGAGGCGGAGAAGGAAGCCGACGTGATCCTCTGGGACGGCGGCAACAACGACTTCCCGTTCTACAAGCCGGATCTCTTCGTCGTCGTGGCGGATCCCTTGCGGCCCGGTCACGAGATGCACTACCACCCCGGCGAGGCGAACCTCCGGATGGCGGATGTCGTCGTGATCAACAAGGTCGACTCCGCCGAGCCGGGCGCGGTCGAAACCGTCCAGGCCGACATCGCCAGCCTCAACCCTCGCGCAGAGGTGATCCTTGCCCGGTCGACGCTGACGCTCGAGGGCGGCACGATCGAGGGGAAGCGGGTGGCGGTCGTCGAGGACGGCCCCACGCTGACGCACGGCGGGATGACGTTCGGGGCGGGCATCGTGGCTGCCCGGCGCTTCGGCGCCGCGGAGGTCGTGGACCCGGTTCCATACGCGATGGGCAGCCTTGCCCTGACGCTCGCCAAGTACCCGGCGCTCCAGCACCTCCTCCCCGCCATGGGCTACGGGCAGGAGCAGATGACGGAGCTGGAGGACACGCTCAACGCGATGCCCGCCGACCTGGTCCTCGCGGCAACCCCGATCGACCTCAACCGGGTGCTCAAGCTGCAGAAGCCGGTCGTCCGCGTCCGCTACGAGCTCGAGGAGGTCACCGGCGATCCTGACGTGCCGACCCTCACCGACCTGGTCGCGCCCATCGTGGCCCGCGCCCGCGCGGCCACCGCGGCCGGCGCTCGCTGACCGGGGAAGATGCGATGACCGACCACCTCCTGTCCCTCGACTCCCTCGGTCGCGAGGGCGTCCGCGAGATCCTGGACCTCTCCCACCGGTTCAAGCGCGAGCCCGGCCAGCACCGCGGCGCCCTCGCCGGCGGACGGGTCGGGATGATCTTCGATAAGCCGTCGACCCGGACGCGCGTGAGCCTCGAGGCCGCCGCCTGGGCGCTCGGGATGCTCCCGATCGTGCTGCGGCCCGACGAGCTCCAGCTCGGCCACGGGGAGACGGTGGCCGACACGGCGCGCGTCCTCTCGCGCTACCTGTCCGCGCTCACCATCCGGACCTTTGCCCAGGCGCGGGTCGACGAGCTGGCTGCCCACTCGAGCATCCCGATCATCAACGCCCTCACCGACGATCACCACCCGTGCCAGGCGCTGGCCGACGTGATGACGCTCGAGGAGGCGTTCGGCGACCTCCGGGGCCGGCGCGTGGCATTTGTCGGCGACGGCAACAACGTGGCCCACTCCCTGATCCAGGCGGCCGGGTACGTCGGGTTCAGCCTCGTGATCGCGACGCCCGAGGGCTATCGGCCCGACCCAACGATCGTTGCGTCCGGGCAGGCACACGCCGCGGAGTCGGGTGGCGGCATCGAGCTCGTCACGGACCCGGCCGAGGCTGCCAGCGGCGCGGATGCCATCTACACGGACGTGTGGGCCTCGATGGGCAAGGAGGCCGAGCGCGAGGAGCGCCGCCGGATCTTCGCGGGATACACGGTGGACGATGGCATGATGGCGCGCACACGGACGGGCGCGATCTTTCTCCACTGCCTGCCGGCCCACCGCGGCGACGAGGTCACCGACTCCGTGATCGACGGGTCCCAGAGCCGCGTCTGGGACCAGGCCGAGAACCGCGTTTACACGGAGCAGGCGCTGTTCTACGGATTGATCAGCGGCGACCGACGCGGCGAGCGACTGGGGTGACCCGCATCGCGGTCGCCCTCGGCGGGAACGCCATGATCCGCCGAGGCGAGCCGGGATCGATCGAGGTCCAGCGCCACAACCTCGAGATCGCGGCGCGCTCCCTCGTCGACCTCGCCGAGCGGAGTGGGGCAGAGATCGTGCTGACCCACGGGAACGGCCCGCAGGTCGGCTTCCTGGCGATCGAGGCCGAGATGGCGTCGGCCGTCGTGCCCCCGCCCCCGCTCGACGTCCTCGGGGCCGAGTCCCAGGGCCAGATCGGCTACCTCATGACGCAGGCGCTTCGCGACGCGTTCATCGCCCGCGGGATCCGGCGCGAGATCGCGGTGATCCTCACCCAGACCGTGGTCCGCGCCGACGACCCGGCGTTCGCGACCCCGAGCAAGCCGGTGGGACCCGTGTACACGGAAGCCGTCGCGAAATCCCACGCGGCCGAGCAGGGCTGGACGATCGCGCGGGACGGGCCGCACTGGCGCCGGGTGGTCGCGTCGCCGGCGCCCCTGCGCATCGTGGAGGCCCAGGCGATCCGGTCGCTCGTCGAGACCGGCGCGCTCGTCATCGCCTCCGGTGGTGGCGGCATCCCGGTCGTCGAGCTGCCCGACGGGCGGTACGAAGGTCGTGAGGCGGTGATCGACAAGGATCTCGCCGCAGTCGTGCTCGCGCGCGCCGTGGGCGCCGACGGGCTGGTGCTGCTGACCGATGTCGTCGGCGTGGCGCGTGCCTGGGGGACGCCGGAAGCCGAGACGATCCGGCGCCTGACAGTCGACGAAGCCTACGAAGGGCTTGCTTCCGGGGAGTGGCCTGCGGGCTCGATGGGGCCGAAGGTGCGCGCCTGCGCCGAGTTCGTGCGCGGCGGCGGCCGGTTCGCGGCGATCGGGGCGCTCGACGACGCCGCGGCGGTCGTCTGGGGTCGCGCCGGCACCCGGTTCGGGAACGGCCGGCTGGGACTACCCCGGGAAGGAGCACGCGTGGAGGCAGGCGCGCGATAGCCGCCCGGCTGCGGAATCGAACGGGCCGCGCCTCGCGACGCGGCCCGGGATCGCTGCGAGCGACGGAACGGTCAGGCGACCGAGCGAGCCGCCTTCACGACCATCGACCCGACGAACTTGTCGTGGAAGCCCTGCTTCGTGGGGCTCTGGGCGGTCGTGTAGAGCAGGTAGATGAACCACCCGAAGGCCAGCAGGCTGAAGATGATGCCGAGGCCGGGCCACCCGCCAAGCGCCTGCGCGACGGCTCCGGGGCCGAACAGCACGAGGGCGCGGCGAATCGCCTGGTCCATGCTCAGCGTGGCGCCGTCCTTCTCGCTGCCGATTTGCATGCCGAGGACCTTCATCCCGACGGTGCCCCGCATCGCGGTCCATGTGTACACGAAGTAGGCAGCGGCGATTGCCGTGTTCACGACAGCGTAGATGATGGCCGCGACGATGTTGAACGTCACGAGGTCGCCAAGGGAGTTCGGGTTCAGGTTGATCGACGTGGTATGCAACCCGACGGCCCCGAGCACGACCGCGACGATGATGAAGCCGATGAACAGCAGCACCGCATCGATGATGTAGGCGATCGCACGGTTTGGAATGTCGGCGTAGATGAACCCAGCGGGCCCGGCGACAGGGGCCGTTGAGGTCATGGACGCCATCCAGGCCGGTTGGGGCGACATCTGCGGCGTGGTCGCCTGCGGAGGCGCAGGCGGTGCTGGCGGAGGGGGCGCCTGGTAGGGCGGCAGGGCCGGGGCCGGGGCCTGCGGAGGCGGCGGCGCCTCCGGGCTCGCGGATGGCATCTCGGACGGGGTCGGCTCCATCGCATCTCCCTCTCTTGTGTGTCTCCCCGGCGCCACGTCGCGCGCGGCGCGCTCGACCGGCAGCCACACAGGAAACGTCTCCTGCGATGCACGGAGCATAGCCACGCGCCGGCCATGTGACCAGCCGGTTTGGGCGCCATTTCGGGAAGCTCGGCCGAATCCCGTGCCTCCGGGCACCGGGAGGTAGACTCGCCCCGGATGAATGGCACGATCGCGCTCGTCGGCTCGGGCGAGTTCACCCCCGCGATGGAGGCCCTGGATCGGGCGCTCCTCGCCGCCACCGGGCGAAACCGGCCGCGGGTCGTCGTCCTCCCGACCGCCTCCTGGCCGGACGGTGAGCCGACCTTCCGCGGCTGGGCAGCGCAGGGGCAGGCGCACTTCGCGCGGCTCGGCGCCGAGGTCGAGCCGGTCCTCGTGCGCGGTGCCGAGGATGCGGACGACCCCGCGGCGGCCGCGGCGATCGGTGAGGCGGACCTCGTCTACCTGTCGGGCGGGAAGCCGGGCCATCTCCTCGATGCGCTCGCCGGCGGCGCCGTTGGGGTGGCGCTCCGGGCGGCCCACGCTCGCGGCGCGGTCATCGCCGGTTGCTCGGCCGGTGCGATGGTCCTCGCGGCGTACCAGGTCCGCTCGGTCGGGCGCGCCTTCGTGCGGTTCCCGATCGGCTGGCGCGACGCGCTGGGGATGGTGCCCGGGACCGTCGTGATCCCACATTACGACGCGTTTCCGGAGCCGCTCTCGGCCGCGATCGCGCTTGCCGCCCCGGCCGACTCTCTGGTCCTCGGAATCGATGACGAGACCGCGCTCGTGGGTCGGGACGGCGCGTGGCAGGTCCATGGCCGCGGGAGGGTGACCGTCTGGCACGGCCGCCATCGGGAGCGCCTGCGGGCCGGCGAGAGCCTGCGCCTGCCCGTCCCGGTCGAGCCTGCCTGAGAGCCGCGGCGACTGCCGCGTCCGGCGCGCCGCGCCTAGCCGGCCTTGACCTCGCGGAAGCAATCCGAGCAGTAGACCGGCTTGTCCATCCGCGGCTTGAACGGGACCTGTGCGTTGTTGCCGCAGCGCGAGCAGGTCACCGCGAAGAACTCGCGGTCCGACGAACCGCCGCGCTCATAGCCCCGAGGCCCGCCGATGCTGCGCGCGTCGTAGCCGTCGCCGCGAGCGGCGCGCCGGCTCGCGCGGCAGCTCGGGCAGCGCTTCGGGTCCGAGGTGAAGCTCTTCTCCGCGTAGTACTCCTGGTCGGCCGCGCTGTGCACGAACGAGATCCCGCAATCGACGCAGGGGATGGAGCGGTCAAGGTATGTCATCGCGTGTGTGCCTCCAGGTCCGGGCGCTCGCCATCGGTCCGTGCGCCGGGGCCCCACCCGACCGGTCACCGGACGGCGGAGGAGGCTGGGAACGCCTGGTGCCGCGAGACCCGGATGACGAGCTGGTGTGGGGCGGTCGTGTCCCTAGAGTTGGTGTAACAGCAGAGACAGGCCGACCGAAAAGTCGGCCATCGCGTCATCCTCGCGCCGTTGGAATAGCAACCGACGACGACGAAGGAGAACCGCGATGGCCGACGACAGGATGGCCCTGCTT
>JBBQRX010000055.1:0-13445 GCA_038214375.1 Candidatus Limnocylindrales bacterium
GGTCGTCGACCAGATGGACTGGCGTCGATGCCAACCAGCGGGCGATCCTCGTCGGGTCCCCTCTCGACCTTTCCATAAAGGGAGCAGCGGATCCGACCCCTACGCGCCGTCAACCCGAGCCCGTCGAGGGCTATGACTTCAGGACCGGGTAGCAGTCGCCGAAGATGAGGCCCGAGGCGAAGTACGGATCGTCGAAGGTCCCGGCAGCATCCGAGGGCCGTGTTTGGCCGAGCACGATCCGGTCGCCGGCGCGCCCGACGAGCTTTCCCTTCTCGGTGTAGAGCGCATTGTCAGGTTCGAACCGTACGCTGAACCCATCCGGCAAGACCACGGAAAGATGCCGGCCGTCGCCAGCCTGGAGCCACACAGGCTCGCGCGCACCCGCTTGGCCTTCGGGATGCCAGCGACCGGGTTCGAGAGGCCGAACGCCGAGCACGCCACAGACGAGCCGTCGGCGTTTCGGACCATGCGGAACGTCCGCAGCCCGTCCGGAGCCGTGCTGATCACGGCGTGTGCGACGCAGCCCGCGGCGATCAGCATGATGAGCAAGATCGCCGTGGCCCATCGCCCGAGCCATCCTGGCGTCCTCGCCCGAGCGCCTGCAGGAGACGGCTTGCCCATCAGCATCGAGATCACGATCCGCGTCCTCGCGGCCACCAGTCAAGAGGCGATGGTCGGGTCGATCGCCAGGGCGCATCTGCCCACGGCTCCCTCTACCTCGCCGCACCGAACCACGCACCTTGGTCGCCGCCGAAGAGGATGCCGTCGCGGAGCAGGAACGGGGTGACGTGGCCACCAACAGCCGCGGCGGCAACAGCCGCGGCGGTGTCGCCGGACAGGGCGAGCTTCGTCCAGCGGGCGCCGTCGAAGGAGACCCAGTATTCGAATGGCGCGGTTCCATGGTTCCCGTAGCCGACGATCCGGGTCCCGTCGCCAAGGAACGCTCCGTTGGCGCTGCCCGGCACGCCGGCCTGGCAGCAGTCGCCGAGGAGGCCGAGCGGGTCGGCCGTGCTGACCGTCCAGGTCCGTCCGTCGGGCGAGGTCCAGAAGGAGGTGAGGCCCGGCGTGCCACCTGTCGAGCTGATCGCTACCAGGCCACTCCCACCGGCCTCGACGTCGACGAACCCGTCCCCGGGATGGGCCTGGACGTGGGCGAGATTCCACTGTCGTCCATCGGCGGACCACCAGGCAACGGGCGATCCGACCACAAACCCGCCGGCCTGCCTCCCAGCGTCGCCCACGGCGACGAAGCCGGTGCCGAGCGCGGCCACGCCTTGCACGCTGAAGGCGGAGTCGCCGGGCAACGGGACGGTCTGCCAGGCGATCCCGTCGACGCTGAAGGCGATCCGATACGGCGACCCCTCGAGAATGGCGACGGCGCCTCCTGGGCTTCCCGCGAAATCGCCTCCGCCATGGAGACGCATCGGGGGTGCTGCGCCCGATGTCCAGGTCAGGCCATCGGTCGAAAGCCAGACCGTGGTCACGCCTGTTGGACTCTGGACGGCCACGATGACACCATCGGCGAGGGGGGCCGCAACTCCGTCAATCGCGGAACGGAAGGTGGCGGCTGGGAGGGCGACCCAGCTGCGACCGTCCCGGGAGATCCAGGCCGGGAGCTCGTGCTGGCTGTCGGTCGGGCCGAGCGCGAGATAGCCGCCGGACCACGCCGCGACGGACACGGCCCGGATCGGCGCACCAGTGAGGGCCTGAATGCGCAACCCAGTCCAGGCGGCGGTCGAGACGGGCGGGACCGAGCCGCTCGGAGCTGCGTCAGCGGCGGTCGGTGTCTCGGCCGGCAAGCTCGGCGCGACGGCGAAGGACCCCGGCGACGTCGGGACGGACGTCGGGACGGATGTCGGCGAGGTTGTCGGCTGCCTCGTCGAGGCGCAGGCGGCCACCAGCACGGCCACGAGGACGAGCGCCGCGCGGTTCTTCATCCCGCCACCCTGGAGACGGGGACTGGCTCCGGGAACATGCGGCGGGGAGCGGGCCACGACGAGCGCCGCATCCTGTTACGGCACCCCGGCGAGGTCGGCGAGTCGCAGGGCATGGGTATCGGTGTGACCCGGCAAGGGAAGCTGCTCGTGCCAAATGAGCCACGCATCGCCGAGGGCGGCGAAGTCCGGCTGGGCCAGACCACTGACGACGCGACCCACCGATTGGCCGGTCTGCCAGATCACGAGCTCAGTCGACCAGGCGCTGTTGGGGTCCTGGACCTGCACCATCCAGGCGATGAGACCGGGCGTGACGAGGAGGCCAGAGGACGGCCCGCGTTGCCCCTGCGCGACGGTCATCGATGGCCCCCGGAGGGTCGAAACCTCGCCAGTCGCGAGCGACACGGTCCGGATCGACGCGTCGGTCGCGTCCTCCCGGGCCCAGGCGAGGATGTCACCACCGATCGTGGCGTCATGAACATGATGGTCGATCTCACGCGGCGTCTCGCCGTCCGTGGGGGCGAGCATGAGGTGCGCGTCCGCCGGATTCACCGATGCCGGTCCCGAGCCGTTGAGGGCCTCGCGGTAGAAGATGGCCTCGCCGCTCAGGCCGACCTGGGCGACATAGCCGCTCGTGTCGATCTGCCGGATCACGGCTCCCGTGCTGAGAGACATGACGACGATCCTCGTTGCGAACGGCGCGTCCTGCCGGGCAGCCTCGAGCGTATAGGCGAGGCGATAGCCGTCCGCCGCGATGACCGGAGGATTCACGCCAGCGGCTTCGCCCTCGACGGCGATCCGGGTGTTCGAGCCCGAGGCGATAGTCTTCAGGACGCCGTCCGGAAGTGCGAGTTCGACGAGCTGCCAGCCGAGCGGTTGGCCGGCGTACGGGTCGCCGCCGGCCCCGCCCACGGGCGGACTGTCGTGCCAGGTCTCGAGCCAGACGAGACCGACGGCCGTGGAGGCAAGTGCGCTCGCATTGTGCCCGGTCTTGATCGTCGCGAGCGTCGTCAGCGCCCCGGTCGCGAGGTCGACGCTGCGGACCGAGTAGGTCGGCGTCTTCGCGACGGTCCTCGACAGCACGTAGGCGCCGCCACCGACGATGGAGTGCTGTCCGTCGGGAGCGGCCCCCCAGATGCCTGCCGGCAGGTCCTGAACGGCGCCGGAAGGCAGGACGATCGGGCCCACAGAGGCGGGCGAGGGGCGTGGGTCTTGCTCGACCCCACCGATGACGCCGGTCCAGAAGATCGAGCGGTCACCACCCATGCCGGTGCCGACATTGCGGCCGGCGATGACCGCCTGCCCGCCGGAGACCGCGAGTGCGTCGCCCCAGACCTCGGGCTCGTTCTTCGGCGACGCCTGCTGCCAGGTCGTGCCGTCAACGGAGGTCCAGACGGCGAAGAATCGGCCCTGTCCGCCGCTTCCAAGTGCGGCGAACCCGCCGGAAAGCGCGTAGAGCCTCGGAAACGACGATGGCGAAAGGTCGGGGGCGGAGCCCTGCGACGGGGTCCCTGTCTGCGTCCACGTCACGCCGCCGTCGGTCGAGAGCCACGCCGCCGGACCGGTTTGGGTCCCGACGATTGGCTCGTCGCCCGGTGCGGGGACACCGCCGAGCGCCACCAGGCGCGAGCCCTGGGCTGCCACCGAGGTGAGGTAGGCGGTCGCGTCCGATCCATCGGGGAACCTCGCGCGCTGCCAATGCTGCCCGTCGGACGACGTCCAGGCCGCGGCTGCGGCCTCCACGCTGCCGACGGCCGCGAAGCCGGCATCGGTGGCTGTGACGCCGTTCACCTTGGCGAGCCCCGAGCCGATCGGTGCCTCGGACCAGGTGGTCCCGTCGGGGCTGAAGATGGGGGTCCCGAAGTCGAGGCTGCGCACGGCCATGATCCCGGCGGGGCCGGCGGTGATCCGGTCCACCGGACCCGACGCGAAGGCGGGCTGGTCGGGGACCCGCTGCCAGGTGATGCCGTCGGTCGAGGTCCAGGCGGCCCCGGTGACGGCGCCCGAGCTCACATCCTCGCCGACCGCGACGAAAAGGTCGCCCGCTCGCGTCATCGCGAAGACCCGTGCGTCTCGGTTCGGGGGGAACGATCCACCCACGGTCCAGGTGACGCCGTCGGTCGAGCGCAGCACCACCGGCACGCGCTGCTCCGCGGATTCGATCGCCACGAACGTCCCGTCGGGGGCGACCGAGATCGCGCTGCCGATCCCGCCGACCAGCAGGACCGGCGCATCGGGCACGCGCGTCCAGCTTGACGGTGGGATGCCGGGGGGCAGGACGAGCGGTGCGAGCGGGCTGGCTGATGGCGCGAGGATGGCCGCCGCCGGGGAAGCCGGCGACGTGGGGCCCACGAGGGGCGCCGGGCCGGTGGCCGAACGCGGAGTCATGGCGAGAAAGCCGACAACCACCACGACGACCGTAGCCGCGAGCCCGGTCGCGAGCGGCGCAAACCGGAACCAGGGCGATCGGCGCGGCCGGGGTGAGGCCAGGACCTCACTGACGCGGGCGCGCAGGGCGGGCGAGGCGGGCTCGGCCATCATCCGCTCGACCGTGCTGTGGAGATCGCGCTCGAACTGCTCCTCGCTCATCGCCGGTTCCCCCTCTCCGCGGAGTCGGGCTCGTAGGCCGTCCGCAGGTGCTCGAGCGCGTAGTGGAGCCGGGACTTGACGGTCCCCGGGCGCTCGCCGGTGCGCTCCGCGATCTCCTCGATGGTCAGGTCGCGCCAGTAGCGCAGGACGACGACCATCCGGTGCTCGGGCGAGAGCGCCGCCATTGCCCGTTCAAGCCCATCGCGGCTCGCGAGGTCGTCGGATCGGTCAGGTTCCGCGAGCCCGGCGGGCAGCTCGACCGACAGCGGCCGCACCCGACGGCGTCGGAGCTGGTCCCGGCAGGCGTTGACGAGGATGCGCGTGAACCAGGCTTCGAGGCGTCCGATGTCGCGCAGGTCGTCGAGGCCACGCCAGGCGGAGCAGACGGCAGTGTGGGTCGCTTCCTCGGCCGCGTCGCGATCGCCGAGGATTGCGGCCGCGAGCGCGTAGGAGCGGTCGAGCCAGGTCTCGAGGTGGCGGGCAAAGGCTCGCTCTCGGTCAGCGGCGGTGTCGCGGACGAGCGCCTGCCCCGTCGCCATCTCGGTGTCTCTCCTGCGTGCCGTTGTCTCGATCACGCCCGTACCTGACGCAGCGAGCGGTCGATTCGTTCAACCTCTTCGAGAATCGTCGTCTGCGTCGGCGCGTCAAGAGTCGTCGGACCTCATGGCTGTGTCGGACTGGTGGAGCCGTGGGATGGCCAGGCCACGGTCGGGCCTCCGGACGGGCCCCGATGCGCTGCCTGAGCGCGTCGCGTCAGGGTCGGGCGCTTCTACACCCATGGCACGGGTGCCATCGTCGCGTGCAACTGTCAGGTTCGAGGACCTTCCGCTCTTGACGTGTCTGGCCGATCGGTGATGCTGGCAGAGATGGACGGTGCAATGGCGAGAGAGTCCGCAACGGGTTTCATCCTCCTGCTCGCGCTCGTGAATGCGTGGCTCGCGTCTCGGCGCGGCCGCTCCGCTGCGCGGTGGTTCGTCGGGTCCCTTCTGCTCGCCCCGTTCGTCTGGCTGCTGACGCTGTATCTCGTGGCCAGATCGGAACAGCCACCCGGCTCCATTGCGGCGAGTCCTCTCTGGGGCTGGATCAAGCTCGCCGGGATTCTCTGCGCCGGCCTGCTCCTCGTCTTCGCGGTGGTGGTCGGCTTCGCCGGGCAGCCCCACGGTGGGGCGGTGCCGACTGCGCAGCCTCAGCCGGCCCATGCGCCTTGACCGTGGCAGGGCGACTTGGGCGCGACTGACCTCGACCGAGCGCCGGGTCGGGTAGAGTGCCAGGTGATAAGTCTTCGACTCGGCCAGCGAGGTGGAGCATGCGACGTGGCGTTCGGTTCGTCCCTTGGTTCCTCGCGGTCGCGGGGCTCGGTCTGCCTCTTCTCGCAGGCGGCTTCGCAGGGTGGCCCTACGTGGTCCTCTGGAGCGTCCTACTCATCGTCCCGTGGATCGTCACGCGAGATCAGCCGGCGGATCGCCGCAGCCGGATCGCGCTCCCGGCATTCTTCCTGCCCGTGCTGTTCGTGCTCGGCTTCGTCGGCGGCTGGTACCTGATTCCTGCTGACGTCGCCTGGCTGCTCATCGAGTACGGCGACGACCGACCCCGCACAGCGGTTCTTCCCGCCCGCCCCGCCGTCTCGTAGCGTCCAGCGTCCACGGGAGAACCGCGCCGGCCGGCCTGCGCGAGGGTTCGCGTGACTCGCGTCGAACCGGCCCGACATTCGCCGATGCGGCTACGCAGACCCGTTCCGGCAGTTCGGCATCGGGGCGTCGACGAGACGGGCGACATCGTGCGCGGGCACGATCCTGATCGACCCGTCGGCGTCGAGCCAGACCTCCACGGCGACGAGCCACGCGAGCAAAGGCAACGATGCCCCTGACGAGTCGAGGACGACGTTCCCGCCCTGGACGACCCGCCAGGACTGGCCGCGTGACAGCGGAAGTGAGTGCGACGCGCAGCCTCCGTCGATCTCGGACGTCCTCTCGCCGTACGGAGCGGGCTGCCAGGAGATCTCGACCGGCCTGCCCGATGCGTTGACCACAACCAGATCCACCGTGTGGCCGTTGATCCACGACTGGGCGAGGACATCGAGCAGCAGCACGCCGGCCGCGATGATCAGGGCGGCCCGGCGTCTGCTCATGCGGCCCGGCGTCTGCTCATGCGGCCAGCGTTCCTGCCATAAGGGGGCCCGTCAAGATGCCGAACGGGGCCTGTGTGTTATAGGCGTTTGGTGAGGAAGCCTTGGGCGGTATCTTCCGTCATGTCCGTTCGTGACCCTCTGACTTGCCAGCCTGCTTGGTGATGCGGAATATGCAGTGAGGGTGGACGGTCACACCCGGTTGGTAAGTTGTTCGCACCCCGAAGGAGAACTGATGATGCAAGAACTCCACTGGAAACGCGCCGTCATTGCTGTGATCGCATTCGGCGTCTTCGGGGTCAGCACCTACCTTGTTACCTCGCCGAACGCGGACGTCGGTGTCGCCGTCGGCATCGCCGTGGCCTGCGGCGTGGTGGTCGCCGCGCTGGGTCTCCTCTTCTTTGTGAGCCGCAGGCGCATCCGAGCGCGGGACACCCTGTAACCGGGCGCGGTTTCGAGTTGCGCCCCTGGGCGCCTCGCCCACTGGTCAGGGGGCGGGCGAGCGCGGCGTCGGCGGACCTGAAAGCTGCAGACAGTTGAGCACGAAGAGTGCAGGACGTGCCAACCGGGCTTGAACGCACAAGTTCAGCGCCACCGGGTGGATGATGCGTAGCTCCGTCGTCTGCCCTGAAAGCGGAACGCGCAACCGTCTTCCCTCTTCCTGACGAGATCAGAAGTCCTCGTCGTCGAGCGCGAGTCCGAGCGCGCCGATGGTCGCCGTTGTGACGATCGGCACCTGCGGCTCGTCGTAGTCGCCCCAGGCATCCCGGATCCGGCGCAGCCGCTCGCGGTCCGTGAGCGTGTGGCGTGATGCCGCTCCGCGATACCGCTGACACTCGGGGCATCCGTTCAGCCGCCCGCATCTGGCGAGGACCGTAGCGTTCCACCGGTGCGACGGGTCCTCGAAGCAGATCCACCCGACCTTGGTCTTGTCGTAGGTCGCGTTGATCGTCTCGGGGTCGAATGGGTTGGCCGGACCCCATTCGCGGCGAATGAGCGGGAGGTCCCGGAGCTTGACCCCGGCGAGCCGAACGGATGGCGTGCTGCTGTCCGTCAGCGTCAGCGGCGGATAGCCGTTGAGGAAGTGGTAGACATTGTGTTCGAGGAGCTTCTTCTCCATCGAGGACGTCTGTTTCCCGACCCAGTAGGCCCGCCGTTCCTCCTCGCCCATGTTCTGGTAGCGGTCGGCAAGGTGAAACAGCGAGCCCTCGGGATTGCGGCGGCCCCTTCGCACGTGACCGGTGAAGTGGTGCTCGCGCCAGTTGATCTTCGGGCGGCCCTTCGTCCGTTCGAGTTCGTCGCGGACGATCCGCATGTAGGTGGCGGCATCGTCGAGGTTGCCCATGTGCGTCGCCATCAGGCCCAGCATCACGTTGATCCGATACACGTTCTGGATCACCTTCACCCGGTCGCCGAGCATGTCGCCGAGCTTCGTGATGGTCGCCTCCGCAGCGCCGTTGCCCCGCACGTAGCCGAGGCCCCGCGCTTCGTCGCGCAGGTCGAACTGCCGGCGGATCGTTTCGTCGTGCGCCCGCAGCCAGGCGGTGATGTTCTTCACCTTGTCCTCGGGGAACACGAGCACAGCGTCGAGGAGGCGGCGGTAGTCGTCGCGGCTGAACAGCGGTCCATGCTGCTGCGCCTCGGCGGGCACGCCCGGCTTCCACTCGGGCCACAGCCGCGACACATCAATGCCCGCGAGCTTGTCCTGCGTCAGCGCGCGATCGCGGAACTTTCGTTGCAGGTGCCCCTCGCAGGAGAAGATCACCGGGGCGTCGGGTCCGTCACCCCAGCGCAGCTTGATCCCGAGCCGGACCGGGGCCTCGCCATCCACGACGATCCACTTCGGCGTGCCCGGTAGGTCTGCCAGGAAGTCTGCCCACGCCCAGCGGTTGTAGCCGCCGCTTATGGCGACCCGCCACACGTGCGGACGCCGCTTGATGAGCGGCTTCACCTCAACGAGATCGTCGTTCTCGTCGCGCTTCTTGCGGCGATGGTGCGTCACCTGGTCCGTGTAACCGACGGCAACCAGGATCGCGCCCGAGCCTGCCTGTTCCGACGAGAACGGGTCGTCCTCCTTGACGATCCGCTGACGAAGCGGCATCGCGTCGAGCACGAGGACCTCGGGCGACTCCTTGTGCTCCACGTGATCCAGGACGAGCCGCCCGAAGTAGTCGAGGTAGCGCATGACGCTGCCGCCCCACGGCGACACGATCGGCACGCCCGTCTGCAACGCGTGGCGACGAGCCGCCATCCGCATCGCCCTCGCCGCCTCCCGGTAGGACGAGCCCGATCCGACCGCGATCAGCGCGTCGGCGATCAGCCGCGCCTCGAAGTCCCACTCGTTGGCAGCTGACGGAAGCCACGGGGCCGCCGTTGAGGAGCGACGCTGAGCCGAACTGCTCCGGGCCCGAGCTGCCCCGGGCGTGCCCGTGGGCCGGGAGGTCGCTTCCCGATGGTCCAGCTGCACCATCCATCTCTCAGTCGCGCTGACGCGCCGCCCGGCAATGGGGTCGTCGGGTAGGCTGCCAGACGATGCGGCGACTTCCTTACAACGTTCAACGGGACATGGCGTTCCATCGCACGGTGGTGGGATTCCGAAACGCGGTCGAGCGGATGCTGGTCACGCGTGGGCGAAACCTCGACACCGAGCATCTGTGGTGGGGCTTCGGCACGGATCGCGGCCGCGGGGATGCCTCCGACGACGGGGATGATGGCCTTGCCGGTTCTCGCGTGCCACGCCGCCCGAGCGGTGGGGTCGGTGGCGCCGCGCTGAAGCTGGGCGAATGGGACGAGCGGGAAGCCGAGGCGCTGGGATGACGAGCCGACCCGGGGACCGATCGTCTGTGCCCCGGCGCACGCCCACCCAGAGTGGTGCCAGATAGCTCACCTCAAGGAACACGTCGAGCCGGTCTCAAGGTCGGCGCGAGCCGCTACCGCGCTCCCACTGCGTCGGGCGGCTGCCCGGCCGTCAGGGCGACGACTCGACCGCGCTCCGCAGGAAGGCGCCGGTCTGGTCGTCGATGACAACGACCTGCGAGCGAATGAGCGACGGCGCCTCGGACGCGGCGATCGCCGGCATGGGGACGGTCCCGCCCGAGCCGAACACAACGGCCCAGACGGTGCGCTCGGCCGAGCTCGCGTCGGGTCGGGCTATCGCGCGGACGACGCCGGTGATCGGGCCGGCTGCCGGTCCGCCGAGCGCGTGCTGTCGAGAGACGGCGACAGCCTCGGCGTCGGTGATCCGCGCGGCTGGCAGGCTCGGCGGGATCGAGCCGAGATCGATCTGCGCCTTCGCGGCGAGTGCCGATGTGAGCGGCTCGGAGGCGGTGCATGCGGTCGCAACGAGGGCGCACAAGATCAGATGCCCGGTCAGGTTGCTCATCCGCAGGAAGACGCCAGGGTCAGAACGCGGGTGACGGTGGAGCCGGCGGCACGCGTCCGCCGTCGAGGAGCGACCGAGTCCCGAGCGGCTCCGACAGGCGCACGAGCGCGGGGGTGCCGGGCGGCCCGGGGCAGGCTTGGGCACCCTCGAACGGCCGCACGCCGATCGTGATCGTGAGCGTCGTCGCACCGTAGGCGATGACCGGGGCGGACATGCGTCCCGTGGTCGGCGAGCCGCTCGAGCATCGCTGCTCCCAGACAAGCACGTGGAGCTCGGTCGACGCCGGTCCCGGGGCTGGGAACGCCGGGTCCAGCGCCCAGGTCGCGGCGCCGAACTCGGCCGACAGGGCCGAGGTCGCGGCCGGGAGCGGTTCGGGTGAGACGGGCCAGACCGCTGGCGGGCCTGGCCGGAGAGTTTGCGTGGAGCCGGGCGCCCCGGCGCAGGCGGTCACGCTCAACAGCGCGACGAACGCGACGAGGAGCGGCGCTCGCACGTGTCGGCTCTGGCGCACCGGCATCAGACGCAGCCGGGCGCGGCATAGGCCGGCGCCAGGCATCGAGTTCGGAGGACCGGCAAGCCAGTGCTCCCGTCGAGAACGGCTCGATTGCCGATCGGGTCGTGGAGGTTCGTGACTGACTCGACCGGGACGCCGACGCCTGTCCCAGGCCCCAGCCGAACCAGGAACGAGCTCACGCTGATCGTGACCGTCGAGGGCGTCTCGGTGAGGCTCGTGACGCGCGTCCACGCGCCAGGCCCGGTGACGGTCCCAACGATCAGCGTCCGGTCGTCCACGATCCGATAGTAGGAGATCGGCGAGGCGCTGTCGAGAAGGCGCATGGTAATGGTCAGGACGAAGACAACGACGGCGGCCAGGACCCACCGTCGCCGCGGCAGCCTGACACGTGGCGTCCGTGCCTGATGCGTCTGGTCGGCCCGATCATCCATGGACGCGAGGATCGGCCTGACCGGAGGCGGGGTCAAGGGCAGATGGTCACGACCGCCGATGCCGATTCCCCCATGTCATTTCCCCCAGGTCGAGGAGTGCCTGGCGGCGGTCAACCTGAAAACCACAACGATCTGCACCTCCTGCCGAACGGCGGAACTCATTGCCCGCCGGGCCTATCGCCGGGTCGGCCGAGGCGGTTCGTGGTCGCCTACGGCCTACTTCGGCGGGAGCAGCCCCGCAGGATCCGCGATGACACGGAGATCGTCGCCGCTTGCGTCGAGCGCGGTGATCCGGATGGGGTCGGCGTCGGTCCCGCGCCACCAGCCGAGGTAGTAGCCGTTGGCGACGGCCGTGGTCGCCGTGGTGCCATCGGTAAGCGCGACCTGGACCCGTGCGACGTTCGGGCCGACACGTCCGGAGCCGGGAGGGGGTCGCTGCCGCCCTCGAGACGGCACGTCCCCGATCTCGAGGCGCTGGACTCGGCATGGCCAGACATACGTGAGCTCGCCCGAAGTAGAGTCGAGCCTGCGAGGAGGAGTGCGCTGTCGGCGCCGGCGTCGATCCGCGCGACGATCGGCAGGACTGGCCATAGGGCTGGAGCCTCGGGCTGCTGCTTTCGCGGCTCCGGCGCCGCGGCCGGTGGGGAAGCGGCTGGTTCGCGATCGAATCGCTTGCGTCGGACCGTTCGCGACCTGATGGTGCGCATGACATCGCAAGAGCCGCTTTCGGAGGATGCCTTGGTGGCAGAGGCCAACTTGAGAGCGGTCCGAGTCGGACTCCCGCCCTGGTCGCCTCGATCAGCGCACGCGCGGCCCTCGGCGTTGCCTCCTGGGTGGGCCGGCATGGTCTGGGGGCTTCTGCTCGGTTGCGTCGCCATCGCGGCCAACGCCTGGCTCATCGTGCTCGTCCCAGCCATGGCGCTCCTGATGCGGTTCCTCGTGGTCAGGGCTCGCAGCCGCCGACTGCCCCGATGGGCCTGGGTGTGGCCGATCGTCTCGATCGGGGTTGGCTTGCTCATCGTTGCGACTGTGCCGCTGTCAGCATTCCCCGCTCTGCTTGTGCGTCAAGGACGGTTCGTAAGTCCCGCTTCGTGGAACGCTCCATCTCGCGAAACTTGCGCCTGAACATCGGCCCGCGCACACTTCGGGCATGGGGGCTGTGGCGTTCGGTTTTCTCCTCGCGGCAGCGATGGAGCTGCGGCTGCTGGCCGCCCGTTGGGTCCGCGCCGGACATGGCAATGCCGTCTGGCTTGTCTCCAGCCCCGTCCTCGTGATGAACGCAGCCGTGATCGTCTTCGGCGTGTCACTGGGACCCGCCCAACCGGTGATCGGCACCCTGATCGCCCTGGTGGGGGCAGTTGTCCTGGCCGTCTTCGTGAATGCGTTCATCGACATGTCGAAGAGGGTCTCGGCGATGCCCGCGAACGGTGATGTGAGCCTCGCCCTGACCGATCCCCTCGCCAACGTCGGCGTGTTCATGGCCGGGCTGTTCGCCGTTGGCGGTCTGGTGGCAGTCGTGGTGCTCGTCGTCTGGGGCCTGTCGTTGCCGCGCTGACCCCCGTCCCCGCCGCGCCTCGGTCGCGCTGGTTGCTGCGCGTCAGGCCGCCCGGCGCTGCTCGGCCTTCGCCTTGCGACGGCACGGGGGGCACCCGACCGGCATCTTCGACCGCGTGACCGCGCTCGCCTCCGCCCGGTGAGCTGCAATGGGGTATGTCGCGCTCCCAGCAGGTTCGCAGCGCGGCCCGTCATCGAGCGCGAGCACCTGCTGCGCATCCGGGAGGCCGGGGCGACTGCGGCGAGCCGCAGGTGGCGACCGTCACAACGGCGACTATTGCCCGCTCGCACTCGCCCTCGACGGCCGCCTTCTGATCTCGGGTCAGGAAGGGGGGCGCTGCCGGGCCGCTGAGGGTAGACGGTTCCGCGTTCCACACTCGGGGCAGACGACGGAGCCACGCAGCATCCACCCGATGTCGCTGAACCGCGTGCGACAGAACCCGCACGTCACATCCCACCGGGCCGCCCGGACGACCCATCGCAGGGACTTCCACGACCCGTCGAACACCGGGTTGATCGCATCTACCACAAGCTGGCTCATCCTCCACCCCTCCCACACTCGACCGCCCGCCTTCATCGCATCTTCCGCGTCACGAGGCAGGCTGGCAAGTCCGAGGGCCAGGAACGGACAGGACGGTGTGAGTGCACAGGATTATCGAACTCATCGCCACACCCAACGCAACCCATTGCTCGGTGCCGCGAATGAGCACGATAATGGGCCACTTGGACGCCTATCTCACACGTTGACGCCTCGCGGCAGGCTTTGCGGCCTTACCTTCGGACGTGACGTTCTCGTCGCCGGCTTCTTCGGCGGGCTGACGGTCGCCGGGATCCGCGGCAGGTCGCCGGCGTGGATCATCGCGTCCTGGGTCGTGGGCGGGGCGGTCATGAGAACGCGCAGCAACGTCTCGAACGC
>JBBQRX010000056.1:0-12371 GCA_038214375.1 Candidatus Limnocylindrales bacterium
ATCGGCTGATCGCATCGTCCACGTCCTTGACCCCGAGCCGCTTGAGCGTCTCGACGAGCAGGAATCGGTACCCCGGAGAGTCGTCGTGCGTGAGCGTCCACTTCGCCGCCGAGATCAGATCGTCGCGGGTCGGCGACAGACACGCGAGGTCGTCCAGATGGCGGTCGCGGAGCGGATAGGCCGTGGGGGTCGAGAACCCCGATTCGCGATCAGCGCCCTACGATCGGCTGATGTTCTCCCTCATCTACCTCGCCCTCCGCGTCCTCGCCCGGCTCATCGTCACCGGTGGCCATGGTGGCCGAGGCCATGGAGCCAAGGATCTCGAGATCCTCGTCTTGCGTCACCAGCTCCGGGTCCTCCGACGAACCTCGGGCCAACCCCGGTACCGGGCCATCGACGGTTCCTCCTTGCGGCGGCATCGCGAGCTCGTGCGGAGGAAGTGGACGTACGGCACGACCGGTCGACCAGGCCGGCCGCCGATCGATCGAGAGGTCCGGGAGCTCGTCCTCCGGCTCGCCCGGGAGAACCCCCGCTGGGGCTGCATCAGAATCGGAGGCGAGCTGCGCAAGCTCGGGATCCGCGTCGGAGCGACGACCATCCGGAGCCTGATCAGGACGGCGCGCCTCGGCCCTGCGCCACGGCGGAGCGGTCCCTCCTGGACCGAGTTCCTCCAGGCGCAGGCGGACGGCATCATCGCCTGTGACTTCTTCAGCGTCGAGACCGCGTGGCTCCGGACGCTCTACGTCCTGGCCTTCATCGAGCTCGGCAGCCGACGAGTCCACCTCAGTCCCTCGACGGCTCACCCGGACTCGGCCTGGGTCACCCAACAGGCCCGCAACCTCGCCCTGGGTCTCGACGATCGGTCAGCCGCCATCCGGTTCCTCATCCGCGATCAGGACACCAAGTTCACCCGGACGTTCGATGAGGTCATTCGCTCGGAAGGGGCGCGGGTGATCCGGACCCCGATCCGGGCCCCGAATGCGAACGCCTACGCGGAGCGGGTGATCGAGACCATCCGCGCCGAGTGCCTCGACTGGACGCTCGTCCTCGGTCGAGGACACCTCGATCGCACGCTCCGGACCTACGCCAAGCACTACAACTGCAAGCGGCCGCATCGCGGGCTCGACCTCGCGACCCCGATCTACGAAGCCTCGCACCCGGTGCCGATCAGCCCTCAGGATGTCCATCGGCGGGACCTCCTCGGCGGCCTCATCCACGAGTACTGCGGAGCCGCGGCGTGATCGAACCGGGGTTTTCGACCCCCACGCGGTGTCACTGCCGGCAACGCCGGGGCCACGACCATCACCCGTCGAGGCCCTGCTCACGGCGCTCTTCTACCCGTCATTTGCGAACCCGGTGCGGGAGGCGGAGATCGACCGCGGCCGCAAGCGCATCGACATCCGGTACGACAACACGGCCACCGACGGCTTCTTTGACTGGCTCGGCCGGCGGTACGTCATCCCGGGCGTCTCGGTCGAGTGCAAGGACTACAAGCAGAAGATGGGATGCGTCCGTCCACAGGAAGTGGTGACAGCGCGAACCGCGCCGGCGACGTGCGAATCGCTACTTGTCGGCGCCCACCCTGGATCTGGCGTTCGCCAGGTGGTGCTTCACGGTCGAGTGGGACAGGCCAAGGCGGTGGGCGGCCGCCTTCTCCGACCCGGCAATCAGGACCGCTGCAACCACCCCGACCTCACGGTCCGTGGCCCGTCCGGCGGGGCGGCCAGAGACCCGGCGCGTCATGCGCTGCGGACCAGCTCGAACGGCTCGGGCGGCTCGGCGAGACGCATCGTGATCGGAAGGTCGTTGCGGGCGGGGCTATCCCGTTTGGGGCATCGGCACGCGACCTTGGGGTTGAGGACCTGCCCCGCCCGCAACAGCCGCTCGCATGCCCGGAGTCCCTGTCGACGACGGGAGGTCGACCTTGGGCCGTCGCCCTGCGGCGCATCCGCAGATCAGGCGCGGCTGACAGGCCGCCGCGAGGCGTTCGGCGACCTCGTCAGCTCGGGGGCCGGATCAGACGTCCTCGCCATCCAAGGTCCATGTTCTCGCCGTGGGATGCGCCCAACGGCCGAGCGGGCGATCGAGGTCGTCCAAGGCGGGCCGGCCTCGGACCGCGCGTGAGGCGAAAGCCCGGCGGTCACGCGCGCATGATCGACGCGATGTCCATTGCCGCAGCCCTCAGAGCGGGGATCAGCCCCCCCAGCAGGCCGGCCAGCATGCCGGCCGCGATGCCGACGATCGCCGAGAGCAGCGGGAACTGGTCTGCCGCGCTCGCTGGGATCTGGGGGAAGATCATCCGCGACGTGACAGGGTAGAGGAGAAACGCGCCAGCCACGGCGAGCGATGCGGCAGCGGCCCCGACAAGCACCGATTCCGTCATCATGACGACAACGATCGAGCGGCGCGTGGCGCCGGCGGCGCGGCGCAGGGAGAGCTCCACTACCCTCTCCGGCAGGGCCGCAAGCCCGATGTTCAGGATCCCGAGCATCCCCGTCAGGAGCCCCAGGCCTGCGACGGTCAGGAACGCGAGCCTCAAGGTCTGGACGGCTGTCATCTGCCCGGACAGGTCATCGAGGCGAACGGGGTTGCTGCCCTGAAGCCCCGAGCGCGCGAGACTGCCGGCCACGAGGGTCTGCACCTCGTCCTCCGCGGAACCGTCGGGCACGTGGAGCAGGATTCGGGCCGACATGTCGGCACCGATCGTCGGGCGCCACCACGCGAGCTGAGGCGCCGGCACGTACACGGTCGGGTCGCTCTGGCCGTCGTTGACCACGCCCACCACGCCCGAGGCGATCATGGTCGCGCGGCTACCCACGCGCAGGCCGATGGCGTCTCCGACACGGATGCCGGAGCGGGCCGCCGCCGAGTTCACGACAACCACCGGCCGGAGCCCGCGCGGCGTCTCGGGCCAGGCGCCAGCTACGACGTGGAGCGGGCGGACGGCGAGGAGGGGTCCCGCGACCGCCACCAGGTTGACCGATCCGGTCTGGCCGTTGAATTCGAGTGCTGCGCTGCCGTCCATCTCGAGGGCAGCGGCCCCGCCGCGAGACTCGACGCGGCCATCGATGTCGCCCGCCGCGCCTGCTGCCCTGCCGACGAGCTGGAGGCCAGGCTGGAGGTTGACCGCCCATGTCGCGGGCAGGCCGTTCGCGAGTAGCGCACTGTCGACCACGGCGGACTCGGCTGCGCCCGCAGCGGAGTCCACCGTTACCAGCGCCAAGACGCCCAGCACGATCGCCAGGGCCGTCAGGATGGTGCGGAGGCGGTGGGACCGGATCGTCTGCACGGCCACAACCAGGGCATATCGCGCCGTAGTCACTCTGTGAGCTCCGAGAGCCGGCCGTCCCGTAGGAGGACTCGACGGGCGAAGAGGCGCGACAGCTCCACGTCATGGGTAACCATGACCACGCCGTGGTGCTCGTCACGCGCGAGGTCCGCCAGGAGCCGGACCGTGCGCTCGCCCGTTTCCGGGTCGAGATCGCCGGTCGGCTCGTCCGCCAGGAGGTAGCGGGGCCTGCGCACAAGGGCGCGGGCGATCGCCACCAGCTGCTGCTCCCCGCCCGAGAGCATGCTCGGCGTGTGCCTCGATCGGTGGGCGATCCCGACCCGCTCCAGGACCCCGCGGACGTGCCGGCGCCGCTCGCCTGACCGCATGTAGCGATCCTGGTGCAGCAGCGGGATCTCCACGTTCTCGGCAGCCGTCAGGTGCCCGAGCAGGAACGAGCGCTGGAAGACGAAGCCGAACGCCTCGCCGCGGAGGCGAGAGGCTGGGCCGTCGTCGAGACCGGCGGTGTCCGTCCCGTCAACGCTCAGGGCGCCGCTGTCGAGAGGCTCAAGCAGGCCGAGGACACTGAGGAGTGTGCTCTTGCCGACACCCGATCGCCCGAGGACCGCGACGCACTCTCCCTCAGCGACCTCGATCGAGGCGCCACGCAGCACGGCGAGCTCGGCGCCGTTGGGCAGCCGGAACGAAAGCCGGCCGTCAAGAAGCCGCAACATCAACCGGCTCAGCGGCTCGCCGATGGGCCCAGGTCCGGAGCGGGCAGCGTGACGGTGTCGCCGACCGCCAGGCCCGAGAGGATCTGGATCCGGTCACCGTCGGACACGCCCAGCTCAACGACCCGCTGCGCGACGGTCCCGTCGGGCATGACGAGGTTCACCAGCCCGCGCTGCGAGTCGCCCGCGACCGCGTCCGACGGCAGCAGCGGCACCGCATGGACCGTGGCCGTGTCGATGGCCAGCAGGCCGCGCATCCCTGTCAGGAGGAACAGGTCGCGGGGCAGGGCGCAGACCACGACGGGGTCCGAGCTCAGGTCGACCTGCGGCCCGGCACCAGCCGATGGGTCGAGCCCGCCGGCAGCGGTGACGGGCAGGCCGACGACGCCGACGACCGGACAGTCCGCAGGCCCGGGGCCCTTGACGATCTGGCCGCGCGCCGAGGTCGCCGGCGCCGTAAAGGCCGTCAGGTCCTCGGGCGGGATCGCGGCGCGCAGGGCGAACCCGCTGTACGTGGCCGAGGCGACCGGCATGCCCGCGACGACCATGTCCCCGCTCCGCGCGATCCAGACGTCGACTCGGCTGAACGGCGGCAGGAGCACCGGCTTGGAGCTTCCGTCCGGCGCCGCGACTGAGGCCACGACGACCGGGTCCGCGCCGCTCGGACCCGCCGGGGCCTGGATGCTCAGCCGACCGGTGGATGCCGCGGCGAGCGGGAAGGTCGGCGAGGACACGACCGCCGCGTCGAGGACCACGGTGTCGGTGATGTCCCCCGCAACGACCTGGACTCGGCGTGCGGCGTCTCCGCTCGCCGATGGCCCGGGCGCAGCCGGACTGGCGCCGGGGCCTCCGCAGGCGGCCAGGGCCCCGGCGAGGCCCAGCACGACGAGCGCGGGCCCGGGGTGCCGGTGGGGGCTCACGGGACTCGGCACTGGAATGCGGACATCTCCGCGAGCAGCTTGCGGGGGTCGCCAAGCTTCGCGGCCTGGACGTCGGACAGCAAGCCCGGCCTGTCCGGCGGGTTGATGGACTCCCAGAACGGCCCCGACGGGTAGGGGCCCAGGATGGTGTCGACGGCGGCGGAGGCCCGTCCGGGGTCCTGGCTCCGGTAGGTCCGCCACTCGCCCGCCCAGGCGCAGAACCACTCGTCTCCCGCCAGGCCCTCGGCCACACCCGGTGCGTAGACCGTGCCGGGCTGGGAGAAGAGTCGCGCGGTGTCTGCGGACGCCTGGTAGCCCGGTGGGAACGACATCTGGGCGAGGACCGTCCTCATCCTCGAGGTGGCCTGGTCCGGCGTAAGCGGACCATCGCCGAGCGAGCCGCGAGTGAGCGCGACGATCCCCGCGCCCGCGCCCACGATGACCGCGAAGATGAGGACGAGACTCAGGCGCCTCATGTCGCCTCCCCTATGTTCGGCGCGGAGACGGAAACCGGCCGCCTCCGCGCGGTCCAGAGCCGCCCGGCTACTAGATCGAGTACTTGACGTAGCCGCCGAAGTCGTCGTCGCAGAAGATGCCGCACCCGTCGATCATCCTGGCGTCGATCTGGAACCAGACGTCATTGAACGAGGTGCCGCCGCCCGAGTCGGTCATGTCCTTGTAGGTGTTGTACGGGTACACCTGCGGGATCGCGGCCGTGGCCGTGAACTGGCCGCCGCCCGCCCACAGGCCCATGCGCATCGAGCCGTTCGCGTTCGGCCCGTTGGTCGGGTCGATCTGGATCTTCCCCCCGGTGTGGTGGCGCTGCGTGGCGAACACCATCAGCGTGTAGTCGTGCGGCAGATGGCCAGAGTAGTAGTCGGTAACGGAGGCCAACGCGGGTGCTGCCGTGATGACAGTCGCCAGGGCCCCTGCGCCCATGGCGCGAAGGGCGGCTCCAAGCAAAGTCCGGTGCTATGACCCCACCTCCGCAACATGGGCGGGACGTGCCCACGGTTGCATCGACCTGCGGCGAGACGTTCACCGCTGACCAAATCTACTCTTCCGGCGGCACTCTTCCCTTAGGGATTCACCCCATTGCAGCGTGGAAGGGCGACGGGTATGCTGCAACTAGGCGTGCCTCGAGCCTGGTGCGGGGCGGGGACAGAGCGACAGGCTGGTGCCTGCAGTCTCCCCCGCAGTCAGACGCCGCGCTACCATCGTCGATGGGCGGCAGGGGACCGCCAGCGGGGGTCGACGGGCACGCGGGCCGCTGCGGCCCGCTCCGATCGAGCGGGAGCGCCCCGCGCTCGGCCGGTGCGGTACGCTCGTGCTGGCGCCGCCGCGCTATCCCCCAGCGCCGCGGCGCCGCCCGTCCCCGTGCCCGATCGCGCGTCCGCCAGCAGCGATCACAGCGGGCCGCCGCATCGGTGCTGCGGCAGGCGGCAAGGCGATCTGCGAGCGCCTTCAACCGGCCGGGTGCCGCTCGGCGGCGTCAAGACGATTCCCGCCGCAAGCGCGAGGACCGTCAGGGTTTCACCCCATTGCCCCGCGAAGGGTGCAAGCCACGCTGCACCAGCCCGAGTCTCGTTCGGGGGACGGGTTGACGCAGCGGCTGCGTCGATCGTGTGCCCGCCTCCCGAGGGAGATGCGAGGCTCAATCTTCGATCCTGTAGACTTGGAGGGGCCTACGTGCGATACGCGGAGCTGATCGCGTTGTTGAAGGTCGCCGAGAGCGACGACACGTACGCGTTGCAGCAGAAGGTGAGGCGGTAGCCGCCGGCGAACCAGTCGGTGTAGAACGCCCCGGAGGCGCCGTTGAGGCCGGTGAACGACTGGATTCGGTCGTTCCAGCCGATCAGCGCGAGCGCGTCGTAGTTCTGCGAGAGGACCGTGTACGATCCGGCGTGGCCGCGGAGCGCGTAGATCGTCGCGTAGTCGGTGGTCGCGGAGGCCGTGAGCGGCGCAGGGCCACCGGTCCCCTGGGGCTGGAGCGCGGCTCGCGCCTGCTCGAGGACATCTGCCGTGCGGAAGCAGTGGATCCGGGGGAAGTCGCGGTCATGGCAGTAGTAGTCGGGGATCAGGGCGACTGCGATCGGCTGGCCCTCGATGTCCGCCGTGACCGCGGCCGCGGTCGGGCTCGAGGCGGCCGCTGGCGCGGACGATGAGATGAGCCCCGCGAACGCGAGGATGACAGCGGCGGCGCGGCGCATAAGAACTCCCTCGACTCCGACGGATGCTGGACGCGAGCCGAACGTAGGCGCACCGCCCCGCCGAATCGATGGGGTGATCCCCTTGTCCCGGCTGAGGGTTCCACCCCATCGCCGGCCGGGGGGAGCGGGCGCACCGTGAGGGCGTCCTGGGCCGCAGCGCTCGCGGTCGTCGCGCTCGCGTGCGGGCTCTACTCGCTCGCCGTGGCCGCCACGGCGGTGCTCGATCTAGGGGTCACGGTCGATGAGGCTGATGGCATGGTCCAGGCGGTCGACCCGCAGCAGATCGGCTGGGAGTACGGGGTGCGCCCCGGCGACCGCGTGCTCGCGACCCGCAGCTCGGACCAGCCGGGTGGGTACGCCCTCACCGTCGCCGACGCGAACGGCGAGCTCGTCGCCAGTGAGCGCGGGCCCGAGATCCGGCTCCGGCTCGCTACCCCGCTGGCGCTCGCGGCGATCGTGGTCGCCCTCGGCGCGTTCCACCTCTCCGTGCGTCGCGGCCGCCCGGCCCGTGCCGCCGTCGCCGCCGCCTTCGCGCTCTCGGGCTTGCCGCTCTACCTCGCAGATCCGTCGGGCCCCTCGGCCGCGGTCGTCCTCCTCGGCGTCGTGGCACCCCCTCTCGACGCCATCCGCGGAGCGACGCGAAGTCGCGCGCTCGTCGCCTCGTGGCTGCTTGCCGCCGTCCTCGTGGGGGCTGCCTGGACCGCCCTGCGCCTCTCGCACGCCTGGAGCCCGCTGCCCCTTGGGACTGCCGCCGCAGCGCTCACGATCGCAGGTGGGTTGGCCGCGGCCGCGGGAGGCGCGGGCGTGACCCGGCAGCGATTTCTGCAGGCCGCGTCAAGGACGCAGGCCCTCGACGTCGCCGTGCTCGCGGTCGCGGCCTTCGTCGGAGTGTCCTTCACGACCCTCGGGGCGCCGCTGCCGGTCACGCTCGCGGCATCGCTCCTCCCGCTCGCGGTCTACGCTCCGGCCAGGCGGGGCATCTCGAGGCTGGCCGACCGCCTCCTGCTCGCCGAGGTGCGGGAGCGGGAGTCGATCCGAGCCACCGAGGAGGAGCGGGCGAGGATCGCGCGCGAGATCCACGACGACCCGCTCCAGACGATCGCCGCCGTCATCCGGTCCCTCGACGAGCCGGACGCCGACCGGGCCGAGGCCCGCGAGTCCCTCCGTGTCGTCGCCACGAGGCTCCGGACCGTCGCGACCGATCTGCGGCCGCCCGTCCTCGACGACCTCGGGCTCGTGCCCGCGATCGAGGACGCCTGCCGCCGGGCGGTCGGCATCGAGGTGAGCGCGACCATCGCCAACGCTGCCGGCTACGGCGCCGAGGACCGCCCGCCGGCGGAGGTCGAGCTCGCGGCCTTCAGGATCGTCCAGGAGGCGCTCGCGAACGCCGCGAAGCATGCAGGCGGCAGCGTGATCGTGAGCGGCTCGGTCGCGAAGGGGGCCATCGCGCTCGAAGTCGCCGACGACGGGCCGGGGATGCCGGCCGCGAGGGCTGGGGAGGCGCTGGCCGAGGGGCGGCTCGGGATACCCTGGATGCGACGCCGCGCCGAGGCGATCGACGGTGAGCTCACGATTGAGTCCGGCCCGGGCGGGACGGCGGTGCGCATCCGGTGGACGGCATGACAATTCGCGTCGCCATCGTGGAGGACCATCCAGTCGTCATCCGGGGGCTGGCCGCCGCGCTCGGCGCGCGCGACGGGATCGAGCTCGTCGGCGCCGCGAGGACGCTGGCCGAGGCGCGCGCCCTGCTGGCGTCCACGCCCTGCGACGTCGTCCTGCTCGACCTTCGACTCCCCGACGGGTCGGGGGTCGACCTCCTGCGGGCGTCTGGCGACGACGGGCCTGCGTTCGTCGTGCTGTCGAGCTTCATGACCCCGGAGTACGTGTCGGCTGCCATCGCGATGGGGGCGAGCGGCTTCCTCCTCAAGACCTCGGAGACCGAGGACATCGAGGCCGCCGTCACCACTGCCGCCTCGGGCGCCCTCGCCTTCACGGGCGAGCAGCTGCGCGAGGCGCGGCGCGCGGCCTGGGCCCCGCTGACGCCGCGCGAGCGCGCCGTCCTCGCGGGCGTCATGGCCGGCCGCTCGAACGACGAGCTCACGGGCGACCTCGGCTTGTCCAAGAAGACGGTCGAGGGCTACATCACTCGCCTGCTCGCGCGGTTCGGCCTGGCGACGAGGACCGAGCTCGCGGTCAAGGCCGAGCGGGACCTCTTGCTCGAGCTCCCGACAGCCGAGCGGCGCCGCGGCTCGCACCCGGGCTCGCCCTGACGTCATGTGGTCTCATCCCGGTGCGCGCGTTTCGGACCGGGATGCACGGCAGGCGTCCTTCGGCGCGGGACACAGGCCGGGAGGCGCAAGTCCCGACGTGTCGACGGCGCTGAGGTCGCCCCCCCCGGCGGCAGGAGGAGCCGATACTCTCCGCCCGCGGCAGGACCTGAGTCCCTTCTGGTCGAGGGTTCCACCCCCTGCCCCCCCTGGCCCCCGAGGTCTACGATCGTTTGAGTCAACGGCAAGCGCGAACGGACAGGAGAATTCGACCCATGCCGCAGGTTCCGCCCTACCACTCCGCGTCGCCCGAGGACAAGCCGGTCTACCACGACAAGAGGAACTGCCCGGACGGGGAGCGCATCCTTCCGCAGAACCGGCGCGACGGCGCGGGCGGCCGCCCGCGCCGTCTCGAGTGCCCGAAGGTGTCTTGAGCGGCACGCGGCCCCAGTCCTAGCGCGGGGCGCAGAGTGCCTGGCGTCGGTCCGCGGTCGCCATCCCGGATGCCGGCAGGCCCGGGCCGGCCGTCGGTAGGGACATCCCCAATAGACGCGGCCCCTCCTCTCAGGAGAGGATGACCGCGCGTCCTCGATCGGGCATCGACTCCGGCCAAGCGTCGGGTGGCAGTCCGTCGACCAGCGGCGGCCGGCGAACACCGTCCAGATGTATCAGGTCGTGTCATTCAACCTTGCCGGGCGCCAGATTGGACAGCGCAAGAAGAGGGATAGCCGAATGTCCCGTATCGTCGCACGAGTGATGCTTGTAATCGCCATGCTCGCGGTATCGACTGGCGTTGTCTTGGCCAACAGCTCGTCGTACTCGTGGACAAACGATCATGTGCTAGTCGATGGCAAGGCGAATGGAGTCTTCCACGGGATGGACGCTGGTGCGCTGTGGCTGACGGGCACGATGTGGACTTATAGCAAGGACCCTGGAGCCAACCCCAGCCCATTCAATGTGAGGTTCCAGGCCTTCAAGACCGGGTTTCCTTGGGACACGATCGCCTGCGACAAGACTGTGACTCCCCCGGCGACCCTGAACACGACTACAAGCTGGAACTACAACTGCTCCACGAACGTCCAGTCCGGCACGTTCTACCTCGAGATCTGGAAGGCGACTGGGACTGACGACGGCTGGAACCAGAAGGGTAACGGGACCATGGTGACCAAGTAGTTGCGCCCGGCGCCAGACGGTTCGACGATCAAGTGACCTCGAGCAGATGATCCTCAATGAATGGGCGTTGAGCCCGGTTGCGGCAGTCTTGTGGGTGGGGCTACTGCTCGTCCTGCGGCGGAGAGGGCGCTCGCTGAGTTACATCCTTTGCGTCAGCGCCTTCTATCTGTATGCACTCCTCGTGTTTCGCTGGACCGTCCTTCCTATCCGAGTGGATAGCGACTTCATCGATACGATGAGAAGCAATACCAGACTCACCGACGGAATCAACCTAGTGCCAGTTCTGGGCCTGGACCTCCGGAGCGTCCAGGCCTACGGGAACTTCCTGATGGGGGTTCCGTTTGGGTTTGGACTGCCGTTCGTGGTCGGTGCTCGCCGCCCGCGCTGGCACATGATCGCTGCGGCGCTGTTCGCCGTTGGGATCGAACTCGCACAACTGGCCATGGACTTGGTCTATGGTTTCGCATACCGGAAAGTAGACGTCAACGACATACTGCTCGTATGGCTCGGAGCCGTCGTGGGCTACTTCGTCCTCCGCGCCGCTGCGACCGCCTACTGCCGAATCTCGGACCCGGCAGATACCGAGTCTGGGATCTGGAGTCATGCGGAGATCACGCTGAACCGGATGCGCATAAGCCTGCATTAGTCGTACCCATCCGAGGCGAACGAATCGGGTAGGGGTCGGCGTCACACCGACCCCTCCCACACCACCGGACGTGCGGGTTGTTGGCGGCATGTCTGTATGGGCATGAACCGGCTGGTGACGGCCGCGCTGGACGGGGACGCCGACAGCGGGCGGCGCGCGGCGCGATGATCTGAGCCGACAGGAACCAGGTGACCCCCCAAGGGAGAGAAGCCCCCGGGGGGTCGTGGTGGAGCGAAGGTCCACCGCCGGTGATCGTATGGCGCTGCCCGCTCGATGTCAGCGCGTACTCGGCCCGCGGCCGTGACGTGAACGCCGCCCCGGGTGGCCTGCCCGCGCTGCGGCGGGCCGACGGGGCCCTGGTCGGGATACCTGCGCCACCTGCGCGGCGCGGAGCTGCACCGGATCTTCGTGCCCCGCGTGCGCTGCCGGCGCTGCGGGCGGACCGACGCCCTCCTGCCCTGGTTCGTGGCCCCGTACCGCTGGGACACGGTCGACGTCATCGGGCAGGCCCTCGAGCGCCACGCCGCGGGCGACGGCGTGCGCCGGATCGCGGCGGCGCTCGGGCGTCCCGAGACGACCGTCCGGGAGTGGTGCCGGCGCTTCGGCCTGGCGGCGGGCGCCCTGGCCCGGGTCCTGCTCGCGGCAGCCGTCAGGGCAGGCTGGTCGGGCCTCGACCTGCCGGTGGCCCCCGGGCCCTGCTGCGCGGCCGCAGTCGCCGCGCTCGGCTCGGCCTGGACCAGCCGCCACAGCCCCGTCGCGCCCTGGCGCCTGGCGGCGCTCGTCACCGGCGGCGCCTGGCTCGCCACCAACACGACCTCGCCCTTGGCAGCGATGGCGGCCACCCTCTGATGGCCCGGACACCCCGAGCGACTCCTGGAGGCGACCCATGGCCCGCGATCCCGCCGAAGCCCTCGCCCTCTGGAGGTACCACCTGATCGCGGTTATCCGGAACTCGCGATAACCGCGATCTTGCTTATCCGGTTGGCTCAGCAGACCACAAGATGTAGTGTCGAGGCATGGGCGCTCGCAAGCAGGGTGACTATCCCAAGAACCTCGGTGACTTCTACCGCCGGTTCCCGGATGATGCGGCGTGCTTCCGCTACCTCGTAGAGACACGCTGGCCCGATGGCTTCCGCTGTCCTCGCTGCGGGAGCGG
>JBBQRX010000057.1:0-12157 GCA_038214375.1 Candidatus Limnocylindrales bacterium
ACCACGATGCTCTCGATGTTGATGCCGGTCACGTCGGCGACCTTGAGGACGGTGCCGGCCAGGTAGCCCCCGACGACGGCACCCACGATGCCGAGGACGATGGTGAGGATGACGCCTTCCCCGCCGCCCATGATCAGGTTCGTGATGAACCCGGCAATCGCACCCAGGACGATCCAGGCGATGATGCCCACTTGTTACGATCCTTTCGTGGTGCGACCCTCGGCGTGGCCGCAGATTTGGTCGATGTTGAGAAGCCCGCGGGCACGGCGACGAATGGAGGCGGCTCGCATCGAGCCCGCCTCTCCATCGACGAGCGAATCTCGTGCCGCCTCGTCAGACGGTCGGCGCGGTCTCCGGCTCCGAATCGGCGAAGGTTCCCGGATGCTCTCGTTCCTCGGCATCCTTCCCGGGCGTCGTCTCCTCGCCTAGCGCGAAGCTGCCGCGAGCCGCGACGCGCTCCTCGGCATCCTTCCCCGGCGTCGTCTCCTCGCCTAGCGCGAAGCTGCCGCGAGCCGCGACGCGCTCCACGGAATCCTTCTCCGGCGTCGTCTCCTCGCCAGCGGCGAAGCTGCCCGTCGCGGACCTGTCGTAGCGATGGGAATCGGCCACGACCGGTGGCGTCTCAACGATCGGCGTCTCAACGATCGGCGTCTCGACGATCGTCGTTTCGGTCTCGGTGATCTGCGTCTCGCTCTCGTTCATGATCCCTTTCCTCTGCCTCGTGGGCCAATGCCCGGAGCCTCGATCGCCCGGTCCGCGCCGGGGTTCACATCGTCCGTTCGGGCATCGTGCGGAGGTCTCCCGCTGGCCCGAGTGTGCTCTCGGGTGGTCGGGACGTCATGACGAGGCGTCATCTCGGGGCGCCGTGACCGGAGGCCCCCGTCGCGCCGAGGTCCTGATGATTGAAGGCGTCGCGCGGCGCCACGATGAGCCGCGTGTGAGCGCGCGGGGTCGTCGCGCATGGGGCGTCGAGCCCCGCGCCGCCACGGTACTGGCTTCCCGGCCCGACGGGCACCAAGCCCGACGCGACCCCCGACGGCTGCTCAGCCCGCGTACATCAGGGATCCCGGGGTGGTGAGCAGGGTGCCCGTCTCGAGCCACGTCTTCAGGCCGGACAGGATCATCGGCCAGCCGCCGTAGAGCTGCTCGTTCGCGCCCTCGCGCAGCTCGTCGTGGGTGACGGTCAGGCGGCACGAGTCGGCGACCTGCTCGATCTCCCAGGTGACGCGCGAAGTGCCCTCGGACTTCACGTCCTCTCCCCAGAGCGCGGTCCAGCGTTGCACGAGCCGGTGCGGCGGGTCGATCTCCAGGTTCTCCCCCTCGCCAAGGAGCCCGTGCGCGCCCGGGGCCCACAGCTCGTAGCGCGAGCCGGGCCCCCAGTCCGAGCGCTGCCGCGCCCCGAACTGGTACTTGCTCCGGATCTCCGGGTCGGTGATCGCTTCCCAGAGCCGCTCGGGGGTGGTGCGGATGTAGATCTCGAACACCTTTTCCATGGGACGCTCCAGTCTCTCCTTGAGGCCGCTGAGCGCTGCCGCCCAGGGCTCTGCGTACTTGCTTACCCACCGGTCGTGGACGAGGCGGATCGGGACCGGGTTCAGGAAATGGAGCTTCTCGCGGCCTCGTCGCCTGGTCGCCACCAGGCCCGCGTCCTCGAGCTGCTTCAGGTGCCGCATGACGCCGAAGCGCGTCATCGCGAAATGCCCCGCGAGCGCCCCCAGCGTCTGCCCATCCTCCCGGAAGAGCTCATCGAGGAGGCTTCGCCGGGTCGGATCCGCGAGGGCCCTGAACACTGCGTCCACGGACGCATGAATATGTGACACTTTAATCACATGTCAAGCAGAGATGAGGAACAGCTGCGCCACAACGTGTGGGGAACTACTCGCCGGCGGCCTCGAGATCGCCTCGGGACCGCTAAGGGGCTCGGGCCATTCGGCTGTTGCCTTGACGGCCAGGCCCGCGAGATGATCCTCACCGGCAGGCGATGCTCGACGCCTGCGCAGAGGGAGTGGACCAGCTGATGTCCCGAGGACGATGGCTCTTCATCGCGGCGCTCGTCGCCATCTCGGCCGTGGGCGGGGTCATCAGCTCCTTCGGACCGTTCGCCCCGCACCCGGAGCTGTCCTACTCCGCGTTCCTCGCCGACTACCAGGCCGGCAAGGTCCCGCAGATCACCCAGTGGCGCGACCGTCTCGAAATCTCTGATGGCGGCACTCTCTACCTCGTCGTCGTGCCGGCGGACCGAGACCTGCCGACGGATCTGGCCGCCGGGCGCGCGGCGACCGGCGTGGGCTTCAGCCGCAGCGGCATCCCTGACAACTGGCTGGTCGCGACCACCCCGTGGGTCCCGGGCCTTCTCGCGCTGGCAGCCCTGGTCCTGTGGCTGCGCGCCGTGAGGGACCGCCGCTCCGGCCGAGGCCCCGAGTCCATCGCGGCATAGGTGCCTGTGGATGCAATGGTGATCCCGGCGGGCGAGCAAAGGAGTCTCCGTGGCAGTTGCCACTTGCACGTGCCCACCAGCCACCCCAGATGGGCGCGTTCAGGAACTGCGACAGCCGGGGCATGACGTGAAGCGGACGCGAAGCGGGCCGGACAGGGGTTTGGTGCTCTGGACGCTGGTGCTGCTCCTGCTCGCCGCCGCCCTGGCGGCACAGGCGGCCTGGAGCCTGATAGGCGCCCAGCAGGCGTGCTTCTTCAACTACCCGGCGGTGCCCTGCCCGGGTGGAGATGACCCGGCAGTCGCCCGGCTCACGTTCGCGTTCTTCGGGGTCCCGCTGGTCTGGCTCGCGGGGCTGGCCATCAATCCCGTGTGGCGTATCCTGACCCGCCGACGGCGGCCACAGCCCTGACAGCCACCAGACCCTCGCACACGCACCGACCACGCCTGGATCCCAGACTCGTCGCGGGAGTCTCCCACGCTCTGTGGCGCGGTGGGATCCCAGGCTTGTGCGTCAAGGAGCGCCGGCGACAAGGATGAGCGCCGAGATCTGACGTCCTGCGGGCACCTTGGATCTCCCATGGCGGGCCGCACGGCTTCGGTGCTGGCGGCGGAGGATGCGTCGGCGCGATCGGGGCGATTTCGCATTGCCGCGGCGCCCGGGCCGGCATGATCGATCGCCTCCGCCGGCCGGCCGGAGTCGTTTCGACATCGTCCCCGCCCGGGTCAGCTCGCGTAGTCTTGCGCGATGCGACCCTTCACCTTCCTCGCGGGCATCCAGAAGGTCGTGAACGGGGCCGGGCTGGCCGCCGACGCACGGCGCGCCGAGGCGATGGGGTTCGCCGCCCTGGTCGTCCCGGATCACCTGATCGAGCAGCTGTCGCCGATCCCGGCCCTCGCCACCATCGCCGCGGCGACAGACAGCCTGAGGATCGCGGCCTTCGTGCACAACAACGACCTGCGCCACCCCGCGGTCCTGGCCCAGGACCTTGCCAGCCTCGACGTGCTGAGCGACGGGCGACTGGACGTCGCGATCGGCGATGCGTCGGGCGCGTTCACGACGACGATCGACGCGGGCCCCGGCCGCGGCGGCGCGTACACACTCGTCGCGACATCTGGTCCGAGCACGGCGACCGTCGACGTCGTCGCGGTCGAGACGGCCGGCGGCGACGGCCCCATCCAGACTCCGCCAGCGACGAGCACCGCGTCCCAGCCAGGCTCGGGCGTCGGCGCGGCCGGCCTGCCGACGTGGCCGGTCGTGGTCATCGTGCTCGCCGCGATCCTCGGCGGGGGTTGGTCGCTCCGCCGCGTGCGGCAGCCGGCCAGCTAGAAAGCGGGTCGACGAGCGCCGGTCAGGCCAGCGACACGATCCGCAGCCCGAACGCGCGGCTGGGCGCGTTGACCACCACGCTCTCGCCCGCATGCCGGCCCATGAGCGCGCGTCCCATGGGCGAGGTGCTGCTGATCCGGCCGTCCGTGGGCGAGGCCTCGTGGCTGCCGACGATCGTGTAGGTCTCCTCGCCGTCGTCGTCCTCGACCGTGACGGTCGTACCCAGGCTGACGTGGCTGGTCGAGGCGCCCTCGATCTCCACGGCGTCGCGCAGGAGCAGCGTCAGGTGCTGGATCCGGCCCTCGAGGATCGACTGCTCCTTGCGCGCCGTCTCGTACTCGGCGTTCTCGCGCAGATCGCCGAGCTCGCGGGCGGCCGCGATCCGGGCGACGACCACCGGCCGCTCCACACCCGTGAGTTGCGCGAGCTCGGCGCGGACGCTGACGATGCCACTCGAGGAGAGGTAGGACGGGCTGCTCATGGTCGAGGTGTCTCCGGTCGTGGCGGAAGGGCGAGGGTGGGCCCGTCAGTCTGACAGGTCGCCGCCGCGGTGCCTTCCAGCGGCCGGGCTACCCATCGTTGGGCTCGGCTGCGGCCGCATCGCTGTCGAGAATCGCCTCGGCCCGGTCAGCCGCGATCGCCACGGCTTCCTCGACCTCGACCTCCGGGTTCTCGGCCTGGATCTCGGCGACCACCTCGTCGAGCTCGATGCCCTCGACCTCGTTCACCGCCCGGGCGTCGATGAGATAGCGCAACAGGAGGTTCGCGATGGCGACCAGCGGGATGCCGAAGATGGCGCCCCACAGGCCGGCGACCTGGGCGCCAACCAGCAGCGCGATGATGACCAGGATCGGGTGCAGACCCACGCCCTCCCGCAGCAGCCGCGGCTGGATGGCGTTGACCAGGATCGTCTGCGCGACGACCAGGATCGCGATGACGGGCAGCGCCACGTCCTGGCGGAAGGCGAGCGCAACGAAGACGACCGGGATGAGCGCGAGCGGCGGCCCGAAGAACGGGATGAACATGAGCACGGCGGTGCTGACCGTGAGCAGGAACATGTAGGGCAGGCCGAAGAGCAGGCCGAGCACGAGCGTGATCCCGATCTGGACCATGACCAGCACGACCTGCGTGCGGAGGAAGCCCCGGAACGCGCGCCCGACCGTCCGCTGGACAAGCAGCAGCGTGTCGGCGTGGCGGTTCGGGACGATCCGCCGGATTGTGCCGGTGATGGCGTCCGGATCGGCGACCGCGTACAGCGACAGCACGACGATGATGAACAGGGTCCCGAAGACGCTCAGGACGCTGCCGGCAATCAGCTGGGTCTGATCCGCGAGCCCTTGGATCACGGCCGGCAATGCCCGGCGCTGGACGTCCTCGACGAGCACGGCCAGGTCCACCGTCGACCGGTCGATTCCGACGGCGTTCTGGAGATTGCCGACCAGGCTCGCGATCGACGCGGTGATCTGGTCGATCCGGCCGACCAGGTCCGAGGCCTCCCGGGCGCCGATCTGCGCGATCGCGACCACGAACAGGGCGATGCCGCCGATGACCCCGCCATAGGCGACGGCCACCGCGAGCCCGCGTCCGAGGGGCAGCCTGCGCTCGAGGCCATTGACCAAAGGACTGATCAGGAACGCCAGCAGCCAGGTCAGGAAGACCGTGAGCACCAGCGAGCTGAAGCCGGCGAACAGGCCGAGAACGCGATCAAGGACGGCGAGGCCGAAGAACAGGGCGCCCAGCGCGAAGAAGGCGACCCGGGGGCGTTCCCGGTCCGCGAGCGGATCGGCAGGGATCCTCATTGCTCGTTCACCGCCTGAAGGCGTCCAGTGTTCTGGCCAGGCCGATGCTCACGATACCGCACCGCCGGGAGCCCTCGGCCTCGCAGGCCGGAGGCATGATCCTGGAGCGGCGAAAAGGGCCGCCTACGCGAGCGCCGGGCCGGGCAGGAGGTCGCTCAGCCGTCGACCACCGGCTCGCCAACTGGCTCCGCGTCGATCGGCTGCTGCGCGCCGTTCGGCGATCGGGGGGCCGTCGAAAGGAGGGGTCGCGCAACGGGTGGCGCAGGCGTGGCACTGCTCCGCGACGAGCTCCACGGCACGCGCATATCGCATCGAGCGGGAGCGCAGCCGGCGCTGACTGAACACGTCCACGCCTACGCACGCCCGCAGGGCGAGCGTCGCCTCGGCCCGATACTCGCGGATCGAGCGATCCGGGTCGAGGGTCGCCGCGCCGACCAGCGCGGCGAGGGAGAGCTCGCCGGGGGCCTTTCCAACGTCCGGGTCGTTCCGCCCAGCCCCGATCGCCGCAACCATGCTGCCGAGATCGCAGTGGAGAGCCATGACGTCCTTCGCCCGGGTCGGCAAGCGTCATTGAGCCCGATGCCCGGGGCCTCGGCGCGATTGTCCCGGCTCTTCCCGAGGTTGTCATGACGATCCGTCATCCGACGCAGCGCCTCATGCGGGACGGACCTGGCGGACCCGGGCCGCGCGGCCTCGGTCGCCGGCGACCTATGGCGTCAGGTCGATGATGCCCTTCATGCCGGCTTCGTAGTGGCCGGGCTCGTGGCAGGCAAAGGCGTAGGGACCGACGCTGCCGAACGTGTACGTCAGGTATTCGATGTGCCCCGGCTCGATCTTGTCGGCCTCGACGACGATCTGGCCGTCCACCTGGTCGAGCGACACGCGATCGGCCGGCCCGACCTGGAACTCGTGGGTCACGGTGGTCCCGACGTTCGGGAGCACGAAGAGAATCGTCTCGCCCGGGGTCACCGAGATCTCGCTCGGGACGAACTCGAGATGATCGTCCATCCGGAGGGTCACCATGCGCGGGTGCCCCGCGGTGCCGATCCATGGGCTGGTGGGGACGACGTTCACGAAGCCGATCATCCCGTTCTCGAAGTGACCCGGCGCATGGCACGCGTAGGCATACGGTCCCGTCCCGGTGAACGTGTACGTCAGCGTCTTCGTCGAGCCGGGGGTGATGCCCGCCACCTCCGGCGTACCCGGCACGTCGTCGAAGACCGCCTTCATGGGCCCGACCTTGAACTCGTGCTCGGCCTTCCCGACGTTCGTGATCCGGAACCTGACGGTCTCGCCCTGCTGGACGGCGACGACCGTGGGATCGAAGAGCAGCAGGTCGGTGACCGTGATCCTGACGACACGCGGCTTCGCCGTCGTGCCCGCCACGAAGCCCGGCTCACCAGGGTCGGGCGGTCCGGGCGGCTTCGGCGTCGCGCTGGGCGAGGGCGCCGGCGAAGGCGAGGCTGCCAGCGCGAGGCTCGGCGCCGCGGTCGGGCTGGGCGACGGCGCGGACGACGGCGAGGACGACGCCGACCGCGACGCGGACGGGGCCAGGGAAGCGACCGGCGCGGGGCTGGCCGCCGGCGGGAACGACCAGTTCGGGGCCGCCGCGGCCGAGCAGGCGGCAAGTGACAGGGCCAGCGCCACGCCGACGAGACGGAGGCTGCCTGGCAGGACGCGTCGCCCCATCGTTCGTCTTCCCTCCTTGTCGACCCGGCTGGTTCCGCTTTCGGGGATCATCTCGCCCACGTCAAGCCTCCCGCGAGCGCCGGCCCGCTGCCGGAGCCGAACCCATCGAGGCGGGATGACGCGCCGTAATGACAGGTAGCTCGGTCGATCGCACACTCGCGCAGGGATCGAGCCAGCAGACCCGAATCCCGAACGAATCCGAACTCCTCCCTCCCGCCCGCGCCCGGTGCCGCAGTATCTCCCTCCGGCACCGGGCGCGGGTGTCTTCGTATCCGCTGGCGAGGGACACCCGCCGGCGAGAACGTGGCCGGGGACGTACCCTGACCGCGATGTCCGGCCACCATCGTCCCGCTCACCGCGCGACGCTCACCGCGCTGGTCGTCGGGATCGCGCTCGCCGCCCTGGTCCCAGGCGGCGCTGCTGCCGGCGGGCAGCCGGCGCCGCCTGGCAGCGGGGCACCCGACAGCGGGGCTCGCGGCCTTCCCAACGCATCGGCGCACCCGCCGCTGCGGGAGATCCTGCGGGATCCGCTCTGGTACCTCTCGTCGCCAGGCGCCTCGGCCGGCGAGCTGCTGCGGCGCACCTCCGGCCTCTTGACCGATGATCGGGCGGCCCTTCCGACGATCGCGGTATCGATCGAGCTGGCCGCTCCCGCCACGCAACCGGTGCTCGACGAGCTCGTCGCCGAGGGTGCCCGCGTCGTGAACGTGGCGGGGCCTACGGTCGAGGCGTACGCGGCGACGGGCCGGCTGCGAGCGCTCGCGGCCGTGGACGCGGTGCGGGCCATCCGCCCCATCCGCCGGCAAGCCGCCACCGGCACGGTGAGCCCCGCGGTCGCCCTCCACGGATCGGACGTCTGGCAGGCGGCCGGCCTGACCGGGGCTGGGGTGAAGGTCGGGATCATCGACGGCGGCTTCGACGGCATCGCCGCCCGGCTCGGCAAAGATGCGCCGGCCGCGGTCCACGCCCACTGCTACACCTCGGTGGGGAAGTTCACCACCAACGTGGCCGACTGCGCGAACGGGGAATCGCACGGGACCGCCGTCGCGGAGGCGGTCTTCGACATGGCGCCGGGCATCGACCTGTACGTGGCCGACCCGATCTCCCGCCTCGACGAGAAGAACGTCGTGACCTGGATGACGGGCAACGGGGTCCGGATCATCAACGCGTCCTTCCTCTCCGGGCTGGTCTTCGACGGCCCGGGCGACGGCACCTCGCCGTACGGCGACTCGCTCTACAGCCTGGTGGACCGGGCGGTGGCGGGAGGGGCGCTCTGGGTCAACGCGGCGGGCAACGCGGGCGATTCCGGGTGGACAGGTGCCTGGACGGATCCCGACAGCGACGGCCTGCTCGACTTCGCCCCGGGTGTCTCGGCGGACAGGATGACCCTGGCGGCCGGGACGGACGTGACCGTGGCGATCCGGTGGGCGGACCCATGGGGCGCATCCTCCAACAATTACGACCTCGAGCTGTACGAGGGATCGGCGCTGGTGGCGTCCTCCACCGACGTCCAGGCCGGGGCTGGCGATCCCTTCGAGGTGATCGAGTACCAGGCACCGACCGCCGGCACCTACGCCATCAAGATCCGGCGGGTCGCGGGCGCGCCGACCAACCGGATGCAGCTGCTCGTCGGTACGAGCGATGACGTGCACCTGGCCCACCAGGTCGTCGACGGAACGCTTCCGACGCCGGCCGACAGCGCGAATCCAGGGATGCTGGCGGTCGGTGCGGTGCGACTGGACCGCCCGACCGAGATCGAGGCCTACAGCTCGCGCGGCCCGACGCTCGATGGACGGATCAAGCCCGACCTCGTGGCGGTCGACTGCGCCCCGACCCCGACCGTGACGCAGTTCTGCGGCACGAGCGAGTCGACGCCGTTCGTGACGGGCGCCGCGGCCCAGGTCCTCGAAGCCCGCCCGACCCTGGCCCCGGCGCAGCTGGCCAATTGGCTCCGCTCCCACGCCGTCCCGCTGGGGAGCCCGATCCCGAACTCGACCTTCGGGGCGGGCCGCCTCAACCTGGGCGCGCTCCCGTTCGAGCCCCCGGCCGGCCTCGCGTTCGCGAGCCCACCGACCGGCGGGCTGGCCGGCACGCCGCTCACCGGCCAGCCCGCCGTGACGCTCGTCGACGCCAGCGGGCTCGTGGTCTCCGTCGGCCCCGGCAGCGTGACCAGCGTCACGATCTCGCTGGCATCCAACCCGGCCGGCGCCACGCTGTCGTGCGCGGGCGGCGCCACCCGGGCGGCGACGGCCGGTCTTGCCGTCTTCGCGGGCTGCTCGATCGACCGGCCCGGGACCGGCTACGTGATCCAGGCGGCGGCGGCCGGCCTGCCGCCCGCGGTGTCCGCGCCGTTCGAGATCCTCGCGCCCGGTTCGGCGCTGCCGCTGGCGCTCGCCGCGAGCCCCGGCACCATCACGCTCGGGGGATCCGCCATGCTCTCGGCGCGGTTCGCGCCGGCGCCGCTGACGGCGGCCCGGCCGCTCCAGGTCGAGCGCTCGTCCGACGGCGTCCACTGGTCGTCCGCGGGCACGGCGGCGACGGACGCCGGCGGCGGGCTGGTGATGCGCGTCGCGCCGACGGTATCGGGCTGGTACCGCGTGCGCTTCGCGGGGGGCGCGGATCTGCCAGCGGCGGGCACCTACCCTGTCCGCGTGATCGTCCGACAGGCGATCGTCCTCAGCGCATCGATCCGCTCGCCCCGGACGATCGGGCACGGAACGACGGTCACGTTCACCGCGACGGTTCGCCCGGGCGGCGCCGGCCTGCCGCGTGCCACGGTTGGGTTCGTGGTCTACCGCCGGGTCGGCACGGGCTGGGTCGCCTATCGCCGCATCTCGGTCCCGACCGACGCGAGCGGACGGGCGCGCCTGGTGTGGCGATTCGGCACCGCCGGATTCTGGAACGTCAAGGCCTCGGCCGCCGCCACGTCGGCCAACGGATCGAGCGGCTGGAGCGCCAGCGCGCGCTACGAGGTGCGCTAGACCGAAGTTCCAGCGCTCGTTGAGCGCGGCTGAGCACGACGACGATCGGCCGCGAGCGTGAACTTCGTCGTCGCGTCTGCCGAGACGTAGGCACTAATATGCTTGACGAGCGGGTAGCGTATCTGCGATGATCCGTGCGTGAGTACCCGAGGTGGCGCCGTTCACGTCGCGACCACCCGCAGGCACTACAAGGGCCGGGTCTACGAGACCCACCTGCTGCGCCGGTCGTACCGCGAGGATGGCAAGGTCAAGACCGAGACGCTCGGCAACATCAGCCATCTGCCGCCCGAGCTCATCGACCTCGTCCGGCGGGCCCTGCGGGGCGAGCGGTACCTGCCGGCCGACGGGCTCGAGGTCCGCCGGAGCACCCCGCACGGCCACGTCGTGGCGGTCCTGGGCACCCTCCGCGCGCTGGGTCTCGAGGCCCTCATCGACGGGGCGCCGTCGCGCGAGCGCGACCTCGTCGTGGGGATGATCGCGGCGCGCCTGCTCGCCCCGGGCTCCAAGCTCGCCACGACCCGACGCTGGACCCAGAGCACGCTCGCCGCGTCCCTGCAGATCGCCGACGCGAGCGAGGACGAGTGCTACGCCGCCATGGACTGGCTCCTCGCGCGCCAGGCCCGGATCGAGGCGCGGCTCGCGAAGCGCCACCTGGCGCCCGGCGGCCTCGTCCTGTACGACCTGTCCTCCTCGTATCTCGAGGGCCGCCACTGCCCGCTCGCGAAGATCGGCCACAGCCGCGACGGCAAGCCGGGCACGCTCCAGATCGAGTACGGCCTCCTCACCGACAGCGTCGGCCGCCCGATCGCGGTCGAGGTCGTCCCCGGCAACACCGGCGATCCCGCCACCGTGCCGGCTGCCGTCGAGAAGCTGCGGGTGCGCTTTGGCCTGTCCGATGTGATCCTCGTCGGCGACCGGGGGATGCTCACGTCGGCCCGGATCAGCGCGCTCCGCTCGTCGGGCCTCGGCTGGATCAGCGCCCTGCGGGGCCCCGCGATCCGGACCCTCGCCGAGGACGGCATCCTCCAGCTCGGGCTCTTCGACGAGCGCAACCTCGCCGAGATCAGCCATCCCGACTATCCGGGCGAGCGCCTGGTCGTGTGTCGCAACCCGCTCCTCGCTGCCGAGCGAGCCCGCAAGCGCGAGGACCTGCTCCGGGCCACCGAGGCGACGCTCGCTCCCCTCGTCGCCCGGGTGGAAGCGGGCACCCTCCGGGGGGCGGCCCGGATCGGGCTCGCGCTCGGGCGGGTCATCGACCGCCACAAGATGGCCAAGCACTTCGCGCTCGACATCGCCGACGACCGCCTGGTGGTCAGCCGCCGGGAGCCCGAGATCGCGCAGGAGGCGGCGCTCGATGGCTTCTACGTCCTGCGCACGCCCGTGCCCGCGGAGCGGCTCCCCGCCGCCGATGTCGTCCGGGCGTACAAGCTGCTGACGCGGGTCGAGCGCGCGTTCCGGGCCTTCAAGGCGGTCGATCTGGCCGTCCGCCCGATCCACCACTATGCGGAGGGCCGGGTGCGGGCCCACATCCTGCTGTGCCTGCTCGCCTACTACGTGCAGTGGCACCTCGAGCGGGCCTGGGCGCCGCTCCTGTTCCGCGACGAGGCGCGACCCGAACTTGCCGATCCCGTCGCGCCGGCCCAGCGCTCGCAGGCAGCACTCGCCAAGGCCCATACCGGTCAGCTCCCCGACGGCACGCCGGTCCACAGCTTCCGGACCCTGCTCGCCGACCTCGCCACCCTCACCCGCAACCTCGTCGTGCCGGCCGGGGCCCCCGACGAGGCGGCGGTCGAGATCACCGCCACCCCGACCCCGCTCCAGGCGCGTGCGCTCGCCCTGCTGAACCTCTCAGCCGCCGGGAAGTAGGCAGAACGCGACGGCCGTGGCCGTGCTCAGCCACGCTCAACGAGCGCTGGAACTTCGG
>JBBQRX010000058.1:0-11823 GCA_038214375.1 Candidatus Limnocylindrales bacterium
TGCGGAGGTCCTCACGGCCACCGCGGACCTGGTCCGTGCGCAGGGCGATCTCAACCTCCGCAAGCAGGACCTGCGGCAGATCGCCGTCATGGCCGGCGGGTTGGTCGTCCTGCGCGGTCCCGATGGTCAGGTCGTGACCCGGGTCGACTCGCTTCCAGGGCTGGGCAATGCGGGAAGCGCCGCGGGACCGCCGGTCGAGCTGCCCCTCATCGTTGACGGTCGGTCCGTGGGAATGCTCGAAGTCCTGCCCCTTGGCGGAGCCGCGGATTCGGGCACGACGGCCGCGCCGGCCCTGTTCAAAGAGACGGCAACCGAGATCCTCGCGCTCGCCGGAGCCGGGGCGGTCCTGGCGTCGATCTTGGTCGCGTTCGTCCTGGCTCGGCGGCTGACGCGCCCGCTTCGCACGCTCGCCCGGGCCGCCCGGCAGGTGGAGGGAGGCGACCTCAGCGTCCGGGTCCCGCTCCCGGCCGATGCGGAGAGCCACGACCTGGCGTCGGCCTTCAACGCGATGGCCGAGAGCCTGGAGCGATCGGAAGCACTCAGGCAGCGCTCGGCAAGTGACCTCGCCCACGAGCTCGCGACGCCGGTCACCGTGCTTGCAGGTCGTCTCCAGGCGCTCGTCGATGGCGCGGCGCCTGCCGACGCGGAGCATCTCGTCGCCGCCCGCGATGCGGCCGAGGAGATCCGCCGACTCGTGGGCGACCTCCAGGACCTCGTGGCCGCGGAAGGGGCGTCGCTCCGTCGGTCGCCGGCCCGTGTCGACCTGCGCGCCGTCGTCGAGCGGGCGGCGGCCTCCTCCCAGGCGCTCTTCGATGATGCCGAGGTGATGCTCGACCCGTCCGGGCTCAATGGCGTCTCGCCGGTGATGGTGGACGCGGATGTCCGCCAGCTCGAACGGGTGCTCGCGAATCTCCTCACGAACGCCGCGATGTATACGCCCGGGGGAGGCACGGTCGCTTTGAGCGTCGCGCGGGAAGGTCCGCTGGCTCGGGCGCGGATCCGCGACAATGGGCCCGGTATCCAACCGGAGCACCTGGGGCACATCTTCGAGCGCTTCTACCGCGGCGACCCGGCACGGACCAGGGAGCCCGGTCGGCCCGGAGGGACCGGCATCGGCCTGACGGTAGCCCGCGATCTGGCCGTGGCGAACGCAGGGAGCCTCAGGGTCGAGTCGACGGGCCCGACCGGCACGACGTTCGTTCTGGAGTTGCCCGCCACCGATTGAGGCCAACCCGACGGCCAGCGAACTGTGGCGCACGACCCCGGGCGCGGCCCGCCGCGACCACACGGCCCACCAAAGTGCCCACCAAGCACGACCTGAGCGTCAGCGAAGACGCGTCGAAGCTGCTTCGTAAGGAGCAGGTCCTCGGTTCAAGTCCGAGCGGCGGCTCCAGCCATCGGAACGCAGGAGCGGGCCTGCGGGGCCCGCTTCCTTGCTGTCCGGCGAGCGTCCGCGTAGACGCCGTGGAAGTTGCGCTGCAGGTCGTCGCGTCGAGTCGGTCCCAGGACCGGCGTCAGCGCTCCGCGGGGTGCCGTCCGCGGGGTGCCGAATGGCTCTTGACGGGTCGCTGCCGGATGTCTTATGGTGCAATCGCTCGAAGGGGCTTCGAACATCTAGTGATTTGGCCGGTGTTTACATTGGCCGAGGCAACTAGTGATCGCGGTTCCTTCGGGCATTTTGTTGCTGCCCGCGGTGGCCGCGCAAGGCGGCGGCGGCCGCACCCGCCCCATCAAATCGCGTCGAATGAACCGCGACCACGGGCCGGTGTGGCGCCCAGGAGCATCCAGGGTCTGTGCCGCCCCGGGTCTCAGGGGTTGCCGCTGAATGTGTCGCAGCGGTCCGGCGACCCCGTCTGGTAGCCGACCGTGAACCATTTCTGGCGCTGGGCGGACGAGCCGTGCGTCCAGGTCTCGGGGTTGACCTGGCCCTGCATCTGCTGCTGGATCCGGTCGTCGCCGACGGCCGACGCGGCATCGAGGGCGTCGGCGATCTGCGCGTCCGTGAGCGCCACGAGATAGCCCGTCGCGGCCGCGTGGTTCGCCCAGACGCCCGCGTAGCAGTCGGCCTGGAGCTCGGTCCGGACCGACTGCCCGGTCTGACCTTCCTGGCTGGTCCCGCCCGACAGCTTCCCGACAAGATCCTGAACGTGATGCCCATACTCGTGGGCGAGGATGTAGGCCTGCGCGAACGGGCCTCCCTGGGCGCCGAACTTCGAGCGCAGCTCGTCGAAGAACCCGAGGTCGATGTAGACATAGCTGTCGCTTGGGCAGTAGAACGGACCACTGGCCGATGACGCGACGCCGCAGCCGGTGCTGATCTGCTCGGTGAAGAAGCGAGTCCTGGCCACGACGTAGCGCTGGCTCGAAGAGGCGAACTCGTCGGTCCAGTAGGCCTGGATGCTGTTGACGTAACCGACGATCCGACAGTCCTCCCTGGCGTTCGCGTCGGCGCCCGTCTTGCACTCGTTGGCCAGGGCGCTGCTTGCCGGCACCGGTTCGCCGGCGCCGCCGATCGTCTGGTCGACGAGGCTGCCGAGTGTCCCGCCGGTCGTCGAGCTGCCGCCCAGGAGGATCCACACGAGGGCGACGATGATCCCGACCCCACCGCCGCCGGCGGCCAGGCCGCGCCCCCCGACCCGCGACCCGCGGACGTCCTCGACTTGCGAAGGATCGAGCTTCGCGCCCGGGTTGAACGACATCTAGCGAGCCTCCCGCAGGCGGGGCGCGATACCTCGCGCTGACGATCATTCGGCGCGACCGACGCTCGGCCCGAGGCTTGACACTCTCGCGCCGAGTCAGGGGCGCAACCGGGTCAACCCGTGGGTCTCACAACTTGATGACGCCGACCAGGAAGAGGATCACCACGACGATGACGATCACGCCGATGATCCCAACGCCACCACTTCTCGTGTTCATCACGCTCTCCCGTTCTGGACCGGTGGGGCCGTTGCGTCGTGGTGTCGGGGGCGGGGATCGCGTTCATAGTGCGTGGCACCCGCGACGACGGCCTTGGCGATGCCAAGTGTCTCGCCCCGCCATCGGCACGTCATGACTGTCCGTCATGACGCCCGGCATCGCGACCCGAGGACGTCGCGGCTCGTAAACAGCAGGTCCTCAGTTCAGATCCGAGTGTGGGCTCCACTCCTCGTCCCCAGGAGGGTCGGATCGTTTCTCCAGTCGCGCGCGCATGGCGCGTCGTGCCGCTCAGGCCGGCAGCTGTGGCCCTGGCGATTGTCGCTGCGATGGCGGCGGGTTGCGGCCCGAGTTCGGCCACGGCTCCCATCGCGTCCACGGCAGCGTCATCCGCCGCAACGGCGGCTCCATCCGCTGAGGCCGCGACATCGGGCACGGGCGCCGGGGCGTGCGGCGAAGCGACGGCTGCACTCGTCAAGCAGCACCTCTCCGCGCGAACCGACATCGTCTCGGTGACGACCGAGGGCGGCTGTCACGATGCGACGATCGTCACCTCCCTCGGACCGAATGATTCTGCGATCGGGTTGGCGATCTGCGACAGCGCCGCCGAGGTCGCCTACGCGGGTGACATCAGCTCGATCACGGTCACCGCGGCGAACGCAAAGGAGCTGGCGATCGGCATCAAGGGCCAGCCCTGCATCGGCGAGCCGTCACCCGACGACCCGGAGACCGGTGGCCGAACCCGCATGAGCGGGGTCCTCAGGTTCAGATCCGGGTGTCCGCTCGACCCCCTCCGCCACCGGCCCTTCGAGCGTGCCGGAGGGGTCAGCGCCCAGACGAGCTGCCAGTCGAGAGACTCGGCATTGACCGCGTTGGCCGCCGCACAGGCCTCGCCTACCCCGCGACCTTGGCCACCTGGTCGGCCTGCGGGGTCTCCGAGTCGCTCGGGCAGTCGACCTCGACGAGCGTCCCTCCGCGCGGGTCGGCCCTCAGCGAGAGCGTCGCTCCGACGAGGCGAGCCCGCTCCTGCATGCCGACGACACCGAGCTTGCCCGCCGCCAGCAGATCGGTCGTCGGTAGAAGGCTGCCGATTCCGCGACCGTCGTCGTGGATGGTCAGCTCGATCCGTGTCGGTGCGAACAGCAGGTGGACTTCAACCTGGCTCGCGTTGGCGTGTCGTTCGACGTTGTGAAGGGCCTCCTGGGTGACCCGCAGGAGCATGAGGTCGATCTCCGGTGGGAGCGCTCTGGTCCGTCCGGTCTGCTCGAACCTGACATGGACCGCGGAACGGCGGCTGAAGGCCGAGGCCTCCGATCGAAGGGCCGGGACAAGCCCGAGGTCGTCGAGGATCGGCGGTCGGAGCTTGCGCGTGATGCGTCGGAGCTCGTCCGCGGTCTCATCGATGATCCGTCGTGCGTCCTCGATTGCCGCCGGCATGTCAGCCGATGTCGTGCGCTCGTCGATCGTGTCGAGCTTGCGCGAGAGGAGCACCAGCGACTGGAGCGGCCCGTCGTGGAGGTCGCGCCCGATCCGGCCGCGCTCCGCCTCGCGAGCCGTGACGGTCTGCCGGGTATAACCCTCGAGGACCTCCTGGCGCTCATGCTGGAGCGTCACGTCGTGCAGCATGGTCTGGAGATGCGTACGCCCGCCCGGATCCCGGAGGGGTGCGGAGACGGTTACCTCGACCCAGATCGGCGGCTGGCCAATCGGTCGAGCGAGTTGCACCGTCCTGCGGCCCGCCGGTGATGCGAGAGGATTCGGATCGAGCGCCGTTCCGAGGACGCTGTTGAGCGCCGCACCTGCCAGGGCATCCTCGGAGCGGCCGATCAGCGCGATGGCGGCCGGGTTCGCCTCCTCGATCACGCCGCGCTCGTCCGTCAACAGGATGGCCTCTGCGGAGTTGTCGAACAGTGCCCGATACCGCTCATCGGACGCCCGTCGAGCGCGTTCCCGGTCCTCGGCCTCAAGCCGGATCACCCGTTCGTGATCGACGCGCACGCCGACGAAGACACCCACCGCGAGGAGGATGACGCCCTGCCAGATGACACCGAGTCGCTCGAGCCCCGGGTGGAAGAGCAGGAGATTCGGGAGGGTGAGGACGATGCACAGGAGCGCCGTCGGGATCGCGCCGCGCGCCCCGAACTTGAGCGCGGCGTAGACGACGGGCACGAAGAACAGGGAGCTCGGGACGAGATAGAGCGCGGGCGGAAACGTGACCCGCGCGACGGTCTCGATGGCCGTGTGCGCAGCAGCGATCCCGATCACCAGCGCCTGCACCGCCCAGAACGCCCGCCGTCGGATCGGGACGGGTCGCGGCAACCGGTGCGCGTGCTCGAGCCCGGCGTCGGCCCGGATCGTGCGGTTGGTCGCCGGCTCAGTCGTCATCTGGTCGCAGCTCGCGATCGAGGCTCACCCAGCCGCGCGACGCGGCGCGCACGATCGCCTCCGTCCGACTCGCAACGCCGAGGCGGTTGTAGATGTTGGTGAAGTGGGCCTCGACGGTTCGCGTGCTGACCCCGAGCTCATCGGCGATGTCCCTGGTGCGCAGGCCGTGCGCCGCCAGGCGGAGGATCTCGACCTCCCGTGGCGTCGGCTGATCCGGCTGGACCGAATCGCCGCGTCGTCCCATGACGTGCCGGGCGACCTTTGGATCGAGGACGATCTGACCCCCGGCGACCGCCCGGATGGCCGCGATCACCTCGCTCGCGTGCGCGGTCTTGAGCAGGTATCCGGCCGCCCCGGCCTCGATCGCGGCGACGACGTAGTCCTCGTCGTCATAGGCGCTGAGGACCAGGACATGCGGCGCCGAGTCCGCAGCCCTGATCCGGCGCGTGGCTTCGATCCCGTTCATCCGGGGCATGCTCAGATCAAGAAGGACGACATCCGGTGAGAGCATCGCCGCCATCGCCACGACCTCCAGCCCATCGGCCGCTTCTCCTACGACGATGAGGTCCTTGTCGCGCTCGAGCATCTGCCGTGTCCCCTCGCGGACGACGGCATGATCTTCGGCCAGCAGAACTCGCAGCGGCATGGCTCCTCCAGCCGCGAGTCTAACGGCCCAGCGAGCCCAGCCCATCCGGGAAGGCCGAACCCCAACTGCGGGAATCCGCAATTCGCGCTGCTGGTTCCAACGATGGCAACGAGGGGCACAAGGGCCGACCGTTGAAGCCGACGAGTTACCACGCAGGCGAGGCGTGCGTCCTGGAGTCCTCGCGAGAGAGGTAGTCGATGAGCCTGACCGATCGGGAGTTCTGGGCGCTCGTCCACGGGATGGGGCTTGGAGCGTTGTTCCTGCTCGCCTTCGGCGGCGGGATCGCGGGGCTGTGGAGCCTGCGCGGATCACTCGTCACCGAAGCCGGTGTCGCCGAGCGCACGCCGCGCCTCCTGGTGGGAACGACGGTGATGGCCGCCGTCGCCTGGCTCACCGTCATCGTCGGGACCTGGATCGTCTACCCGTGGTATCGCGCCGGGGCGCCCAAGGGGACGACTGACCTGTCGAGGTTCCCGAAGGCGCTCCTGGTCAGCAACCCCGATACCGCGGGGTGGCACGAATTCGGCATGGAATGGAAGGAGCATGTGGCTTTCCTGGCGCCGCTGCTCGCGACCGCCGTCGCCTTCACCGTCATCTACTACGGCGCCCAGCTCGTCAAGCGCGGTGAGATCCGGCAAGCCCTGCTGGTCTTCTTCACGCTCGCCTTCGCCGCCGCCGCGGTTGCCGGCCTGTTCGGCGCCCTCATCACCAAGGCCGCTCCGGTCGCGTAGGGAGTCACGAGATGCAGTCACTTGAGACCAAGCCCAACGGCCCGGTCGCGGCCGCGTTCCTGGCGACCGGGATCGGATCCCTTGCCCTCGGCATCCTGGTCTGCCTGAACGAGCTGGGTGGGGACATCAGCAAGTTCCTTGCCTTCGACAAGAACTTCGGACTCGGCAGCGGCGTCGGTCCGTTGTCGGGCAAGGTGATCCTCACCGTTCTCGTCTATGTCGTGTCGTGGGCGATCCTGTTCTTCGCCTGGCGGGGCAAGGAGGTCAACTTCGGCCGCGTGTTCAGCGTCGCGCTGATCCTCGTGGCCCTCGGGTTCCTCCTCACCTTCCCGCCTGTCTTCCTCATCCTGGCGCCCAAGGCCTGATCTGCTGGCGCCCAAGGCCTGAACCACCAGCCGACGGCGCGGGCCGCGTGGGGAGTCACGCCGTCTCCCGACTCGCCCGCGCCGCCGGCCAACCGTCCCTGGAGGTCACGATGCGTTACGCCGCCTTCTTCCTGGGGATCATGGCCGGTGTCCTGATCCTCGCCGGTGCGATCATGGGACTCGGGATCGCCGGCGTCGGATACTCGTTCGGTGGGGGCGGCATCGTGAGCGCTTCGACCGGAGTGGGGATGGCGATGTTCCTCGCCATCGCCACGATGTTCCTCGCCGTTCTCGTCATGTTCGTGCGGGACGCGCGACCCCTGGCGATCCTCCTGGCGGTGGCGGCGGTCGGTGCGGCGGTTGCCGGCGGCCCGTTTGCCCTGCCGGGTGCGCTCTGCGGCGTCGGCGCGGCAGCCTTTGCGTACAGGCTGGATCGGTCGGCCGCTCCGGGCTGACGGCGGCCGTCGACGTCTGCAAGTCCTCAGCGGGGAAGCCGGGCGTCAAGCGCCGAGCGTGACGTGCCAGATCTTCTGCCAGATCGACGCGCCGTCGGCCTCGGCCGGCATGTCGCACCTGTCACTCAGCTCCGCTCGCTGCGCTCCGCTTCACCGGCGAACGCGAGCGCAGAGTCCACGAACCCGGCAGGTCCCCGGTTCCCGTCTGGGCGTCGCTCCAGCGATTTCGACCACGAAGCCGGCCCGTGGCCGGCTTCCTCGGTTCACGAAGCTGGCGGATCTCCAGGCGGCGCATCGGCCGTGATCGGCGAGATGCGGAATGCCAGGTGGTCGGCCGGGTCGGGTCGCTTCTCGTAGTCGCGCTGCATCGGTTTCGTCGTTCGGGCGCGGAACGCGGCAACCACAAGGTCACGCTCCGAACCATCGACCTCGACCACGGTGATCGCCTGCGTCCGGCCCTTGTGCCGCAGTTGCGCCCGGCCAGACGCCCGGAGATTGCAGACCCAATCCGAGATGCCGCAGGACGACAGGAGGTACCGCGACCCGTCGACCTCCCAGGGGACGCCCAGGACGCGGACCGGCGCAGCCGCTGAGCCCGCCGACGAACGGCTCGTCGCCCGTGGCGGCGATCCCGACCAATCCGATCAGGGACGCGACGGCACCGAGGGCGGGGATAGCGAACGCCGTCCAGGTCAGGTGCGGGGTCCTGCAATCGAACCGGCCCAGTCACTCTCAGCCCCGCCCCACATAGTCGCTTCGGACGACCTCCGCGAGCGACGTCATCGGGATCGACGGGTAGCGGCTGCGCACCTCGGCGGCATCGACTGCCATGTCGCCGGTCTCCATGAGCAGGGCCGCCCCGATTCTGGCCTGCCGCAACGGGATTGACTGGGCGGAGAACGGCCGACATCAACCGCATCATCGGCACAGGCGCGTGACTGACCGATCCGGTCTTCCCGGTCGCCGCGCCCACAACCTGGAGCACCCGATTCAGGCTCAGGTTCTGTGGCCCGGCGACGTCCGTCTCTACTCCCCGTATCGCTGGATCCATGACCGCGAGCTCGACGAAGCGCGCCACGTCGCGGGCGGACACGAAGTTGACTCGGGTTGTCGCCCCGGCCGATGACACGTGTCCTGCCGGTCTGGAGGAACGGGACGGCGACGATCTCAAGGATGGTCTCCATGCTCGGTGTCGGGCGCAAGATCGTCCAGGCCAGCGAGCTCGCCCGCAGCGCCTGTCCGGCCGCGTGCTTCATGCGATACAGCTCGATGACGGCGGCATTCCATGGTGAGCTCCTTGACCCGGGCCGAGCGTAGATCGACCCCCGGATGGAGGAGGTGACGCCCTCCGCCGAGGGCAGACCGCCCACCAACCAAAGTGCCCACCAAGCAGGTGGGCCCGATGGCCCGAATGGCCTCACCGCGGAGCTGCGGTGGGGGCACGGCGGCGCCGTTTAGCCGTCGATGGCCGTCGCTGTCACGCGACCGGACGGAGACGCGGAAGGAGGCCGGCCCGTGCGGGCCGGCCTCCTTCCGACGGGTGGTCAGCGGGGCTCAGAGCGCGGGCAGGAGCACCGAGTCGATGACGTGGATGACGCCGTTCGTGGCGTTGATGTTCGCCATGACGATGTTCGCGGTGTTGCCGCCGGTCGTCGAGATCGCGCCGGTCGAGGAGACCTTGAACGTCTGACCGAGGAGCGTGTCGATGGTCTTCATCTGGCCGGCCTTCTTCGGCAGGACGGAGTTCGAGAAGTGGCGACCGCCCTCGACATGGTAGAGCAGGATCTGGGTCAGGCCGCCCTGGGGGAGCGCGCTGCAGATGTTCTTGTCGTTCAGGCCGAGCTTCGCGAAGGCGTCGTTCGTCGGGGCGAACACGGTGAGTTGCTCACCGCTCGTGAGCGCCTGCAGGACGGCGGGGTCTGCGCACGTCACCGCGGCGACGAGTGTCGAGAAGGCGGGGTTGCCGGCCGCGATCCCGACAATCGAATTGGTCGCCTGGGACGGCGGCTTGACGGGCGAGGCCGCGAACGTCGCCGGGACGATCGTGACGAGCATGATGGCCGCGCCGAGCAGGGCAGCGATCCTCTTCATGTAATTCTGCTCCTCCATCTGCATCCGAGGTCGGATGTCTGTCGGCTTCCTTTCGGGGCCGGCTCCGTATCGGATGGGGAGGACCGAGGGGTCGTCGCGGCTGGGACGCCGAGCGTGGGGCCGTCGGCTCACTGGACGCGCGACTCGAGCCCGGCCCCGAACGGCTCGCGCAGCTCGGCCTTGAGTCGGTTCGAGTCCGAGTGTCGGCTCCAGCGATCAAGAAGTGACGCCGGCGGCGTGGCCGGCTTCCTGCTATGCCCGTGGCCGTCGAGGTGACGTCAGATGCGTAGACCGATATCGCGCGGAGCTACGAGCTCCATGGACAGCTACCTGACCAAGCCAGTCGAGCTCGAGCGCTTCGAGACGGTCGTCAAGAGCATCATCGACTTCTGGCTGATCAAGGCCAAGCTTCCGCCCCCATCAGCCGGTTCTCTGAACAAGGCATCGCTGAATCACTGACGACCGTCCTGGGGTCATAGTCGGGCTCCCGGGAGGCAGGCCGTCTACCCACGTCTTCACGATCACCGTGGCAATACGCTGATATTCGTCCGGGTGGCTGAACCGGCCGGTCGGGAGAGGTGGATCGGCAGCTGTCCGTGCGGCGTGGGGATCGTCGCAGCCTTCACCATCCTCGCCGTCTCGCCCATCGGATCGTGATCGTCGCCGCCGGCAGGCGCATGGAGCAAGGGTCCTCTGACCCGCCGGCCAGATGGCGCCGCGGTCGCGACCAACAGGTAGGTACATGGTGGGGCTATCCCCACCATGGAGATGCCCGGTGCCCGGCTGGGCGCGAAGGGGCCCGCGCCGTAGCGTTCACGGTGTCAACAACCCCAGGCCCAAGGGACAGAAGGAACTCAAGTGCGACGCCTGCTCGCGATCACGGCCTCGGCCGCGGTCCTCATCCTTGCCATCGCCCCCGCCGCGTTCGCGGCCGACCCCGTGCGTTCGACCGGCCGCGGTGCCGTCGTCTCGGTCAACGGCACCGTGGACGTGCCGGCCGGCCAGACGGTCGACGCCATCGTCGTCGTCGATGGCACGGCCACGATCGAAGGATCTGCGGACTCGATCGTCGTGGTCCACGGCTCGGTGACCCTCACCGGCGCGACCGTGCGCGAGCTCATGGTCGTGGACGGTGACGCCGTCCTCGGCGCCGGCACCGTCGTGACCGGCAACGTCGCAACGCTGCGCGGGACCGTCACAGCGGACCCGGCAGCCGTTGTGCAGGGCCGGATGACGACGCTGGACGCGAGCCTCGCCGGACTGGCCGTGCTGATGATCCCGCTGATCATCGTGCTCACCGTCGGGTTCGCCCTTGCGATGCTCGCAGCCGGGCTCCTGGTCGCCGCCTTCGGGGCGCGCCAGGTTCGGGCGGCGGGGGACCTGATCAGCCGGCGGCCGGGACAGGTGCTCGTGGCCGGCATCGCCGGGTCCGTGGTCCTGCCGGTGCTCGCAGGCCTGCTGGTCATGACCGTGGTCGGCGCGCCGATCGGCCTGGCCGTACTGTTCGGGGTGCTGCCGGTGCTCGCCCTCGCGGGCTGGCTGGTGGCGGCGATCTGGGTCGGCGAGTGGTTGATCACGAAGTCCCGCGGCGCCCACGAGTCGGCCCGGCCGTACCGCGCCGCGGTCCTCGGCGTGATCGTCCTGGCCGTCGCCGGCATGGTGCCGTTCGTGAGCGGGCTGGCCACGCTGTTCGGCTTCGGCGCCCTGCTCCTGACGGCCTGGGGCACCCTCCGGCCGGAGCCTGCCGCGGCAGCCGGGGCGGCACCCGAGGTGTGGGGCCCGCCGACACAGACCGCCGCCTGACGCCAGCCTCCTGGTGGCCGCCGACCAACCTCGAGACCGACTGGGCAAGCGGTCGCAAGACCCTCGGCTCCAGCGACCTGAACCCGAACGCCGGTCCTGGGACCAGCGTTCGGGTCGCCTGGCGCGCCGGCCGGCTGCGACGGAGAACTCGAGCCCGCCTCGGGCGACGATCGCGCCCAGGCGGCGGCGGCACGTGCATGCGCTCGTTCGACGAACGCGGTCGGCACCTCACCGGTGAGCTCAGCATCCTGGGCCTCGACCCACGGCGCGAGGGAAGTCGCATCAAGACCCGCATCGGTGTGCAGCTCCAGACAGCATCCCTGTATCCCTATCTCACGGTCTGCGAGCTGATCGACCTGTTCGGCCGGTTCTACCCGCGGCACGTGCCGCTCGAGCCGCTCCCCGCGGCGCTCGCCCTGCGCCAGGTCATAATC
>JBBQRX010000059.1:0-11475 GCA_038214375.1 Candidatus Limnocylindrales bacterium
GCATGGCCGCGCCAGCATCGCGCACCGTCGTGCGCGGCGCCACTGGTTCGAGCATCTCTCGGGTGGTTCCTCTCTCCGCCCTGGTACCGTGTCACCTATTCTCGAAGGGACGGTGTCTCACCCGATTCTGGCAGAAAGGGCGGTCGGTGATCCGCCCTCCCACGTGGTGGCGGAGCGGTCCTACCGCGACAGGGATCCGTCCGCCTGAACCGAGTCACGGTGTCTTGATGGCATAACGCTAGAGCGCTATGCTGCGCCTATGGCTGGCATGAAGCGCAAGGTCACCCTCTACGTGGACGAGGACGTCCTGCGCGCAGCCCGTGTCCGCGCGGCCCGGACCGACAAGCGCGACTCGGAGGTCGTGGAGGCAGCCCTTCGCGCCTACCTCGGCTTCGAGGTTGTCGCGAGCGTGTGGGGGCGAAGCGACCTGGGCGAGGACGAGGCGATGCGGCTCGCGGTGGAGGAGACGCACGCGGTGCGTGCGCAACGGCGTGCCGCGCGCGGTTCTTGACACCAACGTCCTCGTCTCGGCGCTGATCAGCCCGGGCGGCGGGAGCGCCCAGCTCCTGCTCGAGCTGCGCTCGGGGGCCTTTGAGCTCATCGTCTCGCCGCTCCTGCTTGCCGAGCTGCGCGAGGTCCTGCGGCGCGACAAGTTCCGACGCTACGTGTCGGAAGCGGAAGCCGACGCCTACGTCGAGCTCATCCGGATCGAGAGCGTCATCCATGCCGATCCCGCGCCGTCACCGAAGCCGCTCAGCGCCGATTCCGACGACGAGTACCTGATCGACCTCGCGCGTGACGCCCAGGCGGACGCCATCGTGAGCGGCGATGCCCACCTGCTCGACCTGCGGGCGGTCATCCCCGCCATGACACCGGCCGAGTTCCTCGAGTTGTTGCCCGGTCGCTGACGGCGCGGGACCTTTCCGTTCGCGGTGTCGCAACAGGTGAACGTACCGTCGAACACACGGGCTCGGGGTTGCAGCCGCAGCGTTACGCATCGAGATCGGGACCGCCTCCACCGTCGCGACCGCCATCGGCAAGCGGTTGGTCGCGGACGACCGTGGGGCAAGGGTTGAGCGAGGCGACCTGGGTCCCCCGGTTCGTGAGTGTCACGTAGCAGACGAGGTCGGATCCGGCGGTGGCGGCGGCGCCCTCGCCCGGATCCGCTACGGGCCGAGCACGATCGGCACAGGCGTCCCCTGCTGCAGGTCGAGCACGGCCCGGCTCCCGAGCGGTGCGGCCAGCGTCGCGACAGCCGTCCGCCGCGCACCGACGGCCGAACACGCGCCGATCGTCACGTGCGGATGCCGCGTGACGATCACCACGACCGCCAGCTCGGACTCGACGGCTTCTGCGGTGTAGTCCTCGCCACAGGGCTTGTCCCCCGGATCCGGTGCGCCGACAAAAGCGACGGTGAGCTCGGTTCCGCTGACCGACCCGCTGGCCGAGTCAATCGAGAGCCCGAGGCCTGAGCCGATTTGGTCGGGTGCGACGACGACAGCATTGGCGACCGCGACCCGCGTCAGCTTGACCGCGGTGCCCTGCACGGTGAACTCCCAGATCGGCGCGGTCGCTGAGCCGCGCGTGGTCTGGATCGGTCCGGAGGTCAGGCGTGCGTCTGTGACCAGGAGCATGGAGCAGTCGGAGCAGGGTGCCTGCGTGGTGTTCTCGATCGCGACGATCGCCTGTTGCGCCGCGAGCAGGGGAACCGTCGTCGTCGTCCCGTCCTGCCACGTGACCGCTCCGTTCGGCGGCGCTTCGTCGGACAGCGGGTTCGCGGACGCCACCATCCCGGCCATGAGCGCGCGCTTGTTGTTGTCGCCGACGGCCTCCTCCCAGTCGCCGACCTGGCCACTCAGCTCACCGACCGGCGTGACCGCAGCGTTCGCTCCCGCGGCCGCCTCCGCGTCCGCCCATTTGGAGAGCACCGCCTGCGCCCGCTGATGAGCAGGCGCCGAGTCGGTGGCTCCAGCGAAGGCGCATCCAGCCAGGGCGATCGTGGCCAGGAGCGCGCAGGCGGAGCGCCTCGTCAGAGCGATCAGCTCACGGGGTCGGTGCATCTGCAACACCTACGGCTCAGGCGAGGGCGCGGGCCCGAAGGTGCAGGCCTTGTTGGGAGGGAAGTCGGCGTTGAGAGCGACGTCGTCGAGCGACCGGAGGGTGACCTTGGTGGAGCACTCGTCGCGCGGCGTGCCCGTCACGCCAGCGTCGTAGGTTGCCAGCCACGCGGTGATCGAGTAACCGCCGGCGGGTAGGGCGAGCGGTCCCGAGCCGTACCCGCCACCGTAGGTCGTGTAGCCCGATCCGCCCGACAAGCCGCCGGGCACCATGCCCTCGGAGATCACCGCGCCGTCGCCGGACGCGACCCGGAAGAAGGCGAGGAGGTTGCCCGCGCAGCACTCGACCCCGTGGACCGTGGCCATCTGCCACAACCGTGCCGGCAGGTAGTCCGAGTCCAGCACGAGCGGATGGTTGTCGACGCTACGCCCGGTGGCGTCGTCGACGAGCCAGACGGTCTCCGGGCGTGACTCACCTGCCCCCGATCCGCCGCCCTGTCCGAGCGACCGCACCAGCCACACGATATCGTCACCGGCGAAGTTCCAGCGCGGGTCGATGGTGGCGATGTCGCCCTTCCTGAACGCCGCCCCGGTCAGGAGGTCATCACCGAGCCCGGCGGCCGCCGTGACCTGCGCGAGCGTCATCCTGGGCGTGATCACCTTGCCCGTCTGCTGGTCGCCGGTCTGCGGAACCGTCGGCGGGACGTCGTGGCCCTCCGCCCAGGCGATCCGGTCGATGACGAAGGCCTTCGCGCACTCGGCCTGGGTCGCGGCGGTGCACTGCCATTGCCGAGCGTCGCCCGCGTGCCCGATGACCACCAGGGCGGCCGGCTCGCCGGTCGCGCCCCCAGCCAGCCACGACATTGCGTCCCCGCTCGTCTCGCTCATGAAGAAGGGCCCCAAACTCGTTCCGGATGGCTGGCGGCAGCTCATGCCGTTGGCACCGTCCGGCTGGCATAGCTGGGCGCTGGCGCGGGTGTCGGTGAAGGCCACGAACCGGCACCAGCTCTCGAGCGGACCGATGTACCGCCCCGGGTACGGGCAGGACGAGGTGAACTGGTCGTAGTAACCGGCGACCGCGACGGCCTGACCGTCGAGCTTGCCCGACTGCAGCCGGTCGACAGCATCGGCAACGCTCATCACCCGCAGGCCGGCGACCTCCGACGGGAACGCGGCGACCGACGGCGGGGGCGAGACGGCCGCGGAAGGCGGGGCGCTGACGGCCACGGAGGGGGACACGGTGGCGCCTGCGGACGGGAAGGAACATGCCCCGAGCAGAGAGGCGATGAGCAGCGCGAGGATACCGATGCGAGCCATGTCGTCTCTCGCGATGAGGCGATACCGATGCTGTCGCAAGACTACCCGGACGTGCGGACCTGACGATCGGTTCCGCGAAACGCCGAGCGGCCGAAACTGTGGCCTATCCGGCCGCTGGGGCCACGTCATCTGGCTCGGGCAGGCGCGGGGCCAGGGATGCACACGAGCTGCGCCGTCGTCTGCGCGCCGACCTTGGACCGTGCATCGCCAGGTGGTGCTTCACGGTCGAGCGTGACACGTCCAGGCAGTGCGCGGCTGCCTCCGACCCGGCCACCAGGACCGCCGCGACCACGACCAACCTCACGGTCCGTGGCGCGTCCCGCCCATTGGTTCCGGTTCCGGGATTCTTGGGCTCCACCGGTCGTCGCCCGGCATCGTGATGCTATGATGCCGACATGACGAAGGTGCGGACGACGCTCACGATCGATCCCGAGGTCCTGCGTGTGGTCAAGGTCCGCGCAGCCCGCCTGGGCAAGGGCGACAGCGACGTGATCGAGGATGCCCTGCGCCGGGACCTGGGCCTCGACCTGCTCGACCGGCTGTGGGCCACGAACGACCTGGGTGAGGACGAGGCTCTCGCGCTGGCCACCGAGGCCCAGCACCGCACGCGCGCCTGACGCCCGTGCGCGCGGTCCTCGACGCGAACGTCCTGATCTCGGCCGCCCTGTCACCGCGCGGCACGCCCGCCCGGCTGGTGCTCGCCTGGCAGGCTGGCGCCTTCGAACTCGTCGTCTCGCCCCTGCTGCTGGCGGAGGTCCGGCGGGCGCTCGCCTATCCGAAGCTCTTCCGCCTCGTCTCGGCCACTGATGCAGACGCCTACGTCGCATGGCTCGGGCGCTCGGCGGAGGTCGGGCGGACCCAGCCGAGGCGCCAGCCGTTCGCTCGAAGGATCCCGGCGACGACTACCTGATCGCCCTCGCCGCCGCCGAGCGAGCCGTGATCGTCTCGGGTGACGTCCACCTCACCTCGCTGGCGCCCGCGGTGCCCGTGCGAACCCCGGCCGAGCTTCTCGCCGCGCTTGACGTGTAGGTCAGGACGACCCGGTTTGTCGGGGCAGGCCCTCTCGCCCCGACCAAACTCAGCAATCGTGCAGCTGAGCTCGAACACGGCTGGTAGGGCGGCATCCAGGCCGAGTTCGATCGCGTCGGGTGTCAGCTCGTACTCCAGCCGTTCGAACCCCGTGACGTCGGTGCGCGCGAAGATCGCCGTGGCGAGCACCTGGCGGGCATCGGGCCCAGCTTCGGACCAGAATGCTGGCAGCGAGCGCAGGTAGTCCACGACCTCGCCCGACGAGAGGCACCCTGCCTCGAATGGTTCGCGAGCGGCCTACTCTTCGGCGTCGAGTTGGGCCATCTCCCGCTGCCAGGCCGGCACGTCCCGGGTCTTGGCGAGCGTGCGACCGGCCTCGGACTCGTGATGTGAAGGTCGGTGGTGGCGGGACAATCCCTCTCGCCCCGACCAACCTGACCTTCTTTCACGCGGACGACGCCGGCCCCGTCGTGGTCCGGCTCTTCTCTTGCCGACGGCGTGCACCGGCGAGAGGATCGGCGAACCCCGATGGTGTCATGCCATCTGCGCCGTGAGTCTCTCCAGCGGCCGGGCGCTGCTCGGGTACTCTTCAACCGAGGAGCTGCCCATGAGCCCGTTCATCACCGATCACCGCGATGCGCTGGCCGACCTCTGCCGCGAGCACCACGTCCGGAGCCTGTTCGTGTTCGGATCGGCCGCGCGCGAGGACTTCGACCCGGGTCGCAGCGACGTCGATCTCCTCGTCGAGTTCGAGCCGCTGCCCGAGGGCGGGTACGCGGACGCCTACTTTGGTCTCCGTGAGGCGCTCGAGGCACTCCCTCGGCCGCGAGATCGACCTCGTCGCGACCTCGGCGCTCCGCAGCCCGTACGTGAAGGCCGACGTCGAGCGGACGAGGATGCTTCTGTATGCCGCGTGACGAGCGGGCCTATCTCTACGACATCCGGCAGGCATCCCGCTTGATCGAGGAGTTCACTGCAGGCCTGGACTTCGACGCCTACCTGAGAACCCGATGGTGCGGGCTGCCGTGGAGCGGCAGTTCGAGATCATCGGCGAGGCACTCAACCAGCTCGCAAGGCTCGCCCCGGAGCTCGTGGAGGGAATCGCGGACTACCGGCGCGTGATCGCCTTCCGGAACATCCCCGCCCACGGGTACGCTGGGGTCGACGACCGGCTCGTCTGGGACATGGCCGCGACACGTCTCGACGACCTCCGCCGGGTTGTCGGCCGGCTGCATCTTCCGAGAGGCGCCCCCGATCCGCTTGGGTGATGGGCTCGCCAGATCGTCGCCTGGTTCCGCTCGCCGATGAACAGGTTCGGGACGCCGGGCCGGCGGACCACGACGCACGGCTCGTGCGCCCAGTGGTACCAGGAGCGGCCGACCGAAGGAGGCCATTGCCCAAGAGGATCTGGCTGGCGAGCTCGAACCCGGTCCCGAGCAGGCCCTGCAGCAGCTCGAGGGTGTGGACGCTTGCGTACCAGACGTAGCCGAACTGGAGCGAGGGCACCGGGGGCGAACGCGGTCCGCGCCGTTCTCCGCACGGGCACCGCGCCTCGTTTCGGGAATCAGCCCGGCAGGGACGCGGTGCCGACGCAGTCGAGCCGTCGTCAGCTGCTGGAACTGCCGCCTTGGGCCGACGTCGTGCCTCCGTCAGCCAGGGGCTTGCGGCCCAAGAGCCAAAGGAGGACGTGTTTCCGCGGGAGTCGGCCCCGGGCAGTCGCGCAGCAAGGATCCACACCAGGTGCGCCGTTGTCGTCGCCCTTGCCTTGGACCGCGCATGACCAAGCGCCCCGCGGATCCTCGCGTCCGCTCTAATGGGCCGCAGCGCATGACATGTATCGACCGCCGATGAGCCGGACATGGGCAAGGGGTTGGCGTCAAGGTGCCCCCGGCCCCTTCGCCCCCACTGAGAGTCGACTGGTCCAGCCAGCGTTCGACATTCCGGAGAGTTCACCAACCCGGCGACGTCGCGGCGGCCTGCGGTGCGGAGGTGTTCATCTTCAGGTCAAGCGCAATCCGGCTTCCAGCACCGCGGCGACCGCGACGACTCACGGTCCGTAGAACGCGCGGCGGGTAGGCAAGGCCGGCGCGTCATGCGCTCCGGACCAGCTCGAAGGGCTCCTGGGGCTCGGCGAGGCGCATGGTGATCGGAAGGTCGTTGGTGGCGGGGCTACCCGTCTCGCCTCGATATTGAGTCGCGACATCCACCGGCGGCGTACTTTCGGTCATCGACACGACCGACATGCGGACGACGTCCGCGGTCGCGCTCTCGGGTACCGAGGCTGCAGCCGCGGCCAACGCATTCGCGACCGCGAACGGATCAGCGTCGACGGCCTCGACCAGCGCGTCGAACTCATTGACCACGGCGACACCCAAGAGCAGTCGGTGCCACGCCGCGGCCGCCATCGGGCCCAGCTTGGGCGCCGGCGGCGTCGCGAGCATGCTCGGCGTCTTGCACTCCGCGCGGTCCTGAGCAAGACTACTCAACATGATGAGTAGTCTTGATCTTATGTCTCCGTACCGCCGACCGCAGGCGGCCGAGCTGGCCCGCCGCCTCGCCGAGCCCCGGCGGTTCATCCAGGTGATCGCAGGGCCACGGCAGGTGGGCAAGTCGACGCTCGTTGCCCAGGCGGTCAAGGATTCCCCGCTCCCGGTCCGCGTCGTGAGCGCCGACGAGCCGGCACTCCGCGGCCCGGAGTGGATCGCGGCGCAGTGGGAGGCGGCGCGGCTCGAAACCGGCCCGGCCGGCGCGGTGCTCGTGATCGACGAGGTCCAGAAGGCCGCCGGCTGGTCGGAGTCGGTCAAGCGCCTGTGGGACGAGGACACCCGTGCCGGCCTGCCGCTCAGGGTGGTCCTGCTGGGATCGGCGCCGCTGCTCGTCGAGCAGGGGCCGTCCGAGAGCCTCGCCGGTCGGTTCGAGGTCATCCGCGTCCCGCACTGGTCGCTCGCGGAGATGCGGGCCGCCTTCGGGACCACCCTCGACGAGTACGTCTTCTTCGGCGGGTATCCCGGGGCGGCGCCGCTCAGCGGCGACGAGGCACGCTGGCGTCGGTACGTCCTCGATGCGCTCGTCGAGACCACGATCAGCCGCGACGTGCTCCTCCTCACGCGCGTGGACAAGCCGGCCCTCCTGCGACGCCTGTTCGAGCTTGGCTGCCGGTACAGCGGGCAGGAGCTCAGCTACACGAAGATGCTGGGCCAGCTCCACGACGCCGGGAACACGACGACCCTCGCCCATTACCTCGAGCTGCTCGCGGGTGCCGGTCTGCTCACGGGTCTGCCCAAGTTCTCGGGCAACGTCATCCGCCGGCGGGCGTCGAGCCCGAAGCTCCAGGTCCTCAACACGGCGCTTGCGACGGCGCAGTCGGGGCGCTCGTTCGCCGACACGCGGGCTGACGGCGAAGCCTGGGGGCGCCTGGTGGAGTCCGCGGTCGGCGCGCACCTTGCCAACGCCGCGGCGACTGGCGATCTCGAGCTGTCGTGGTGGCGCGAGGGGGACCGCGAGGTCGACTTCGTGCTGTCGGGAGCCGGCGGTCTTGCCGCGATCGAGGTCAAGAGCGGGCGGGCGAGCGCCTCGCAGCCCGGCATCGCTGCGTTTATTGCCACGTTCGCCGGTCTCGGCGCGATCCGACCTCTCCTAGTGGGGGGCGACGGTATCGGCCTTGAGCGGTTCCTGCTCGAGTCTGCCGAGCGCTGGGTGGCGCGATAGGGGAGGTCGGTGGGTCCGCGCTTGCCGGGATCGCCGGCGCTCAACCCGCGCCGCCACTACGCACCGAAATCGTCGTCGCTAGCCCTCTCGCCCCGACTACAACCCACTCATCGGCCGGCGGGATGATCTCGCCGGGCACGAGACTCCCCAGGCCCACCGCAAGGGCACTGGGCGTCCAGGTCCATCGGATCCTGCGTAGAGCCCTCCGCCTCGAACGTGGCGAACAGGTTTGCGGCCAGCGACTTCCGGCCCGCAGGATCAGCATCCTGCCACAGAGGAGGCAGGTCGCGGACATAGTTGCGGACCTCGTCGGCAATGAGTCTGGCGCCACCGATCGTCACACGCGCGGCCGCTTCCTCGATATCGAGTCGCTGCATGGTTGCCGCCCATGTAACCGTGTCCCTGTCGGCCGAGAGCGGTAAGGCGGTACCGCCGCGACGCCTTCTCGCCCGTGCGATCCTAGAACCGTGACTGATCCCGGCGAGAACGAGGAGACGCGCATCGACCGCTGGCTGTGCGCGGTGCGCCTCGTGAAGACCCGCCCGCTTGCGACGCGGTTGTGCGAGGGCGGCCACGTCCTCGTGAACGGATTTGCGGCCAAGCCGTCGACGAAGGTTCGCGTCGGTGATGGGGTGGAGGCCCTCATCGCCGATCGCATGCGCATCGTCGAGGTCGTACGGCCGATCGAGTCGCGTGTCGGGGCCGCCGTTGCCGCGACCTGCTACGTGGACCACAGCCCGCCCGTCGTGCCGGAGGCCAGGCCAGCGATCACGCTCGTACGTGGGGAGGGCCGGCCGAGCAAGCGCCTGCGGCGCGAGCTCGAGCGCCTGCGCAGGGCCGCCGACGCCTGAGCCTATTCGGGCCAGAACTCCCAGCGAATGGTGCCTGTGTGACGGGTCGGGTCCAACCAGCTGCCCCGGAGCAGGCTGCCCGTTGCCGGGCCTGGTCGACAGCTCTATGCTTGACTCATGGCACCAGGAGTCAAGAATCGAAGACGCGGCTACACCCGCGTCAGCGCGAAGCACCAGGTCACCATTCCCGTCGATGCCCTGCAGCGGGCCGGGATCCGGACCGGTGACACCCTGCGGGCCGAGGTCCGTGGCCCGGGCGAGGTCCTGCTGATCCGCGACGTTGATCCCGTCGCCCAGTTCGCAGGCGCGTTGACCGACGTGTACGGCCCCGGCGAGCTCGATGGGCTCCGTGACGAATGGGACTGACCGTCCTCGAAGCGGGAGTCGTCATCGCGGTCCTCGACGCGGGCGACGCCCACCACGCCGCCGCGGCGACGGCGCTGACCCATGCGCGAGACCGGGGCGACGAGCTCGTCATCCCGGTGTCCGCCTACGCTGAGTGCCTTGTCGCCCCGAGCCGCAGCGGATCGATCGCCGTGGCTACCGTGGACCGGTTTATCGATGCCCTGCCCGCCCGCGTCGAGCCGGCAACTCGCGCCATTGGTGCGGCGGCCGCGTCGCTTCGCGCCTCGCACGGACCCGCGCTTCGCCTGCCGGACGCCCTCGTGGTGGCAACCGCCACGGTGCTCGAGGCGGACCGCATCATCACGACCGACGCCCGCTGGCCGACGATGGTCGTCAGGGTCGAGGTGCTCAGGGAGCACGCGTAGCGCCTCGCCTGGACCACGGAGCCGCGGCGGGGAAGACTCCTCTCATCCGATTGGGCTCTCCAGGGCCACATCCAGGTAGCTCGCCTCATCGTGATCCTGCTTGCCGGTCAGCGTCATCGCCGATGCACAGAGGCGGCGCTCGAGACCGACACGATCGAACCGGCGAGCGGCGAACGTGCGGTGTTCGCCAGCAAGACGGAGGAGTCTCGTCGCGGGCACTTCGATCCCGGGCGCGGCTCGCGAGTTCGTTGAGAAGGTACTCGCACGCTCCGACGTCGTGGCGATCGCCGCGCGAGGGGAACTTGGGCCAGGTGGTTCCCGGCAGAGGCACCCGTGGGCCGCTGCCGCGCAGCCACATGTCGGTGATCACGCCGAGCGAGGCGCGGAACCCGGACCGGCGCTGCTGCGGCGGCACCGTCGTCCCCTTCATCCAGCAGCGCGAGGACAGCCACCACGACCTGGCGGTGCAGGCTGCGCCGGGGAGGGTTGCGGGAGCTCGAGGTGGTATCGTAGCGAGTGGAAAGGCGCCTGCTTGCGGTGCGACCCCCCGTGCCGCGTCCTGCGACAGGCAGCGGAATGACGACCAAGCGAACAGCGGGGCAGAGCATCACGCCTTCGGTCTCCGTCACGGGACCGTCGCCTGTCGGGTCGCCCACGACCCGTCTGCCCAAGTGTCCCACGGGGATCGGCGGCCTGGACGAGATCCTTGATGGCGGCATCCCACGCGGACGCTCCACGCTGGTGTGCGGGGCTGCCGGTTGCGGCAAGACCGTCCTCGCCGTCGAGTTCCTGGTCCGCGGGATTCTGACCTTCGACGAACCTGGGGTGTTCGTCGCGTTCGAGGAATCCGAAGCGGACATCGCGGCGAACTTCGCGGGCTTCGGCGTGAACCTCGCTGACCTGCAGCAGGCGAACCGGCTCCGCATCGATCACATCGAGGTGGACAGGAGCCTGATCGACGCGACGGGGGCGTACGACCTCGAGGGTCTCTTCATCCGGCTCAAGTCCGCGATCGATGCCGTCGGTGCCAAACGCGTGGCGATCGACACGATCGAGGTGCTCTTCGCCGGCCTTGGAAACCCGCAGCTGGTCCGCTCGGAGCTGCATCGCCTGTTCGCGTGGCTGAAGGCGCAGGGCATCACCTCGATCGTGACGGCGGAACGTGGCACGACCACCCTGACCCGCCACGGGATCGAGGAGTTTGTCGCGGACTGCGTGATCCTGCTCGACCACGAGGTGCGGGACGTGTACGCCACCCGGCGCCTGCGCGTCATCAAGTACCGCGGCTCGCCACACGGCGTGGACCCGTACCCATTCCTGATCGATTCTGCCGGGATCTCGGTGCTGCCGATCACGTCCGTCAAGCTCGACTACGAGGCATCGAGCGAGCGGGTCGGCAGCGGCATCGAGCGGCTCGACACGCTGCTCGGTGGTGGTGTCTTCCGCGATTCGAGCGTGCTCCTGTCGGGCAGCCCCGGGGGCGGCAAGACGAGCCTCGCGGCCACGTTCGCGGTGGCCGCCTGCAAACGTGGCGAGCGCGCGCTCTTCCTCGCGTTCGAGGAGGCGAGCTCCCAGATCGTCCGCAACATGCGGTCGATCGGCATCGACCTGGATCCGTGGCTGCGCGCGGGGTCCCTGTCGATCGTCAGCACGCGTCCGAGCGCGTGGGGGCTCGAGACGCACCTCTTGCGGATCCAGCGTCAGCTGGATCAGTTCAAGCCGGACCTCGTCGTGCTCGACCCG
>JBBQRX010000060.1:0-11203 GCA_038214375.1 Candidatus Limnocylindrales bacterium
TCGACCACGCGCCACGGCGCGCTCGAGGGCTCCACGGTGGGCAGCTCCAGGGCGGGCAGGGGCGGGCGATTGACGGGACCGCCAGCCCGGCGGGGGCACGTCCGACGGGCTGGCGGTCCTTGGGGGCACCTTAGCGGCGCCCGCTTATCGGCGACTTATCTCGATCTCGATCGTCGGGCGACGAGAAGGGGTGGACCTGACCTGCTCAGCTGGCGGCACCCTCGATGCGCGAGGCTGCGGAGCACGCGGCGTCCGCCGTGGCGTCGGGGACGACGGACCACTTCCGCATCTGCGCGAACGACGAGTGCCGCTGGGTGTTCCAGGACACCTCGCGCGGCGGCCGCCGCCGCTGGTGCGACATGACCTCGTGCGGAAACGTGGCGAAGGTGCGCCGCTACCGCGCGAAGCAGCGGGAGGCGGCCGGCAACGCCACCGGATCAGCCCCGGCAGATGACGAAGAAGTGGCGACCGCCTAAAGCGCCGCGAGCCGGGGCCGGACCTCGTTCGCGAAGCGCGTCATCGACTCCTCGTCGTAGGTCGCGGGTACGCCGACGATCAGGTGGTGATAGCCCAGCTCCACGTACGGCGCGAGGCGCTCGACCACGTCGTCCACCGTGCCAACGGGCTGGTTCTCCCAGTGCTCCGCGATCCGGTTGCGCTCGAACGCGGCGTGGAACAGTCGCTCGGCCTCGGCGCGGTCGTCGCGGATGAACACCGTCCCGATGCCCGTGGACCGTTCGATCGTCGACGGGTCGCGCCCCACGGTCTCGCAGTGGCGGAGGAGGGCCTCCTCCTTGTGGCGCATCGTCTCGATCGTGCCGCCGATGTTGTTCATGTCGCCGTACTGCGCCACCAGCTTGAGCGTGACCTGTTCGCCGCCGCCTCCGATCACGATCGGCAGGTGCTCCTGGATCGGCCCCGGCAGGTTGCGCGTGTCCTGGCCGTGGTAGTGGTCGCCGCGCGCCGTGGGCTCCTGGCCGTCCAGCATGCCGCGCATCACGGGCAGCGCCTCGCCCAGCCAGCGGAGGCGCTCCGGAAACCCGGACCCGAAGTCCAGCCCGAAGTCCTGGTGCTCCTCCTCGAACCACGCCCCGCCGATGCCGAGGATCGCTCGCCCGTTGCTGATGTGGTCAAGCGTGGTCGCCATCTTCGCCGTGAGCGTGGGCGCCCGGAACGTGTTCGCGCCGACCATGAGGCCGATGTGGATCCGCTTCGTCGCCTGCGCCCAGGCCGTGATCGTCAGCCAGCCCTCGAAGTTGGGCCCGTTGGAGTCACCGACGATCGGGTAGACGTGGTCCCAGGTCCACAGCGTGTCGTAGCCCAGGGTCTCGGCCCGGATCCCGGCCTGGAGCAGGGACGGCCAGTCGGTGTACTGGTTCCAGCAGAGCGCGCCGATCTTGATCTCAGTCATGAGCGCAGTCTAGACGGTGTCGCTGCGTCGAGGAACGCGAAGCCGAACGGCAATCGCCATCGCGTGTACCAGTCGTCCGAGGCGTTCTCGGGATCACGGTCATCGCGCCGACCTTGACGGCGAACGGGCCGGTCTCCGTCGCGGCGGCCGATGCCTTGTCGCGGGCCCGGGCATCGGCCGTCTCGATGAGGGTGAGGTGGGCGATCAGCTCGTCGTGAGCCGCTTCGTACGGTGGGTGGTCGGGCCACAGCGCGGCCACGGATGCCGTGAGGCGAAGGAACGGCACCTGATCGGTGGGCACCAACCACACCATCCGATCACGGCGCTCAACTCGACCGAGGCGCGCGACGAAGGGACGGTGCGCCGCAGCGAGACGCGCAAGAGCCGAGCGAACCGGCGCGGTCAGAGCCTTGACCGGCAGGAACGGGAAGAGGTGACGTGCGGAGGGACGCCGCGAGCCGCCATCCGATCACCGGCATCCCGACTTGCCGCGAGTCCGGGGGGAAGCACGATCGGGGCGATCACGGCGGACCTGAGCTGCAAGCGAACGTCCTCGCGGTGCATGCGGGCCAGTCTAGGTCGTGCCACGGCCTCGCCACCCCGGCCTCGCGCTTCGCTCCCGGCCGGTGCCACAATCGGAGTCCATCGGGAACAGCTCGAAGGGAATGGCTGCCATGCCCACCAGGGACCCCTACCTCGACTCCTCGGGCCGGCCCGACCGGCTGACTGGCGGGGTGGCGATGATCCCGATCACGACGCCCAAGGGCAACTTCAGGGTGTGGACCAAGCGCGTCGGCAACAACCCGAGCGTGAAGGTGCTCCTGCTTCACGGCGGCCCCGGCGCCACGCACGAGGGCTTCGAGGCCTTTGACAGCTACCTGCCCCCCGCGGGCATCGAGTACTACTACTACGACCAGCTGGGCTCGGCCTACAGCGACCAGCCCGACGACCCCGACCTGTGGGAGCTCGACCGGTTCGTCGACGAGGTGGAGCAGGTCCGGATCGCCCTCGGCCTCGATCGCACGAACTTCGTGCTCTTCGGGCAGAGTTGGGGCGGCATCCTCGCGATGGAGTACGCCCTGCGTCACGGGGAGGCGCTCAAGGGCCTCGTCATCTCGAACATGATGTCGAGCTGCCGCGCCTACAACGCCTACGCCGAGAACGTGCTCATGCCGGCGATGGACCAGGCCGCGCTGGCCGAGATCAAGGGTCTGGAAGCGTGCGGCGCCACCGCGGATCCGCGCTACATGCAGTTGCTCATGGAGCACCACTACGTGGAGCACGTGCTGCGCATGCCGGCCGACCGGTGGCCGGAGCCCGTCGTCCGGATGTTCGCCAGGATCAACCAGGACATCTACGTCTCGATGCAGGGACCGAGCGAGCTGGGCCTGAGCGGCAAGCTGCTCGACTGGGACCGGACCGGCGACCTCTGGCGCATCGGGGTGCCGACGCTCGTGATCGGCGCCCGCCACGACACGATGGACCCGGCCTACATGGAGATGATGGCCGGCCTCCTGCCCAGGGGCCGCTACCTCTACTGCCCCAACGGGAGCCACTGTGCGCTGTACGACGACCAAGCTGTGTTCTTCGCCGGGCTCGTCGACTTCCTCCTGAGCGTCGGATCCGACGTGTAGCCCAGTACCCGCGCCGGGCAAAGCCATGCGGCGCCTCGGGCGAGGTAGAAGGCGAGTGTCGCATGGTAGAATTCCACCATGAGCCTGAACATCAAGAATCCCGAGGCGCACGAACTGGCCCGTCAGGTCTCCGCGTTGACGGGGGAGTCGTTGACGGACGCGGTGACGGAGTCGCTTCGGGAGCGCCTGGAGCGGCTTCGACTGAGCAGGTCTCCCCATCTGGCCGACCGCCTGCTCGTGATTGGCCGCCGGTGCGCAGAACTCCTGCCGGAACCATCCGGGTCGGTCGAGCATGGCGACCTCCTGTATGACGATCGCGGGCTGCCACGGTGATCATCGACACGTCGGCGATCATCGCAATCCTTCGGCAGGAGCCGGAGGCTCCCAAGTTCGCTGCGGCGATCGAAGCGGCGGCCGTGCGCAGGATGTCGGCCGCAACGTACGTCGAGATCGGGGCCGTGATCGACGGAGCCGGCGAGCCAGTGGCCAGCCGGCTCTTCGATGACCTCATCGCGACAGCCAAGATCGTGATCGAGCCGGTGACCGCGTTCCAGGCCGGGATCGCCCGTGAGGCGTATCGCGACTTCGGCAAGGGCCGCGGCCATCCGACGGGGCTCAACTTCGGCGACTGCTTCGCGTACGCCCTGGCCAAGGCGAATGGTGAGCCGCTCCTCTTCAAGGGCGGTGACTTCTCCCACACGGACGTGGAGATCGCCTGAGCTCGGGCGGCACGATCAGGGCGCGGCGCCTCGGCTCGTCGGATCGCGCGGAGCCGCGCGCCCGGGCGGAACTCCTCGCGAATGTGATCGACGGCCCCACGCAGCGGGAGATCGCCGTGCTGCTGTCGGTGCCGGAGGGCACGGTCGCCAGCCGGCTCTCACGGGCGCGAGCCTCGCTGCGGACTGACCTCGGCAAGGGGGCTGACTCGTCCGGCATCCCGCCGGCCATTCTCCGGGGGACTCCTCGGCGCTGACCGACCGGCCGAACGCCGCCGAACGCTGCCATGGTCGTCGAAACCGGCACCAGCCAATCCCCGGGTGCATCGCTGGCGCGGAACCGGACTCCGGCAGCAGCTACCAGTCTCCCCGGAATGGGCGACGGGAACGAGGGCCGGGCCCGCGCCGGGCCTATCCCCGCAGGACGATGTTGACCAGGCGGCCGCCCGCGTTGATGATCCGCGCGGGCTCGCGGCCGTCCAGCGCCGCCACGACCTTGTCGCGGGACAGCACGATCTGCTCCAGCTCGAGCTCGCTGATCCCGGCGGGCACCGTGACCTTGTCACGGAGCTTGCCGTTCACCTGGATCGGGACCTCGCGCGTGGCCTCGACCACCGCCGTCTCGTCCACCTCCGGCCAGCGCTCGACGTGGATCGACGTCCACGCCTCGCCCCGGGACTCCGCCAGGCGCGACCACAGCTCCTCGGTCAGGTGCGGGGCGGCCGGGGCAAGCATCAGCAGCATCAGGCGGACGGCCTCGTCCCACTCGGGCAGCCCGGCGACGGACGTGCCGCGGTAGCGGAACAGCAGGTTCGACAACTCCATCAGCTTGGCGACCATCGTGTTCCAGTGGAACGCCTCGTAGTCCGCGGTCACGTCGCGCAGTGTCCGGTGGGCGCCCGCCCGCATCCGGTCCCGCGCCTCGGCCTCGGTCTCGCCGGCCGGCAACTCGCCGCCGGTCTGGTCGGAGGGCTCGCGGCCGTGCGGATCCAGGACGATCGACCAGATGCGCCCCAGGAACTTGGACACCCCGCCGATGCCCGACGGGTTCCACGGCCCGCCCTGGTCCCAGGGGCCCATGAACATCAGGTACAGGCGGACGGCGTCGGCGCCGTAGCGGGCGACCAGCTCGTCCGGGTCCTGGACGTTGCCGCGGGACTTGCTCATCCGCTCGCCGTCCGCGCCCAGGATCTGGCCCTGGTTGAACAGGCGGCGGAAGGGCTCGTTCTCATGGACCAGGCCCAGGTCCCGCATCGCCTTGGTGAAGAACCGGCTGTAGAGCAGGTGCATCACCGCGTGCTCGGCGCCGCCCGTGTACTGGTCGACCGGCGTCCATGCGCGCACCAGGTCCGGGTCCACCGGGCCGTCAGCCCCGTGGGGCGCCAGGTAGCGGAACCAGTACCACGACGAGTCCATGAACGTGTCCATCGTGTCCGTCTCGCGGCGGGCCGGCTTGCCGCACTGCGGGCAGTCCACGGCCAGGAACGCCTCGTCGCGGGTCAGCGGATTGTCGCCGCTGCCCTTGTAGTCGACGTCGTCCGGCAGCAGGACCGGCAGGTCCGACTCCGGGACGGCGACGGGGCCGCAGTCCGGGCAGTGGATGACCGGGATCGGCGTGCCCCAGTAGCGCTGCCGGCTGATCAGCCAGTCGCGCAGGCGGTAGGTGACGGCGTTGTCGCCCTTGCCCTGCTCGCGCAGCCAGCCCACGATCTCGTGCCAGGCGTCCGCCGCCGGCCGGCCGCCGAACTTGCCGGAGTTGACCATGACCTCGTCCACGGTGTGCGCCGTGAAGGCCTCGACCAGCTCCTCGTCCGGGTCCGCGTCCTTGGGCATCACGACCTTGACGATCGGGAGCCCGTACCTGCGGGCGAAGGCGAAGTCGCGCTCGTCGTGGGCCGGGACGGCCATGATCGCGCCGGTGCCGTAGCCGCCCAGCACGTAGTCCGCGACGAAGAGCGGGATGCGCTCGCCGTTGACGGGGTTCATCGCGTCGGCGCCCAGCGCCACGCCGGTCTTCTCGCGGTCGGCGGACAGCCGGTCGATCTCCGTCTTCGCGGACGCGGCCGCCACGTACGCCTCGACCTCGTCACGCCGGTCCGGCGCCGTCAGCGCGGCGACCAACGGGTGCTCCGGGGCCAGGACCATGAACGTCGCGCCGAACAGCGTGTCCGGCCGGGTCGTGAACACCTTCAGGGGCTCGCCGCCGGCGTGGTGGTCCGCCGGCGCCGTCTCGAACACGACCTCCGCGCCGGACGACCGCCCGATCCAGTTCGTCTGCATGATCCGGATCGGCTCGGGCCAGTCGATCGCGTCGAAGTTGAGCAGCTCGTCCGCGTAGTCGGTCGTCCGCAGGTACCACTGCGGCAGCTCGCGCTTCTCCACCTTCGCGCCGCAGCGCCAGCAGCGCCGGTCGACGCCCTCCACCTGCTCGCGGGCGAGCGTGCCGTCGTTGGGGCACCAGTCCACGGGCGACACGGAGCGATACGCCAGGCCGCGCGCCAGGAACTGCGTGAACAGCCACTGGTTCCAGCGGTAGTACTCCGGGTCGCAGGTGACGACCTCGTTGTCCCACGCGAAGGTGGCGCCCATGCTCCGGAACTGCCGGCGCATGTTGTCCATGTTTGCCATGGTCCAGTCGCGCGGGTTGATGTTGTTCTTGATCGCCGCGTTCTCGGCCGGCAGCCCGAAGGCGTCGAACCCGATCGGCAGGAACACGTTGTCGCCGTGCATCCGCCGGTAGCGGGCGATCGCGTCCGTGGGGGTCACGATGTACCAGTGGCCGATGTGCAGCGCGCCCGAGGGGTACGGGTACATCGTCAGCAGGTAGTAGCGCGGGCGGCTGGTGTCGGCCAGGTCCGTGTCGTGCAGGCGGAGCTCGGCCCAACGCGCCTGCCATTTCGGCTCGATCGCGGTGGGTTCGTAGCGCTCGATGCGGCCGCGCTCGTCGCGGGCGGTGCCGTCACCGGCGGTCGTGCTGTCGCCTGTCGTCGTCACGGTCTGGACCCTTCTGATGAATCAAGACCCCCCGCCGGTCCCGGCGAGGGGTCAGGTTATCGGCGTGAGCGGGGCGTTGGTGGAGCTAGAGGGATTCGAACCCTCGACCTTCTGAATGCCATTCAGACGCTCTTCCAGCTGAGCTATAGCCCCACGCCATTTGTGCTCTGTCAGAGCTGCTTACTGAGCGAACGGGAGTCTAGCACGCTCGAAACAGCCGGGCCGCTGCCCGGGACCTGGGCCACTGCGCTCGGAGAGACGATAACTGCGCCGGAATCGCAGGCGCGGCGCGCCGGATCATGACCTCTGACCGGCCTCGGTCCTCCCGGCGACCAGCCCGTCCGGGCACCCAGGTCAGCACGGCACCGGGCTCGGATGACACGTCCCGTCGGTATCTCGGCGACCTCCGATGGATAGTGCGGTCATATGCAGCAGCCAACGAAGAGCGTATGATCCAGCATATGGGCGACTTGCGGACCTGGATGCTCGGCCTACCTGGACGTGGGCAGTACACGTTCACGACCGCAGAGGCGCGCGGCCAGCAGTCCGCGGTCAGCGCGGCGGGCACGAACGCCGCCCTCGCGCGGGCGGAGACGGCGGGCCTGATCGTCACGCCGGTCCGCGGCTTCCACGTCGTCGTCCCGCTCGAGGACCGCGCCATCGGCGCGCCATCCTGGCGCCTCTTCCTCGACCCGATGATGGACTACCTCAACCTCGCCTACTACGTCGGGTTGCTGACCGCGGCCGCCCACCACGGCGCGTCCCCGCAGGCGGCACAGGTCGTCCAGATCGTCATCGGGCGCCAGCGCAGGCGGATCGAGGTCGGCCGAAGCCGGATCGAGTTCGTCGTCGATCGGAACATCGAGCGGGCGCGGGTCGAGCTGGTCAACGCGCCGCCGGGCCGGTACCGCATGGCGACGGCGGAGCTCACCGCCCTCGATCTTGTCCGCTACAGCACGCGCGCGGGCGGGTGGGGGAACGTCGTCACCGTGCTGCGCGACCTGGCACCCGCCCTCCGCACGGCTGGCTTTCGGCCCGTCCTCGCGACCGAACCTGCGGTGGCCGATGTCGCGCGGCTCGGCTACCTGCTCGAGTGGCTCGAGGACCCCGACATCGCGGCCCCGCTCCACCGCTGGATCGAGGGGCGCCCGGAGCGCTGGGTGCCGCTCGTGCCGGGAGCGGGCCGAGCCGGCATCCGCGATCCACGCTGGCGGATCGTCGTCAACGACTCGATCGAGCCCGATTGATGCGACCGCGCGGGGAGATCCTGGCCTGGCGCGCGGACCACGCGCCGTGGGCCGACGAAGACGACGTCGAGCAGGACCTCCTCCTCACGCGCGCCATGTGCGACGTCTTTGCCGACGGGTTCCTCCGCGACCACCTCGCCTTTCGGGGCGGGACCGCGCTCCACAAGCTGCATCTCGCTCCTGCCGCGCGGTACTCGGAGGACATCGATCTCGTGCAGCGGGAGCCGGAGACGATCGGGCCGACGCTCGATCGGCTGCGAACGGTTCTGGGCTGGCTCGGCCGGGGCCGGTCGGAGATCGGCGAGCACCCGAAGCTGACCTTCGCGTTCATCACCGAGGCGACCGGTCAGACCCGGCGGATCAAGATCGAGATCAACACCCACGAGCACTTCGGCAGCGTGGTCGAACGGCCCTTCTCCGTGATGTCACGCCCGCTGACCGCCGCGGTGTCGATCCCGACCTATGGGCTCGACGAGCTCCTGGCGACCAAGTTCCGTGCGCTGTACCAGCGTCGCAAGGGCCGCGACCTGTTCGACCTGTGGTACGCCAGCGAGCGGGCGACGATCGCGCCCCGGGAGATCGTCCGGCTCTTCGGCGTCTATATGGCGCAGGCTGGGCTCGCCGTGCCGAGCCGCGCGAGCTTCGAACGGAACCTCGCGGGCAAGGCCTCCTCGGGCGCGTTCGCGGAGGTCCCCCCGCTCCTCCGGCCCGGGATCGCCTGGGACCCGACGAGCGCCCTCGACTGGCTGCGCGACGCGCTGCTCCCATGCCTCGAGAGCTGACAGGGATGCGGCCCCCCGCCCATGGGTGAGCGCGACGCCTCGAGCATCGATGCGTTGCGCCACGAGCTGGAGGCCCTCCGAACCGAGAACCGGCGACTACGGTCGCAGCTCGGCCGGGATGCGCCCGAACCGGGGACTGCCCAACCACCGCCGGTGCCTCCGTGGGAGCCCACGCTCTTCCGCGATCCAGTCGTTGCCATCGACCGGGCGCCCGTGGACGGCCACTCGTCGCCGGAGGCCAAGATCGCGCTCTTCCGGTCGTTGTTCGCGGGGCGCGATGACGTGTACGCCGCCCGGTGGGAGAACGCTCGCAGCGGGAAGTCCGGATGGAGCCCCGCCGTCGTGGGCGGTCCCGCCAACGCGCGGAGGCCAGATCGTGCGTACCTACCCGTGACCGACGCGATCGTCGAGGCACATCTGACCGGTCGCGTGCATGTTGGCCTGTACCCGCTGCTGCGCGGCGATACCTGTCGGCTGCTCGCGTGCGACTTCGACGGCCCGTCCTGGGTCCTCGACGCCGTTGCCTACGTCGATGCCGCGCGCGCGGCCGGAATCCCGGTGGCCCTGGAGCGCTCGCGGTCTGGCGACGGCGCCCACGCATGGATGTTCTTCAGCGGCCCGGTCCAGGCGGCAGCCGCTCGGCGGATCGGCGCCTACCTCCTCCGGGAGGCCATGACGATCAGGGCCGAACTCGATCTCGCGAGCTACGACCGTCTCTTCCCCGCCCAGGACTTCGTGCCCAGCGGGTCGTTCGGCAACCTCATCGCGCTGCCGCTCCAAGGTGCCTGCCGCAAGCGCGGCACCACGGTCTTCCTTGACCCGGCGACGCTCGAACCCTTCGCGGACCAGTGGGCGTTCCTCTCATCGCTGGGCCGGAGCTCACCCGAGGCGATTGTCTCCTTCGCGGAATCCGTCCGCCTGGTCGCAGCCGGTCCAGGGGAGCGGACCTACCGTGCGCCGAGCAGGCCCGGAGCGCCGAAGCCGCCCGAGACCATCGCGGCCGAGACCGGAGCGATGCTGTCGATCGATCGGATCGGGATGCCGCCCGCGCTCCTCGCCGCCCTCAAGCACCTGGCCTCGATCCACAACCCCGCCTACTACGAGAAGGAGCGCCTTCGCCTCTCGACGTGGAAGACGCCGCGCTTCCTGCGCTGCTACGGCGAGACCATCGACCGCCTGCTCCTGCCGCGAGGGCTGCGCGAGCCCGCCGATGCCGTGATCGCGGAGGCGGGAAGCCGGCTCGTGGTTCAGGACCAGCGTCCGCCTCTGTCGCCAATCGATGTCCGTCTGGAGGCGACGCTGTCGTCCGGCCAACTCGAAGCACTCGACGGGCTGTCCCGTCACGAACTCGGCGTCCTCGTTGCGCCACCCGGGGCCGGGAAGACCGTGCTCGCCTGCGGCGTGATCGCGAGACGAGCGGTGCCCACCCTCGTGATCGTCGACCGCCAGCCACTCGTGGACCAGTGGCGGGATCGTCTCTCCGTCCATCTCGGGATCGACCGCAAACGGATCGGCATGATCGGCGCGGGACGCCGCCGGCCCGGCGGGGTCATCGACATCGCGATGGTCCAGTCCCTGGCGCGACGCGACGACCTCGCCGAGTTGACCGCGGGGTACGGGCTCATCGTTGTCGACGAGTGCCATCACGTGCCGGCGACGACATTCGAACGGGCCGTCCGGGAGATCGCGGCACCTGCGTGGCTCGGGCTGACGGCGACTCCGTATCGGCGCGATGGCCTCGAGGGGTTGATCACGATGTACTGCGGCCCAATTCGGCATCGCATGGGCCCATCTGCGCTCGACCCCGAGAAGTTCGAGCGCGCGCTGCTGGTCCATCCCACGGAGCACGCCGCCATGGCTCCTGCCGGGGCCAGCGAAGGCGACGGCCCGGGATCGGGCATCCAGGCGGTGTTCCGAAGCGTCGTCGAGGATGACGACCGCACCCGGCAGATCTGCGCCGACATCGCCGCCGCGGTGCGCCTGGGACGCAACTGCCTGGTCCTGTCCCAGTGGACCGCGCATGTCGCGCGGATCGTCGAGGATCTCCGCGGCTTGAGCCTGGAACCGCTCGTGCTGCAGGGCGGGATGGGCAAGAAGGCCCGCGGTCTCGTGATGGACGAGTTGGTGATGATGCGGCCCGGCAGCGGCACGATCATCGTCGCCACCGGCAGCTTCCTCGGCGAGGGCTTCGACTGCGAAAACCGCGAGTTGCGACGGGCCAACGAGATCCGGTAAGAGCGCCGCGGTGTTCTTCGGGGCGGAGCTCGACCGCCGGTCCCGCGATGACGCGCTTCATCGACGAGCAGCGCACCACGTTCGGGGTTGAGCCGATCTGCCGCACGCTGGCGATCGCCCCGTCGTCCTACTACGCGGCCAAGGCCCGTCCGCCCTCGGCCCGCTCGGTCCGGGACGCGGCGGT
>JBBQRX010000061.1:0-10716 GCA_038214375.1 Candidatus Limnocylindrales bacterium
TCGCGGACGCTGAATCCGCCGCCGTTTCCCAGGTTGAGGGCGAGCGCGGCGGCCCCGGATCGATCGCCTCGGCCGCCGGAGCCGTCCGCGGCGGTCCTCGGATCGTCCGGCGCGGTGGCTCCGAGAGCGAGCAGGTGCGCGCGCGCCAGGTCCTCGACGTGGATGTAGTCGCGGACGCACGTCCCGTCCGGGGTCGGGTAATCGATGCCGAAGACGGTAAGCGCAGTGCGTCCCTCGGCCGCGGCGAGGACGTTCGGGATCAGGTGCGTCTCGGGCGCGTGGACCTCGCCGTTTCGGCCGGAGGCGCCGGCCACGTTGAAGTAGCGCAGGCTGACACTCCGCAATCCGTACGCGTCGGCGTACCAGCGCAAGGCGCCCTCGAACGTCCGCTTTGTCTCCCCGTACGGGTTGATAGGGGCGAGGACCGCGTCCTCGCGGATCGGGACGCTGGCCGGCGTGCCGTAGACGGCCGCTGTCGAGCTGAAGACGAGGCGGCGGACCCCGGCCTCGCGGAGCGCCTCGAGGAACGTGACGCCTCCCGCCACGTTCTCGCGGTCATAGAGCGCCGGGTTGGCGACGGATTCGCTGACCAGCGAGCGAGCCGCGCAATCGAGGACCGCGTCGACGGGCGTGGCCGACAGCAGCGCCGCGACGATCGCGCGGTCGCCGTAGCTGCCCTCGACCAGGCGGACGCCGCCCAGGAGGGCGTCGCGATGACCTCTCGAGAGGTCGTCGAGCACGACGACGTCGTGGCCGGCGGCGACGAGCGTCTCGACGGAGATCGAACCGACGTAGCCGGCCCCGCCGGTGACGAGCACACGCATCTCAGGATCTCCCGGTGAGCCGACGCAGGAAGCTGGTCCGTTTGGATGGGACGGCGGGCGACAGCGTCCGGTCAGGCGGCGTCCCGGGTGGCGTCGGGGCTACGGCGCCCTCCTGCGGAATGGCATCGCCCCGCTCGTGGATGACCTCCTCGAGTCGGTCGACCATCCGGCCAGCCTGCGCGTTCTCGGGGTCGATCGAGAGGGCCCGCCGGGCGAGCGATAACGACGCTGGCTCATCGCCCCGTTCGAGGGCAACGCGCGAGAGCCCGACCAGCGCGATCCCGTTGACCGGATCGTGTGCCAGCGTCTGCTGGTAGATCTGCTCGGCCTGGTCAAGGTGTCCCAGCGACAGGGCGTTCTCCGCCCGCAGCAGCTGCTCGATCACGTCGGCTCGGTCACGGGCGGGATGCGACCCGCCGGCCCTGCCGCGTCCGCCGCGCTCATCTCTCGAGCGACGGTAAGCAGTCGCGAACGGTCGTTCAGCATCGGGTCGGCCACGACCAACTCGAGGAGTCGATCGAGAAGCGCGCCCACGGCCGGCCCGGGCGTGATCTCGAGGGTCTTCATCAGGTCGTCCCCGTTGACCGCGAGGCCGGTCAGGTCGAGCGCCACCCGTGCGGCGAGCTGCTCGCGGCAGCGCTCGCGAAGGGTCTGGAGGCCGTCGACGTCCGGCTCGAGCCCGCTTCCGATGTTGTCGGCAGCCCGGAGGTCGAGCAGGTCCTCGATCGCCGACGCGCCGCACCGCCGGATGAAGCGTCGGACGGCGGCGTCGGTCCAGCTCAGGTCGTAGGTGAACATGTGGTGGCGGACCAGGTTCGCCGTGTCCGCGGCCAGGAAACGCGGCGCATGGAGCTCCGTGAGCCAGGCCTCGGTGAGCGACGCGCCGACCGCGTCGTGGCCGACGAAATGGCCGTCCGCGAACGTCGCGGGCTTGCCGATGTCGTGGAGTAGCGCCGCCAGGCGGAGCAGCGGCGGCTCGTCGGGGCCTGGCCGGCGGGCGGCATCGACGGTTCGGCACGTGTGATCCCAGAGGTCCTCGCCGGGCACCTTGTCCTGGGGCACGCCCTGCTGGCGCGCGAGCTCGGGGGCGATCGGGGCCAGCAGGCCTGTCTCCTGGGCGAGCCGGAGCCCGACCGACGGCACCGGCGCCGCCAAAAGCGTGAGCAGCTCGGCGAGCACCCGCTCGCCCGACAGGGAGCCCGCGAGCGCGGCGTTCGCCCGGATCGCGGCGAGCGTCTGCGCCTCGACCGTGAAGCCGAGCGTCGCCGCGAATCGGACGGCGCGGAGCATGCGCAGCGAATCCTCGCGGAACCGGGTCGTGGGATCCCCGACCGCCCGCAGGATCCCCGCGGCAAGATCGGCCCGCCCGCCGAACGGGTCGTGGATCGCGGCGGGGTCGACGCGGTATTCGGGGGCGCGATTCGCGCCGGGTTCCCAGGCGGCCCCGACGCCGGGTTCGACCCCGGCCGGCGCGCCGGTCTCTAGGCCGCCCACGCCGAGGTCGAGCGCCATGGCGTTGACGGTGAAGTCGCGCCGGGCCAGGTCGTCGTCCAGGTGGTCGCCGAAGACGACCCCGTCCGGCCGGCGGTGGTCGGTGTACGCGCCGTCGTGCCGGTACGTGGTGACCTCGTAGATCTCGTCGGGATCGTCGCCGACCTGGATCGCGACCGTCCCGAACCGGTTCTCGTACAGGGCGCCCGGGAAGAGCTCGAGGAGCCGTTCGGGCCGCGCGTCGGTGGCGAGGTCCCAGTCGACGGGCTCGACACCGCGCAGGAGGTCTCGGACGCAACCGCCCACGAGGTGCGCCTCGTGCCCCGAGTCGCGAAGCGTGCGCCCGATGACGCGAACGCCGGCTGGGATCGGGTCGACGGTTCCCGGGGTCGGGACGCCTTCTCCCGGCGTCGGGTCGGCCGCCGGCGCGGGTTCGGGCGTCGGGTCGGCCGCCGGCGCGGGTTCGGGCGGGCGCGTCAATTCTTCCCGAGGAAGAGGTAGTCGCGCCAGGGCTCGTTCCGGACGTCGGCGAGGAACGGCGTGAAGATCGAGTAGACGTCGCTGCGAGGCTCGAACGGCGATCGCAGGAGGCGGAAACGGGCCTCTTCGGGGGTGCGGCCGCCCTTTCGGTGGTTGCAGACGCGGCAGGCGGTCGCCAGGTTCTCCCACGTGTGGAGGCCGCCGCGGTGGCGCGGGATCACGTGGTCGAGGGTGAGATCGGCGCCCTGCCGCCCGCAGTACTGGCAGGTGTGGTGGTCGCGGGCGAAGATTTCGCGACGGCTGAGCTTGACTCGCGGGCGGGGCCGCCGGACCTGGTGCTGGAGCCGGATCACGGATGGCGCTCGGTACGCGGCGCGCGGCGTTCGGAACGTCTGGTGGTCGTACTCCACGACCTCCGCCTTGAACCCGAAGACGAGGCGGAATGCCCGGGGCACGTTGCAGACGTTCAGCGGCTCGTAGTTCTGGTTGAGCACGAGCACCACGCCGTCCATGCGGCCGGATCGTAGCAGGAGCGCGCTGCGCGCGAGTCAGGGGGCTGCGGCCCTCGGTGGCGGTCGGGTGTTGGGGGAGATGGCGACTATGCCGGGGATCGCTGGCGACCCTGCCGGGGATCGCTGGCCACGGCTGGCGGTGGCCGTCAACGGTACGTTCGCGCGGATTCGCACGTGAAGTCCACACCGCGAGCGCCGTCCGCCGCCAGGCTGACCGCCTCCCAGCCCGAAACCGCCATGCGGTCGGGGGTGGTCGATCGCCGCGAGCACGAAAGGCCGGCCCGACGACGCCGAAACCGGCCGCTGGGTGGCCATCGACCCCGCCGAGTGCCGCTCAACGCGCGCCGAGGGGCGCTCATGTAGAGATGACGTGTAATCCTGCAGCTTCGCCGCGGTGCCGGGGGTCCGGCGCCCGATCTGCGGCGACTACCGGCCCGCGGGCACTACCAGCCTGCGGCCTGGGTGGCGATCCGGTCGCGGCGCATCCAGACCCAGAGCGCCACGAGGAACCGCAGCACCAGGCTGATCCCGTACGACGCGCACCAGACGCAGATTGCGTCGATCACGAAGATCTGGAGGTACGTGAAATAGGCCTCGAAGGTCACGCCGACCAGGCTGAACCCGTAGTGGGTCGCGAGCAGGCGTCGATCGCCGGTCTTCCACCAGCCGATCGCGGCCACGAGGAGGATCAGGCTGAGACCCACCCCGAAGACGGCCACGGGGATGCCGTTGATCCGGCTGTACTGCGACGTCGCCACGGTCTCGCAGCCCTTGATCGGGCCGCAGACGGGGACGCCGCCGCCAAGCTCGACGACGGACAGATACGAGGCGACCGCGAGCCCGAACAGGTCGAGCGCGATGAGGATGAACGCCGGGTGGATCCGGCGGAGACGCGTCAACATGCGCTGAGAGTGGCGTCCGCGCCACGGGTTCGTCAAGGGGCCGATGGGCCTGGGCTCCGGGGCCGCGTGGCGCGACGGTCGCGTGGCGTGACGGCCGACGCGTGGCGTAACGTCTGCCGCGTGGCGTGACGACCGCCGCGTGGGGCGTGGCGGTCGCGTGGCGCGACGGTCGACGCGTGGCATGACGGCCGACGCGTCGCACTGCCGCGCCGCGTACCCTGCCCGGATGCTGCTCGGGATCGACCACCTCGTCATCGCCGTGGCGGACCCGGACGGGGCCGCGGCCGACCTCGAGTCGGCGCTCGGGCTGGCCGCGACCGCTGGTGGCCGCCACGAGGGCGCGGGCACGTTCAACCGGCTCATCTTCCTCGGGGACACGTACCTCGAGCTCATCGGCGTCTGGGATCGTGGCCTCGCCGCAGCGAACCCGATCGGGGCCGCGGCGCTGGCGTCGCTCGAATCCGGGGTATCGGGCCTCGTGACGTGGGCGATCGCGACCGACGACGCGCGCGAGGACGTTGCGGCGCTCCGGGCGGCCGGGTCGCCGATCGGCGATGCGCTGGCCGGGGAGCGGGTGCGACCCGACGGCGGGGTGGTTCGCTGGCAGGTCGCGATCGCCGCGCCGCTTGCGGTGAACAAGCCGCCTTTCCTGATCGAGCACGAGCTGAGCGGCCACGAGTGGAGTGACGAGGCTCGTCGGGTGCGTGCCGCGTTCGTCCACCCGTTCGGGGGACGGGCGCGGGTGGTCGGCCTGGAGCTTGCCGTCGCCCGTCCCGCCGAGGTGGCCGCCGAGTTCGCCCGAACGGTCGGGGTGACGTTCGGGCCGGCTCCGGGCGCCGGACCGGGTGAGCTCGAGGCGCTGGTCGGCGACCACTCGATCCGGCTCGTCGCGTCGTCGTCGGCGGAGTCCTGGCCGGGTTGGTCGGTGGGGTCCGGGCCAGCCGGCGCACCCAGTGCCGGCGCACCGAATGCCGCCGAACCGAATGCCGCCGAACCGAATGCCGCCGCTCCGACCGCGCGTGTTGGCATCCTTGCGACCGCCGGCGAGCACGTCCTCGTCGATCTCTGCGGGGTCCGCTTCGCGCGACTCTGAAGCGGCGTCACTGCCGCGGGCGGCCGGGCCGCGCTCCAGTGGCCGGCAACGCGGTCCGCGGTCGCGTCACCGAAGCGCCGGGATCACCTCGACCGCATCGCCAGTGACGACCGGCCCCTCGGCGATGACCCGCGCGTACCACCGCGCGTCCTCGGGGTGTGTCTTCGGGCCGATCCGCGCGATCTGCCGGTCGGCGAACCAGTGGGCGATCGTCTGGCACGGCCCCGCCTGCTTCGTGAGCTCGACGAGGAGTCCGCCGTCGCCGATCTCGAGGCGGTCACCGCTGGCAAGCGCCGCCCAGTCGAGCCCCTCGAGCGTGAGGTTCTCGCCATACGCTCCGGGGAACGCCCGATGGCCGTCCGCCGCGACCCGAGCGAGCGCTTCGACGCAGTAGAGCGAGACTGCCTGCATCTCACCGCCGTGGATCGGCTCGGGCTCGGCGTGCCCGTCGCCGTCGAGGCCCAGGCGTCGAACCTGGGTGCCCGGCACGGACAGCTTCGGCACGCCGCCCTTCGACACATTGACCTGGTGGACGCGGCCGGTGCGGCCGGGGACGGGGTCGATCATGGCCGGGGGAGTCTACCGGAACCGCGAGCGGCGATGCCGCGGGCGCCGGTGTCCGGGCGCCGGTGCCGCGGGCGGGGCGGACGGGTCGTCGGCCGGATGCAACCGGCGGCATATCCTCGCCAATGCTGGCCCAGCAATCACTATCCGCGATGCAACCGAGGCGACACGGATACGCGTGGCCGAGGGACGGGCGCGGGCGTCGAAATCCTCGGTACTGCAGCCCCAGCGACGCACGAGCGAGGAAATCGTCGGCTGCTGGCGCCCTGGCGAAGTGACCAGCATCGTGTGGGGTTCGACCTTCTGGGTTAGTGATGCCAGGCACCGCATTGGCGAGGAAATCGGTGCCGGGCTAGGCGAGTGGGCGCCGCTGCCGGGCGGGGGGACTGGGCGCTCGTGCCGATGGCGTCGGTGCCCGCTGGCGTCGGTGCCCGCTGGCGTCGGTGCCCCCCGGTGTCGCCGCCGCGGGCGTCGCCGACCCCGGGAGTCGCTGCCGCCTACCGGCGCCCCGCCAGCTCGATCGCGCGCGCCAGCACGCCGTCGAGCATCGCGGGCGTGAGCCGGCCGGTGAACGTGTTCTGCTGGCTCGGGTGGAACGTCGCGAGAAGCGTGTAGTGGCCGACGATGACCTCCGCGGCATGGCCGAAGCGCGGCAGAGGGCGCGGGATCGGATGCCCCATCGCCTCGATTGCACGGAGCGCGGCCGTCCAGCCGAACGCGCCGAGCGCCACGATTACCCGCACGCTCGAAAGCAGCGCGAGCTCGCGGTGCAGGAATAACGCGCACCGGTCGCGCTCGTCGGGCGTGGGCGCGTTGGCGGGTGGGGCGCAGCGAACAGCCGCGGTCACGTACACGCCCTGCAACGCGAGGCCGTCTCCCGGCCGGGTCGATGTCGGCTGGTTGGCGAGCCCGACCCGGTGGAGCGAGGCGAACAGGAAGTCGCCCGAGCGGTCGCCCGTGAACATGCGGCCGGTTCGATTGCCTCCGTGCGCGGCCGGGGCGAGCCCGACAAGCACGATTCGCGCCGCGGGATCGCCCCATCCGGGAACTGGACGCGCCCAGTAGGTCTCGCCGCGGAAACGCGCTGGTGGGTTCGCGGCCGCCTCCTCGCGCCACGCAACGAGCCGCGGGCATGCACGGCATGCAGCGATCTCGCCGGCAAGAGCGGCGAGGGCGGGGGCGGCGGGGGCGAGCGCAAGCGGCGTGGCGGCCGGGGGCGTGGCGGCGTCATCGGGCATCGGGAGGATCGTACCGAGCGCGACCCCCACGCGAGGAACTCGCACGAACCCGATCGACGGCCGGCGCCGCGCCCGAACCCGGTCGACGGCCGGCGCCGCGCCCGAGCCCCGTCGGAATCGCCGCGATAGTCGCCCCAGGACTGGTATGTGGCGTTTGGGGGCGATCCGCGCGAGCAGAGGTCGGCGCCACGCTCGGCCGAGCGCGTTCGAAGCCGCTGGTGCGGCGTCCGGGGCTCCCGGAGATGCATACCAGTCGCCACACGACTATCGCGGAGGAATTGGCGGCCGGAGGCGTGCCGGCGTCATCGGGTATTGGGAAGGATCGTACCGAGCGCGTCCCCGACGCGAGGAACCCGCACGGACCCGGTCGACGGCCGGCGCCGCGCCCGAGCCTTGTCGGAATCGCCGCGATAGTCGCCCCAGGACTGGTATGTGGCGTTTGGGGGCCTTTGCGGGCGATCCGCGCGAGCAGAGGGTCGGCGCCACGCTCAGCCGAGCGCGTTCGAAGCCGCTGGTGCGGCGTCCGGGGCTCCCGGAGATGCATACCAGTCGCCACACGACTATCGCGGAGGAATTGGCGCCGAGGGAGCCGACGAGTGGTGAAAGGAGCCGGGGAGCCGGCGAAAGGAGCCCGCGAGCGGCGGAAGCAGAAGGGAGCGGCGGATACGTGGGCGCGCAGAAACGGCCCGGCCCAGCCCGGCCCAGCCACCGGGCCGGCCCGCCCCCGAACGCCCGCCCCGGCCCAGCCACCGGGCCGGCCCGCCCCCGAACGGCCCGCCCGAACCCACCTTCCGGGTGCGCGCGAACCCTCGGCTATAATCGGGTCACGCGCGCGGGCGACGGCGCGACCCAGGCGGGCATGACCCCCGGGTCGGTCGCTCCCGGAACCTGCGCCCACCAGATCAGGGAATCCAGCCAGACATGACCGTCGAAACGTCCACCTGGGCCACGAAGAAGGGCCTCGCGCAGATGCTCAAGGGCGGCGTCATCATGGACGTCGTCACGCCCGACCACGCGAAGATCGCCGAGGATGCCGGCGCTGTCGCCGTCATGGCGCTTGAGCGCGTCCCGTCCGACATTCGCGCCACGGGCGGCGTCGCCCGCATGAGCGACCCGGCGATGATCGAGGGGATCATGGCCGCGGTGAGCATCCCGGTCATGGCGAAGGCCCGGATCGGCCACTTCGTCGAAGCGCAGATCCTCGAGGCGCTCGGTGTCGACTACATCGACGAGTCCGAGGTCCTGACGCCGGCCGACGAAGCGAACCACATCGACAAGCACGCCTTCAAGGTCCCGTTCGTGTGCGGCTGCCGCGATCTCGGCGAGGCGCTCCGGCGGATCTCCGAGGGCGCGGCCATGATCCGCACGAAGGGCGAAGCCGGCACCGGCAACATCGTCGAGGCGGTCCGTCACATCCGGACCGTGAACGCGGAGCTGCGGCGCCTGGCGTCGATGCGCGAGGACGAGCTGTTCGTCGCAGCGAAGGAGCTGCGCGCCCCGATCGAGCTGGTTCGCGAGGTCGCCCGGGCAGGCGCCCTGCCGGTCGTCAACTTCGTGGCAGGCGGGATCGCCACGCCGGCGGACGCGGCGCTCGCCATGCAGCTCGGTGCGGACGGCGTGTTCGTTGGCTCGGGCATCTTCAAGAGCGAGGAGCCGGCCCGGATGGCGAACGCGATCGTCCAGGCGACCACGCACTTCGACAACCCGAAGATCCTGGCCGAGGTTTCCAAAGGCCTGGGGGCAGCCATGCGCGGAATCGCGATGGAGGCGATCCCCGATGCCGAGCGCCTCGCGACGCGGGGCTGGTAGCCGACGACCCTCGACCGGAGCCCCAGCGTGAAGATCGGCGTCCTCGCCGTGCAGGGCGCCTTCCGCGAGCACATGGCGACCCTCGCCGCGATCGGCGTCGAGGGCGTCGAGGTGCGCCTGCCCGGGGACCTCGATGACCTCGCCGGCCTGATCCTGCCCGGCGGCGAGAGCACGACGATGCGCCGGCTGATCCACCGGTGGGGACTGCGCGAGCCGATCCTGGCGCTCGCCCGATCCGGCGCGCCGATCTTCGGCACGTGCGCCGGCATGATCATCCTCTCCACCGAGATCGCCGGCGGCGAGCTGCCCGTGCTCCCGCTCCTCCACGTGGTCGTCGAGCGGAACGCGTTCGGGCGCCAGCTCGATTCGTTCGAGACCGAGCTGCACGTCCCCGTCCTCGGCGACACGCCGGTCCACGCGATCTTCATCCGCGCCCCGATCATCGAGGAGATCGGCGCGGACGTGGACGTGCTGGCGCGACTGGACGACGGCCGGATCGTGGCGGTGCGCGAGAAGAACGTGATCGCCACTGCGTTCCACCCGGAGCTCGCCGGCGAAACGCGCTTCCATCGCCTTGTCGCGACGATGGCCGCGGAGCACGCGGACCCGGGCGAGGGGAGCGGCCGGCGGCACCACCCCACGCGCCGCGCGAAGGCCGAGTCGTGACCGGCCGGCAGCACCACCCCACGCGCCGCGCGAACTCCGATTCGTGACCGGCCGGCGGCACCTCCCGACGCGCCGCGCGAAGGCCGAGTCGTGACCGGCCGGCGGCACCACCCCACGCGCCGCGCGAAGGCCGAGTCGTGACCGGCCGGCGGCACCACCCCACGCGCCGCGCAAAGGCCGAGTCGTGACCGGCCGGCGGCACCACCCCACGCGCCGCGCAAAGGCCGAGTCGTGACCGGCCGGCAGGGATCCGTGGCTGGCAGGAGCGGCAAGGTCCGGGCCGCGCGGCTGACGGATCTCTCCGCGCTCGGCGAGCTCTCGCGCCTGGCCCAGGCCGAGGGCACGGGTGCGCGCTCGCTGGGGCTGCCGCTGGCGGGCCCGCCGATCGGCGTCTTCACGCTCTTTCGACTCCCGCTGGGGGCGTTCCGGCCGAACGACCTGCTCTACGTCCACGAGCGCGACGGGCACGTTGGCGGGCTGCTCCGCGTGGAGCGCGACAGCGCCCGCGACGAATGGACGATCGTGGAGCTCGACGCGGTCGGCCTGGCAGACGCCGGCGACATCCGCTATCGGATGGTGCAGGCGTGCCTGCGCGACGGCACGAAGCGGGGCGCGATCCGCTTCCACGTTGCCTGCGCGGACATGGACGGCAACGTGGAGCTGTTCATGCAGGCGGGCTTCATGCGCTACGGCGACGAGCTGGTCTGCTTCCGGCCGTCGAGCCTGCCGCTCCCCAAGCCGTTCACGGAGCAGGAGGCGGGCGAAGCCGGGATTCGCCCGGTTGGTGGGACGGACGCCGTCGGGCTCTTCCGCCTCTACAACGCGGTGACGCCGGCGCCCGTGGCACGCCTCGAGGTCCACCGGATCGCCGACTGGGAGCGCCACGGCTCCGGGTCGCTCATGCCGCGTTCGAGCCTCACCCCGATCCTTCGCTTCGCCGACGTCGAGTCCTTCCTCCAGGAGGCCCCCGAGGGCGCCAAGGACCCGACCCAGCTCCAGGGCTTCGTCCAGGTCGGCGTGGCGAAGGAGGACCAGCCGCACTACCTGCGGGTCCTGGTCCGGCCCGGGATCGACGCGACGTCGCTCATCCGGTTCGGCCTGGGCGTGATCGGTGCCCGGGCAGAGAAGCGGGACCAC
>JBBQRX010000062.1:0-10653 GCA_038214375.1 Candidatus Limnocylindrales bacterium
GCCTTCACCGCGATGCTCGCCAAGGTGGGTGGGCGCTGGCTCGTGGGCACCTATGCGGAGCGGCAGGTTGCCGAAACCGACAACCAGGAGGACTACTCCGGCTGGGAGAACCTCCCCTCCCCATCGCCCAAGACCGAGCCCGCGACTTTCATCCCGGCACCGGTCAAACCGTAAGGAATCGCCGTCTCCCGCGGACCTTCGGCGGAGCGACCGAGTAATGGGTATCCGCGCCGCCCGGCGGAAGGTGCGCCATGTTCTGCCCGCCGTCGTCATCTTGGTAACGGCGGCGGGTATGGTCATTGGCGGCGACTCCGCGGCGATCATCCCATCGCTCGGCGAGGTCGCGGTGACGGTCGACCTGGCGATCACGGCGGCGTACTCCCCGTTGGCCCTCGCGACCACGGGAGAGAAGGATGACGCAACAAGCTACGCGGGAATCTGGGACGCGGAACGGTCCGTCTTCTGCGGTCCTGAGCTCCTTGCCCGGTACCGCGCCGGCATGACGTGGGTGAGGGCCGCGCGCCGCGCCAGAGGGCTCCCGCGCCTGGCAGTCGACGTGTCCGCCCCGATCGTGGACGTCGTCCAGGAAGACCACGACGGGGTCCTCGTCTCCGGCACGATCAGCGTCGTCGTACGGCGAACCGGGACGGGAGGAGCCGAGGTCGGCCCGGCCCGAGATCCACAGCATTCGTTCTCTGCACACCTCGTCGCGAGGGACGGCGCGTGGTGCGTCGACACGCTCGGGGACGAGCGAATCGACAGCGACTTTGCGCTGCTGGCGTCGTCATCCTGGTGACCGGCTCGGTCGCCGATGACACGGTCCCGCCCGGCCATCGCACAGTGTCGACCGGCTCGACACGGCCTGCTCCTGCCGGAGGGAATGATCACGTCAAGTGGCCCCACCGTGATCATGCCCATGCCGGCCACCTTGGCCGCGCACCTCGGTCTCAAGGACCTCCTCGACGAGCATCTGAAACTCGGTGACCGGCCCGGCCGGGCGAACGCCGGCGACAAGCTCCTGACGCTCGTCATGTCCGCGCTCGCGGGTGGTGACTGCATCGACGATGCGAACGCGCTGCGAACCGGTGGCACCGAGCGGATCCTTGGCTTCGGCGTGAAGGCCGCCTCCACCCTGGGCACCTTCCTGCGCAGCTTCCGCTGGGGTCACGTCCGCCAGCTCGACGCCGTCAGCCGCCATCTCCTCGCCCGGGCCTGGGCAGCAGGAGCGGGACCCGGGGCCGACCCCCTCGCGATCGACCTCGACTCGACGATCTGCGAGACGTACGGTCTGGCGAAGCAGGGTGCCGTCCACCACGGGTATACCGGGGTCCGCGGCTATCACCCCCTCCTCGCGGTGGCCGCCGGGACCGGGGACGTCCTCCACGCGCGCCTGCGGCGAGCGTGGCCGGCAGGAGGAGCCCGGCGTCGGACACCAGGCGATCGTCGTCGAAGGCCGTATCCAGCCGGTCGAGGCTGTGCGAAGATCGCATTTATCAGGTGTCCACCGCAAGGGACGGCACGCTCGCGCCGCTTGTCGCCCGGCTTGTCGAGTCGGGGTCAGAGGTCATCACCGACGGGCACGTGGACGCGGGCTCCGCACCCCGTTGGTGGATTGAAGCGCGGCGGCAACCGGGCGACGCCAGCGGCGGACGGTGCAGGCCACCCCCTATTCTCGACCCCAATGGCCGGTGCGGCAGCACGGTGTGGCGAACTGTTGATGCGGACCCGGGCGACTCGGCTTGGGCCTCGCTCGCGGCCACCCGCGATCACCTCGCGGGCCGGCTCGCCCGGCTGCTCGGTCCACAGCGGATCGCCGACCACGGCTCGCTCGTTCCTGTCCGACGCCACCCTCCGGGCGCGAACGCGCACCGCGTGCGGCCACTGCGGTTCGTCGTGGTGTTGGCCGATGCGACGAGCCATGGCAGCCCTCCGGTCGTCAGCACGGCCACGCTGGGTGCGCCAGCCGACCAAGAGGATGAGCGATCGCCTTCCAACTCGGGGTCCCGCGAAGCTCTCGCGGGCTTCCTCTCCGACGGCCTACCGGCGTCCGAAGTGCCTCGCGACGAGGGTCCCGAGGCCAAAGCCGACGCCGCCGAAGATGCCCGCTGCCGACGCACCGGCGATGCCGCCGACGAAGGGGGCCAATACGCCGCCCAGACCTTGCGGCTGGCCAGTGAGAAGCGTCGTCGTGGCCAACAGCGCGCCGCCCGCGAACGCGCCGGCGAACATGGCAAACCAGGCATCCGGCACGCCAGCCAGGAGTCGGACCGCGAAGCCCACCGCGCAGAAGCACCCGATCAGAAGGGCATAGAACGCGACACCGTAGGCGACGAGCCGGTCCCCGGCGGCCACGGCGTCCGCGAGCGGCCAAGCCAACGCGTTTGCCGTCGGCAGCGCGAGGGCGGTGACGACCGCAGCCGCGGCTGCGATACCGACGCGGGCACGTACAAGTTCTCGCTCCGACGGGTGTGGCCGTCGCGTCCCCAGCTCCATGGGCGCCTCCCGCCCATCATCTTCTCGCGGTCGTCCAGACCCGCGCGGGCATGCACCTGTCACCGCACCCTATTCTCAACACAAACGGAGGGCTGAATAGGGCCTCGCGATGACCGCTACCCGTCAACAGCCACCACACCGTGCTGCCGCACCGGACGACGTCACCCGTGCACTTCGCCCGTGACCTCGAACCCCTCGGCCTCGAGGAACGCCTTGACGGCCGGGTAGAGGTCCACCTCCCGCCGGATCACCGGGTGCGGCCCTGCCGCGGTCACGCGACGCCTGCCTCTGCGGCGAAGGCGGCGACGATCCGATCCAGCTCCGCGGGCACCCCGTCCGGGAGGTCCGGCACGCTGTGCGAGGCGAGGAGCGCCCGGACGCGATCACGGGCGGCGGCGCGCGGCTCAGGCTGGCTGGCCGCCTCCCAGTCCTCCCAGGTCCGGCGATCGAACAGGCGCGGCCGCCAGAGCTGGCGCATGTGGGCGAGCGTGTGGTCCTCGGCCAGGAAGTTGCCGCCGGGCCCGACCTCGCCGATTGCGTCGACCGCGAGGTCGTCGTCGGACACGGTGATCCCCGCCGCAAGGTGGCGAAGGAGCCCGAAGATCTCGGCGTCGAGGACCATCTCGTCCAGGGCGAACACGCGGGCAGCGTGGAGCAGGCCCGCGCCCGAGAGCATCTCGGCCCCGGCCAGCAGGCTGACGAAGCCCGACAGGCCGTTCTCCAGGCCGGCCTGCCAGTCGGCGCGCTTGGCGCCGGTCGCGAACGTGCCGATGCTGGACGGAAGACCGTACGAGCGCGCCAGCTGGGCGAGCGCCGCCTGGAAGAGGAGGTCCTCCGGGCCGCCACACGCGACGAGCGCCGTCCGGAGATCGAGCGTCGTGGAACAGGCGCCGTAGAAGGTCGGCGCCCCCGGCACCAGCGTCTCGAGGATCGCGATCCCGGCCAGCACCTCGGCGTTCGACTGCACCACGACGCCGGCCGGGGTGGCCGGGGCGGTCGCGCAGGCGATCGGCATGACGACGAACCCTGCCGGCACGCCCGCCTCGGCGTAGACGACAGCGGCCTCGAGGGCCTCGCCTTCGAACCGCAACGGGCTCAGCGACACCTGGAACGAGGACAGGATCGGCCGCGCCCGGAGCTGCGCGGCGCCGCCGGCGACGGCGCGCGCCATCGCCACGGCGCCGCGGGCGGCGAGCGGCGTGACCGCGGTCATGAGCTGGACGTGCTTCCGGCTGTTCACCAGCTGCACCCGCAGCTCGTGGAGCGGGCGCACGGGCGCGGGCGCGTCGCCGGCTTCCACGCCCTGCCACAGGAACGCGATCTCCGGCAGGGCATCGGCCAGCCGCGACACGAGGACGAGGTCGGCCGTCGTCGAGGGTCGCCGGACGTCGGTCTCGGGATCCAGCATCTCGGCGGCGCTGCCGTCAACGGACAGGTAGCCGTGTCGCCCGTCCAGGGTCAGGTCGCAGGCCGGGTCTCGAGCCGCCAGTCGATAGCCCCCGGGCGCGAGCGCTACCGCGGACTCCACGAAGCCGGCAGGGAACCGGACCCGCTCGCCGTCGACCACGGCGCCGGCCGCCGCCAATCGCGCTCGCACGGACGCGGAGTCGACCGCGACGCCGGTCTGCTCAAGAACCCGGAGCGAGGCGCCGCGGATCGCGGCGAGGGCGTCGGGGGTCAGGGGGCGGAGCGAGGGGACCTCATCCAGCGCCAGAGCGAGGACCGGCTGGTCGGGCATCGCGTGACTCCTCGCCCCCGGGAGCGATCGCGGGCGCGCGGCGCTTCATCGCGAGTCGCGCGCCCGGCTTTCAGCGCTTCGACGACCCGGGCGGGCGATTTGCCACGTGATGGGTCTTCCACTCCGAGCTCACGCCGTCCGGGGACGCGCTGCTGCCCTGCCACCCGCACGTGCACGTCACCCGCTGCAGCTTGTGCTTGTACTCGTCGATGACGTGCTTGAACGGCTCGTCCACGACCTTGGTGGATGAGGGGCGCTGGTTGGTCATTCGGCCTCCCGATGGAACGCAGCGGGATCGCGACGGGCAACTCCCCCCTGGGCACCCGGGATCACGGTGTGTGAAGGTCGATTGTAGCCCGAATCGGCGAATCCGGCCTCAGCCAGGACCCGGCGCGGCCTGCGCCTCGAGGAGCGCGACCCGGTCGAGGTGCTCGCGTTCCAGGTCGCCAGCGGGACGCCTCGTCCGGGCGGCGAGCTCGGGGTAGATCCCCCACGCAAAGTGGTCGTACCCGGCCCGGGCCGCGTCCCACGCCGCAAGAACGGCCGGGCTGAGGCGCTGGACATGGCCACCGACGTCGCGTGCCACGGGCCGCAGGTAGTGCGCCGCGACCACCCGGCTGGGGGGCGCGCTGGCCCTGTCCGGCATCGCGGGCCGCTCGACGGCCCGGCCGAGCACGAGCACGGCACCGAGGAACGAGATCTCGTCATCGCTCAGGCCCTGGCCACGCAGGACCGCGAGGACCTCGGCGAGGCCCGTCGCCTCGATCGACGCGACCAGCCCGCTTCGGCCGGACGTCGCTGTCAGCGCGGCCCGGAGCGGTCCAGCCTGCGCAGCGGGCCTCACCGGGCCAGCGACCCGCACCACCCGATACTCGCCAGGTGGCGCCGCCGCGTCCGGGCGTCGATCGGCGGGCAGCGCTTCCACCAGCGCATCGAGCAGGGCCTCGCAGGCTTCCACGTCGGGGCCGGCAACCAGGACCGGGACACCGTCCTCCAGGACGAGCCAGACCAGGGCCGCCAGCTGGGCATCGAGCACGCCGGCAGCGATCGAGACGCGCAATGCCTTGGGGGTCACGACGGCGGGCACGAACGCCTCCAAAGGCCTGGGAAGAGCGGGGGCACGAGACTACCGGGCGCCCTTCCCGGAGTCAAACCAGGCTCGACCAGGCCGGGCGCGGGGCGTCACGAAGACGCCCGGGGCGATCTGCCCGGATGCGTGGACGACGGAGAGTTTGATGCTTGACAGGCCGCGCGCGTCAGATGTAGCCTCCCCCAGTCGCGGACGAACCGCGCCTGCCAGAAGAGAGGTAGTTCACCGAATGAGCAAGGGGATCCTCCTCATGAGCGCCCGGGAGCGGCACTGCGCCGGTCCGGTTGGCGCGCTCTGCGGGCGATCCGTGCCCAGCTCGGCCTAGTCTCGCGGCGGTGACGCCGCCAGGACAGGAACCGCAGCCGCGGGCCGGATCAGGGCCCAGCGGCTTTTTCATTGCCCCGCGCCAGCGCGGGGCGGCGACCCGGAGCCGCGGGCCATCGACGCAGGGACAGACGTCGGGCTCGCGGCATTCTCGTTCTCGAGGATTGCCGCAGGAAGGGCCCGGAGCATCGGGTTCGCCTCACCGAGACGAGAAACGGGAGCCACCACCGTGAGCATCACCCTCACGCCGGAGCCGAAGAGCACGGTCCGCATGCCCGTCTCGGCGCACGTCGAGGCTCCGGCCCGGATCCCTGCCGCCGCGCCCATCCGGACGCGGGTCGACGGTCCGCCGGCACTACTCCTGGAGCATGTCGGGAAGACGTTCGTCATCGGTCGCAGGAAGAAGGCCGTGGCAGCCATCTCGGACGTCTCCATGCGCGTCGAACGCGCCGAGATCTACGGCGTCCTGGGCGCCAATGGCAGTGGCAAGTCGACGCTCATCCGGCTCGTGTCCACCCTCCTGACGCTCGACACGGGGCGCGCGGAGATCTTCGGCCACGACGTCGAGCGCGACGAGATGGCGGTCAAGCGGCTCATCAACCGGGTGAGCGTGGACGCGGCCTTCTTCAAGAAGCTGTCGCCGTACGAGAACGTCGCCTTCGCCGCCCGCCTCTACGGCCTCCACGCAGGAGACGCCCGGCGGGAAGCCGTGCGGATCCTCGCCCGGCTTGGAATCTCCGAGAAGCGCATGGGGAGCCCGATCGAGCAGATGAGCCGGGGCATGCAGCAGAAGGTCGCCATCGCGCGGGCGCTGCTGACGTCACCGACGCTGCTGCTGCTCGACGAGCCGACCACGGGCCTCGACCCGCGCTCGAAGCTGGAGGTCCAGTCCTTCGTGGAGGATCTCCGGGCGACACACGATGCCACGATCCTGCTCACCACCCACGACATGGCCGAAGCCGACCGCCTCTGCGATCGGATCGGGATCCTCGACGGCGGGCGCCTCGTCGCCGAGGACACGCCGGACGGGCTCAAGGCCCGGGTGGCCCGCGAGACTGACCTGGCGCCGACCCTCGACAACGTCTTCATGACCTACACCGGCCGCTCCCTCGACGAGGACGTCGAGACCGAGGGCCCGGAGGACGACGAATGAACGCTTCCCTTGCCGGCGCCGGCCGCGGTCGGCCGCCGAACCGCCCTGTCCACGCCCCCTCGACCACCGGGAGGTGCACGCGATGAACACGCAGATCATGGTCCTGCAGGCGGTCCACGACGACCGCCTGGCACGCCTCCACGACGAGGCAGACCAGGCGCGCCTGGCCCGCTCGACGCGGACCGAGACGCGGCGGCTGCGCCGCGTCCTGGGCCGCTCGCTCGTCCGGGCCGGCCAGCGGATCGCCGCCGAGGCGTCCGTCCCGGAGCGGCCCATCGAGCAGCTGACGCCGGCTGGCTCCCGCTGATGCGGGGCCGGCCGGCCTCCCCCACTCCACGGGAGACCTTCCAGTGACCATCGCCGGCCGCTCGATGGGAACCGCCGCGCGCGAGCTCAGCGCGTCGGCGGCCTTCATCGAGCGCAACTTCAACCTGAGCCGCCGCTACTGGGGCTGGGAGCTCGCGTTCCTCGTCTATGCCGTGGCCGGCGCCCTCTCCATCTCGTTCATCGGGGCCGCGGCCGCCGACAAGCGGCTAATCTTCAGCCTCGTGATCGGGGCGATCTTCTGGAACTACCTGTCCACCGTGTTCAGCTTCATCGCCGAGACGATCAGCTGGGAGCGCTGGGAGGGCACCCTCGAGTACACGATGATGGCGCCCGTGCGGCGGGCCTCGCAGCTCGCCGGGTCCACGACTTACGCGATCCTGTACGGCCTCGTCCACACGTCCGTGATCCTCCTCGTGCTGACCCTTTTCTTCGAGCTCGACCTGTCGCACGCGAACTTCGTCACGGCGTCCGTCGTGATGTTCGCCGGCTCGTTCTCGGTGGTCGGCATCGGGATCATGGCGGCGATCCTCCCGCTCCTCTACGTGGAGCGCGGAGCGCAGATGACGTTCGTCATCCAGTCGTGCCTGCTCGTCGTGAGCGGCGTCTACTACCCGGTCAGCGTGCTGCCGGGCTGGATGCAGGTCGCGTCCGCGTTCTCGCCGGCCACCTACATCCTCGACGGGGTCCGCAAGGGGCTCATGGAGGGAGCGCCCGTCGGAGCGGTCTTCCACGATCTCTGGCCGCTGGCCCTCATGGGCACGATCCTGATCCCGACCGGGCTCTGGCTCTTCGGGCGCGCGGAGCATTACGCGAAACGCACCGGCAAGCTCAAGCGGGTGGGCTGACCGATGACGATTCTAGCCTCGCCCACGCCCACCGACGTGCCCGGGCTCACCCTCCGGCCGGTCTCCTGGCCGGAGGAGGCCCAGCTTCTCGTCGACGTGAACAACGCCAGCCGGCTGGCTGGCGGAAGCCTCTTCGTTCTCAGCCTCGAGGCGTTCCGCGCCTTCTACGACCACCTGGTCAACAGCGACCTTGGCCGCGACCTCCGGCTGGTCGAGGCGGACCGACGGCCGGTCGGCTACGTGCGCGTCGAGTGGGCGGACGAGAACCGCGGCGACCGGGTCCACTCGGCCGCCCTGTTCGTCACGCCCGGGGCGCCCGCCGGCTCCTTCGAGATCATGCTCGACTGGATCCTGGCCCGGCACCTGGAGATCGCCACGGCCCAGGGGAGGATCGACCGGCCCCGGTCCGCCAGCGTCGCCACCACCATCGAACCGCCCGGCGCCCGCGCGGCCCTCGAGGCGCGCGGTTTCGTCCCGATTCGCTACGGGTTCGAGATGCTGCGAGCGCACCTCGACGACATTCCCGACCATGCCCTGCCGCCTGGTCTCGAGGTTCGCCCGGTGGAGCCCTCGAACCTCCGCCCGCTCTGGGAAGCCGAGGTGGAAGCCTTCAACGGCCACTGGGGCGCTCGCGCCGACGATGCGTCGGAAGCGCGCTGGCAGGAGTTCCTGGCCGATCCCTACAACCGGGATACCGATCTGTGGCAGGTCGCCTGGGACGGCGACGAGATCGCCGGCATGGTCCGGCCGTTCATCAACCCGGTGGAGAACGAGCGGTTCGGCGTCCGGCGCGGCTGGTGCGAGAACATCTCCACGCGTGCCCCGTGGCGGGGCCGCGGCGTCGCGTCGGCGCTCATCTCGTGCGCCCTGCGGGCGCTCGGCGAGCGGGGCATGACCGAGGCGGCGCTCGGCGTCGACGCGCAGAACGAGACGGGCGCTCTTCGCCTGTACCAGAAGATGGGCTTCCGCGAGGTCTCGCGCGAGACGGAATGGCGGCGGCCTCTCGTCGTCCCCCCGGCCCCCGTCCCGGCGGCGACCCGATGACCGCGCACGCTGGGCCGTTCGAGCACCTCGCCGCGCTCGGGTGGGACGGCGCATGGGAAGGCGCCTTCGTGGCCCACGCGGCCGCGGGCCTCTCGCCGGCGCGCGTCGTCGCCGAGCATCGCGGCGCGTACGAGGTGCTCGTCGCCAGCGGCAGCGCCGCGCTGGTCGGCCGCGTCACCGGCCGCCTGCGCCACGAGGCGCTCGGGCCCGCCGACTTCCCCGTCGTCGGCGACTGGGTGGCGACCGACCTGCGGGCCGGCGACGGGACCGCGAGCATCCAGGCCGTGGTCGCGCGGCGGACCTCCATCCAGCGCCGCGCGCCCGCCGACCACGGCGCGCCGATGCAGGTCCTGGCGGCCAACGTGGACATCGTCATGATCGCGACGTCGCTGAACCGCGATCTCAACGCTCGTCGGCTCGAGCGCTTCCTCGCAACCGCCTGGGAGTCCGGCGGGCGGCCGATCGTCGCCCTGACCAAGGTCGACCTCGCCGCGAGCCCGGTCGAGGTGGCCGTCGCCGAGGCGCAGCTCGAGGAACTGGCGGTCGGTGTGCGTGTGCTCGCCACCAGCGCCGTCACCGGGGACGGGCTGGATTCCATCCGGGAGCTGCTGCAGCCGGGGGTTACGATCGCGCTCCTCGGCTCATCGGGCGTGGGCAAGAGCACCCTGATCAACGCGCTGCTCGGCGAGCATCGCCTCGCGACGTCCGAGGTCCGCGAGGACGATGCCCGGGGCCGCCACACCACCAGCGGCCGCCAGCTGGTCCCGCTGCCCGGCGGCGGCCTGCTCCTCGACACGCCGGGCATTCGAGAGCTGGCGCTCTGGGACGATGGCGCCGGCCTGGCGGCGGCATTCTCCGACGTCGAGATGGCGGCGACCCGCTGCCGCTTCTCCGATTGCACACACGAGCGCCAGCCCGGTTGCGCGATCGAGTCGGCCGTGGCACGGGGCGAGCTGGCGGCCGACCGGGTGGCCGGCTGGCACAAGCTGGTCCGCGAGGAGCGTCACCAGGCGATCGAGCGCGACGTCATCGCCCGGCGGGCGGAACGGAAGCGCTGGGCGGTGATCGGCCGAGCTGGCGCCGCGAGGGCCAGAGAGAAGCGCGGCGAAACGGGCCGCTGACCACGGGGCGGGCCGACGCTGGGCCCGCGTCAGCCGGGGAGTCGCCGCTCCCTGGCCACGAGCTCCAGCCACGGCTGCTCGCGCAGGATCGTGGTCTCGCGCCCGTGGCCCGGGACCACGCGAAGGGCTCCGGGCAGCGAGGCGAGCCGCCCGAGCGACTCGGCCATCGCGACGGCGTCGCCGCCGGGCAGGTCCACCCGGCCCCAGCCGCCCGCGAAGAGCGTGTCCCCCGAGAAGAGGATGCCGGCCTCGCCCGCGACGAGACAGACGGACCCCTCCGTGTGACCCGGCGTATGGAGGACGTCGAGGCGTACGTCGCCAAAGCGGACGACCCCGCCCTCAGCGAGCTCCACGGCCGGCACGCAGGGCGGGATCGGGAACGGCGCGTAGAGCGGCTGTGGATCGGTCAGGTGGTGCCAGTCCGCGCGATGCGCCGCGATCCGGGCCCCGATCCCGTCGGCGGCCTCCGTCCCCGACCATGCCTGGAGCGCGGCGTTCTCCCCCGTGTGGTCCCAGTG
>JBBQRX010000063.1:0-9922 GCA_038214375.1 Candidatus Limnocylindrales bacterium
TTCGCCGATGCCTATCTGGTCGCGAGCGCGGAACGGACCGGCGTCGGCGTGATCGCCTCCATCGATCGCGCCATCGATCGCGTCACGACGGTCCGCCGCGAGGAGCCCGCCTGACCAGGACGCGTCTGGCCGCTCCGTGGCCATCCGCCGCGCGGGTCAGACCGCGATCTGCGCCCGGCGCGCATCGTTCGTGGCCTGCGCGGCAGGCCGATCTGCAGGCCCGGGGTTCCCCATCGACCGGATGGGCGTTTTGGGCGCAAGATGACGGTATATCAGCTGCAGCCCCCTTCGGGTCATCCCGCGCCCGTTCCACTGGCGACCTGGTTGACGTGGTACGCTGTGGTCCACGTGACTCGCTGTGGAGCAACCGATGGCGCGATCCAACCTGACCCTGCAACTTGAGGCGGACGTGATCAGGCGGGCCAGGATCGTGGCTGCCAAGCGTGGGACGTCGGTCAGCGCCCTCGCGGCCAAGCAACTGATGGATCTCGTCGACGAGGACGATCGGTACGAGCAGGCTCGGGAGCGAGCGGAGGCCATCCTCGCGCAGGTGACGTCGCGCGGCGGTCGCCGCTGGACCCGCGATGCGGTGCATGATCGATCCTCGCTCGCCGGTCGATGACGACGGACGAGCGGACCTTCGTCGACACGAACGTCCTGCTCTACGCTCACGATCGGGGTGAGACCGAGAAGCAACCGGTCGCCCGAGCGCTGCTGGAGGGACTGTGGACCGCCCGCACCGGGGTCGTGAGCACGCAGGTCCTCCAGGAGTTCTACGTCGTCGCGACCCGCAAGTTCGAGCCGCCGATGGCGCGCGGCGAGGCACGAGAACTGGTCGCCCTGTATTCGGCGTGGCCAGTGATCCAGGTTGACGTCGAGCTGATCCTGGGTGCGGCAGCGCTCGAGGAGAGCGAGACCCTCTCGTTCTGGGATGCGCTGATCATCGAGGCTGCCCGACGGGCTGGAGCCGTGCGGCTGCTGAGCGAAGATCTTCAGGCAGGCCGACGGATCGCCGGGGTCGTGCTCGAGAACCCCTTCAACGGTCTGCGCGAACGGGCCTGACCTCCTGGGTCTTGACCCTGGCCGCCTCGCCGATCCTTGTGGCGCGGCTCCCGGAGGGGCTGGCCCGACTTCAGGCCATCTCGGGACGTCGCGATATCGAAATCGTCGTTCCGACTCCTCTCGCCCCGACCAGATCCTCCAGGTCGAGCGGAATCGTGCTTGGCGTTGATGCCTGGAGCACCCTCCCGCGCTGCGTGATCTTGCACCGGGGTACCTTCTCGTGCCGGTCGTGGCTCCCATGCCCCCGTGTATCGAAAAGTGGGTCAGCCAAAAGCCCTGTCATCTCGTAAACTAACGGCATGTTGACGAGAGACCAGGTCAACGCGCTCAACCCCTGGTGGACCGACCCCGCGTGGACCCCGGCCGCGGACCTGCACCTCGCCGCCGCCGCCCGAGCACCGTTCCGCTGGGACCCCCGTCCGTTCGACGTCGACGACCTCGCCTCGGGCGCCCTGTTCACACTGCGCGGCCTGCGCCAGAGCGGCAAGACGACGCTCGCCAAACGCCTGATCGCCGACCGGGTCGCAGCCGGGCATGCCCGGCGTACCTGCTTCCTGACCCTCCAGACGATCGACACCGCAGACGAGCTGCGCGAGGCGATCGAGCTCGTGCTGCGCCTCTGGCCCGACGAGCCCGGCGAGTGGCTGTTCGTGCTCGACGAGCTCACCTTCGTGCGCGACTGGGCCCGCTCCATCGTCTACCTGCGCGAGCACGACCGGGCGTTCCAGGCGGCGACCGTGCTGCTCACCGGGTCGTCGGCGTTCGACCTTGCGGCGTCGGCGGACCTGCTGCACGGGAGGCGCGGCCGCTGGCACCGACCCCTCGACCGGCTGCACATGCCGATGACCTTCCGCGACTACGCGGGCGCCAGGAACCCGGCCGCGGTGCCCGAGGCCCGGGTCGCGCTCGCGGATCTGATGACGCCGGGCGGTCACGCCGCCGTCGAGGCCGCGAGCCTGCGGACCGCGGAGCTCGACCAATATCTGGGCGAGTACGTCCGCTGCGGGGGCCTCCCGGCACCCGTCACCGACATGCTCACCGACGGCCGTGTCGCCGGCGCCACGGTGACCGAGCTCTGGCGCGGGCTCTCGGGCGATGCCCGCCGCCTCTCGCGCAGCGACCTCACCCTGCGCAAGCTGCTCGCGAGGACCGTGGTGGCCCTGTCCTCGATGACCGACACCGGGACCCTTGCTGCCGAGCTCGATGTCAGCCGCCCCACCGCCGGTGCCTACGTGGACGTGCTCGCCGCCTCCTTCGCGCTGATCGCCCTCTTCCAGCGCGACGCGAAGCGCCAGGACGGCCCGGCCCTCCGCCGCCCGCGCAAGCTGTATCTCGGCGACCCGGCGCTCGCGGCCATCCCGGGCGTGCTGGGCGGGCCGGCGGCGTCCGAGCCTGCCCTGGTCGAGAACGCGCTCGCGATCGCCCTGCTGCGCGCCGACCGCGCGGCGCTCGAGGGGTTCGCCCACCCCGAGCACCTCTACTACTGGCGCAGCGCCGACGGTCGGGAGATCGACTTCCTGGGCACCGATCCGACGACCATCGCGGTCGAGTCGAAATACGCCGCCCGCCGGTCGGGCAAGGACTACGAGAGCATGACCAAGGCGTTCGGACGCGGGATCATGGTCAGCCGCCGCGACACGGAACTTGGACGTGAGGTCCTGACCGTGCCCGCGGGGGTCCTGCTGGCGCTCCTCGGATAGGCCTCACGCGGGCGTGTTCTGCCGCCCTCGCCCAGCGGCATGCACGGGGTGGGCCATCAATGCGTCGACGAACGTGAAGCCGACACCGGAGTGGCCATCGGATCGGGACAATGAGGTCGGTCCTGGAGGTTTGACTCCTCTCGCCCCGAACATCTCCGAGGCTGACTCAGCCGGACCCTGCGGTCCGGCCTTCTGTTGTCGCTTGCGGGTCGGTGGCAGGACCTCCGGCGAGTTCGGAGCCGCGTTACGGCCGGCGCGGCCGGCTTGTCGCCCAGCCGCGCCAGCCCTTCATTCACCGCCTGAGATTGGATGGATAGCCGTGCACCGGGCCGATGCTCCTTCATTTGGTACTCGCGGGATGACGATGCGTGAGTCGGCGGGCGAGGCCTGAGCCGTTGATCGCGGCTTCCCGGATCGCCCGGGTTGGTTCCCTCCCGCGGGTCTGCCGGCTATCTATTCCGCTGCATCGGGCGCAAACTTCGCCGATCCGACCCTCCCGAGGAGGGGTTCCGGTTCGTCGGGGCGTCGCCCTTTCCCTGGCGACGGTTGCGCCGCCCTGCCACCGTCGCCTTGGGCGGAGTCGCCGAACTGAGGAAGGCTCGCTGTGGATGCTCTGAAGAGGGACCGACGCCCGGGCCTCGATGGGCGCGTGGGACTGGACCGCATCGCCGGCCTTGCGATGGATCGGCGGCACTTCCTCGCGCTATCCGGGTCGGTCACTGCCGCCGCCACCCTGGCCGCCTGCTCGCCCTCCGTGGTCATGCCGAGTCCGACCGCCGGCCCCCCGGGAGCCCCCGCGTCGCCGAGCCCGGCCCCGTCGGCCGCCGAGGCGGGGTCGTATGGCCAGCTGCGTCGCCTCCAGGCGATCATCCGGGCAAGTCCGGACCACCTCCCAACGCTGGCCGCTGCCGCCGTTGCCATCGGCGACCCCGCCAAGATCGTGGAGTTCGTCCGGGACCACATCGCCGTGCTGCCGGGATCCGCAGCCAATGCCGATCCCGCCACGGAGGTTCGCTGGGGCACGCGCGGCACGCTCGCCTCTGGGCGAGGGACGCTCCGCGAGCGGGCTGACCTGCTGGTTGAACTGCTTGGCCGCGCGGGCGTTGCCGGGAAGGTCATGACGACCGCGCGGCCCCAGGCGTTCGCCTTCGGCGGCCCGACCGCGGCCGCGTTCACGCCCGACCTTGAAGCACTCGGCAGCCTCTGGGATTCTGTCGACCCGTCCCATCCGGCGCTGGCCAACGCAGCGGACGACATGCCGCTCGCCGCTGACCGAGCCGCCGCGGACGTCCTCGCCGCGCTTCCGGCGGAGCTGCGGACGGCGAGCGTGATGGCGTCGGCCCTTCCGGACCGGATCCCGATCGTCGCCTTCGGGGACGGGGCCGCGGCCCGCTGGGCGACTGCGTTTGGCAGCGACCCGCTCCTGACCGAGGCGCCGGCCGACGTGCTCGGAGCCTCCGATGCGGTGGTGCCGCGGGTGTCGATCAGCGTGGATGTCGCCGTGAACCCGCCGTCCGGTGCGAGGATCGACCGGACGGTCCTGCACGAGGTCCTGCGTGCCGACTGGTCCGCGGACGAACTGGCGGCCCGCAACCTGACGCTTGCCTTCGGCGCGCCGGGCTCTGGCGCGGACATGATCCAGCGTGGCCTCGCGGGTGCCGCCGTCCGGCTGCCGGTCCTGCGCCTGGAGGCGACCGATGCCCCGGCGAGCACCATCAAGATCGTTGGCGGGACAGCGATCAGCGTGGCGGGCGGCCTGATCGCGCCGGCCGACGGATCTTCGGGCGTCCTTGTCGGTCCCGTTGGGGGCGTGTTGACGGATCCATCCCTCGCGTCCCGCGCGCCTTCGGTCGCGACGATCGAGGCGCGCCTCAACGCCGCCACGTTCCCGACGATCCATCTGGCTGTGCGTGCCCTCGACGCGGACGGCAAGACGGTCGATGGCCTTCCGGCGCGGGTGTTCGAGGTGACGGAGGAGGGCGCCAAGCGGCCGATCACCGTCATCGGCAACACGACGCCGGCGGAGACCCGGGTGCTGGTCATCTACGACGGCAGCGGGAGCGTGGCCGACTTCTGGTCGACGGCTGAGGCGCGCACGGTGTTCGACGCCGCGCTCGCGACATCGCTCGTCACCGCGGCCGCCGCCCATCCGTTCGTGGTCCAGGTGATCACGATCGGCGATCTCGCGCGCTCCGCCTGGGCGACACCGGATGCTGCCGCCTTGACCTCGACCTTCACGAGCCTGGTGTCCACGTCCGACATCTGGGACACCCTGGGCCATGCGATCCCGGCCTCGGCGGCGTCGGCCGTGATCCTCGTCAGCGACAACGTGGCGAGCGACCCCCCGGCGCAGATCCCCGGGCTCCGCCGCCTGGTTCGCGCGGCCGGCACCCCCGTCGCCGTGCTCCCACTGGGGAAGCCCGACGAGGCCACGACGGCGGCGATCCTCGCCGACACCGGCGGGCAGCGGCTCGATCCCAAGGCTGCCGACCTCGCGGCCCAGTTGACGACGTTTATCGGAGCCCAAGTTGCGACCGCAGCGTCGACGAGCTACCGGCTGCGCTATCAGGCGCCGGCCGACGGCCGCCAAACCCGATCCGTGACCGTGGCCATCGCGAGCGCGCCCGCCAAGGCCGCGGCCGCGACCTACGACGTGCCGGCTGCGGCGGACCGATCGGCCCCGTCGGGGATCGCCGGGGTCTACCTGACGATCCGGCTCGGCGATCGCGAGACGCGGCGACGGCTCGGCGGGGTGCGCGTCTCGGACCGCGGCGCCCCCGGCGACACCGTCGATGCCGCTGCGATCATCGAGGCCACCGCGGCGCTCGATGCGCTGCATACGATCCGGTTCGATCCCGGGTCGACCACATCCCATCTGCTCGACGACCTGATCGGCGCCGCGCTGACATTCGAGCCGGTCCTGGCAGCTTGGCCCGGCGGCCCGGCGGCGGTCGTGGTGGCGGGCGCTGGGTGGCGCCGATTCCCGGCGATGCTCGCCGCCCTGTCCGAGCCGGTTGTGGGTCCGGTCCAGGCCGATGCCGTGCCGGTTGGCCTGGCGGTCTCGGTGCTCACGGAGGCCGTCACCTCGACCGACCTCGTCCTCCTGTCTGATGTGGTGCCGGGCCTGGATGCCTGGGTGGGTGCGGGGCCCGACCCGGGCGCCGCCTTCCGTGCGGCGGCACGCGGCTCGATCGCCGCCAGCATCCGCGAGGCTGGGACGTTTGCCGACAGCGCCGCAGCCCAACTCGACGGCCGCGTCTTCACGGTCCTGCCGGCGACAACGTCGATCGAGTCCGCCAGAGGGCTCTCGGATGCACGACGGGCGGCGCTGGCACAGCTCGCAGCCGAGTACGCGACGTTCCACCGCCTGGTGCCCACGACCGGCGACCTTGTCGCGGCGTGGCTCGTTGATCCGGAAACCGGCTCCATCACGGCCGTCGGCGCGGATGGACGCGGGGCCGGCAAGGATTACTCGAAGTGCCTCCAACCGCAGGGCGCGAGCGAGTTGCAGGCCTTCATCGCGACATCGGTGGCGATGATCTCGTTGCAGTGCCTCGCAACGCCGGATGGGCTCCCCGGGTATGCCTGCGTCGGCGCGGACGTGTACGGCGCGGCAAGCGCGGCGCTCGGCTCGTTCACCTCGCCGCCCGATATCTCCGGGGCGGTGTTCAACGCGGCGTCGTACGGCGCGGGGCTGGCCGCCGCGAATATCGGGGGCCTCGCGGGGCGAACGATCATCGCCGTCCTCCTGATGATCGCCGGCATGGTCGCCAGCGGCTCCTGCGTCTGACAGATGTCAGCTGCCCCGAGACAACGAGGTGCCGCGCCGACTCGCGCACCTGTCATGAGGCGAGGATCGCGCTCCCGGCGGTCTTCGCGCCGTCGACGCCCTCGACCGCCGGCCGCCGGCCGACGGCCGGGCCGGGATCAGTACTCGCCCTTGATCACGAAGAACGAACCCCGGATGGTTCCGGCCAGCTTGGACTTCTGCCTTGCGAACTTGAACCGCGAGGCGAGCTCGGCGGGAACGTCCATCCCGTCGGAGAGCTTGAACCCCACCGCCCGCTTGCCGCCGTCGTCAATCGCGTACATCACGTTGATGGCGAGGCCGTCCTCGTAGAACACGTAGGCCATCCGCATGTTCTCGACCTGGAAGGCTGTTGCTTCAAGCGGGCGAGTCGCGATGGCGAGGCCGCGCTCCTCCCGGAGGATGCGGTGCACCCAATCGATCGCCTCGCGGGCCTCGCTCGCCGGCTGGACCGTGAAGTCATGGTCGTACTTGTTCTTGAAGTAGCGAGCCTCGTTCGCCCGAAGACCGGCGAGCGCGGGCGCCACTGGCAAGGACTCCAGGCCGATGGTCGAGACGTTGGCGAAATCCACGAGATAGGACATGACACGCTCCATTCGCCTCGGGAGGCTCCCGACGTCGGCACGCGGTCGTGACTCACCGCGGCGATCGCGAGGACCGTCGATCGGCCAGACCCGACGAGGGGCTGCGGCGCGGCGTGAATGTAACCCGGCGGCCGTGACAGGCGCTTCTCGATTCCCGATCGGTGATGCAGACCGCCGCGCTGCCTCCAGTTCGAACCGCGCGGCGCGAACCCTACAAGGCAGGACGCCTCGCCATCCCGCGCCCGCTCCGCGACCGGATCGGGCTGGCCGGCGGCGGTGAGGTCGAGCTCGAGCTCGACGGGGCCGCGATCCGGATCTCTGCGCCCGTCATGGCGGCGAATAGGCGGGTTCGGGCCTCGGCAAGTTCCGGACGGCGCTTGGCGGCCTCGGCCCGGCGAGCGTCGAACTCGGCGATGACGCCGGTGCAGGTCGCGGCGTCGAGGTGGCACGAATCGCACCGAGCATCACGACAAGCCGCCAGACATCAGCGGCACGGGACACCAGGTTCCGAGAGCCTCTGCTCGGCCCGCCCTGCGGCGGGCGACGCCAGCCGCACCCCGTGGGGCTGGCGCGGCCGCGGGGTTGGTCCTACCCGAGGGCCGAGCTGCACGGACGCGCCGGAGCGGGTCAGGCTGACGCGGACCCCGGGACGAGGCGGAATCGGCGCCAGCGTCCGACGGACATCACCCTAGAACAGAAAGGACGCGGCGAAGACCGCCAACCCGAGGTCGGCGAGATCAAACCCGAGCTTGCCGCCGAGTCCGAACGCGGCCGCGACGAACAGGATGACGGCAGCTCCCAGGAGCACGAGCTTCACGCCAGCGGCTTTGAGGTTGGTCAAGGCTCCGGCCATGTGCAGCCTCCGACTACGGAACACAATTGTCGGCCGGTGCCCTTGGTGGCCGCGGCACGATCTGCTCATGGTGCTTGATTTCCTGACGCGCCGTATGGTTCGCCGACGACGTCGACGACCCCGGTCAACTGCCCTCCAGTTCCTCATCCGTGACCGGGACACGAAGTTCACTCATGCCTTCGACGACATCGTTCGCTCGGAAGGGGCGCGGGTGATCCTCACGCCCATCCGGGCCCGAACGCCAACGCATACCCGAGCGCGTGATCGAGACGATCCCGTGCGGAGTGTCTCGACTGGTCGCTGATCGTCGCCGTGGTCGTAACGGAGGCAGGGATCGCCCCGGAGCGCCAGCGGCAGAAACGTCGGCACGTGCCGAGGAAGATCCGTTGATTGAGCAACAAGGTAACGCGGCGGAGCTGATCCAGTCGGGTGCGCCATCCTCGGGATCGAGTTCGGCTCGACTCGGATCAAGGCGTCGCGGGTCGAGCCCGACGCGACGCCGCTGGCGTCGAGCTCGCATGTAGCTCAGGTGGGGATGAAGTCGAGGATGTCGGGGTCGGGACCCGTGCGCTCGTCGCGATTGAGGGCGGAAATGCCCGCCATGGTCTCCGCGTCGAGCTCGAAATCGAACAGGTCAAAGTTCTCCCGCATCCGCGACGGTGTCACCGACTTCGGGAAGACGATGTCACCCCGCTGGACGTGCCACCGCAGCACGACCTGGGCCGGGGTCCGGCCGGCCTTCTCGGCGACGGCGACGATGGCCGGGTCGTCGAGCACCTTGCCCTGGGCCAAGGGCGACCACGCCTGGCTGGCGATCCCGTGGCTGGCGTTGTAGGCACGGACCGCGTCCTGGGCAAGGTACGGGTGGATCTCGATCTGGTTCACGGCGGGTACGGTGTCGGACTCGGCGCGCAGCCGCTCCAGGTGGGCCGGCTGGAAGTTGGACACTCCGATCGAGCGCGCCCTGCCGTCGGCCCGGAACTCCTCGAGCACCTTCCATGTGGAGACGTAGTCACCGTCGTAACGCGTCGGCAACGGCCAATGGATGAGGAAGAGGTCGACGTAGTCGAAGCCCAATGCGCGCAGGGTGTCGTCAAAGGCCCTGCGGGCGTCGTCGGGCCGGTGGAAGCCGTTGTTCAGCTTGCTGGTGACGAAGACGTCCGAGCGGGCCAGACCCGACCGGGCCACCGCCTCGCCAACCCCCTGCTCATTGCCGTACATCTCGGCGGTGTCGATGTGCCGGTACCCAATCTCCAGCGCCATGGCTGCCGCCGCGGCGGTCTCCGCTGGATCGACCTGGAAGACTCCGAAGCCGAGCTGCGGGATCGTATGGCCGTCGTTGAGGGTGATGGCGGGAACGGTGCTCATTGGTATTCCTCGCTGGTCCGGATCGCAGTCCAGAGCACGCTTCTTCCTTTCCTGGCAGGCGGCCCTGCACGAGCGGGCCGATGGTTCCCGCCGGTGCCGCCTATGCCCGTACGGCATTGGCGAGCGCCTTCCGTTCGACGCCCGCGACCAACTGGGCAAACACGTCTGTGAGCGCCGCGACGACTGAGCCTCCGTCTCGTGCGCGATCGTGTCGACGTCGATCCCCAGCGACCTGAACGCCTCCAGGATGTTACCTGCTGATCCATCATCCTCCGCGGCCGGCGTGCACTCCGTGCAGGCGGCCGCCGTCGGGCGGCGCATCCGACGCCGTGATGGCGGTGCCTGGGATTGCCAGTGCCTCCGTGTACCAGACGTCCTCATACCGGCTGTAGTGCCTATCCGGTTACCTCCGGTGACCACTACATGTAGTGTCGACGCATGTCCGCCCGTCGCCCCGGCTTTCCGAAGACCCTGCTCGACTTCCAGCACCGGTTCTCGACCGATGAGGCGTGCGAGGGGTATCTCGCCGAGTGTCGCTGGCCCGACG
>JBBQRX010000064.1:0-9892 GCA_038214375.1 Candidatus Limnocylindrales bacterium
CCGTCCGCCCACGGCCTCCGTCCGCCCACGGCCTCCGTCCGCCCACGGCCTCCGTCCGCCCACGGCCTCCGTCGGCCCACGGCCTCCGTCCGCCCACGGCCTCCGTCCGCCCACGGCCTCCGTCCGCCCACGGCCTCCGGCGGCCCACGGCCTCCGGCCGCCCACGGCCTCCGTCCGCCCACGGCCTCCGTCCGCCCACGGCCTCCGTCGGCCCACGGCCTCCGTCCGCCCACGGCCTCCGTCGGCCCACGGCCTCCGTCGGCGACCTCCTTGGCGACGCGGTGGTGTCCGACGCCGCTGCCTCCAGGCAGGTGACCATCCCCGACCCCCGCGGCACCCCCCCGTCTGGCGCGTTGACGATCTTGCGAAGCCTGCTATCCTTCGCGAACCGTCGCAGGCGCGGCGGACACAGCCGGAGCCGCCAGGCATCATGGGCTTCCTCGACAGGCAGGATCGCCGCCCCGTCGTCGTCCTCGTGACGAGCGATGGTCGCCGCGTGAACGTACCGCTCGACGAGCTCGAGGCTGCTTCCGGCCGGGTATCGCTTCGCTCTCTTCTCCTCTCCCTTCTTGGCCTTCTGGGCCTTATTACCGGCTCCCGGCGGGAGCCTGGAGGGCGAAGGACGGAGCGCTGAGGCGCAACGCCAACGAACCAACAGGACCCTCGCCGGGAGACCGGCGGGGGTTTTTTGATGGCGACCGCCGGGCACTCGGGCCGGCGGGCGGAACACGGAGGACGCGACGACCATGGCGATGACGAAGGGCGACGGCGCCACCGGGCCAACGGCCGGTCGCGGCGCGACGCACATGCCGGGTGAAGCCGAACCGGCGCGGTCGGCGCGGTCCGCGCAGCCCGCGACGTTCGTGGCGCGTCCGCCGGCTCCTGCTCCGGCGCTGGCTCCCGCGACCCCAGCCCCCGCCCCGGCCCCGGCGACGGCTTCCGGGAACCAGGACGCAGCCCCCGCCCCGGCGCCGGCTTCCGCGAACCAGGGCCCGGACGCAGCCCCGGCCCCGGCGCCGGCCCCGGCGCCGGCTGCCCCGACCCTGGCCCCAAACGCAGGCCCGGCCGCAGCCCCTGACGCGACCCCGGCCCCGGCGAGCCGGCGAAGCCACGTGCCGGGGGCCGGCACTCCCGGTGCCGATGCCGTGGAGCGCGCTCGACGCGAGATGCTCCACGAAGGCGGCCGCGTCCATGCGGATCCCCTGCACCGGGACGCGGCGGAGCGTCGCGAGCGCCGGGCGCGGATCGGCGCCGACGTCGTCTGCGAGGCGATCCTTCGCCAGGACGTGAACGTCCTGTTCGGCTACCCGGGCGGCGTCATCCTCCCCCTGTACGACGTGCTCGGGGACCACCCCTCCCTCCGCCACGTTCTCGTCCGCCACGAGCAGGGGGCCGCGCACGCCGCCGACGGCTATGCGCGTGCGACCGGCAGGGTCGGCGTCTGCCTGGGCACCTCCGGCCCGGCGGCCACGAACCTGGTGACCGGCATCGCCACCGCGCAGCTCGACTCGATCCCGATGGTCGCGATCACGGGCAATGTGCCGGGAGCCCTGATCGGCAAAGACGCCTTCCAGGAGATCGACATCACCGGGATCACGCTCCCGATGACGAAGCACAACTACCTGGTCCGGGACGCCAACGACCTGCCCCGCGTGCTCGCGGAGGCGTTCTACATCGCGCGGACCGGCCGCCCCGGGCCCGTCCATGTCGACATCACGAAGGACGCGCTCCAGCAGGAGACGAACGCCCCGCATCCATCGGACGAGGAGATCGCCGCCGGCCTGCCCGGCTTCCGCCCGACCTTCGAGGGCCACCCGCGCCAGGTTCGCCTGGTGGCGGAGGAGATCGCCCGGGCGAAGCGCCCGATCATCTTCGCCGGCCACGGCGTCCTGATCGCCGACGGGATGACCGAGCTCCGCGAGCTCGCCGAGCGAACCCAGATCCCGGTCGCCTGGACGCTCCTTGGGATCGGCGCCCTCGACGAGACGCACCCGCTCGCCTACGGCTACATGGGGATGCACGGCTGGAAGCACGTGAACCGCGCGATCCAGTCGGCCGACCTGATCCTCGCCTTCGGGATGCGATTCGACGACCGGGTCACCGGCAGCGTCAAGACCTACGCACCCTATGCGCGGATCGTCCACGTCGACATCGACCCCGCCGAGATCGGCAAGAACGTCGCCGTCGAGGTCCCGGTGGTGGGCGACGCGAAGCGCGTCATGGCGGCGCTCCTCGCGATGCTCCCCGTCACGGATCCGGCCGAGCGCGCCGAGTACCACGCGCAGCTCGCGGAGTGGCGGCGCGAGTCCCTTGCGGGCAGCTGGCACGGCTCGGGCGCCTCGCGGCCCGGCTACCTGACTGCCGACTTCGTGATCGAGCAGATCGGCGACGTGACGAACCACGACGCCACGATGGTCGCCGACGTGGGCCAGAACCAGATGTGGATGGCGCGCTACGCCGGCTACCGGCGGCCGCACAGTCACCTCTCGTCGGGCGGCCTCGGGACGATGGGCTACGCCGTGCCGACGGCAATGGGCGCCGCGCTCGGACGCCCTGACAAATCGACTTGGGCCGTCTGCGGCGATGGCGGCTTCCAGATGACGATCCAGGAGCTGGCGACCCTCGTGCAGGACCATATCCCCGTGCGGATCGCGCTCCTCGACAACAAGAAGCTGGGCATGATCCGCCAGTGGCAGGAGATCTTCTACGCCGGCAACTACCACTCGTCCAACCTGTTCGGGCCCGACTTCCTGAAGCTCTGCGAGGCATACGGGATCCCGGCGTGGAAGGCGACCTCGCCGGAGGAGGCCCGGCCTGCGATCGAGGCGGCCGAGGCGGTGGATGGGCCGTCGTTCGTCTGGTTCGAGATCGCCGAGGAGCAGAACGTCTTCCCGATCATGCCCGCCGGCAAGGGCCTTTCCGACCTGATCGAGAAGTGGGGAGGGGCCGACGAATGAGCGACATGCCGCAGCCCGCCGCCCACGCGGCGCCGCCCCCGCGCACGGTCCCCGGCACCGGCGCCCAGCGGCGCCACGTGCTGGTCGCGATCGTGAACAACCGACCGGGCGTCCTGAACCGGGTGGCCAGCCTGATGCGGGCCCGCAACTTCAACATCGAGTCGCTCGCGGTCAGCCACCTCGACGACCCCGAGATCTCGCGCATGACCATCACCCTGCGCGGCGACGACGTGAACGTGGAGCAGGCCGCCAAGCAGCTCTACAAGCTGATCGACGTGCTGAAGGTGCAGGACGTCACCGACGACCCCACGGTCCAGCACGAGCTGGTGCTCGTGAAGGTCCGCGCCACGGATCGCAACCGGGGCGAGCTGATCTCCATCGTCGAGATGTACAAGGCCCGGATCGTGGACATGGCGCCGGACTCGGTGATCGTGGAGACGACCGGCACCGAATCCGAGGTGGACGCGCTCATCGCGCTTCTCCGCGGCTACGGGATCAAGGAAATGGTTCGGACAGGGACCGTCGTGATGTCGCGCGGCCCGCAGTCCATCGAGGAGGCGACGAAACGATGACGGCGCGGATGTACTACGACGCGGACGCGGATCCCTCGGCGCTCGCGGGCCAGACGGTCGCGATCATCGGGTTCGGAAGCCAGGGCCACGCGCACGCGCTCAACCTCGTCGAATCGGGCGTGGATGTCGTCGTCGGGCTCCCGGCGGCATCGAAGAGCCGGCGCATCGCCGAGGATGCGGGGCTCCGGGTCGCCGACGTCGCCGACGCGGTCCGCGGCGCCGACGTCGTCATGATCCTGGTCCCCGACACGGCCCAGAAGGCCGTCTTCGAGGCGGAGATCGCGGCGAACCTGAAGCCGGGCGCGCTGCTCATGTTCGCCCACGGCTTCAACATCCGGTTCGCCCGGATCGCCCCGCCGGCGGGGATCGACGTCGGGATGGTCGCCCCGAAGGGCCCGGGCCACCTGGTCCGGTCCGTCTACAGCGCAGGCGGCGGCGTCCCGGCGCTGTTCGCCGTGGAGCAGGACGCGACGGGCACGGCGCGTGCGCGGACCCTGGCCTATGCGCGCGCCATCGGCGCCACACGCGCCGGCGTGCTCGAGACGACGTTCAAGGAGGAGACCGAGACCGACCTTTTCGGCGAGCAGTCCGTCCTGTGCGGCGGCACCGCGGCGCTCGTGAAGATGGCCTTCGAGACGCTCGTGAAGGCCGGGTATCAGCCCGAGCTCGCCTATTTCGAAACGCTCCACGAGCTCAAGCTGATCGTGGACCTGATGTATCGCGGCGGCCTCAACTTCATGCGCTTCAGCGTCAGCGACACGGCCGAGTACGGCGACTACGTCAGCGGTCCGCGGATCATCGACGAGCGCACGCGCGCCACCATGGAGAAGGTCCTGCTCGAGATCCAGGACGGGACGTTCGCGGCCCGCTGGATCGCCGAGAACGAGAGCGGCCGCTCCGAGTTCGAGCGGCTACGCGCGGTTGACGGCGACCACCAGATCGAGCAGGTCGGAGCGCGCCTCCGGGCCGCGATGCCCTTCCTGGACCCGGTCACCGTCCAGGCGGGCCAGGCCCAGGCCGCGGCGTCGGGCGCGGCGCGGGAGGCCCGCTGATGCCGGTCCCCGTACCGTCCGGCCCGTTCGTGCCCGCGGGCACCGTCCGGGTCTTCGACACCACCCTTCGCGACGGCGAGCAGGCGCCGGGCGCCGGCCTCACCGCCGCCGAGAAGCTGGAAGTCGCGCGGCAGCTGGTCCGCCTCAACGTCGACGTCATCGAGGCCGGCTTCCCGGCCGCCTCGCCCGGCGACTGGGAAGCAGTGAACCGGATCGCGAAGGAGGTCCGGGGCGTCGCGGTCGCCGCGCTCGCCCGCTGCCGCGACGGCGACCCGCAGAAGGCGATCGAGGCGATCCGGGTCGCAGAGCGGCCCCACCTCCACGTCTTCATCGCGACCTCGGACATCCACCTCAAGCACAAGCTCAAGATCACCCGCGACCAGGCCCTGGCCGAGGCGGTCCGCTGGGTCCGCTTCGGCCGCGAGCAGCTGGGGCGCGACGCGGAGATCGAGTTCTCCGCCGAGGACGCGTCGCGGACGGATCCCGCCTTCCTCCTCGCGATCTACGAGGCGGTCGTCGCCGCGGGCGCGACCACGGTCAACATCCCGGACACCGTCGGCTACGCGATCCCGGCCGAGTTCGGCGCGCTCGTCGGGCGCGTCGTTGACCTGGTGGGGCGCGACGCCACGGTTTCCATCCACTGCCACAACGACCTGGGGCTGGCGACCGCGAACACGCTCGCCGCGGTCCAGGCCGGCGCGCGCCAGGTCGAGGTGACGATCAACGGCCTCGGCGAACGCGCCGGAAACGCCTCCCTCGAGGAGGTCGTCATGGCGCTCCGCACGCGCCCGACCCAGTTCCCGGAGCTCCTCAGCCGCGTCCAGACCGAGCACATCACCACCGCGAGCCGGCTGGTGAGCCACCTGACCGGCTTCGCCGTCCAGCCGAACAAGGCCGTGGTGGGCGCGAACGCGTTCGCCCACGAGTCGGGGATCCACCAGGACGGCGTGATCAAGAACCCGCTCACCTACGAGATCATGACCCCGCAGTCCGTCGGGCTCTCCGGCAGCCAGCTCACCATCGGCAAGCTGTCGGGGCGCAAGGGGCTCCAGAAGAAGCTCCGCGACCTGGGCCACGAGGTCTCCGGCGACGCGCTGGACGTCGTCTACCGCGAGGCGATCGCGCTGGCCGACGTGAAGAAGGAGGTGACCGACGCGGATCTCCTCGCGCTCCTCCAGCAGCGCGCCGGCGACCTCCCGGCCTCGATCGTCCTCGACGGCTGGAGCGTCACCTCCTCGCACGGCGGCCGGTCCACCGGGAGCGCGCGGCTGCTCCTCGAAGGCGACGAGCGGGCCGGCGAGGCAACCGGGAACGGCCCGGTCAACGCGCTCTACCGCGCCGTGGACGAGGCGATCCGGCCCGTGCTGGGCTGGGAGCCGACGCTCGTCGAGTACGAGATCAAGGCGGTCACCGAGGGCGAGGACGCCCAGGGACGCGTCTTCCTCCGCTGCCGCCGCTCGACGGACACCGGCCCCGACGCGATCGTCGTGTCCGGCCATGGCCTCTCGACGAACATCATCGAGGCGTCCCTCGAGGCATACGTCGTGGCCGCGAACAAGCTGCATGCCGCCGAGCGGGACCGGGAATCGGTGCCCGCGCTGCGTCCCTCGGAGCGCCTGCCGTGACCGCGGAGGGCGACCTTCGGCAGTACCGGCTCGTCGCGATCCCCGGGGACGGCGTCGGGCCGGACGTGGTTGCCGCCGCGAAGCGCGTCCTGGCCGCGGCCGGGGCGCGGTTCGGCTTCGCGGTCGAGTGGCAGGACATCGTGGTCGGCGGGGCGGGGATCGACGCGTACGGCATGCCGATCCGTCCCGACGACCTGGCCGCCTGCGCCGTGAGCGACGCCGTCCTGCTCGGCGCCGTGGGCGGCCCGAAGTGGGATGACCCGACGGCCGCCGTGCGGCCCGAGCAGGCGCTCTTCGCCATGCGCGGTGGTCTCGGGCTGTTCGCCAACCTCCGCCCGGTGAGCGTCCACCCGGCGCTCGTGGCGGCTTCGCCGCTCCGGCCGGAGCTGCTCGACGGCGTCGACATGCTGATCGTCCGCGAGCTGACCGGCGGCCTCTATTTCGGCGAGCGAAGCGAGGCGTCGGGACCTGCGGGCGCGCGCGCGGCGCACGACGTGCTGCCGTACTCGGAGCCGGAGATCGCGCGCGTGGCGCGTCTCGCGTTCGAGCTCGCGCGCGGCCGTCGCAAGCGGCTGACCAGCGTCGACAAGGCGAACGTGCTGGCCACGTCGCGCCTCTGGCGAACCGTGGTCCACGAGATCGCGGTCGAGTACCCGGACGTCGCGCTCGACGACCGGCTGGTCGATGCCTGCGCGATGCAGATCGTCCGCTCGCCGGCGTCCTTTGACGTGCTCGTCACCGAGAACCTCTTCGGCGACATTCTCTCGGACGAGGCATCCGTCCTCGCGGGCTCGCTCGGGATGCTCCCGTCTGCGTCGGTCGGCTCGCGTCGGACTGCGCACGGCCTGCACGGCCTGTACGAGCCGATCCACGGCTCCGCCCCGGACATCGCCGGGCAGGACCTCGCCAACCCGATCGGCACGATCCTGTCGGCCGCGATGCTCCTCCGATGGTCCCTCGGGCAGGTCGAGGCCGCTGACGCGGTGGAGCGCGCGGTGAGCGACGCGCTGGACGCGGGCTACCGCACCGGCGACATCTGGCCGCGCAGCGCCGCGGCCGCCGACGCGTGCACGCGGGTCGGGACCCTGGGGATGGCCGACGCGATCGTGGCGCGGATCGGCGCGAGTGCCGGGATCGCCACGCAGCCGCCGGCCGACGACGCCGATGCGCCGACGATCGTGGCCACCGCCCAGCTCCTGGGTCTGCTCTGATGGCCGGTCAGGCCCGGGATCCTTCCGGCACGACCCCGGCCGAACCGGCCGCGCAGCCGGTCATCCTCTACGACACGACGCTCCGGGATGGCACCCAGGGCGAGAACATCATCCTCTCGCTCGCCGACAAGCTCCGGATCGCCCGGATGCTCGACGAGTACGGGATGCCGTACATCGAGGGCGGCTGGCCCGGCTCGAACCCAAAGGACGTGGATTTCTTCGCCGCCGCGAAATCGATCCGCTGGGAGCGGGCGAAGCTCGCCGCGTTCGGCTCCACCCGGCACCGGTCGAACCGACCCGAGGCGGACCCGAACCTGCGCGAGCTGGTGGCGGCCGAGACCCCGGTCGTGACGATCTTCGGGAAGAGCTGGCTGCTCCACGTCACGGAGGTCCTCGGCGCGACGGCCGCCGAGAACCTCGACATGGTCGCCGAGTCGATCGGCTTCCTCGTGGAGCGCGGCCGGGAGGCGATCTACGACGCCGAGCACTACTTCGACGGGTATCGCGCGGACTCCGCGTACGCGCTGGCGACGCTCCGGGCCGCCCGCCAGGCCGGGGCGCGAAGCCTCGTCCTGTGCGACACGAATGGCGGCACGCTCACCGACGACCTGCTGCGGATCGTGGGCGAGACGCGGGCGGCGCTCGCGGCAGACCCGGACGCTCCCGACGTCACGTGGGGGATCCACACGCACAACGACGCGGAGCTCGCCGTGGCGAACTCCATCGCCGCGGTGCAGGCCGGGATCCGCCACGTCCAGGCAACCATCAACGGCTACGGCGAGCGCTGCGGCAACGCCAACATGGTCAGCGTCCTCGCGAACCTCGCGCTCAAGACGGAGCTCACGCTGCTGCCCCGCGGCGGCGGCGAGATCGCCAACCTCACGGAGCTGAGCCGCTCGGTCGCCGAGATCGCGAACGTCGCCCCGAACGACTACCAGCCCTTCGTTGGCCGCAGCGCCTTCGCCCACAAGGGTGGCGTCCACGGCGCCGCGGTCGCGAAGGTCGAGCGCAGCTACCAGCACGTGGACCCGACCCTGATCGGCAACCGCGGCCGGCTCGTGGTCTCCGAGCTGGGCGGCAAGGCAAACACGCAGCTCCGGGCCGCGCAGCTGGGGCACCAGCTCGACGGTGTCGACCCGAAGGAGATCTCGAAGCTGATCAAGCAGCTCGAGTCGGATGGGCTCGCTTTCGAGGGGGCCGAGGCGTCCTTCGAGCTGCTCATCCACCGCCGGCGCGCGGGGTATGTCGCGCCGTTCCGGATCGTCGACTTCACCGTGCTGGTCGAGCAGCGCGAGGGGCGCGAGCTGCTCGCCGAGGCGACCGTCAAGGTGGAGGTGGCCGGCGAGGTGCTCCACACGGCAGCCGACGGGAACGGGCCGGTCAACGCGCTCGACGCCGCCCTGCGCAAGGCGCTCGGGGCCTTCTACCCGGTCCTCGACGGCGTCCACCTGCGCGACTACAAGGTCCGCATCCTCGACGGCAACGAGGCGACCGCCGCCCGGACGCGGGTTGTGATCGACTCCGCCGAGGGCGCCCGGACGTGGTCCACGATGGGCTCGGACACGAACATCATCGCGGCCTCCGCGGCGGCACTCGCCGACTCGCTCGAATACGCGATCTGGAAGTCCGGCGCGGAGCTGCGGCGGCGCGACGAGCGCCATTTCACCGCGCCGGCCGGGGGAGCGCTGCGGTGAGCGAACGGGGCCGCGAGTCCGCGGGCGAGGAAGCAGCCATGGGGACGGACGAGGACGCCGGCGGACAGCTTCACCTCCGCCGATGGACCATGACGACGGGCTCCGGGACCGAGCGCGCGCCCGGATCGCGGGCCGCCGTGGTTCTCGCGGCTGGCGACTCGCAATGGGAGGGCACGGCCGAGAGCGCGGGCGCGATCGGCGCGCTCTTCGACGCACTGGACGCGGCGCTCGAGGACGTGCTGGGCGGACGCGTGCGCCTGGTCGCGTTCGACGTCCACGCGATCGGCGAGACCGCCGCCGCGGACGCGCTCGTCGAGCTGGTGATCGAGCCGCCGGCCGGCGCCTCGGGCGAACGGGCAGCGGGCCGCTACCCGGGCGCGGCGCGTCACGTCAACCTCGTGGCGGCGTGCGCGGACGCGTACCTCGCGGCGCTCCGCGCCCTTCTCGCCGACGACGCGTGGGCGGGCGCGATGGCTGCGGCCGGCAACGACCGGCTGGCACGCGTCCGCGCACAGGCCGCGCGCTCCGCGGCCCGGGCAGAGCTCGATGCCGACGCGGAGCTCGGGTCGGCGGACTGGTTCAACCGGTGACGGTGCCCGGGAGCCCGTCGCCGTCCGCCGCCCCGTTCGCCGCGCCGGCGACATTCGCCGCGCCGGCGGCCCCGTTCGCCGCGCCGGCGGCATTCGCCGCGCCGGCGGCCCCGTTCGCCGCGCCGGCGGCCCCGTTCGCCGCGCCGGCGGCATTCGCCGCGCCGGCGGCCCCGTTCGCCGCGCCGGCGGCC
>JBBQRX010000065.1:0-9441 GCA_038214375.1 Candidatus Limnocylindrales bacterium
GGCGGCCCACCAGACGTCAGGCCTGCGTCACCGGACATACGAGGCGACCGGCGAACCGCGGTTGCGGTCACGGGGTGCACGGGAACGCCGTGTGGAGCCGTGCCGCCGGTCGTAGTGGTCACCGGGCGCACGCCCGCAGGAAGTGGGGCGCACGCCCGCAGGAGACACGCCCGCAGGAGCCACGCCGCAGGAAGAGCCGCGGCGCGTCCAGCCGCGGACCGGACCGCTAGGCGACGATGGTGCGGCGGAAGCCGCAGATCGGGCAGCTGGCGACGCCGGAGCGCTCGTCGAGCGCCAGGTAGGTGGTGCAGCCATTCGTGCCGCAGTAGAGGCGGTCGTCGGCCATCGAGCGGCGCCGGAGGCGCCTGCTGCCGGATGACCGCGCCGCGATCGCGATGGGTCCGCCCGGTCGGCGGAGCGTGGAGCTGTTGAGCATGGTGCGAAGAGACCTTTCGGAGCCGGGTGCGCGAGTCGCACGCCGGCGGTGTCGAGATGTGTCGATCGCTCGACGGCTGGGCTTGCCGGAGCGGCAGGGGCGTTCGTGCGGCGCGGGAGCGGGTTCATGTGCTCGAACCAGCACCGGACGGGATGCACCTGCGGCTAAGGATGGCCCATGCGGGCGGTTCCGTCAAACGTGCCCGGTCGGTCGGTCAGTTGCGCCCGAAACGACCGGGTCGGCGATCGGCCGTGGCGGTGGCCGCGCCGGCGGCCGCGGCGTCGCGGGCGGAGAGCAGGCCGCTTATCTCGCGGTGGAACGTGCGCCCGATCGGCGTGCGCGCCAGCCACTCGAGGTACTCGGCGTCCCAGGCCGCCACCTGCCCGAGCGACCAGCCCGCGTACCGTCCGAAGTCGAGGACGCTTCCCGACGGTTTGCCCGGAGGTGTGGCGGGCATCGGGGCATGCATCGCGTAGCTCACTTCGGGCTGGCGCGTCTCGGGCGTGCGGCCCGCCGCCGTTCGCTTCGCTGCCGCTCGCGCCTCGTCGTATGCGGCCCGCGCCCGTGCGTCCCGGAGGATCCCCCACGCCTGGTTGAGGGCCGCCATGCGTTCCTGTGAGCCCGTGGTCACGTCCGGGTGGTACTTGAGCGCAAGCGTCCGGTAGGCGGCCCGGATGACCTCCGGCTCCGCCTCGGGATCGACCTGGAGAACCTTGTACGGATCGGTGGTGGCCAACATCAACGCCGATGTTCGGCGCTGCGCGGACGCCACGACACCACCCGGTGGTACGGGGGAAGAACGGGGACCTGTCGGGTCAGCGTTCGACGAGCGACCGCACGGCCTCGCGGAATGCGGCCGTGTGGCGATCGACGTCGGACTTGGTGGTGGCCGGCGACATGAGCGCCATGTTGTGGAACGGCGTCAGGAGGATCCCGCGGTTGAGCGCGTGGAGGTGCATGTACTGCTGGAGCTCGAAGTCCATCCCGCGCGCGGCCTCGGCGCCGTTCCGCGGCAGCTCGGTCCGGAAGAGGTACTCGGCGCGGCAGCCCAGCCGCGAGACGTGCCACGGCACGGCCATCTCGTCGATCGTGGCCTGGACGCCGCTCGCCCAGCGTTCGCCGAGCGGGATCATCCGCGCGAAGCTGGCCTCGGTCAGGACGTGGGCCAGCGTGGCCCGGATCGCGGCCAGCGAGAGCGCGTTGCCGGCCAGCGTCCCGCCGACTCCGCCCACGTCGATCACCTCGAGGTCGTCGTTGGCGGCGCGGATCCGCTCGGCGACAGCCTCGGTGAACCCGTAGGCGCCGGCCGGGATGCCGCTCCCGATCGCCTTCCCGATCGTCAGGAGGTCGGGGTCAAGGCCCGCGAGGCGGGTGTAACCGCCCGGGCCGGCGCAGATCGTATGGGTCTCGTCGATGACCAGGAGCGTGCCGGCCTCGCGAGTGATCCGGCGGAGCGCGTCGTGGTAGCCGGGCTCGGGGTGGACGATCCCGACGTTGGTCATGACCGGCTCGGCGAGGACCGCCGCCACGTCTCCGGGCGCGAGGGCGGCCTCGAGCGCGGCGACGTCGTTCCACTGGACCACCCTGGTGGTGAGGCGCGGGTCCACCGCGGGCCCGATGTTCCCGTCGGAGGGGCCCACGACGCCATTTCGGAGGGTGGCGAACGCCTCGTCCACCGAGCCGTGGTAGCAATGGTAGAAGACGAGCACGTACGGCCGGCCGGTGACCTGGCGGCAGAGCCGCAGCGCGAAACGATTCGCGTCCGTCGCTGTCAGGGTGAACTGCCACCAGGCGAGCCCGAATCGGCGCTGCAGCTCCTCGCCGACCTCGATCGCGACCTCGCCGGGCAGCATCGTGGTGACGCCCCGGACCAGCTGGGCCGCGATGCCCGCCACGGCCTCCTCGGGCGAGTGGCCGGTCATCGCGCCGGTGTCGCCGAGGCAGAAGTCGACGTAATCGTGTCCGTCCACGCAGCGGAAGTGGGCGCCGGTTGCCTCCTCGACGAAGACCGGGAACGGCCCGGCCCACTTGGCCATCCAGCTCATCGGGACGCCGCCGAGGAGCGATCGGGACGCCCGCTCGAAGAGCGCCTTCGAGCGCGGATGCGCGGCCTCGAACTGCGCCACCTCGTCGGCCATCCGCGCCGCGAGCCGCCCCCGGTCGATCGTCGCCGTCATCGTTCGCCGCCTTCCTCCCGGTGGGCGGGACGCCCGACACCCGCGCCCGACCTGCGGCCAGCGTAGGCGAGCATGAGCCGCTGCGCGTTGCGGTCGCGGCGAGTGATACGCTCGCTCGCGCGTGACTGAACCCGTCGATCCATCCGCCGGCTCCCACCGGGGCGTGGGGCGGCGGCGCTACGTCCCTGTCCTGCTCGATGCGGTCGTGCCCGGCCTGGGCCACCTCGCCGCGGGGCGACCGGCGCGCGCCGCCGCGTTCGGCCTGCCGATGATCCTGCTCGCAGGGGTCCTCGTCGGTGTGATCGTATCCGCCGGGCTCGTGCGACTTGGCAGCCTCGCCCTCGACGACCGCGTCCTGCTCGGGCTCATCGGGCTCCAGGTGGGCATCCTGCTCTGGCGGCTCGCGGCGATGCGATCGAGCCTGCTCGACCCGCATCTGCCGCGGCTTCGTGGGCGCGACGCGATCCCGGTCCTGCTCGTCGCGCTCCTCGCGATCGGACCGCAGGCCTACCTCGCGTACGCCACGAACGTGGCGCGCGAAGAGGTGGGTGCCGTGTTCGCCCCGTCGACCACCGGGAGCGGGGCATGGAAGCCGGGACCGGAGACGCCTGCGCCAGGGTCGACCGTCGCGCCCGAGGCGGCCGCGACCCCGTCACCCGCTGCGTCGCCGTCGCCCGCAGCCGCCGTCGCCCGGATGAACGTCCTCCTGATCGGCGTGGACGCGGGCGTCGGCCGCTCGACGTTCCTGACCGACACCCTGATCGTCGCATCCCTGGACCCGGTGACCGAGACGGTGTCGCTCCTCTCGCTGGCGCGCGACATGGTGGACGTCCCGCTGCCGGGCGGGCGGACCTATTCGGGGAAGATCAACTCGCTCCTCTCGTACGCGCGCCTCCACCCGGGCGAGTTCCCCGGCTCCACGGGCGATGGGCACGACGTCCTCATGGCGGCGGTCGGGACGCTCCTCGGCCTTGACGTCGAGCGGTACGCGCAGGTGGATCTCGGAGGCTTCGTTGCGGTGGTCGACAGCCTCGGCGGCGTGGACGTGAACGTCGCCCACAGCTTCTGCGATCCGACCTACCACGAGTACGGGTTCACGACGGGATTCGCGATCACGGCTGGCCGCCATCACCTGGACGGTTTCCAGGCACTCGCCTATGCGCGCGTCCGGAAGGCCTCGGGCGAATCCGACTTCACGCGCCAGGCACGCCAGCAGGAGATCATCTCCGGGGTTCGCGACGCCGTGGTGAAGGGCGGCTTCCTCGGCGACCCGATCGGCTTCCTTAAGGCCATCGGCCAGACCGTGGAGACGAACGTGCCGCGTGACGCGGTGGTCCCGCTGGCCGCGGTCGCGCAGCGCGTGGGCCGGGCGAAGACATATCGCGCCGTTGTCACCTCCCCGCTCGTCACGCTCGGGTTCGACGTCCGCGGCTCCATCCAGCTGCCGGACCTGAAGGGAATTCGGGCGCTCGCGGCGGAGCTCTTCCCAAAGCCGGGAACGCTGCCGGCGGTTGCCTACGTGGCGCCCGCGCCGGCCGCGTCGCGTCCCTCGGGCAGCGGCGTCTCCTCGTGCCTGCCCGCACCCGCGCCTCGGCCCACGGCGAAGCCCGCGCCGAAGCCGAGCCCGTCCGCCGCTGTCTCGCCCTCCGCGTCCGTGCCCGCCGATGCCTCTGCGACGCCTTCCGAGCCGGCCGGCAGCCCGAAGCCGGCCGCCAGCCCGAATCCGTCCGTCAGGCCGGAGGCGTCACCCAGCTCCGCGCCCTGACGATCCGGGTCGGCGGCGGGCGCATCGGCGCATGGGCCGCGACGCGATGGGTCCGGACGGTCCGCGATCGGCGTCGCGCCGGTGCGGGCCCAGCAAGGTCAGTGCGGGCGGAACGTCAGCCGTGCGTCCGGGGTCTCGTCGGCCGCCGGGTGGCCGTCGACGTCGTCGAGCTCCCAGCTCAGGCTCGACGTGACGCCGACCACCCCGCCGAGATCGCGGATGACCTCCACGATCGTCTCGGCAAGCGAGCGGCGCTCCACGCGGCCGCCAAGACGCACGACGCCGTCCTTGACGTCCACGACGAAGCTCTCCGGCTCGAGCCAGAAGGCGGTCTTCGCGAGGACCTCCTCGCGCACGAGACGGGCCAGCTCCACGTCCGGGCGCACGAAGGCCCGGACCACGTCGGCGCGGGTGACGATCCCGACGAGCCGCGAGCCCTCGAGGACGGGGAGGCGGTTGATCTTCCGGGCGGCCATCTGCTCGGCGGCCCAGCGAAGCGTGTCGCTCGCCCTGACCGTGATCGCCGGGCTCGTCATCGCGGCGCCTGCCGTCTGTGCCTCGATCTTCGCGAGCTCCGCCCGCGTCTGGCGGGACTCTCCGAAGACACGCGCGAGGAGGCGGTGATGGACGGCCTCCAGGCCGCGCTCCTTGATCACGAAGTCGGCCTCGGAGACCACGCCGAGAACCGCGCCCTCGTCATCGACGACCGGGACGCCGCTGATTCCCTTGCCGACCATCAGCGCTGCCACATCCCTGAGCGGAGTTTCCGGCCGCACGGCGGCCACCTGGCGAGTCATCACCTGGGCCACCTTCATCGGGGATCCTCCTGGCTGGTCGGTGTCATGGACATGTCGCCCCGATCATCGCGCGCGGCGAGGCTCCCGGCACGGGACGTTCGGCCCGGTTCCGCGGGGCGAGCGACCCGGCCGGGTCACTGCGCCGCGACGGGCAGGTCACTGCGCCGGGACGAGCACGTCGAGCGCGCCGCCGGGCCCGGTCCACGCGCGGCAGATCGTGCCCGGGCCTCCCGAGGGGGCGGGGAGCGTCATCGGCAGGTGGCCCGTCCAGGCGTCGCGTGCGACGGCCGTGTCGGCCACGAACGGGGCCGCGGCCCCGGCCTCGGCCTCGGCCCCGGCTTCGCGCGCGCCGACCGCCCACGCGACAACGGCCCGAAGGTCGTCGGGGGAGCCGACGAGGCGCACGCTGCCCGGGTCGTCCGACGCCGCGACCGTGACGCGTTTGAAGGTGATGTCGAGCGTCGCCGTCGGAGGGAGTGCATCCGCGAGCGCGGCGACATCGAATCCGCCACCGCGATCGGGCATCCCCAGGAGCCGCCGCCGGGTCGCCGCGATCGCGACCGGGCTGGCGTCCCCGGCGAGCCATCGGCGGCCGAGAGCCGCGGCCACGGCGGGCGTCGTCCCGGAGCCGGCGAAGAGGTCAGCGACGAGGTCGCCCGGTTCGCTCGACGCGGCGATGAGCCGCGCGAGGAGGGCCTCCGGCTTCTGGGTCGGGTAGCCCGTCCGCTGCGACTTGCGGGCGAAGTCCGCGGTGAACCAGTCGCGGGGCAGCGTGCCGGCCGGGACAAGCTGGCGATACGTTCGGCCGGGCTCGTCGCGGGGGGCGAATCCACCGCCGTCGCGGTAGCGGATGACGAAGAGTCGGCCCGCCTCGTCCACGTGGCGGGAGAGCGCTCGCCGCGAGCTCTCGCGGAGCGGCTCGAGGATCCGCTCGGGATGGAACGTCCAGCTCCGGCCGCGCGTGTAGAAGAGGATGTCGTCGTGCTTCGCGTTGTAGCGCCGGCGGGCGAGCTCGCGGCCGGCGTAGACCCAGGCGAGGTGATTTCGGAAGTTGGCGGCGCCGAAGATCTCGTCGCACAGCAGCTTTGCGGCGTGCACCGTGCGCGAGTCGAGGTGCAGGTAGAACGAGCCCGTCGGCGAGAGGAGCTCGCGGATCAGCTCCAGGCGTGGCGCGAGCCAGGCGATGAAGCCACCGAGCCCGCCGGGCTCGCGGTCCGCGTACGCGACGGACCCACGCCGCTTCGCCGGGTTGGGGGAGTCCGCGGGCCTGTCTTCGGGGGTGCGGCCGCCGGCGCCATCCTCCCCGCGAGTCCGGACGTGGAACGCGCCCCCGGTGCCGAACGGGGGATCGAGGTAGATGAGGTCCACGCGGCCCGAGAGCTCGGCCAGGAGCGCGGGGAGTGCACGCAGGTTGTCGCCCGCGATCAGCCGATTCGCATTCTCGGGGGAGCCACCGTCCGCCGCGCCCTCCGCCGCCGGGAATCGCTCGATCACGCGAAGCGGCTCGATGGCGCGGTCGGGCCGGGCGCGCGACCCGTCGGGCCGGTACTTGCCGGGCCAGGTCAGCTCCAGGCCGCTCACGCGGGGAGCCTGCACGCGAAGGCGTAGTAGAGCGGGACGTCGAGCGCGGCGTGGACCGTGAACGGGAGCAGCAGGGACCGCGATCGCACGGCCACCACCCCGGCGACGACTCCCGAGGTGACCATCCCGAGCCAGAGGAGCGGCGCAGGGCCGGTAAGGTCAGCGCCCAGGTGAGCGAAGCCGAAGATCGCCGCCTGCCCGACCACGGCGCCGACGATGCCGAGGGTGGGCGTGGACCAGCCCAGGAGTGCGCCCCGGAACTCGGTCTCCTCGAGCGCGGCGTTCGCGACCGCGAACGCGACGGCCGGAAGGAGCGCCCGAAAGTCGCCCGTGGCGAGCCCGACCTCGCCGAAGAACGGCCGCGCCAGCAGCGGTCCGACCCAGAGCGCGCCCGGCACGAGCACGATCGGGGCGAGGACGGCGAGCGCCGTGATCCTGCGATCCGACGGGAGCCGGAGCCGCAGCGCCGCCCGGTCCCCGGAGACCGGGATCAGCAGTGCCAGCGTTCCCAGGACCAGGATCGCCTGGATGACGCGCGTCACGGTCGGCGGCGAGAGCAGGTCCGTGCAGTGGAGCGCGTCGGGCAGCGGCATCGGCGTCCCGGCGAGCGCGGCCCAGGTCAGCCCCACCGCTGCCGGGAGCGTCGCAAGCCATGCGCGTCCGATCGGGTCGCGCCCCCGCCCACCGACCGCCGTCGCGAGCGCGGCCGCAGCGAGCACGTCGAGGACGGCCGGCCGCAGCCCGGGAATCGCGGTCCCCGTCGCGAGGATGACGATCGGGAGCCATGCCGGAGGGCGAACGCGATCCCTGGCGGCGACGACCGAACCGGCGGAGCGCATGGCGGCATGGTGCCTCAGCGCGCGCGGCGCGGCATGGCGTGCCCGCGTCCGGGGGGGGAGTGGTGTGCCTCGCCTGCGCGCGTCTCGGGGAGTGGCGCCGTCGGCGCAGCGGAGCGGCTGGGCGTCGCGGCTGGCTCGGCCGCGTCCGGGGGAGTGGCGTACCCCTCAGCGCGCGCGGACCGGCATGGCTCGCCGGCGTCCGGGGGGGGGCGTCGCGGCTGGGCGTCCCGGCTGGGCGTCGCGGCTGGGGGAGTGGCGTACCCCTCAGCGCGCGCGGACCGGCATGGCTCGCCGACCTCCGGGCGACACATCCTCGTGCGAAACGGCCGTGCGCCGCGCCTGCAAGCGTTCTACCTTCCGGTGGTATGGCCATCCAGCTTCCACCCGGAATCAGCTCCCGGCGCGGCCTCCACCGGGTCGTCGTCGACACGCTCGGTCTGCGCATCGTGAGCGGCGAGCTTGGCGAAGGGGGGTTGAACCGCGCGCATCGGCTGGAGCTGGAGGCGGCCAGCGCCATGGAAGCGCTCATCGCATCGACCGCGCGGGATGCCGGGCGCGTCGTCGAACGTCGCCCGACGACCGGGAGGAACACGTGATTGGACCGGGTCCGGCGTTCGGATCGCTCCAGACCGTCTCGCTCGACAACGACCGGGTCCGGGTCGTGGTCGTCCCGGCGCTGGGCGCCCGCGTGATCTCGCTGTCGGACCGCTTCGCGGCTCGCGAGTGGCTGGTCGCTGGCGATCCGCCCGCCGATCCTGCGGCCTGGGCACGCCAGGACGCGGTCTTCGACGGCGACGCGGCGTTCGGTTGGGACGAGTGCCTGCCGACGGTCGGGTCCTGTCCCGACCCGCTGGACGCCTCTGGTGCGCCGCTCCGCGACCACGGCGACCAGTGGGGTCGCCCGACGGAGGTCACGGCGCAGGGTGAAGTGCTCGTGGCGACCTGGAGCACCGCCGGCTGGCCGTATCGGTTCACGCGCCGGCTCCGCCTGGATGGGCCGCGTCTCGTCGCCGAGTACGAGCTGGAGAACAACGGCGATTGCGAGCTGCCGATCCTCTGGTCGATGCACCCGCTGCTTGCGCTCGATCCGGGTGCGCGCGTGGAGGTGGAGGGCCTCGCGTCCGTGCGGGTCACCCAGGCCGCCGGCGTCCCGATCGGGCCGGTGCCCGGCCACGTCTCCTGGCCCGAGACGCCGGGCACGGATGGCCCGATGATTGCCCTCGACCTGGTCCGCGAACGTGGAGCCGGCACGGCCCTCAAGCTCTACGGCGGCTGGGAGCTCTACGGGAGCTGGGACTCGGTGAGTGGCGAGGGCCTGCCCGGCGTCGCGGCGGTGCGCCAGCCCGACGGATCGGCCCTCGAGCTCACCTGGTACGCCCCGATCGCGCCCAATCTCGGCCTCTGGCTCGACGACGGCGGCTGGCCGCCCGCGCCGGCGGCGCCGCGAACGCAGCACGCGCTGCAGCCGACCACCTCCCCGGACGACGATGTCGCGTCGGCGATCGCGAACGGCCGCGCGCTCGTGGTCGCGCCGGCCGAACGGGTCGCGTGGTCGGCCACGTTCCGGGTTCGCGCTCCGGGAGAGCCGCGCGGGTAGGGGAGTGACGCGACGCGTGGCAGCCGCGTCGCGCGGCGCCTCGTCTCGCGTCGCGCCGCGTCGCGTGACGCCCCTCTTCCTGCGGGCGTGTCTCCCTGCGGGCGTGTCTCCTGCGGGCGTGCGCCCGGTGACCACTACGACCGGCGGCACGGCTCCACACGGCGTTCCCGTGCACCCCGTGACCGCAACCGCGGTTCGCCGGTCGCCTCGTATGTCCGGTGACGCAGGCCTGACGTCTGGTGGGCCGCC
>JBBQRX010000066.1:0-9233 GCA_038214375.1 Candidatus Limnocylindrales bacterium
GACGACCGCTCGGCACGGGTTCGCCAACGCCCTCATCTGGACCGCGATCGTCGGCGGCGCCGCTGTGCTCCTGTCGATCTGGCTCTTCGGGGCTCCCACCGACGGCCAGGCGACCGGTCCACTTGCATCGCTCATCCCGAATCTGTCGGGGACGCAGTTCCTGTTCGCGGCGGTCGCCGTCCCGGGTGAGCTCTTCTTCGGGCTCGGGCTGTTCGCCCTGCTGGGGCGGAAACGCGTCGTCCCGTACAGCCTTATCCGGGTGATCCGGCGCGGAATCCTGCTCGTCATGGTCGTCGCGGCGGCGGCTGTCGCACGGCTCAGCCTCGACGTTGCGCTCGTGCTCAACCTCGTTGCCCTGGCGCTGACCGCCGGCGTCATCGTGTGGGTCGCGGCGGGCGATGGGATCGTTGGGCCGCGCCCCTCGCTCCCGCTCCTTCGTGAAGAGCTCCGGTTCGGGACGCGCGCGCTGCCCGGTGCGCTCGCGGAACGACTCCAGTTCCGCGCCGATTCGTTCCTCATCAACATCATCCTCGGCGTCCGCGAGACCGGGATCTATTCGGTGACGAGCGGGCTGGCGGAGACCCTGTGGTACGTCCCGAACGCGCTCGGGACCGTGATGTTCAGCCGGGCCGTCGACCCGAAGGCGGACGCCGGACGGATTGCCGCGGTCCTGACCCGGACGACGCTCGCGGTCGCGTTCGCCACGGCGATTCCGACCTTCGTCCTGGGCCCGCGCCTGGTCCGCTTCGTCTACGGCTCGCAATTCACCGACGCGGGCGTCGCGCTGCGCCTGATCCTGCCCGGGATCGTCGCCTACAGCGTCGTCGCGGTCCTGTCGCGCTACATCACGGGGCGGGGACGGCCGGGGACGGGGACACTTATCCTGATCGGCGGTCTCGTGGTCAACGTCGCGATCAATCTCGTGCTGATCCCGCGGTTCGGGATCGTCGGCGCGGCGGCGGCCTCATCGATCTCGTATATCGTCACCGCGCTCATGACCCTCGTCGTCTTCCATCGCTTGTCCGGGCGCGGCTGGGCCGAAACGCTGGTCATCCGCCGGTCGGACCTGATCGCCCTGCTCGGGGCGGGGCGAGCCGGCGTCGCGCGGCTGCGCGGCCGGCGACGGGGGCCGCTCATCGGGCTGCGTGGCGGCGCCGACGCCGCGTCCCAGATCATTGACGAACGCGAGCCCGGCGAGGAGCTCTGAGCGTGGGGATCCGGGTCGTGATCGTCGACGACAATCCGCACATCACCTGGGCCGGCCGGACCTACGCGGTGAATGCCACCTTCCAGCAGTTCGCCGCGGCGCTGTTGGACCTGCCCGGGTCGCCGGTCGCCTCGATCGTCTCGTGCGTGCCCCTGCGCGAGGCGGATGTCGCGCCGGCGAGCCTCCCGCTCGACCAACGGATCGAGGTCGTCGGCACGGCACCATTCGACGGAATCGAGGGCTATCTGCGCCACCTTCCGGTGATGTTGAGCGCGAACCGGCCGATCCTGCGGGCCGCGTTGGCCGATGCAGACCTCGTCTGGATCAAGGTGCCGGCTTCCAACGCGGCACTGGCCGCCGCCCTCGCCCGGGCGGCGGGCGTCCCGCGCTTCGGGTACGTCGCCGGGAGCGCCTTCCACGTCGCATCCGGACAGCATCGAAGCCCTGTCGCGATGGCGGGAGCTCGTGCCATCGGGCTGGCCTACGACCTGGCCGGGAGGCTGGCGTCGACGGGCGGTGATCGCCTGGTGATCGGAGACGACCTCGACGGTGCGGGCGTCGTGAGCAGCCTGGTCGAACCGGACGAGGTCCTGGATGTCAGCGAGTCTCCCTGGCCACGTGAGGCCGGCCGACTGCGGCTGGCGTGGGCCGGGCGCCTTGCGTCGGGCAAGGGTCTGGAGACGCTGCTCCAGGCTGTCGCAGGGCTGGCAGCCGCACTACCGGGTATGCATCGGATCGAGCTGGATTTCCTTGGCGACGGACCGGCACACGATCGTCTTGTCAGTCAAGCGAGCGAGCTCGGGATCGCCGATCAGCTGCGCTGGCACGGCTTCGTTGCGGCCAGAGAGTCCTACCTGGCCACCCTCGCTCGTGCGGACCTGTTCGTCTTTCCCTCGCCCGCGGAGGGCTTCCCGAAGGCCGTCCTCGATGCCTTCGCGGTCGGATTGCCGGTGATCACGACGCCGAGTGGATCTCTGGCAAGGCTGGGCAACGATCGGGTCGAGATCGTGGCGCCCGGGCGGCCAGCCGCGCTCACGGAGACAATACGACGCCTGGTCGCCGATCCCGGGCGCGCGCAGGACCTGCGCATAGCCGGGACGGCCTTCGCGGCCGCCCATACGCGCACTGCCGAGGCATCGCGCCTGATCGCTCGCTGGCGAGCCCGGTTTCCTGACCTGCCCTTCGAACGGGTGTGACTGCATCCTGGTGCCCTCGGGGCATATCATCTGGTGGCTCAAAGCCCTCCATTGTGGTGCCTTGACGACTTCCATTGTGGTGCCTAACCTACTTGTATGGCTGCCACCCGTCAGGACATTTCATCCTCGGGTCGCATCCGCGACTACCTCACCCGGTTCGCGGACGCGGAACTGACCGATCGCCTCCGCGCGACCGGAGCGGTTCTGATCGAGGGGCCGCGCGGATGCGGCAAGACCCAGACGGCCTTGCAGGCGGCCAGGAGCGCTGTTCGGCTCGACCGGGACCCAGCCGCCAGGGCGGCTGGCGCGCTCGACCCCTCGCTTCTGCTGGCGGGCGAGCACCCGCGGCTCATTGACGAGTGGCAGCTTGTGCCTGACGTCTGGAACGAGGTCAGGGGCGACGTCGACGACCATCCCGGGGAACCAGGGCGCTTCATCCTCGCCGGCTCCGCCGTCCCGGCCGACGATGCGACCAGGCACACGGGTTCGCTGCGGTTCACGCGTCTGCGCATGCGTCCGATGTCGCTCGCCGAGAGCGGGCACTCCTCGGGTGATGTGTCCCTCGCTGCGCTGTTCGCGGGCGGCGAGGCTCGGGCGACAGACCCGGGGCTCGACATCCGTGCCATCGCCGAGCGCATCGTCATCGGCGGGTGGCCGGCCCTGATCCGGCGAGATCCGGCCGACGCGATGCTCGCCACGCACGGATACCTCGAGGAGACCCGCCTGGTCGATCTGGAGCGGCTCGATGGCGTTCGGCGAGATCCCGAGAACGTCGCACGCGTCCTGCGCTCGCTAGCACGCAACACCGCCACCGAGGCGGCGGACCAGACGATCGCCAAGGACGTGGCCGGAACGGACGGACCCATCGACCGGCACACGGTTGCGAACTACGTCAAGGCCCTGGCACGCGTGTTCGTTGTCGAAGACCTTCCGGCATGGTCTCCGGCCCTGCGGTCCCGCGGCATCCTGCGGTCTTCCGAGACGCGCCACTTCGTCGACCCGTCGGTTGCTGCGGCCGCCCTGGGCGCGAGCCCGGAACGCCTCCTGCAGGATCCCGAGACACTCGGCCTGCTCTTTGAGTCCCTCGCCGTACGGGACCTGCGAATCTACGGCCAGGCCATCGGCGCTTTGGCCTTCCACTACCGGGAGAATACGGGGCTCGAGGCCGACGCGATCCTCCAGCGGCGGGACGGCTCGTGGGCTGCGCTGGAGGTGAAACTCGGGCAGAAGGACATCAAGCATGGAGCGGACAGTCTGCTCCGCGTTGCCGAGCACATCGACACCGACCGCCACGGCGCGCCCGCATTCCTGGCCGTCATCACCGGCTGGGGATACGCTTACCGGCGTGATGACGGCGTGTTCGTGATCCCGATCGGAGCCCTGGCGGCCTGATCGCCGCGCGGCGAGTCGGCGGCGCGAAACCCCCACCAGAAGCGTTAATAGGGGACGGGCGACGTCACCCATTCAGCGGCGGGATGCAGAACGACCGTCGCTCCTCCGGTCTCGCGTCAAGGGCATGGACGAGTTCATCGAGGACGTTCCGGCCGTGGTCCGAGACGAATGAAGCTCAACCCCTGGTGCCTCAAACGGTTGGTGGCCGGACCTGCCGTGGGATCGCTGAGCGCGTAGGCTCTACCGGTGCTCCCCGAGATTGCCTTCTGGACGTCGACTGGCCTCGTCGCGTGGGTCTACGCCGGCTATCCCGTTGCCGCGGCGGCGCTGGCACGCCTCCGACCCGTGGTCCTGCGGGCGACCGATTCCCCACCGACCCTGACCGTGGCGATCGCGGTCCACGACGAGGCGGCACACATCGCTGAGCGGATCGCCGACGCCCTCGCCCAGGCGGATTCGGGCGCCCTGATCGCCGAGGTCCTCGTCGGCTCCGATGGGTCCGGCGACGCCACCGATGCGATCGTCGCCGAGCTGGCCGAGCGCGACCCGCGGATCCGGCTGCTCGCGCTTCCCCGCCGCGGCCAGACGGCGACGCAGGCGGACCTGTTCGCCGGCGCCCGTGGCGAGGCGGTCGTCCTGACCGACGCCGAGACGCGGTTCCAGCCAGGCTGCCTGGCCGCCATGGCTGCGGCTCTCCGCGATCCCCGCGTGGGTTGCGTGACCGGCCGCCTCGAGTGGCGCGACGAGGACGCGACCGCAACGTCGACCCAGGAGGGGCTCTACTGGCGCTATGAGCGGCGCGTTCGCGAGCTCGAAAGCCGCGCCGGGGTGCTGACCGCGGTCACCGGCGCCCTGCTCGCCGTCCGTGCCAGCGCCTATCGCCCGGTCCCGCCGACCGCCTCGATGGACCACCTCCTCCCGCTCTACGTGCGCGAGGCCGGCGGGCTCGTCGTCTACGTTCCGGACGCGGTCGCGACCGACCGGCCGATCAGTGGTCTGCGCGAGCAGTTCCGCAACCGGACCCGCACCGCCACCCGCGGAATCCGCGCGAACCTGTCGATGGTCGGAGCGCTGGCGCCGTGGCGCCGGCCCGGCCCAGCACTCGCGATCTGGTCGCACAAGCTGCTGCGCTGGGCGACGCCGTGGTTCGTCCTTTTGGCCGCGGCGGCTGGAGTCGTGCTCGGTCTCGGTGGCGAGCCCGGCTACCTCGTCGCGCCGGTCGCCGTCGCCGCGCTGGCGCTCACGGCGAGCGTCGCGCATCTGCTCATCGGTGCGGGGCGGCGACCACCCCGCGCGGTCGCGTTCGCTCGCTCGTTCGCGGTCGTCAACCTCGCCTTTGCGCTCGGCTGGGTGAATGTCGTCCGGGGCCGCGGGATCGAGGTCTGGCACCGCACGGAGTTCCGGGCGGAGAGCTGAGGGCCTCGCTGACGCCCCGTCCCGTCACCTGAGCTCGTAGACCGCGAAATTGCCCTGCCGGTAGCGGAGGGTCGCATCGTTTGCGAGCGCAGCGCCATTCGCCATCGTCAGGTCGGCGAAGAGCCAGCGAACGCCATCGACCGTTCGCAGCGCCGCAAGCCGCGCCGATGACGGATCCGAGAAGGCGGCGTCGTTCCGGCCGAGCAGCGGCTGGTCCCAGAACGAGACCGTCCGGATGTTGACGCCGAGCGTCTTCCCCCGCGCCACGGCGCGGCCCGTATACGCCCAGCCTTCGACAAGCATCCGGCGCTCCGCGTACGCCGAGACCCAGAAGTGCCTCGCCTCACAGACATTGGGCACTCCGATCGGGATGCAATGCAGGTTCGTGGCCACGAGGTCGCCGGGATCGCTGTGGTCGCGCAGCCAGCGTGCAGCGTCGATCCCGTCGCCAGGGACGACGGCGTTGCCGACGTGGGCCCGCGTGAGCGGCACGATCATGAGGGTGAGCGCGTTCGGGATGCGGAAGCCCATCGCCAACGCGATGACCAGGAGGCGGGACCAGACCGTGGAGCGCCAGTCGGCGTCGCTCCATGCGGCGCAGGACGACGTAGGCGATGAGGACGACGGCGAGGAGCGCAACCGTGGGCAGGAGCATCCCAGCGAGGACGCCCGGCAGGTGGGCCGATGGGATCGTCGGGGCGGTCGGCGGACCGGCGCGTTAGACGAGCATCAGGGTGACGGCGCCGAGCATCGCGAATGCCGCCGCGCCCGCGACGATGCGACGGACGGGGACCTCCCTCGGGAGGACGGCCGCGATCCCGGCAACGGCGATCAGCCCGAACGAACCCGCCGCCCCCTTCAGGTAAAAGATCTCGCTGTTGCCCGGATACCAGAGGACCGTCACGGCCCCCAGCCCTCCGGCAGCGATCCCGATCAGCAGGAGGATCCGCGGATCGGTTGCGGCACGTCGCAATCGGGCCGACAGCCCGAACGCACCCGCCCACAGCAATGACCACAGACCGAGAGCGACCAGCCAGCCGACGATCGGCAGGATGAGGCGCGCCAAGCCGGGCACGCCACCGGCGCTTGGGCGGGCGACGACGAGGAATGTGCTCAACGAGTGCAACCCGATGCTCAGGCCGCCAGTGGCGCCGCGGTAGAGCAGGATCGTGGCCAGTCCCAGCGCGACCAGCGCGAGGCCCAGCGTCCCCGCGGCTCGCCTGTCGATTCGACGGCGTGCAATGGCGGTCCCGGCGACGGTCACGACCAGGCCGACGATCAGGATCGGAAGCAGGCTGGCTTTCGCACCGGCGATCCCGGCGAGGAGGAGGCCGAGCAGGAGCCAGCGACGACGCGGCACCGATGTCTCGGCGCCGAGGTGGTCGATCAGCACCACGATCGTCGCAGCGAACAGCGCGAGGCCGAAGAGGTTGGTCGGGCTGAGCCAGTTGATGGGGAGCGTCTGGGTGTCCATCACGGGCGTCCCGGCCCAGCCATACGGGTCGGCAACTGTGCCAAAGAGGGCGATCGCGACGGCGACGGGGCCGCTCCACCATCCGCCGGTCAGCCTTCGCGCCGCGACCGCCGTCAGGACGACGAATGCCACGAACATCGGCAGACCCGACAGTCGATAGAGCAGGACGGCCGGCTCGATGCCGGTAGCCCAGCTCGTTGCCGCCGCCTCCGCGTAGAAGAACCAGTGATAGGCGAGCGGCTGGCCGATGACGTACGGAATCATCGGCGGCACGTGATGGCGGAGCTCACCGATCAGCGCAAGGTGGTAGGGCATATCCACGTAGGGCGCCCCGGTGCCCGTCAGCGGATGCCAGGAGTAGTAGGTCGCGGCCGCGTAGACGAGGAGGAAGCCGAGAATCACGACGAGCGACCATGACCACCACGCCGGTGCGGTGATCCGCTCGCCGCCGTGCCAGGGGGCCCGCAGCCGCGGGATCGCCGCGAAAGCGACAAGGGTGAGGATCGGCCAGAGCAGGAACAGGAGCGGGGCGCCGACCGCTCGCGCGACGATGTACGTTGCGATCTCGAGGCAGTAGCCGACCGCCAGTCCCATCGCAACGTCTTCGGCGATGTGCGCCGGTCGACCACGCAGCGCCCTGACCCAGACCATCCCGGGCAGCGTCACGCCGAAAATGACGTAGGCCGCGAAGATTGCGACGTCGCGGACCGACGTGCCGTAGGCGGTCAGGGTTACGACCAGCGCCACGGCCAGGGTCGAGGCAGGCAGCCAGCCGGAGGACCAGAACGCGCGCGCCGGCAGGTGCATGTCCGACTCCAAGGGAGGATCTTGTTCCGTGCCGGCCGGTCCCGCCCGGCAGCGCGCGAACGATACGCTCGGCGCGTCAGGTGCGTCGCGGGCAGCATCACATCGACTTCGTGTTCACGCCGACCCTAGCGTCGACGAGCGTGTGATGAGAAACGGCGAATTGCCGCGATCGAGCGGAGAGGGCGAGCTGGCAATGCGTATCGCCCTCATGGGCATGCGGGGAATCCCCGCCAAATACGGGGGCTTCGAGACCTTCTACGAGAACCTCGGTCCCGCCCTGGCGGATCGAGGCCACGACGTATTCGTGTATGTCCGATGGATCCACGCGCGACTCGGATCAGTTCCGCTGCGGCGATTCCTGGTTCGAGAGCTGGTCAGGTCGACCGGCGAGTGCTACGGCCGAGACACCCGCCGCCAGGGCCCACGGAACCATGGCCAGTTGAGGTTCGAGCATCGTCGGCAGCAAGAAACTGACCACGCCGGTCAGGACCGCGACGCCGGCCAACGCGACACCGGCCGCCTCGCGACCGCGAACCGCGGCGCGCGCTCCCGACAGTGCCATCGAGATGACCACGCCCATCGACCAGACCAAACCCAGCAACCCCAATGCCAGGCCCATCGAGAGATACCAGGACTCGACGACATGTCGCGTGTCGATGGCCTCTCCGGGCAGGCCGTGCGAGCCGACCTTGCCCAGTCCAATCCCCAGCGGGTTCGAAGCCAGCAGCCGCGCCCCGTCGGTGAGGGACGTGATGTGCCCCACCGTCGAGGAATCAATCCCGCCTTCGCCTGAAGACGCCGGAATCCCGGTGGACGAACTCGGTCCGAGCGTGCCGACAGTATCGATCGTGCCCGTGACGACAGCGGCGCCGCCGCGACTTAGGTACATGGCCGAGGCAAGGAGGATCGCGGGAATGAGGGTGGCTGCGAGCGGAGCGACCAGACTTCGGCGATCCGGCGCTGCCCGAACCCCCAGAATCACGGCGACGATTGCCCCGAGCGCGAACCCGATGACCGTGCTGCGCGAGAAGCTGAGGGCGAGGGCTGGGAGCAGGACGAAGAGGCTGGAACCGTAGGCGACCGTGGTGCGCCGGTGATCGGTCGAGACCACCATCCCGATCGCGATGATGGCGCAGGCTCCGACCATAAACGCGAACTCGTTCGGGGAGCCCAACGTGCCTGAGGCCCGAGGCCCGCTTAGAAACGTCGCGGTGAATGTCCCCGGGATGGGCACCTGATCCGTCCCGAAGTAGTGACGCACCCAATCGAGACCGAATGTGCTTGCTTGAACGATTCCGAACAGAGCCACGACGATCCCTGAGGCGAGCAACGCCTGCATGACCCTCCGGGCTTGCAGGAGCCCGACCCGCAACACGGAGTAGATGCCCAAGGGGAAAAGCAGCAGCCTTGCCTGATTGAGTTCGCCTAGCCCCGGCGACGAGGCCACACCGAGCGTTACGAGAAGGACCAGCACGAGGGCCAGGACATCGAGCGCCCGAACTCGAGAGCGCACGTCCTGTTCTCGCATAACGCGCCATACATGAGGCACAACGACCACCACCAACAGCACCGCGAGCGCCAATTCCTTCCATGCTGAGGCGATCACCAGCGCCGATCCGCTGACACCATGGTCTCGCTCCAGGACGCGGACGGCCAGAGCCCAAGCGGACTGTTGTGAGTCGTAAAAAAATGACAGCAGCCCGTTGTCTGGAAGCCCCGACAGAGATAGCTGCTTGCTCAC
>JBBQRX010000067.1:0-8947 GCA_038214375.1 Candidatus Limnocylindrales bacterium
CGCAGCCGTCGGGTAGTCGACGAGGAACACCGCGAGGGCCTCCAGCCGGTCGTGGAAGGGCAGCAGCGCCCGCCAGAGCCACCGTTGATGGCGTGGCGCCAGCCGGTCGTTCAGATTCCCCATCGTGAGGCGCCGCTTCCACCGGTCACCGACGGGCTGGTGGGCAACCCACATCTCCGCGAGGCGCGCCCGAAGCTCGCTCGTTCCCGGGCACAGCGCGGCTGGCGTGTCCGCTGCTTCTGCGAGGGCCGCGAGCGCGGTGGTGCGGTCCGGGGGCGACTCGGGCGTCCAGACGTGCGCGCTGAGTCGGCCCCGCCCAGCGACGACGGCCGCGATCCAGGTTCGCCACGCATCCACGTCGAGCCCGAGGTCGCGGAGGCGATGGTCGCCGTCGGGATGCTGATCGAACGGAGCGACCCGGAGGCCATCGAGCAGCAGCACCCGGACGCAGAAGTCAATCGCCGGCACGACGTCCTCCGACCAGTGCCAACGATCGGTCGGGTCAGCCCGGAGCAACTCCGGAATGACGACGCCTGCCTTGCGACGCCAGCGTCGGATGAGATCGTCCCAGAACATCGTCAACAGCCTCGGCTACCCGATCGTCACCGGATCGACGCTCAGATGAGCAGCCCGACCGGGCTCGGTTTCCAAGTAAACGGGATAGGCATCCTCGGCGAAGTGCGGGAGAAGCGCCCCGGCCCCCTCCCGGATGAAGACCGGGATCGCCCCGAGCGGCACGTCGCAGCGCACCATCCGGGGTCCGGTTAGCGGCTCTCCCGTCCAGGCATCGATCCAGCGCCCGGCCGGCAGGTACACGTCGAGCGAGGTAGTCCCGGGCTCGGTCACGGGCGCTACCAGCAGGTCGTCCCCGAGGAGGTACTCGAACGGGTGATCCCAGATCGCCGGGTCGTCGGGCCAGTCGAAGCAGAGGGCGCGCATCAGCGGCCGGCTCGTCTCGGCCGAGCGACGCCCCTGGTCGGCGAGGTAGGGCACGAGCCGCTCACGCAGGCGGGCGAACCGCCGGTAGATCTCGAGGGCTCGCCGGTCGCCGGTCCGCTCGGCGATGTTCCAGGGCGTCCGGTCCCGGGATGGCAGGCGATGGTGGTTGAACTCGGAGTGGTACTGCATGATCGGGCAGAAGGCGGCCAACGCCGTCGACCGGACGTACAGCTCGGCGCTCGGGATCTCGCCCGAGAAGCCGGCCAGGTCCCAGCTCCAGAAGAGGACGCCGCTCGCACCGGCGGTCAGCCCGGCGGTGATCGAGGCTCGGTACGCGTCCCAGGTCGAGTCCTCGTCGCCGGCCCATTGGCAGGGGACGGTGGCCGCGCCCGTGAACCCCGCCCGGCTGAAGGTCACGGGCTCGCGACCGCAGGACGCCATCAGCTCCTGGTAGGCGGCTGCGTAGGCGACCGGGTAGCGGTTGTTCGACACGTCGCCGCGTGTCCCGTCGGCATATCGGAGGTCGTGGCCCCAGGCGTGCTCGCCGCCGTCGGTCTTGAAGCCGTCGATACCGAGCTCCTCGACCAGGTAGCGGCGCTTGGCCAGCCACCACGCCTTCGCCTCGGGGTTCGTGAAGTCCGGCATGAGGGAGCCTGGGAACCACCAGCCGCGGTTGCGGTACGGCCGGCCGTCCGCATCGCGGATGCCGTAGCCGCGGGCGACCATGGCGTCGCGGTCGGCGCGCGCCTGGCCGGTGGGCGCCGGGCGCGCCCTGTGGAGCGGGACCTGCCAAAGCAGGAGTCGGATGCCCAGCCCGTGGAGCCAGTCGACGAGTCCCTTCGGGTCGGGCCAGGCGCCGTCCGGCGGGAACTCGAAGTCGGCCAGCCGATGGGGCGCGCCATCCTCGTGGACCCCGTAGCGCGCGTCGCGGAAGGCGACGAACGTGGTCTCGTCGCTCCACGCCTCGATCACGACCGCGCCGACGGGAATCCCCTCGGCGAGACTCCGCTCGACCTCGGCCCGGACGCGTTCCTGCGTGTTCCACTCGTTGCCGCTCATCCACGGGCGGAAGACCCAGTCGGGTGGCACGCGCGGCGCGCCGGTCTCGCGGAGGAACGAGCCGAGCACGTCGGCGGGCGCCCCGCCGTAGAGGGCGATGCCGACCTTGGGATCCGGCTCGTCTGGGTCGAGCTCGACCTCGATCCAGAGCCGATCCGGGTCCGTCACCCCGATGTCGTACCAGCTCCGTCGCGTGGTCCGGACATGGAAGCCCCAGCCGTCACCGCCGACCACGATCGCGAACGGCATCGGCATGTAGGTGCGGGCGCCCTGGCCCTTGTACTGCTCGAAGACGGTCACGTCGAGCCGCTGCCCGCGCTGGTCGAGCCGATCGAATCGCTCGCCGAAGCCGATCACGCGCTCCCCGACCGCGAGGCGAAGGGCGAACCTCACGCGGATCGGGCCGCCGTCCGCACGCAGCCATGCGACGCTGCCGGGAACGATCCGATCGGACGCCGGCCCGACCGTCTCCGGCGCAAGGCACCCGCCGGCCGAGGACCAACCGGCGACGACGAAATCGAACCGGCGGGTGCTCTGGCGCCGGTCATCGGCGACGAACCGGTAGGCGACGTGCGTCCCGGCGCCGAGTGGATCGAGGCGGACCGACCAGGCCTGCCGGCCGCGGCCGACCTGGCGGGCTGCGGCTGCGGCGAGGTGCCCGGCCGTGGCGCCCGCGCCGGCGCCGGCGGTGGGTCCGCCTCCGACCCGCACGGGTTCGAGCGTGAGGCGGCGGGTTCGCCCGTGGACCGTCAGCTCGACCGACAGGTCGGTGACACCCCGATCCGTCGTCACGCCCAGGATGATCGACTCGCCCGCGGTCGGGCGGGCCGGGACGCGCTGGTCCGGCTCCGGCCGGTAGGCGTGTCCCTGGCCGAAAGGGCGGTGGCGGATCACGGTATCCCGACCGGGAGGCCGCGTGCGGCCTCGACCGGCGCCTCGACGATGCCGAGCTCGAGGGCGAGGGTGAGGTACATCGCGTGCGACCAGAGGAGCGGCAAAGCGACGGGCCCCCACCGTTCGAGCCATGCGGGCCGCGCATCGGGAGCCAGGAGATGGTCGTCGACCTGTTCGGGAAGTTGGCGGGCGGGCGTCGCGCGAGCAGCCACCCAGGCAAGCTGTGCACGCGCCTCGTCCACCCGCCCTACCGAGGCATAGTGCCAGCCGAGGAGGGCCGCGAGGAGCAGCCATTCCCCGCCGCCGTAGTACGTGTCGCCAAGGTAGCGGTGAACGCCACCGCCGTGGACGAGATCCGCTTCGATCCGGCGGACCGTGGCCGCCATCAGCGGATCGCTCGCGCGTAGCAGGCCGAACGGCACCGCGCACGCGAGGAGGCTCGCGTCCACCGCCTGTCCACCGAGCCACTTCGAGAGATGGCCGACTCTGCGGGCGTCAGCGAGCACGGCGTGGCGGACCGCAGCTTCGATCTCGGTTGCCCGCCCTCGGACAGACTCCGAGAGTTCTGCCCAGTCTGCAGCCGCGTGGAGGCCCGCGTAGATGGCGCCGAGGGTGGAGGTGTGGGTGTGATCGGCGTTCTCCTCCCACCAGTCAAAGCTGGGTTCGTCCCAGAACGCCGCGATGTAGCGAGCCGATAGCTCGGCTCCCTCCGCGAGAGCTCCAATCGCTCTGCCGTGTCGTCGACGATGCTCCCCGAGCGCCCACAGCCAAGCCCCGTAGCCGTCGAGCTGAAAGTTCCACCACTCGTCGCCCGCCTCCTCGCCAGCGAGCGTATACCGCGTGTGGAGGAAGTCAGCAGCAGCGATCGGCTCGCCCGCGGCGCGGCGACCGATGAGATCCTCGATCTTCTCGCGACGTGTCCCGAGGACCCCCGCGCACCAGCCGAAGAATGCTTCCGCTGACTCGATTTGCCCGGCGCGGCTCATCGCGTCGGCGATGAACGCGCCGTCGCGCAACCAGGAAAAGCGGTAGACCGGGAAGGAAGGGGACGCCATGTAGGCGCCCGACGGCGCCTGGTTACTCCTGATGATGGCCACGCTCTGGTAAGCCAGGTCCCGGAGCCTGGCTGGCTCGATGGGCTGCATGAAGGCGCGCTCCTTGGGTCGCTGCGCGACCAAAGGGTGGGGGCGGCCGTGGAGGAGCCGCCGGTCGCCCCCACCCGTCAGGTCAATGGAGCAGCGCGTTCACTTGGGTGGCGGCCCCGTTCAGGGCGTCCTGGACGGACGCCTGGCCGAGCTGGGCCTTGGCGAGGGCCTTCGTCACGATGTCCTGGAGCTGCGCCTCCTGGACGATGACCGGAGGCACGACGATGTTCGCGAGAGCGTCAAAGACGGCCTTGCGGTTGGCGGGAGGGGTCTGCGACAGATAGCTCTGAAACTGCGACTGGTCCGCGACCGCCGGGAGTTCCCAGCTCGCGGCGAGTCGTGTCGAGACAGCCTCTGGCGAGGAGGTCAGGAAGCTCAGCCACTCGAAGGCTTCCTGCGGGTGCGCGGTCTTCGACGAGGCGACGATCGCGTTGGCGAAGAAGTGATGGGCCTTCTGCACGTTGCCGGGCTCGAGCTGGACGTCCCACTTGAAGGGCGCGGTTTTGAGCCCGCTGAACTGCCAGATGCCGTTGTGCCACATGGCGAGCTTGCCCGAGGCGAAGAGTGCGGTGTCGTCCTTGCCGCCGAGCTGGGCCGCGGTCGGCATCACCTTGTACTTATTCGCCTTGTCGATCAGCCATTGGGCGGCCGCGAGGCCCTTCGAATCATTGAACGTCGCACTGCTGCCGTCGGCGTTGAAGAAGGTCCCGCCGTTCTGCGCGAGGACCTTGTAGAACTCAAAGAACTGGACAGGCTGGAAGTCACCCCAGATCCCCTTGGCGGGATTGGTCAGCTTCTGCGCGGCGGCGAGCTCATCCTTCCAGGTCCAGTCGGTCGTCGGATAGGCGACGCCGGCCTGGTCGAAGAGGTCCTTGTTGTAGAAAAGGAGCACGTCGGAGAAGCTCTCCGGCAGCCCGTACTGCTTGCCTCCCGACTGGAAGACGCTATACGCGCGCGGGTAGTAGGCCGCAGCCGTCGCAGCGGCCGGCCCCGAGATGTCAAGAAGCGAGCCGGCGCTCGCATAGGTCACGAAGTTCTCGTAGTTGAGCTCGAAGGTGTCGGGAGCGGTGCCACCGGCGACGGCAGTTTGGAGCTTGGTGAAGTACTGGTCGTAGGAGGCTGTCTGAACCTGGATCGTGATGTTCGGATGCTTCTGCTGGAAGGCCTGAACAATCGCGTCGAGGTCTTTGAGATGGTCCGGGGCCGCCGAGAACGTGAAGTAGGTGAGGCTGACGGGAGCGGCGGCCGGACTTGCGGCGACCGCGGGACTTGCGGCCGGACTCGCGGCGACCGCGGGACTTGCGGCAGCGGTATTGCTGGGAGCGGCGATGCTCGAGGCGGTCGGGACTGACGTCGTGGCTGCACCTGTGCATGCACCGGCGATGAGCGCCGTCGCGACGATTCCGACCAACCCCCTAAGCGGGGCTCGCATCGTGAGAAACCTCCTGTCGGTGGCGGAACCCGTGCAGGCAGCACGGGGGCGAGGGTGTGGGCTCCTATCCTTTGGCAGCCAACCTCCTCTTCTCTCGGCGCGTAACCCGAGGTGTCATCGACTTCAACCCTTCAGGCCCGAGAGCGCCACGCCGCGGACGACGTGCCGCTGGGCTACCAGGTAGACGAGGACGATTGGGATGACGCTGATCGTGGAGCCAGCCATGACGAGGTTCCAGGCGGTCGCATAGCGACCGTGAAGGTTCGAGAGGCCGACCGGCAGCGTCATGAGGTCCTGTGAGCTGGTGACGATGAGCGGCCACAGGAAGCTGTTCCAGCTCGCCATGAAGGCGAAGATCCCGAACGTGGCGAGCGCCGGGCCCGACAGGGGCAGGACGATTCGACGGAAGACCGTCCAATGGCTCGCGCCGTCGATGAACGCCGCCTCTTCGAGCTCGCGGGGCAGACTGAGGAATGCCTGCCGCATCAGGAACGTCCCGAAGGCCGACGCGATCGATGGCAGGATCAGTCCCGGGTAGGAGTTGACGAGGTTCATGAACCGCATCTCGATGAAGAGCGGCACAACGATCACTTGGAGCGGCACCATGAGCGTCGCGAGATAGACGAGGAAGAGTGCGTCGCGGCCTCGGAACTGAAGGCGCGCGAAGGCGTAGGCGGCCATGGCGCTCGTTGCGACTTGGAGCGTCGTCGAGAATGCGGCCACGATGAGGCTGTTCCGGAGGAACGCTCCGAGGGGGAAGGCATCGGCCACCCGCGTGTAGTTGTCGGGCACGAACGGGCTCGGGATGAGCTGCGGCGGCGTCACGAAGAGCTGCGCATCAGAGGTCAGCGAGGTGCTCACCATCCAGACGAACGGGAAGAGCATCACGATCGCGACGGCGATCAAGGCGACGTAAAGCACCGCCTGGGGTGCGGTCCGCCGCCAGGCTGACCATCGGCCGGCCGCGTGGATTCCCGACGGCGGCGCAGCGAGCGGAACGCCCCGGCTACGCATAGTTCACCCACCGACGCTGTAGTCGGAACTGAAACACCGTGACCACGAGGATTACGGCGAACAGCAGCCAGCTCATCGCCGACGCATAACCCATCTGCTGGTAGCTGAACGCGTGCCGGACGATCTGCTCGACCACGACACTCGAGGAACCCGCCGGCCCGCCCCCCGTCATGACCCACACCTGATCGAAGACCTGGAAGCTGTTGATGAGACTGATGACGAGCACAAAGAAGCTCGAGGGCGTGAGGAGCGGCAGGGTGATGTGCCGGAAGCGAGCCCAGCGTCCGGCCCCGTCGACAGACGCCGCCTCGTAGTAGTCCTCGGGGACCGACTGGAGGCCGGCGAGAAGGATGACCATCACGAAGCCGAGGTCCTTCCAAGCCGAGGCCAGGATGATCGAGGGCATCGCCCAGCCCGGATCAGTCCACCAGCCCGGTCCCTTGATGCCGACGAGCCCGAGCGCGAAGTTCACCATGCCTGAGTCAGGATTGAGCAGCCACTTCCACATGAGCGCGACGACCACCCAGCTCGTCACGACCGGGAGGAAATAGGCCGCCCGAAAGAATGAAAGGCCGCGAAGGCGCTGGTTGAGCGCGAGTGCGAGGAGAAGGCCGCCCACGTAGACCAGCGGCAGGTAGCCCACGATGAAGAAGAGGGTGTGGCCGACGGCTGCCTGGAAGTCGGGGTCGACGAGGACGTTGGTGAAGTTCGCAAACCCGACGAGCTGCGGCGGTCGAAGCAGATCCCATTTGAGGAAGCTCAGGCCGACGGAGGCAGCCATCGGCCCGAGCGTGAACAGCAGGAGCGGCACGAGGCTCGGCCCGAGGAAGAGGACGATGACGGCCCACCGCCGCCAGCCCCGCTGGCCGACCATCAGGCGCTCTTCTCGGCCGCGTACGTCTGCGCCGATGATCCTTGCCCGGATCGGTCGGACGCGGCGGGCAGGCGGGCCCGCACGGTGTCCTCGATCTGGCGCTCGTAGAGGGGCGCCGCGAACGTCGCACGGAGCACCAGGGCTGCGGCACCTCGCGCCCACTTCGCGTCATCCCATGGGTCAACCTCGATCGGCACCCCCCGCAGGGACGGGAAGGTGGCATCGCGCAACGCCTCCGAGAAGGCAACCGCCAGGTGCGGCCAGGCTCGCGCGCCTTCGCCGCTGACGATGACGAACTGCGGGCTGAGCACATTGACAAGCCCCGCGACCGCGCGGCCGAGGACGGCGCCGGCCTGCGCATAGATCCGTCGCGCTGCCGGGTCGCCGTGATCGGCGAGTGCGCGGAGCCGGGTGACGCCGTCGGCGGTCGAGCCGCGTGGCGGCACGAGCCCCGCCCGGATGGCCTGCCCGACGAGCGCCGGGTCCGCCACGAGCGCCTCGAGACAGCCGTGCATCCCGCATTCGCAGAGCGGTCCAGCCTTGACGACGGGGACGTGGCCGAACTCGCCGGCTCCGCCATGCGCTCCCCGGTAGAGGTCCCCGCCGACGACGATCCCGAGGCCGACACCGCGCCCGATTGTCACCGTCAGGAAGTGCTCCGCGTCTCGGCCCCGCCCGTAGAGGCGCTCGGCCACGGCGAGGGTGTTCACGTCGTTGTCGATGAGAACGGGGAGGCCCAGCTCCTCGCGGAGCGTCTGCCCCAGGGCGACCCGGTCCCAGCCGAGGATCGGCGAGTCCACGATCCCTCGCTGCGCATCGACGGTGCCGGGCACGCCCAGTCCGATGCCAAGGAGGCGGGTTCCTGCCGCCTCCTCGATCGGGCGACGCAGACGCTCGATCAGGTCGGCCACCGCGCTGGGCGCGAGGGCGTCGAACGCCTCCTCGGAGCTATCCAGGATCTCGCCTTCGAGGTTGACCCGGACGATCGCCAGGCGGTCGGGAGCGATCTTGACGCCGAGCGCATTGGCCGCCTCGGCGACCAGGCCGAGCAGGAGGGCCGGGCGCCCGCCGCTCGAAACGGCCTGGTCGACGACCCGGATCAGACCATCGGCAACGAGGTCGCGGGTCACCTCGGTCACCGTGGGTGCGCTCAGCGCGAGCCGTCGGGCGATCTCGGCCCGGGCGATGGGGCCCTGCGTTCCGATCAGAGCCAGGGTTGCCGCGCGGTTCAGGCCGCGGATCAGCGCGGGCGAGCCTCGTCTAAGCCGCGCCATGTGGCTCCCGCAGCCTCCACACCATGTACTCCGATCGACTGTCCGTTCATAACTAAATAAGGCGAACTAAGAAAGTCACCTTACAGGAGGCCCCGGTGCGCCGTCAAGACCTCATCGGGCGGTGTGTCTTCGGCCACTCACGACGCTGACAGCCGCGAAGGCGACGCGGGTTCGTGGGCACGATTGGCGCCGTCGACGGGTGCTTGGTCCCCCCGACACCGATGATTGAACCAATCGGCCCGGCGTCTCGTCGAATAGACGGACGTCCCGGGAACCAGTCCGAGGGATCGCGATGGCAGAGACGATGAGCGTGCCG
>JBBQRX010000068.1:0-8843 GCA_038214375.1 Candidatus Limnocylindrales bacterium
GATCGTCTGCGCAACGCCGTGGGTCGCGTCGAGGCGTCCTGGCGGCCCGCCAGCGCCGAGGAAGGGTTCGAGATCGTCCGGCGCCGGCTGTTCGAGCCCGTCGTGTCGCGTGAGCAGTTTGTTGCCCGTGACGGCGTCGCCCGTGCCTTCTTCGACCTGTACCGGACCCAGCAGCAGGAGTTCCCGCCCGAGGCGCACGAGCCCGAGTACGAGAAGCGCCTGCGCGACGCCTACCCGATCCACCCCGAGGTGTTCGATCGGCTGTACTCGGACTGGTCCACGCTGGTGAAGTTCCAGCGGACCCGCGGCGTGCTGCGCCTGATGGCGGCGGTCATCCACTCGCTCTGGGAGAAGGGCGACCGCAACCCGCTGATCATGCCGGCCAACATCCCGATCGACGATCCCCGGGTCCAGTTCGAGCTCACGCGATACCTGTCCGACAACTGGGTTCCGGTGATCGAGAAGGACGTGGACGGGCCATCGGCGCTGCCCCTGCGGATCGATGGCGAGGTGCCGAACCTGGGCAAGTACGCGGCGACCCGGCGGGTGGCCCGCACGATCTACCTCGGGTCAGCGCCGACCGCGAGCGCCGCGCACCGGGGCATCGAGGATCGCCGGGTCAAGCTCGGCTGCGTGATGCCCGAGGAGAGCCCGGCGGTGTTCGGGGATGCCTTGCGGCGCCTGTCCACCGCGGCGACCTACCTCTATCAGGACGGCCCCCGCTACTGGTACTCGACCCAGGCCACGGTCACCAAGCTCGCGGACGACATCGCCGAGCAGCTCCGGCGCGAGCCGGACAAGGTCGCCGCCGAGATCGACCGGCGCGTCCGCGAGGACGTCCGCCAGACCGGCCTGTTCCGTCGCGTCCATCCGCTCCCGCACACGGGCCAGGACGTCGCCGACGACCTCGAGGCCCGCCTCGTGGTGCTCGGGCCCGACCATCCGTACTCGAAGGACCCGGGCAGCCGGGCCGAGACGGCAGCGGCGGCGATCCTCGCCACCCGGGGTGGCGCACCGCGCCTGTTCCAGAACACCCTCGCGTTCCTGGCCATCGACCAGACCCGGCTCCAGGACCTCGACGAGGCCGTCCGCAAGTACCTCGCATGGGCCTCGATCATCTCCCAGAAAGAGACCCTCGACCTCTCGCCGCACCAGCTGCGCCAGGCCGAGACGCAGCTCGCGTCCGCCAACACCACGGTCACCGCGCGCCTCCCTGAGGCGTACCAGTGGCTGCTCGTGCCGGTCCAGGGCAAGCCCACCGAGCCCATGCGGATGGAGGCGTACCGGCTCACCGGTGCCGAGGCGCTCGCGGTCCGGGCCGGGAAGAAGCTCAAGAGCGAGGAGCTGCTCATCACCGGGCTCGCGGGCACGCGGCTCCGAATGGAGCTCGACCGCGTCCCGCTCTGGCGTGGCGAACACGTGTCCGTTCGCCAGCTCGTGGACGATTTCGCCCGGTACCACTACCTGCCGCGCCTCGCCGGGCCGGACGTCCTCGTGGAGTCCGTGCGTGACGGCCTCGGGCTCCTGCTCTGGCAGCAGGAGGGCTTCGCCTACGCCGACAGCTACGACGACGACGCGAAGCGATACCGCGGGCTGCGGACCGGGCAGCTGGTCAACGTGTCCGGGAACGACCTCTCCGGGCTGCTCGTGCGGCCGGAGGTTGCCCAGGCCCAGGTCGAGCGCGAACGGGTGCCGGAGACGCCGAAGCCGCCGGTGGTCGATCCGCGCATCGGTGGGTCCGACGACCCGCCCGTTCCACCCGAGCCCCCTGTCGGCCCCAAGGCCCCGACGCGGTACCACGGCACCGTCCGCATCGACCCGACCCGCGCCGGCCGCGACGCTGGCAAGATCGCCGACGAGGTCCTCGCGCACCTGGTCGGGATCGTCGGCGCGTCCGTCACCGTGACCCTCGAGATCGAGGCCGACATCCCCGGCGGCGCCCCGGACAACGTCGTCCGCGTCGTCACGGCCAACGGCCGGGACCTCAAGTTCACCTCCGGCGGCTTCGAAAGCGAGTGAGGACGACGTCGCCCCGGACGGCGGAGCAGGCAGCGACAGCAATGGCGATGGGCCAACAGCATGAGGTAGCTCAACCATGAACGACGCGCGGAGGCCTCGATCCGGGCAAACGGTCCACCGGACAGGATTGCTCGGCCCCGAGTTCCTTGATCCATCCGCGAAGGGGCATCCCTGCGCGTGGACGACGCGCAGCGGCAAGCCCTGCCATAACCCCGCCAACTACCTTGTGGAGGGTCGTTACTCGTGTAGTCGGGACCATCGCCGATGACCAGCTTCAGGCGGTGACGCGTCAACAGACGCCGCGCAGGGGCGGCGACTGGTCTAGCACCCATATGTTGTTCAGTTCGTCTTGCCCGACACCTTGGGCATCATGGGGCGGCCGGGCATGGTGTAGAGGGCACGCAGCCCCGGGCTATCCGGCCGCCACCGCCGCCGCCACGGTGTCCAGCCGCTCAAGGTGGAGCTGCTTCCCGGTCCTCAATGGCGTCTCCGGGTGACACGTGAAGTAGATGACCTGGTGACGCTCGGCCAGTCGCTCGATTGAACGTGCCGCGAGCGCGGCCCGCTCGTCGTCGAAGTTGACAAGGATGTCGTCCATCACGATCGGCAGCGGCTCGGCGTTCTCGGCGAAGTGCTCCACGAGCCCGAACCGGATCGCGAGGTACAGCTGCTGGGCGGTGCCCGTGGAGAGGTTCGCGATCGCGACGCGGGTTCCGTCGCGGTGCTCCACCTCCTCCACCTGGCTGCCAAGCGGGGCGAGGATGCGGCGGTAGCGCCCGGCGGTCCACTCCTCAAAGTAGTGCTCGGCCGCTTCGATCACGGCCGGCCGGTGGGCGGCCTCGTAGGCCTGGCGGGACTGCTTCAGGACGTGCCTGGCGATTGCCAGGACGGACCACGACTCCGCCTGCGACTGGAGGCGTGCGAGCAGGTCCTCGCGCCGCTGGCGGTCCTCGGTGGCCTCCACGTTGCGCTCCATGGCGATGATCGACTCGCGCAGCGCCCCGGCCTCCTCGCGGAGCCGACCCTGCGTCTCCTCGTCCTCCCCGATGCGCGCGGCGACACCGTCGAGACGCGCCGTGATCTCCGCGACGTCCGCGATCCCATCCAGGGCGGCGATCAGCCCGTCGAGCGCGGCGCCCGGCCCGGAGAGGGCAGTCAGGGTGCGTTGGCACTCCGCGCTTCGGTCGTCCACGGCACGGGCCGCGTCGCTCGCGCTGATGGCCGCGCGCAGGCCCGCAACATCAATGGCGCCATGGGCAACGAGGAGGTCGGCGAGCGCCGTTGCGTCGGTGGCGGCGGTCTCCCTGGCCTTCGCCTCGTCGCGGACGAGCGCCTCGAGCACCTCGCGGGCGTTCCGCGATGTCCGCTGCGCCTCGAGCGCGGTCGCCAGCGCCGCCTCGAGGTCCGCGACCAGCCGATCCACCATCGAGCGGTCCGCCGGCCGAGCACGGTCCCAGCCGATCGCCGCCGCCGTTGAGGAGAGCTGATCGAGGAAGTGCTCGTGGTCGGCAAGCAGCCCGGCGCGCCGTTCGTCGAGATCAGCAAGCGCGCGGAGCGGTCGCTTCGCCGCGGTCACGGCGTCGATGACGGTCCTGGCCGTCTCTCGATCGAACCCGACGTCGAGGCCGTGCTCGCCAAGCCAATGCGCCCACTCCTGGAGCGCGGCGGCGTTGTCGGCCTCGGCGGCCGTCCGGATCTGGAACGCGTCCTCGGCACTGTGCTCGAGACCCTCGATCCGGCGCTGGAGCGTGGAGGCCTGCTCGGCCAGCCCGATCCTCCTGGAGCGTCGGTCCCGTGCCGCCTCGAGGCGCTCCCTCAGGCCGGTGATCTGCGCTGCCGTCGGCGACGTGGACAGGCCCGCAGCCTCCGCCACCGCGCCCAGTCGTTCGACTGCCTGCTCCGCTGCGATCCTGGCGCCGGCCGACTCCCGCTCCATCGAGGACGCGTCGGCAATCTCCCGCTCGTTCTCGGCGCACCGCGCCAGCAGCGCATCCACCGCCTCGAGTCCCGCGTCGCCGGCCAGGCCGAGGTGGGCGGCGTCGTCGGATGCCGTCCGCCGGGACGCGGCCACCTGCTGGGCGAGGCTCTCCCGCAACGCGCCGCCGCCCGGGGCCTGCGCAGGAGCCGGGGCGAGACGCCAGATCGCGACCGCCGCGAGCAGTCCGACGGCCAGCACGACCACCGCCGCGATGGGCGGTGCCCCGAGGGCCACGACGAGCACCGCGGCCGCCACCGCGGCGAGACCGATCACGACGGGCAGTCGGAGATCGGCCCGCGCGACGGCAGCAGGGACCTCCGCCGGCAGCGAGGCCAGCAGGGCGGCAGCCTGGCGCTCGGCAACGAGGGCCTCGCGCATCGACCGCCCGGTCCGCACGACGTCTGTGACTTCCTCTGCCGTCCGCTCGAGCGCGGCAGCCGCCGCCTCGGCTCGCGTGGCGGCGGACGCGGCGCGCTCGGCCGCCTGGTCGCGCTCGCTGAGCGCGGCCGAGATGGCCGCGAGTCGTCGCTCCTGGTCGCCGACCTCGGGCTCGTCCCCCAGCGCCTCGGAGATCGTGGTGATCACCGCGGTCACGATCTCGAGCTCGGTCTGGGCCGAGTCGAGCTCCCGGCTCACCTGGTCCCGCACGCTCCTGGCCGACGCCAGCCGGTCCGCGGCGCGGTCCAGTCGCTCGCGGAAGCGGCCGCTGATCTCGCTCTGGACGGCGACCGAGTCGTCGAACGCCTCGACGCGCTCCGCGCCCCACTCCGAGCCGAGGTGCAGTAGCGCGTCGTCGCGTTCGCGGGTGGCGAGGCGGACCTGGTCGTCCACCCCCTTGATCTGCGCTTCCCGCGCGCGGTCTCGCTCGGCCGCCCGCGCGAGGTCCTCGATGGCCTGGCGCTGGTCGATCACCGTCGTGTCGACGGACACCTGCTCGAGCGCCGCCTCCTGCGCCGCGAGTCGCGCAGACAGCTCGTCCAGCCTGGCGTCGGCGGCCTCGCACCGTGCCTCGACGGTCGCGAGCCGCGCGGGCAGGTCCGCTGGCAGGGTGGCAACCGCCCCCAGCTCCTCGCGCCGCGCCCTCAGGTCCGAGAGGTCCAGCCAGGGCTGCCACGCATCGGCGAGACGTTCGCACGAACGACGATCGGCGTTGGCGCGGCCGAGCCTTGCGGCCAGGTCGGCGAGGCTGGCATCGTGGTCGGCGAGGTCGGTCACCGTCTGCGCGTAGACCGCCGGAAGGTCCAGTCCGCGGAGCCGCTCGTCCACGGCCTCGAGCTCGCGGAGGAGGGCGTTGATGGCCGGGTTATGGCCCCCGGGCTTGAACAGGCCCTCGCGCTCCGATCCCAGGGCGTTCTCGACCTCGAGCGCAGAGACGGCCCCGAGGCCCAGGCCGGCCCCGTAGATGCGGGCGCGCACCTCCTCGTCGGTCAGTCGCTCGAACTGCGCGAGCTCCTCGAGGCCGAAGGCGAAGATGTTCCGGAACAGCTGCTGGCCGACGCCCTGGAGGAGAATCGGCAGCTCGCCTGCGCCGAGATCCTTTCCGTCCGGGTCGAGCACGCGCAGGCGTCCCTGCCCGCCCGTCTCGCCGTAGCGCTCGATCCGGAAGGCACGTTCGTCCCGCGTCCGCACGTTGAGCCAGCCACCCCGGCGACCGCCGGCGAGCGCCCGGTATCGCTTGGTCTCGAACCCGAACAGGATCGCGCGCACGAAGGACAGGAGCGTCGTCTTGCCGGCCTCGTTCATGCCGCGGACCACGGTCAGGCCCGCGTCCGGCTCCAGCGACCGGCCGTGGAGGAGCCCGTAGCCATCGACGTGGATCTCCTCGATGCGCATCGTCAGCCCTCGCCGGCCAGGCGGTCGGCAACGATTGCCTCCGCGGAATCGACGAGGCGACTGACCTCGGCTGCATCGGGCCGACGGTCGCGCAGGTAGCGCCGGGCTCGCTCGTTGGCGTAGAGGCCGTCGAGAACGTCGTCCAGCTCGGCCGGGTCCGCCGTCCGTGCCTCCTCGAAGCGCCGAAGGACGTCGCCCAGGAAGTCGTCCGCACGCCGGCGCTCGTCGAGCGCGAGCTCCATTCGCGTGTCGTCGCGGATCGACTCGACCCACGCGAACGGGACGGCGTCGCCCAGCCGCTCGCGCGTGACCGTGAGCACGTCGGCGACCATGCCATGGCGCCGCAGGGTTCGATGGACGGGGCCGCGGCCCACGAGCCGGACCCGCGCCACGATCGAGCGGTCGGCCGCGGAGCGCGCCTCGTCGACCGCCGCCGCGACCCGCTCGATGAGCGCCTCGTCGTCCGTCAGCCCGTCGATCGAGACGTCGAGCTGCTGCCAGCGCGCGACGTCGGTGGGGTGGAACTCCGGGCGGATCCCGCCGGCGTCATCGACGCTGACCACGTAGCAGCCGCGCGGCTCCATCTCGCCGGGATCCCGGCCCTGCGGGTTGCCGCAGTACACGGCCGTGGGCCGGGCGGCCGAGATCACCCGGTGACGGTGGATGTGACCCAGCGCCCAGTAGTCCATGTCGGCGTCCCGGAGGTCACCGATCGTGCACGGCGCGTAGTTGCCGGCGCTCGTGTCGCCGCCCACGTTGGCGTGCAGCAGGCCGACCGCGAAGGGAACGCTCGGCTCGCGGCGGAACTTCGCGGCGAGGTTGGCCGTGACATCGCGCTTCGGGTACCCGATGCCGTAGATGCGGGCGATCTCGTCATCGCCACGCAGGACGGAGCGCCCCTCCACGTGGGTCGTCGGGAACCGGTGAACGCGGTCTGGCCAGCCCACGGACGGCCCCCAGCCGGACTCCGGGTCATGATTGCCGGTCACCACGAACGACGGGACCCCTGCCCGGGCGAGCTCCGCGAGGCCGTCCCGGAAGGCGAGCTGGCCCCGGAGCGTGTGGTTGGCGTTCTCGAAGGCATCGCCGGCGACGAGGAAGAAGTCGACCCGTTCCTGGAGGGCGAGCGCGACGACCCGCTTCCAGCTCTCGAGGGTTGCCTCCCGGAGGACCGCCGACACCGACCCGGGCGCCTCGGTCGTCAGCCCGACGAACGGACTGTCGAGGTGCAGGTCACCCGTGTGCAGGAACCGGAAGATGGCAACCCCCTCTGCCCCTGGCCATGGGCAAACCGCCAGCATGACCGCGGGAGATCAGCGTCGGTGGGGGCGGCCCGGCTGTCACGGGAGCACAGGCACGCTGCACGGGGCCGAACGGCCCGCATCGCAGTCGAGACCGGAGCGTCATGGTGGACGCCTCAATCGCCGTCGGGTTCGCACAGGAGAGGCCATGAGAACGGAGTCTCAGAATCGAGGACGAGCAGCATGATCATGGATGAGTGCCTGATGACCGACGAGTGCCCGGCCTTCGACCGCGAACGCCTGGTGTGCCTGGTGCGTCCGTCCGACTGCGAGTTCGCGCCGCGCAACGACGCGCCGGAAACCGACACCTCTGAGCCTGTGAGTGGCGAGGGGTTCAAGGCGCGCCGGAGCGTGTCCGAACTCCCAGTCTGACGATTCCTGGCGCCCTACCTCACCCAGCGAAGCCAAGGGTCGCACGCACGACGCCACACGTCGGATCCCGAAAGCCCGGCGCTCGGGACAGACTGGAACGGGACGCCGATGAGCACCTCCACCCACGTCCAGTCGACCTTCGGGATGGCGTCGATCTTGGCCGCCATTGAGGCGAGGGTCTCGTGGTCGTCGAGGGCCTTGAGCAGCGTCGGCGTCTTCCGGTCGATCAAGGTGAGCGCACCGGCAGACGGTCGATACCAGGCCCGCTCGACCGCGTCCTCGTCGACCGGACGATCCTCGTCGCCATCGAGCCTCGGTGGCCACTGGAGCGACGCGACGATGGCGACCACGAGCGGCAGGCCCTCCGCCGCGGCCTCAGCGACGACCAGGTCCTTCTCGACGGCGCCCGACTTCATGCCCCGCGCGAAGGCGTGCCACAGCCAGTCGTGCCGCATGACGAGCCGGCGGCCACGCGCGGAGTCCTCGAAGATGCCGGCGGCGCTCGGTCCCACGCCCTTCTCGACGTGGAGGCCGATGATCGTGGCACCCTCTTCGATGATCGTTGGCCGTTCCACGACGATCTTGCCGAAGGCGTAGGCCGGGTTCTCCCCGACCGGGGACAGCCACCACGTAGTGTCCTCGGGGTTGTACCGGCTGTACGGGAGGGGGTGGAGGTCGACGCCGGCTGCTCGCGATGCTGCGCGAAGCTGGGTGGCCGCGTCGCGCAGCGACGAGAAGGCAAAACCGGGGATCACGCCGTCCATTCGTTCGCCCTCGATGTGGCCAGCGCCGAAGGTGGCGCTGCGATGCTGCAGAGAGTACGGCGACGATCGGCCGGCCGGGGTCGCCCGGCGCGCTCCCCATCGTTGCCCGCGGACATAGCTGCGCTTGTCGCCGGCGCACGTTGCCCGCATGCAGAACGGGATCGTCGCTGCATCTTGATCGCCGGGCCGTGGAATCATCTGAAATCCGGTCGTCGTGTGCACGTCGGGGGATGTCAAGCCGATTTACGCTTGGGTCGCTGACACAGGTCAGCGCAAGATGTAGTAGCGTGCGGGGCTGTGAGCCGGCCCCCGAGGAGGCGTGCCTCGACTACCTCGTGCGGGCACGGTGATGGACCACACCCGGATGCCCCTGATGACGTGGTTCCACGCCGCGTTCCTGATGGCCGCCGACAAGCGCGGGATCAGCGCCCTCGGCCTCGACGCGCAGCTCGGCCTCGGCAACCACAAGACAGCCTGGTTCCTGCTCCACAAGTTCCGCCGGGCGATGGTCAACACCGACCGGAGCCGTCTGCGCGGGACGGTCGAGATGGACGGCTCCTACGTCGGCGGCTACCA
>JBBQRX010000069.1:0-8763 GCA_038214375.1 Candidatus Limnocylindrales bacterium
GCGCGATCGTCTGGCAGGGCGAGATCTTCCCCGGGGTCGACAGCCGGACCTACGACGTCCCGGCGCTGCCCGCCGGCACGTACGGCTTCGACTGCGTGGTCCACCCCAACATGACGGGGACCCTCACGGTCAAGTAGCGGGGAAGCGGCCGCCGGGCCGGAAGTCCCGCGGCCCTCACGGTCAAGTAGCGGGGGCGTACCGTACGCCGATGAGCGAGAACCTCTGCTACGTGGACGCGTACACCCGGAGCGTCGCAGCGCGGCTGCGGGCCGTCGAGCCGCCGCTCGGCGAGGGCAGGGGAGCGATGGTGCTCCTGGACCGGACCGTGTTCTATCCCGGCGGCGGAGGACAGCCGGCCGATCGCGGCGTCCTGCGGACCGCGGACGGCGCGGAGTGGACGGTCGTCGCTGCACGCAAGCAGGGCGACGAGATCTGGCACGAGCTGGAGCCCGGCGCGGAGGCGCCTGCGCCCGGTGGCCCGGGGGGCGCGGGCGCGGTCGCGACCTTCACCGTCGACCTGGACTGGGAACGCCGGCTCCGCCTGATGCGGACGCACACTGCGCTGCACGCCCTGTGCGGCGTGGTCTGGCGCGACTACGGGGCGCTCGTGACGGGCGGGAACATGGAGCCCGGCAGCGGTCGCATGGACTTCGAGTTCGAGAGGATGTCCGGCGAACTCGTCGGCGCCATCGAGATGGCGGTCAACGAGGAGCTCCTCCGCGACCGGGAGGTACGGGTCAACGTGCTTCCGCGCGAGGAGGCCTTCGCGATTCCGGACCTGATCCGGACGAAGGTGGTCCTCCTGCCGCCGGGCATCGAGCAGATCCGGACGATCGAGATCGTGGGCCTCGACCTCCAGGCGGACGGCGGCACGCACGTCGCGAACACCCGCGAGGTGGGCACGATCCGGGTAACCGGCTACGAGTCGAAGGGGCGCATCAACAAGCGGATTCGGATGGAGCTCGTGGCGCCCGAGTGACGGCGGCCGTCACGATCCCACCGACTGGCCCGTCCCGCAGCGAGGCCCCAGGAGGTCACATGCCCCAGCTGATGGTTCCGGTCCCGGGAGGCCGACTGTCCGTCTTCGACGACGGAAGCGGCCTGCCCATCCTCATGCTGCACGCGGGGATCGTGGATGCGCGAGCGTGGGAGCCCCTCGTGCCATACCTGCGCGCCGCTGGCTACCGGGCCATCCGCTATGACGCCCGCGGCTTCGGCCAATCCGAGACGGAGGACGTCGACTTCAGCAATCGAGCCGACGCTGTCGCTGTCCTCGACGCGCTCGGCGTGGGCCGCGCCTGCCTGGTCGGCAACTCGCGGGGCGGGCAGATCGCGGTGGACACGGCCATCGAGTTCCCCGACCGGGTCGCGGCCGTCGTGACGATCGGGGCGAATGTCGGTGGCTTCGAGCCCGAGCCGACGCCCGCCGAGGCCGCCGCCTTCGAGGAGATGGAGCGCCTCGCGGATAGCGCCGACCCGGAGACTGTGGCCGACTTCGACGTCCGCTTCTGGGTCGACGGGATGGGCCAGCCTCTCGACCGGGTCCCGGCGGCGATCCGCGAGGCGGTCCGCGAGATGGATCGGCAGGTTGCCGACAGGAGCCGGGTCCTGGGACGTTCGATCCGCCTCGCTCCGCCGGCCGCCGACCGCCTCAAAACCCTGAGGATGCCCGTGCTCGCGATCGCAGGCGCGCTCGACGTCTCCGATGTCTGGGCCACCGCCCAGCATCTCGAACGAACGTGCCCGAACGCCCGCGCCGTGCTGATGCCGGCGGTCGCCCACATGGTCGCGCTCGAGGCGCCGGCGGAGGTCGCCGCGCTCATCGTGGACCTGCTGCGATCGCTGGACCAGTTCCGCTGAGACCAACTTCGCGCCGACGAGGCGCCGCGCAACCCGGCGCCGTGAGGAATGCGAGGCGGGCATCGGCGAGCGTCGCCCCAGCCCGCCGTGAAGGTTCTGGGGGTTTCCCACCAGGCGGGCGCGCGATACTGTTCGTTCTCGTCGCGCACGCTCGTGCCAAGGGGGGTGGGATGGAAGCGGCCAAGGACCTCGTCCGGCGCTGGGTCGAAATGTTCAACACGCACGACCTCGACGACGCCGGGCAGATCGCGGCAGTCGACTATCTCGAGCACGCGATCGCGCCATTCGGTCGAACGGAGGCCGGCCAGGCCAACGGCCCCGCGCATGTCCGCGAGGCGGCGGAGTGGCTGATCGCCCAGTTCCCGGACCTCCGGATGTCGATCGAGTCGATGATTGCAGAAGGCGACATCGTTGCCGCCCGTGTTGCCACGACGGGCACCAACCTCGGTCCGCTCAACGCGGTGATCCCCGCGACCGGCCGGTCGTTCTCGACCCGCAAGAGCCACTGGTTCCGGGTCCGGGACGGACGACTCGCCGAGCATTGGGCAACCCGGGATGACCTTGGCACGATGCTTCAGCTCGGCGTGATCCCGGAGCCGGGTGGACCGGTGAGCAGGTGACCGTCGAGCACAACCCGCCGCCCCCATCCGAGCCGGTGTTTGCGCCGGCGCTGCCGGATGACCTTCGCGCCGACGCCTCGGGCTCGAATTCCGGCAGCCCGACCCCAGTCCAGCTCCGGATGCAGATCCTCACCACGGAGCACTGGTCGCTCCTCGCATCGCGCGGCCTGGCCTGGAACGAGACGTTCGCCCGCGCCGGCATGTACTCTCGACCCTCTCGGGCGCGATGGTCGCCCTCGGCCTGGTCGCGGGCGTGGACAGGCTCGGCGACGTCTTTGTGACCTTCGCCCTGGTGATCCTGCCTGTGGTGCTGTTCGTGGGGATCGCGACGTTTCTCCGGATGGGTGCCGCGAATTACCACGACGCCCTGACCGTCTACGGGATGAACCGGATCCGAGGCGCCTACCTCGAGATCGCGCCCGAGTTGGAGCCGTACTTCGTCATGGGCGTCCATGACGACCCGGTCGGGATCGGGATCACGATGGGGATGCCGCCGGGCATGCCCGGCCCGCTTCACGTGATTTCCGCGACGCCCTTCGTCGTGACCGTGCTCAACGGTGTCGTCCTGGGCGCGATCGTCGCGATCGTCGCCCTGCGTGGATTCGAGTGGGACATTGGCCCCACGCTCGTCGTGGTGGGCGCCGCCTTCGTGGCCATGGTCGTCGGCCTCGGCAGGATCGCGCGAAGCAGCATTCGGCGCGGCCAGCACATGGTTCGCCCGATGTTCCCAACACCCGCCAAACCCGACGCGGGCGCGCCGGCCGACCCTTCGCCCGCGGCGCGATTGCCCGAGCGGCCGACCGGGTGATGCTCCGGGCCGAGCCCGCCCGCGAGCTGAGCCGCGCCCGCCCGCGAGCGGGCCCTTGCGATGCCGGAGGATTCGCATCGGCCCCGACGTTGCCGCCGGGGCCGATGACGCGCGTCGCGGTGAACGTGAGCCTCAGAGCGCCTTGACGGCCGCCACCAGCTGGCTCAGGCCGTCCTTCGCATCGGCAAAGAGCATGCCCGTCTTTGGATTGCCATAAAGCTCGTTGTCGATGCCGGCGTAGCCGCGGCCCATGGACCGCTTGATGACGACGATCGACTTCGCGTGGTCCACGTTGAGGATCGGCATCCCCGAGACCGGGTTGCCGGGGTGCCGCGCGGCGGGATTCGTCACGTCGTTGGCGCCGACCACCAGGGCCACGTCGCAGCGGTCGAACTCCGGGTTGATCTCGTCCATCTCCTTGAGGGACGGGTACGGCACGTTCGCCTCCGCGAGGAGCACGTTCATGTGCCCCGGCATCCGGCCGGCGACCGGGTGGATCGCGTACTTCACGTCCACGCCCTTCGACTCGAGGAGCTCGGCGAGCTCCCGACAGGCGTGCTGCGCCTGCGCGACCGCGAGGCCGTATCCCGGCACGATGATGACGTTGGCGGCGTACGCGAGCTGGATCGCCACATCGTCCGCCGAGACGCCGCGGACCTGGGTGGCTCCACCGCCGGCGGACCCGACCGTGCCCTCGCCGCCGCCGAAGCCGCCGACGATGATGTTGACGATCGACCGGTTCATCGCGTCGGCCATGAGCTTGGTCAGGATGCCGCCCGACGCCCCGACGAGCGCGCCCGAGATGATCAGGACCGGGTTGTTCAGGACGAAGCCGGCCATCGCCGCCGCCGTCCCGGTGAACGAGTTCAGGAGCGAGATCACGACCGGCATGTCCGCGCCGCCGATCGGCAGGACCATCGTGATCCCGAAGACGAGCGCCGAGGCAATGATCACCAGGAGCACGAGCGCCGCCGCGCCGCTCCCGAGCGAGATCGCGCCGCCCGCGTGGAGGATCAGGACCGCCGTGCCCAGGACCGCGACGATCGCGAGCACCACGGTGAGCGGCCGCGATCCCGGGAAGGTGATCGGCTTGCCACTGATCAGGCCCTGGAGCTTGCCCGATGCGATCAGGGACCCGGAGAACGTAACGCAGCCGATGGCCGCGCCGAGGACCACGAAGATCGACGTCGAGACGCTGGCGCCGCCCTCGGTGCCAATCCGCAGGTAGTCCTCGATCGCGACCAGGGCCGCCGCGCCGCCGCCGACCGCGTTGAACAGTGACACGAGCTGCGGCATCGCGGTCATCTTCACGTTGCGAGCCATCCACAGGCCGGCACCGGCCCCGATCGCGAAGCCGACGATGATGATCGCCCACGAGGCTGTCGAGAGGCCGCCGGTCCGGGTCACGAGCCCGATGAGCGTCGCGACGACGGCCACGGTCATCCCGCCCCCGGAGAGCAGGTTGCCGTTGCGGGCCGTGGCCGGAGAATTCATGTAGTGGAGGCCGAGCACGAACGCCGCGGCGCCGAAGAGCTGGGCGAAGTAGACGAGATCGCTGATGGTCATCTCGATCGTCCCGTCAGGCCTTGGACTCGGCCTTCGGGGCCGTCGGCTTCTTCTTGAACATCTGGAGCATCCGGTCCGTCACGACGTAGCCGCCGACGACGTTGGTGGCCCCGAAGACCATCGCGACGAACGCGAGCGTGTAGCCCACGATCTCCGTCGCATCCGCGGCGATGAGCATGCCGCCGACGAGCACGATCCCGTGGATCGAGTTCGCCCCCGACATCAGCGGCGTGTGGAGGGTGGCGGGAACCTTGGAGATCACTTCGAACCCGACGAGGATCGCCAGGACGAAGATGGTGATCGGGAAGAGCAGCTCAGTCATGCGGTGGGCCCTCCCGCGGCCGGTGCGGGCGGTGGTGGCGGTGCCGGGGGAGCAGCCGTCGGTGGCGGTTCCGGCGACGCGGGCGCGAGGAGCTTCGCGGTCGCCGGCTGGACGACCTTCCCGCCGTGCGTGATCAGGACGCCGGCCGTGATCTCCTCGGCCGGGTCGAGCGCCAGCTGCCCGTCCTTCACGAGGTGGAGCAGCAGCGTCTGGAGGTTGCGCGCGTAGAACTGGCTCGCGCTGACGGGGACCGTCGCCGGGAGGTTGTCCGGGGAGATGATGGTCACCCCGTTCTCCGTCGCGATCGTCTCGCCCGCCTTCGAGAGCTCGCAGTTGCCGCCGAGCGGGCTGGCGGCCATGTCCACGATCACCGAGCCGGGCTTCATTGCCAGGACGGCGTCCGCGGTCACGAGGATCGGCGGCTTGCGGCCGGGGATCTGGGCAGTCGTTATCACGACATCCATGCCGCCGATCACCGCGTTGAGCTCGGCCTGCTGGGCGGCGCGCTCCTCCGCGGTCAGCTCGCGGGCGTAGCCGCCGGTCCCGGTCGCGTCGATCGCCGTCTTGAGCGTCACGAACTGGGCGCCGAGCGACTCGGCCTGCTCCTTCGTCTCGGGCCGCACGTCGTATGCCTTGACGACTGCGCCGAGCCGTCGCGCGGTGCCGATGGCCTGGAGCCCCGCCACGCCGATCCCGAGAATCAGCACGTTGGCGGGCTTCGCCGTGCCGGCAGCCGTGGTCAGGAGCGGGAAATAGCGCCCGAAGGCGTCCGCCGCCACGATCACGGCCTTGTAGCCGGCGATGTTCGCCTGCGACGACAGGACGTCCATGGCCTGCGCGCGGGACAGCATCCGGGGGATCGCGTCGAGGCTGATGGCGGTCACGCCACGGTCGGCCAGCTGCTGCATGAGGCCGGGATCGATGAGCGGGGTGAGCAGCCCCACCAGCGCCTGGCCCGAGCGAAGCCTCTTGGCCTCAGCTTCGGTCGGCTTCTGAACCTTGACGATGCAGTCGGCCTGGGCGTAGACGTCGTCGGCCGAGACGATCGTGGCGCCGGCTTCCTCGTACGCCGCGTCCGGGAACGCGGCTGCCGACCCGGCTCCGCGCTCCACGAGGATCTCGATACCCGCGGCCTTGAGCTTGCCGAGGGCTTCCGGCACCAGCGCGACGCGGCGCTCGCCGGGCAGAATCTCTCTCGGAACGCCAACCTTCATGGGTGCTCCTGGGGTGGGGGGAATTCCCAACAGGATACCGTGCCGTGCGCCTCCCGCGAGTGCGGCGCCGGGACCGTCCGGGCGGGGGCGCGGTCCCGGGCGCGGAACCGGGCGGTATCGGCAGGGAGACTCGGCGTGGGCTCGGCGCGGATGCGGGCGGAATCGGGTAGGGAGCGGGCGCGGAACCGGGCGGTATGGGCAGGGAGACTCGGCGTGGGCTCAGCGCGGATGCGGCCGGAATTGGGTGGGGAGCGGGCGCGCGACCCTGGCGCCGCCCGGCGCGGACCCGGCCCTGGAATTCGGCGCCGTGCACCACGTGGGCACTGCGACCGGCGAGGCTCTCCCGGACGATTCGATCGTGCGTCCCATGACCAGATCGTCGGCGCGGCGGTCGGGCGGCGTCTCTTGTGACGCAGGATCACCGGTTGCCCTCGCGCCGGCGGTCCCAGCGCTCAATCTGTGCACACCGAGGCGGGCATGGCGCCGTCCGTCCTGCGGTCCGTGACGCCGCCGGTTCCAGCGCACAACCCATGCACGCGGCCGCAGCTTGGCGTCGCGCCGACCGTGGCATGCGCAGTTCGGCGTTCGCGGCCCCGACGTACGCGTTCAGGCCGGGGCGATCGTGACCCCGTCGCCTTCGAACGCGGCGATCGCGTGCCGGTAGTCCGCCGGGATCGGCACGGGCCGGCGCGACACCACGTCGATCATCACCATTGTCATTCGTGCCGTGCACATCAGTCGGTGGTCGTCGACCAGGTAGGCGGCGCCCTCGAACGTCACGCTGCTGTGCCCGATCCTGGTGGTCCGCACGTGCACGTCCAGCAGCTCGTCGAAGCGTGCCGGCGCCTCGTACGTGACCTCCAGCGAGCGCATCACGAACTCACGGTCGCCCTGCCAGTAGCCCTGGAGGCCCAGATGGCGGTCATACTCGAGCCGGGCGTTGTCGAAATAAGGGAGGTAGCGCCCGTAGTACACGACGCCCTGCGCGTCCGTGTCGGAGAACGAGACGCGTGACAGCGCCGAATATCGGAAAGGCGGATGCGTGTTCGACGGCCGCCCGGTCTCGAGGTTCGTCACGCGCGGATCGTACGCCGCCGGCCGCTGCCCGGGCGGGGCGGCGGCACCCGCTGCGGCGGCCCCGCGCTGGGCCCGGCAGCCGTCCTCCCGGCAGTCGTCCTCCCGGCTGTCGTCCTCCCCGCAGGATCGCACGTGAAGTCCACACCGAGGGCTTCACCGCGAGCTCCGCGGGACCCGGGGCGGCAGTCGACTGGGGAACGGGCGGCGACCGTGCGCGTGTCTGCCCCAGACGCCCCGGCCAAGCCCGTCCAGGCCCGTCGCCAGTCGCTCGAGACCCGGATTCGCGCCGAATCGAGCCCATCGCCGACCCGCTCGTCAGCCCTGAGGCCGGATGGAGCCGCGGGGAGCCGGCCTGGACCGCCGGCACGTGGACTTCACGTGCAATTTCGCCGGTGGTCGGGCGCCACTGACGCGACCGCGATCATCGAGCGGATCTCGAGGCCTCTCGGAGACCGGCGCCCGTCTGCGCTACGCTGTCGGTCCGCGCCCGTAGCTCAGTGGATAGAGCATCTGACTTCGGATCAGAGGGTCGGGGGTTCGAGTCCCTCCGGGCGCGCCACTTCCGCGATCAGCGATGTTCCGCGGAGGCCCGCTGCGACCCGCTCTGGCCCGGCATGACAGCCAGAGTAGGCAGTCGAGATGGCTGTCGGATGGCCTGCCAACCAACCGCGCCCGGCCGGCGGTAGGCGGCGGCGGGCTACTGAGGCTCGACAAGGAGTCGCCTGGTCGACGGTCGGGACCGCCTTTTGGGGCTGCCGATAGGGCCCCGCGACCCGCAGCCGCGGAGCCAGGCGTGTCGCCCGCGCTTTTGGACGTCCTGGTTGCCACTGCCGCTACCGCTGCGCGACGCCCGTCGCGGACCGCACTTCCTGTGGACAACCCTGCGGAAGGCGTTCAAGGTCGCGTTCTGGGCTCGGATGACGGCTGATGCGGCAGGGGCGATCGTGTCCCTCGCGCTGCTGTCCCCTCGTCAAGGGCGCGGCCGACCCCCGCTCTCACTGTATCCGTGGCGCGTCGGTTCGTCCGCCAGTTCCATGTCCCACTGGGATATCGACCGCTGTCGTCGCAGGCGGTTCCCCGCCGTCACGCGGCGGCCAGTTCCTCGGCGGCACGGAGCGCCAGCCGAACGTAACCCGCGCCGTCCGCGTCCGAACGATCGCGCGCGATGACGCACGATGTTGGCGGCAGGGTCATGACCGCAGCCGTCGGGTAGTCGACGAGGAACACCGCGAGGGCCTCCAGCCGGTCGTGGAAGGGCAGCAGCGCCCGCCAGAGCCACCGTTGATGGCGTGGCGC
>JBBQRX010000070.1:0-8729 GCA_038214375.1 Candidatus Limnocylindrales bacterium
ACGTGCGGATCAGGGTGGACTTGCCGGCCCCGTTTGGGCCGACGAGAGCGACGAACGCGCCCCGCGGCACCGCCAGGGTGACGTTCTCAAGCGCGGGCGTCCGCCCCCGCCGGTATCGCTTCGTGAGCGTCCGGGTCTCGATCTGCACGATGGGCCCCTCCAGGACCTGCTGCTCCTGGCTCGGAGCCTGGAGGCGCGCCATGACCCCGATGGCGCGCGCCTCGCCCGGGACGTCGCCGACGAGCTGCGCGAGATGTCCGGCGACCTGCGGCTGCCCGTCCTCGATGACCTTGGTGCAGGACCGGCCCTGGATTGGCTGGCCGCGCGGGTGCGACGGATGACGGGATTGGATGTGGCCACCGAATGGCATGCCGACGGCCGTCCGCCCAGCCAGGTGGAGCTGGCCGCCTTCCGGATCGCGCAGGAGGCAGTGAGCAACGCCGTCCGTCATGGCCGGCCGCCGGTCCGCGTTCGGTGCCACTCCACGGCGGATGGCCTACGGTTGACGATCGAGGACGCGGGCGACGGTCGCGGGGTGGAGGTGCTCGCGCTCCATAGGGCGCCTGAACCCGCGCGGCGGGGCATGCTCGGGATGGCTCAGCGCGCCGAGCAGATCGGGGCGAGCCTGGCCGTGCGCCGCGGCGAAGACGGCGGCACCATCGTCGTCCTGCACTGGGAGTCACCGGCACCGTGACCGATCCCGCTGGTCCGACACCTGGCGGAGCCCTGACACGGATCCGGATCGTGGTCGTCGACGACCACCCGGTTTTCCGCGAAGGGACCGCGGCCCTCCTGGAGCGCGAGCCCGATCTCGCTGTCGTGGGTGTCGCGGCGGACCTCGATGCGGCGCGCGCGCTCCTGGCCCACGATCCGCCGCCGGACATCGTCCTGCTCGACATCCGCCTCGGCGACGAGAGCGGGCTTGCCATCGTGGACGAGCTGGCAGCTCGTACCGCGGTCGTCATCTTCACCGCGTACGACTACCCGCAGTACATCCACTTCGCCCTTCGCCTCGGCGCGGCCGGTTTCGTCGGCAAGAGCGCCCCGACCGAGGACCTCCTGCGCGCGGTGCGGCAGGCGGCCGCCGGCGGCATGGCGTTCGACCGGCGAAGACTCGGAAATTTGCCCGTGGACCTCACGCGGCGCGAGGTCCAGATCGTGCAATTCCTGGCCGACGGCTCTTCGAACGACGAGATCGGACTCGCGCTCGGGATCACCACCAAGAGCGTCGAATCCGCGCTGGGGCGGATCTTCACGCGGACCTCGACCCGCTCCCGGACCGAGCTGGCGGTCCGCGCAGTCCGGGAGGGCTGGCTCGACGTCCCAATCCGCGGGGCTGCCACGACCTGATCCGAATGGGGAGTCTCTCGTCCGGTCGGGATTACCGGGTCCGGGATGATCCGAGGCCGGATCGGTCGAAGGTGGACGCGAGCTCGACGTTGTCGCCCGAGGCCGGGGGAGGCCTGGCGGAGTCGCGGCAGCCTAATGAACGCGGATCAGCCAGTACCAGAAGGCACCGGCGAACGTCCAGCCGTCACGTGCCACCGGCGCCGAAACCTGGAGGACGAAGTCGCCCGCAGTCGAGGGGGCGCGAACATGAATGGTCTTGTCGGGCCCACGTCCGCTCGCCAGCGTTCGCGCCGGCTTGGCCGGGATCCCGGCTGCTTGGTCGTCCCTGACGCCCCTGAGGTTCTCGGCCGGTGCGACCTCGACCGACCAGCCGACGGCGAGGTCCGCATCGATTACGGAGAATGCGTACGTCGAAGGGGCAGTGATCGTGATCGGCTGGCCGGCCGACGCCGAGACCGGCGTCGAGCGGAGAACGGCGTCGAAGAGGAATGGACCGCACTGGTCCCCGCCGACGGCCGCCGTGCCGTAGAACACCGTGCCACAGCCGCCTTGGACTGGTGACTCGATGCCTTGGCCGGATCCGACAGCCAATTTGGGAGGGCCGGCGAACGGCGGCATGGTCGGGATCGGGACGGTCGTTGGTTCGACACTTGATGTCGGGGTGATCGAAGCGTCGATGGTGTTCGGTGAGACCGAAGGGGTGGGCGAATGTGACGGCGCCACCTCGCTCGACCCCTGCGGCGTCAGCGTCGGGCCGGTCGCGGAACAACCGTCGCGAGCATCACGACGGCAAGGACCATGGCCAGATCGCGTCGGATGCTCATCTCCTGCGAGCCGCGCGAGGTCTCGTCCATGCGACGGCGCGACGTCCCGAGGTCGACCTACCAAGCGAACGCTACGCAGAGAGGCACGTACTCGCGGCGGGCTCGTGCGGACTCAGGGATTGCAGGCGCCGGGCGTGTCCTCGGCGGCGCCGCCCGAACCCGGCTCGCCGACCCACAACCAGATCTGCCCGCAGGACAACGTCGCCCGACTTCCGACCGAGCTGTACTCGCCGGTCCCGTCGAGGCCGCGCTTGTCCTGGATCGCGCCGTCTTCGACCGTCATCCTCGCGAGCACCCGACCGCTCGCCAGCCGGGCCTCGACCGACCACGGCTTCGACGGCAAGGAATTCGGCGAGTAATCGCTGCTGCTCTGCGGCTGGACCACGCCGACGGTCTGCCCATTGACCACGACGGTCAACGGCAGGGTCGTCGAGTTGCTGATGTGGACGGTGTAGTCCGGCGGCAGGAGACTGCATCCTGCGGCCACGATCGCCAGCAGGACGAGCGCCAGACCTCGGGCGATCGGATGGTTCACGCGGCGAGCCGCCATCACGGGACATCTCGGCAGGTGACGCCAGGTCCTCAGCCGCAGCAATCCGCCACCCGTTCGGCCGTACGGACGAGTTCCGCCACGGTGAAGTCCGTGGTGTTCGCCACGAGGACCTCGCTCTTGTCCCGGTCGGTCCAACCCAGGACAAGCTCGCCCGTCTTGTCGTTGAGCCAGACCGCGGTTGCTTCTCCGCAGACCTCGACGGCCACGGCCCGGCCTCCGTGCCTGCGCGACTGTTCGATCCGACTGTTGAGGTACGCCGGATCGGGCGCGAAGGTCTCGTACAGAGTGAGGCGGCTCGGTCCTTCATCGGGTGGCACGGCGACTCCAACGGGGCCATAGGTACCTCCGGCGGTCTTGGGAAAGCCAGCGGGGCTGACTGCGGTCACATAGGACCAGCCGGCGGGCGTCGAGTCGACGACCCCAGCAAGGGCAGTGGTGCCGTTGCGGACGCACCCCGGCTGAGGCGTGGCGGGCGCAAGCGAGGACCCCGTCGATGCGATCGCAGATGGCGTCGGCAGCGCGCTTGGTGTTGGCAGGGATGGCTCGGCCAGATTGATTCCGACGCTGAGGCCGGCGATATCGACGTCCCCATACACGTTCATCGCCGCCGTGGACGGGTCGGAACCGACGAGCACGCACACGTCGTGATGGCCGGGGGCGAGGCTTGCCGGTGGGGGCCAGGTCTTGCCCGGCGGCGGCGCGGCGCCAGAGACGGCGAACGGCTGTCGGGCACGGTAGACGACGACGAAGGCCGGGGCGTCGACATCGAGCTCGGGCGAGAGGCCCATCGCCGGCAGATGCAGGTGGTAGTCGCGGGCATGGGCCATCTCGAAGATGTCGAGCGCATTCTCGACCGTCGCGCCGCAGCGGGCGAGCCGCGGATCCCCGGCAAAGGCGGCCGGATCCGGCGGCTGCGGACCTGGTCCGCGCGCGGGACCGCCGCTCGAATGCGGCACGACCGCGATCGCGGCAAGGCCCAGGGCAAGGACGACGGCGGCAGCCGCCGCGACCGCAAGAAACCGGTTTCGCCGACGTCGGGCCGGCAGGCCCGCGATGGACGCGATCAGGCCGTCGACCGCGACGCGGTCCGTCGCGCCCCGCTCTCGAAGCCAACCCTTCAGGTCCTCCTCGAGCTCGTCGGTCATCGTCGTTCCTCCGCCGCGTACGCCGCACGAAGCCGATCCATCGCGTAGTGGATGCGCGACTTCACGGTTCCCTCGGGGATCTCGAGATGGGCCGCGGTCTCCGCGATCGACAGGGCCCAGAAGTGGTGCAGGGTTAGGAGGAGCCGGTCGCGCGCATCCAGCCGGCCAAAGGTTCGGCCGAGCGTCCGTCGATCAAGTTCCCGCTCGAGGTCGCCGTCTGGCGCAGCTGTCGTCAGATCGAGTTCGACCACCTGGCCTCGACGCCGAGCCGCGCGCAACGCAGCCCGAACGACGTGCCGTCGGAACCAGGCCCGGAAGGCCTCCGGTTCACGAAGACTGTCGAGGCCTCGCCATGCCGAGAGCATTGCCTCCTGGACAGCATCGGAGGCGTCGGCCGCGGACCGGGTCACGATCCGGGCGGTGCCAAGGGCTGCCGCGAGGTCCGGCTCGACGAGCGCGCGGAACGCGTCGCGATCGCCGCCGCGGGCGGCGACGACGAGCTGGGTCAGGGTCGGTGGCGACAGGTCCAGGACGGTCTCCATGTCGATGAGTGCCTCGCCGGGTCCATCCGGTTCAATCTTCGCCCTGACGGAACAGTCCATCGTGTCGTGACGGGCAGACAGGGCTCCAGGCTGGAGCGAGCCATCCGAGCCGGTCTCCGGTGCAGCAAGCCGGCAAGCGGCGCGCGGTCAAGCCCGGCCTGGGATGGGACCAGGCGAAAGATGATCGCTCGAACGGCTGGCCAGATCGTCCGGTGTGGATCAGACCAGCGTGCCGTCGTCCCACCAAGCGAGCGAGCGGTGGTGCTCGATTTCTACTTGCCCGTTTGGGCCATGCCGTTCGATGGTCCGCGCCACGCAGGGTCAACGTCACGGGCGATCGCCTGCCTCAGTGCGGCTCGAGTTGTCCCCAGGAACGGCCGCCGTCGGCCGTCGAGTAGAGGCCGGTCCGGCTCTGGCAGTCGCTCTTGAATGCGAGGCACACGGTCATCGGCACAAGCGCCCAGCCGTGCTGCGCGTCAGCCATGGACAGCGACGCGGCGCCGGGAAGCCCGGTGGCCTGGGTGCGCGTCCAGGTCTTGCCCCCGTCCGTCGTTTCGGCCAGCTCCGGCCCGTCGGTGACGAGCCAGTGCTGCCGGTCGAGGAACGCGACCTCCGTGAATCCGGCCGGGACCGGCGACAGGACCGTCCACGAGGCCCCCGCGTCCGAGGTGCCGTACACCCAGACCGCGCTGGCCGCATCGGTCTGGTTGAGGTAGGCCAGCAGCCCAGAGCGTTCCCCTGTGAACGCCGGCCGGCCCATGACCGGGGGCGCCGCCGGCGGGCCTGACGGCACCGCGAGGGCGGCATCCGTCCATGTCCGTCCGCCGTCGCGCGTCGCGACGACGCCCGTGCCGTGGAAGGCGTTGACGATCACGCCGTCGGTCGCGGTGGCGAACGCGACGGTGCCCTCGTTGCCCACGCTGCCTGTGCCCGTCGGCCGGTCCGCTGACCACGTCACCCCGCCGTCGGCCGTCCAGAACAGGTCGGAGTCGTTCCGGCCCTTCGCGAGGTTCCCGCTCAGGAAGGCGAACCCGCGGCGGGCGTCGAGGAAGTCGAACTGGACCTGCGCCATGATCTCGCCGAAGGGGTGGAAACGGGCGGGCGGCAGCCGGGACTCCGACCAGGTACGCCCGCCGTCGGCGGTTCGCCAGACGTCGACCCGGCCGTACCCGGGGTCACTCGGCGAGGTGAACGCCACGTTGATCGCGACCCATCCGTGCTTGGCGTCGGCGAAGGCGACCCCGAGCAGGCCGCTGGCGAACCCGCCCGGGGGCGTCGCGTCGCCCCAGGTCGAGCCGCCGTCGGCAGTGACGAGGAGGCGGTTCGCGGTGACCGCCCAGCCGTGGGTCGCATCGACCAGGCCCGCGAGCGGGACGTCCGGTCCGGCCGGCAGTGGCGTCGGGGCAGGGGATGACGCCCCTGCCGTGGACCGCGCGGGCGGCGGGGCCGAGACGCCGGCCGAGCTCGTGGGGCTGGCCGAGCCCGTGATCGCGCTGCCGGGCGCGATCGGGCCCTGCCCGGGCGGCAGGACCGAGACCGCCAGGGCCGCGAGCACGACGGCGGCCACGGCCGCAGTGACGCCGCCGCCAATCTGGAGCCGCCACGACCACCGCGCGGCGCGCGGGGTCGACTGCGGGATGTCTTGGGCTCGGGATCTCAGGGTCTCAGGCACGGGGCGATCGGCTGCGGCGCGAAGGCCGGAGCGAACGAACTGCTCGAGCTGGTCGTCGTTCATCGCAGCCCTCCCCCGCGCTCCTGCGCCTCGTACGCCGCCCGCACGGCGTCGAGCGCGAGCCTGATCCGCGACCTCACGGTTGCGGCGGGCGCCGCCGTGCGCTCGGCGATCTCCTCGACCGGCAGGTCCAGGTAGTAGCGCAGGACCAGCGCGATCCGCTGGTCGGCGTTCATCCCCTGCATCGCGCACCCCAGCGCGTCCCGTTCGGCGGCCGCGGAGGCCGCGTCGGGGATCGGCGGCTCATCGATCCAGCGGACAGGGTGACGACGGGGCGAGCGCAGCTGGTCGCGGCAGATGTTGACGAGGATCCGGCCGAACCAGGCTCGCGCATGGTCCGGATCGCGGAGCTGGCCCCATCGCTGCCAGGCGCGCACGAGCGCGTCCTGAACCGCGTCCTCGGCATCCGCGGAGTCACCGAGCAGCAGCAGCGCCGTGCGGTACGCGGACGCCAGCTCACGCTCGGCGAGGCGCCCGAACGCCCGCTCGCTCGCGGCCGGCCCGCTCGTCGCCTCCCCAGGCTCGGTCATCCACATCTCCCACGCGGTGTTGCCCATCACACCATATAGACGGGCTGACCCGGGCGGGGTAATCACTATTCGCCCTTGACGGCGCCGAATCCGCGACGGAGCGCTGCGAAGGCGCCGACAACTAGCGACGGCGCTCGGCGAATAGCAATCCGCTAAGGGTCACGACCGCCACAATGGTCGCGGCGATGGCACCGGCCAGCCGGGCCAGGTCGGTCGGCGGCTTGCCTACGCCCACGCTCCGATACTCGGGCCCGAGGATGCTCTGGCAGACCGTTGCGCCATCATCACCCGGGATCGCCGTCGTCGCCGTGCAGGTGAGCGGGACGAAGAGCAGGTAGCCAACGACGAAGCCGACGACCGCCATGAGGACAGGCCAGTAGACCTTCGGTCGGTGTCGAACCGGCCCGAGGACGACCAGCGCGAGTCCAATCGGCAGAATGAACATGCCGATGCTGAACCCGGTCAGGAACCCGAGGAGCAGGACGGCCAGGCTGAAGAACCAGTAGCCCACGGCTCACCATGAGGGAGGTCGTCGCGAGGAGCCGACAGTACGTGCTCTCTCTGGCCAACGCCACAACAACCGCGCACAGCGGCTTCCCGTCCGCCTCATCAATGCCTTTGGCCTCCGGCAGCCGCGGGGCAAGGATCCACACGAGCTGCGCCGTCGTCGCCGCCCTCACCTTCGACCGGGCGTTCGCCAGGTGGTGCTTGACCGTCGAGTGCAACAGGCGGGGCGGTGGGCTGCCGCCTTCTCAGACATCGCGAAAGGCAGGGAAGCCCAAGAGTCGACGTGGACCGGAGCCGTCATGCCCCAGCGGGCGGGCGGAGAGCCTCGGTTTCTACTTGGCCGATTGGGCCATGCCCTCGGGTTCGGGTTGGGGCGAGTGAACCGCACTGACTTCAGTGGAGCCTCTGGGGTGCCCCCGGGTTTCGTGGAGTCGCGTTGCTGGATATCAGGCCACCGTCTCGGTCTGATGCCGAGTCTCGAACTCGACTGGGGTAAGCATGCCCAATGCTGAATGTCGGCGCCTGCGGTTATGGAAGATCTCGAGGTACTCGAAGATCGCGTTCGCCAGCTCGACCCGGGTTCGCCAGATCCGTCGGTCGAGCAGCTCGACCTGCATCCGGCTCCAGAACGACTCGATCATCGCGTTATCGAAACAACTCCCGACTGAGCCCATCGAGGGCAGCAGGCCCGAGTCGAGGGCCCGGCGAGTGAACGCCCAGGACGTGAACTGCGTCCCCTGATCCGAGTGGATGACCGTCCCGTCAGGTTGGCGCGCCTCGATCGCCATCCCCAGCGCATTGGTGACCAGAGCGGCCGTCTGCGACGCATCGATCGACCAGCCGACGACCCGCCGGGAAAAGACGTCGAGGACGACGGCGCAGTACACCTTGCCCTCGCGGGTCGGGTGCTCGGTGATGTCGGTGACCCACAGCCGGTCGGGCTCGCCCCGCCCGAAGCGGCGTTCGACGAGATCAGCCGCCGTCGCGACGTTGGGGATCCGCCGGAACTGCGGCCGGACGCGCCGGCGAGCCCAGCCCGGCGCATGAGCAGCTCAACCGCACAGCGACCAACCAGGAGGCCCTGGCCCAGGACGAGTTCGGCATGGACCCGCCGAGCTCCGTAGCTGGCCCGGCTCTCGAGATGGACCCGCCGGATCAGCCCCGTGAGGAGCGTGTGGCGGATCGCCCGCGCCGAGGGTGGCCGATCATGCTGGGCGTAGTAGCCGGACTCCGAGACCGCGAGCACCCGGCAAGCGAGCAGGACGGAGAGATCTTCCGCGGCCATCACCTCGATCGCCGCGAAGCGCCTTTTGGGCCGCTGCGCTCCGCGAGCAGCTCCGAGGCCCGTCGGTGGATCTGGAGCTCAGCCTCCAACTCGCGGATCCGCCGTTTGGCGGCGGCCAGCTCCTCGCGCTCGACGGACGACAGACCAGGGACGAGACCCCGGTCAATCTGCTCCTGGCGCCGCCAGGTGTAGATCGTCTGATTGCTGACGCCGAGATCGCGGGCGACGTCGGTGACCTTGCGCCCGGCCTCGACGAGATCC
>JBBQRX010000071.1:0-7896 GCA_038214375.1 Candidatus Limnocylindrales bacterium
GACGAGGTACCGAAGGCACGCCTCGTCGTCGGGGAAACGCTGATGAAACTGGGCAAGGGTTCGAGGGTAGTCGCCGGCCCTTCGAGCACCCATCCCTGGACTCTACATCTTGTGTCCAGCGGAGTCAGCCCGATAAGCAAGAGCACACTAAGCCGCTCCCGACTGCACGGCGAGCACGAGTGGCGACGCTCTTGACAGGCGGTACACGAGGGGGTCACGGTCCGAGCGGGGGCTTGTAGTTAGTGCTTGACACAAATAGCCCACAGCGCGCACTCTTGTGTCGCCTAGTTGACACAAGGAGCCCGCGTGACCACCACGATCAGCCTCCCGCTCCTCTTCTTTCTGCCCCTGATCGTCGGGGTCTTGATGCTCGTCGCAGCCGGCGTCACCGCCGCCCGCCGTTCCAGGTCGATCACCTTCGACGAGGACCATTACCCGGGGCTGGCTGCACTTCGCCGCGCGACGCTCAGGACTCGCTACCTCGGGATCGCCGCCAGTGTCGTGGTGTTCTTCGTGGTGGGCTCGGTCGGCCGCTACGGCTGGGGGCTCTTCGTGGCGCCCGCCGCGGCCGGGGCGGTGGTCATCGCGGCGATCCTGATCGGCCAGCGGTTGACCTACACGCGCGCCCGCTCGGCGGGCACTGCCGGGATCGAGCATCGCCAGGTTCGCGACTATCTCCCCGCCCGGACGACGACGATCGCGGGCGCGGTGCTCCTCACCCTCGCCGTGGTCGGTGCCTGGACCACCCTGGTGGCGGCTCCCGACGAATTCGGGCTCGATCGAACGTTCGCCCACCCGTGTGTCGTGCAGCTGTGGGACGGGGAGGGCCACCACGAAGAGACGGTCGCGGGAGCCAGCGGTCCGTTCCCAGGCAGCTACTACACCGTGGGCATGGCCGTCGCGGTGCTGGCAGTCTTCGTGCTGGCCTGGGTGGGCCTCCTGGCGACGACCCGACGCCCGCGAAACGGCGCCGACCCTGAGCTGGTTCGCGTCGATGACGCATTGCGTCGCCAGACTGCCGAAGGGATCGTCGCGGCGTTCGGGCTCGCGGTGGCGACGAGCCTCGCAGGCCTGTCGTACACAGCGGCGGTCGCCGTCGGCAACCAGGCGTGCACGACCGCCTTCGGGCTGGGCTCCTGGGGGCTCGCGATCGTCGCATTCGTCGCCTTGGCCGCTTCACTCTGGTTCGCCGTCATCATCGTCGTTCCGGGGGACGGCTCGAGCAGGCGCCCGACATGACCGTTGCGCTTCGACTGGACTCCAGAGACCCGACACCCCCGTACGAGCAGCTGCGCCGCCAGCTCGCCACGGCCATCGAATCGGGGCTGCTCCAACCCGGAACCCGGCTGCCTACCGTTCGCCAGTTGGCGGCCGACCTCGGGGTGGCGACAGGAACGATCATGCGTGCGTATGCCGAGTTGGATGGGGACGGCCTCATCGTCACCCGTCGGGGGGGCGGGACCACCGTGGCCGATTCGCCACGCACCCTGTCGGAGACGGAACGCCGGCGACGGCTCACGGAGATCGCCGCTTCATTCGTGTCCCACGCGCGGCTGATCGGCATCGGTGATGATGACATCCGACGTGTGGTGGACAGCCTGCTGGGCTGATCCGGTGTAGCCGTACGGCCGAATAGCTATTCCTCCACGGCCGAGGTGCCGTGATCATCGATGCCGCGGCGCGGCGTGCGGCCCGAGATCGTCCGGCTTCGCCTCATGCCGCCGGCTACGCGCACGGATCCGTGCCCGCCTACGCACGGCGCGGTAGAGGCGGCGCCGGCGGTCGAGTTCATCCGGAACTTCGCAGCGCCGTGGGCGAAGGCAAAGCCGCCCACAAGGGCGAGGCTCGTGCAGGCGGGATACGAGGGGGTCACGGTCCGAGGCGAGGAGTTCGTAAGCGTGTGGCTGGCGGCTGAGGCCTACGCCCACCGCCTAGCACTCGCCCTGCCGGACGGTCTCGTAAAGACATGGCATTGGCGCGCCCGACAGGATTCGAACCTGCGACCTTCGGCTCCGGAGGCCGACGCTCTATCCGCTGAGCTACAGGCGCGCGATGTTCACCGTCGGCACTGGAGCGGTGAGCCCGGGCTCCGCGCGTGACCCGCGCGGCAGGCCCGTTCCGGGTCCCGCGTGAACGGGCCGAATGATACTCGCTCGCGACTGAGACGGCCCACGGGAGCACGAAACCCATACGAACGCACCGGGCCGGTCAGGGCCGGAAACACCGTTTGACCTACGCTCCGACCACCGAGAATCCCAGCGAGCGAGCGGCCTGTCCGAGCCGGACATCGAAGGTGACAATCACGATGGACCGGCCACCGACCCGCTCTGCTGCCGCCAGGTGCAGGGCGTCCAGGGAACGCGATCCGGTCGCGACGCCGAGCTCCGCGGCGCGACGGCACACGACACCGTCGAGCGCCACGATGAAGGTGCGTTGCCAATCGCGGTCGAATGCCGCGGACGCAACGCGGCGCTCCGCCTCGCCCAGCCGTCGATGGATCGCGAGCGCCACCTCGACGTAGGTGTGCTGCCCGGTCACCCACTCGGGATCGGACAGAAGCAGCGCGTCGGCCGCCTCGCTGTCCTCTTCGTCGACGTATCGCTTGATCAGGGCACTGCTATCGACGTAGAGCGTCATCCGCCCCGATCCTGCGAGATCAGCTCGGTTGTCGTCCGCGTGCCGGCGAGCGGTCGCTGCCGGACCACGGCCTCTGGGGGGCGCTCGACCTGGCGCGTGATCCAGCCTTCGGTGAGCCCGTGGTCGAGCTTGCCGCGCCCGAGCACAGGGACGATCTGCGCCACGCGCCTGCCACGGCTCGTGACCGTGATCACCTCGCCGTTGGCGACGCGCTCGAGGTGTTCCGAGAGCCGCGCCTTGAGGTCCCGAATGCCGACGTCCATGTGGTCATCATATCATGCTCTGGGGTAGTTCGTGACTACTCAGCCTGCCATGTGGATCAGGCACCGTCGCCCGCGCCCCGCCGCCTTCATCGCGGCCGGGCCCAGAGACGGTACGCGTCCACCCATTCGGCGCCTTCCGGCCCCGGGGCCGGCATCGGCAGCTCGAGGAGGCCGACCCTGAGCAGCTCACGACCGCGCCGGCAGACCGCCACGATCTCGTCCGCGGTGGTGAGCTCCACGGCGCTGACCGTGACGGTAACGCCCAGGACCGTCGTGGTGAACGGGACCTCGAGGTGCTCGGCGAGCATCTCGTACAGGCCCGTCCGTTCTTCGGACTCGTCGTAGCAGTCCAGCGTGGCCGCCTCGAGGAGCCGCTCCAGGTGGGCGCGGGACGGACCTCGCTCGCGAGCACGCGCCGGGCCGCGCGGAGAGCGCGCGGACGTCGGTCGGGACCGCGGCCTCGGCGGCGCCGGAGGGTTCGGATCCCGCGACTCCCCGCCCGGCGACTCCCCGCCCGGCGACTCCCCGCCCGGCGCCTCAACGGCCCGGCCCGGCGATGGCAAGTCTTGCGTCCCCCCGTCGGACGCGTCGCCGCCCGCGATCCGGACTGCCGCCGCCGCGATCGCCCGGTAGACAGGCGCCAGGACATCCTCGAGCGGGCGACCGTCGACGGACAGTCCCGACGGACCGAGATCACGGAGGATCGCCTCCGGCATCGCAACCGCGCGCGGTTCGATGCGGACGGACGCGAGGTCGCCAGCGTTCCAGAAGCCGCTCGCGTCCTCTTCAGCAATTTCGCCCGAGATGTCGGCCCCATCGAGACCGACCGCCGTGAGTAGCCACTCCGCCGGTGACCCGAGCGTCAGGTCGGGCTCGTCCGACGTGCGGGAGGCGGGCGGGCCGGTTCCCCCGCCGCGGAGCGCGCGCAGATCCGCCAGGAGCCGCTCCCGAGGGCGACCACGCCAGGCGAAGATGAGAAACGGGTCGCGGTCGAATGCCTCGGCGAGGAGGTAGTAGACGGCGGCGATATGCTTGCAGGGGTTCTCCCAATCCGGGCAGGAGCAGTCGGTGTCGAGGTCGGCGGTCGTGGAGGGGAAGAGCGACAGCCCGGTTTCGGCGAACGCATCCTCGATCTCGTGCGGCATCTCGCCCGCGAGGAGCCGGGCCAGGAAGACGGCTTGCCCCGCCATCGCTGCTTCGACGCGTGCCCAGTCGGTCTCGCCGAGAACGGTCACGCCAAGGCTGACGTTGTACGGGCGTGCCCGCGAGCCCTGGACCCGCGCCGTGACGTCGCCCGCCTCGATCGCCATGTCGATGACCTGGCCGCGCCGCGCGTATGCCCGCCCACGCGCGAGTCGCGGGCCCTCATGGAAGTCCTCGAGCACCTCGATGAAGCGCTTCGACCACCACGTTTCACCGATGGCGCCCCGCGCGCTCTTCGCCCGGAGGCCGTCCTTCACCGGCCGCGGGACGCTCGGCGGTGGATAGAAGCCGCCATCGAACTCGCGGTCGACGGGCCGGCGGCGACGATCGAACGGCATGCTCAGCCCTCCGCCACGGCGTCGGCCGAGAGTGCGACGAGGTCGCGCAGCTCGGCGTTCGACAGCTCGGTCAGCCAGGTTTCGCCGGTGCCGACGACGCGCTCGGCGAGCGCCCGCTTCGATTCGAGCATCGCGGCAATCCGGTCCTCGAGGGTGCCGGCGCAGACGAGCTTGCGGACCTGGACGTCGCGCCGCTGCCCGATGCGGTATGCACGGTCGGTCGCCTGGTCCTCGACGGCGGGGTTCCACCAGCGGTCCACGTGGATCACGTGGTTCGCGGCGGTGAGGTTGAGGCCCGTCCCGCCGGCCTTGAGCGAGAGAATCAGGATCGGCGGGCCGCCCTCGCCCTGGAACCGGGCGACCATCGCGTCGCGTTCCGGTTTCCGCGTCCCGCCGTGCAGGTAGAGGACCTCCCGCCCGAACCGATCTCGCAGGTGCGCCCGAAGGAGGTCCCCGAACGCGGCGAACTGGGTGAACAGGAGCGCCCGGTCGCCCTCGGCGAGGACCTCCTCGAGGATCTCCTCCACTCGCTGGAGCTTGCCCGACCGGCCCGCGAGGGGTGACCCGTCGGCAAGCATCTGCGCCGGGTGGTTGCAGACCTGCTTGAGGCGCAGCATCGTGGCGAGGACAAGCCCGCGCCGCTCGATCCCCTCGCTCGAGGCGATCCGCTCCAGCATCTCGTCGACGACCGCCTGGTACAGGCTCGCCTGCTCCCGCGTGAGCGTGCAAAGGACGGTCATCTCGAACTTGTCCGGCAGGTCGGCGATGATCGATCGATCCGACTTGAGCCGGCGCAGGATGAACGGCGCCGTGACTCGGCGCAGCCGCCCGGCCGCATCGTCGTCGCCATACCGTTCGATGGGCACCGCGAAGCGCTGGTGGAAGGCGGTGGCGGAGCCGAGCAGCCCCGGGTTGAGGACCTCCATGATCGACCAGAGCTCGGCCAGGCGGTTCTCGACCGGCGTGCCGGTCAGCGCGATCCGTCGTGGCGCCCGGATGCGCCGGACGGCCTGCGCCTGTCTCGCGGCGCTGTTCTTCACGTTCTGGGCCTCGTCGAGGACGAGACGACCCCAGTCGATCGCCGACAGCGCCTCCGTGTCGCGTGCGACGAGCCCGTAGGTCGTGATGACCACGTCGGCCCCCGAGACCGCGGCCGCGAGGTCCTCGCCGCCCAGACGGTCGCTGCCGTGGTGGACGTGGACGGCGAGGCCCGGGGCGAAGCGTTCCGCCTCGCGGCGCCAGTTCTCGACGACGGACATCGGGCACACGACCAGGGTCGGGCCGGACGTCACGTCGGTTCGCGCTGAGCGTTCCGCCACCAGAAGCGCGAGCACCTGGGCGGTCTTGCCGAGGCCCATGTCGTCCGCGAGGCACGCGCCGAGCCCCAGGCGGCCGAGGAACTCGAGCCAGGCGAGTCCCCGCTCCTGGTAAGGCCGAAGGGTCCCGACGAAGCCGGGAGGCGTCTCGGACGACGTCAGCAGATCGCCCGGCCCGCCGGCCGCGAGGAGCGTCGCGAGCCAGCCGTCGGCAGTCACCCCGGTGACCGGCAGGCCGACCTCGGCCGTGTCGAGTCCCAGGCCGATCCGCACCACGTCGCCGGCGGTCATGGTCCCGTCCGGGCGTCCGGGGGGATGTTCGACCAGGCGAACCGCCGCGGCGATCTCCTCCGGGCGGAGCTCCACCCACTGGCCCCGCACGCGCACGAGCGGCACCTTGAGGCGGGCCAGCTCGCGGATCTCGGCGGCGGTCACGGTCGCGTCGCCGATCGCCAGCTGCCACGTGTAGTCCACGATCGCGTCGAGCCCGAGTCGCGCGGGTGCGGCGGCTGATCCTGCCGAAGGGCGCGTCGACGTCGTGAGGCGAGCCGCGATGCGCGGGCGACCGGCCTGCCACCACGAGGGGAGCTGGATCCCGAAGCCGGCTTCGGCGAGGACCGGTACGCCGTCGCGCAGGAACGCATAGGCGCCGGTGACATCGAGGTCGAGCCCGGTCGGATGTGCGGCGCGGAGCAGTCCGTCGAGTGGCGGGTGGAGCCGGGACGCGCGGCCCAGGTCGACAAGGAGCTGCTCCTGCGGGTCGTCGAGTTGACGGCCGAGCACGGCGAGCCTGCGTCCCGACTTCCAGACATCGGCGGCGGGGACCAGCAGGCTCGGGTCGTCGGCCGCCTGGAGCAGCACCTCCAGGCCCCATACCTGTGCGTCGTCGCTGGCGGCGCCGGCCTGGGCCGGGTCGTGACGGGCGTCCTCGGGCGGGACGACCCGGAAGCAGGTTCGGAAGCTCGAATCCGCGGCCGCGGCTCGCCCACGCCAGGCCGCCAGCGTCGCGGCCACGGCGCGGGCTTCCTTTGAGTCGCGGACCACGCCTGGGTTGGTCGCCGCCAGCGCGTCGAGGACCGCGGTGAGAGGTGCCGGGGGCTTCGCCCGCACGCCAGGTCGTGGGATCGACGCTGGTCCGACGTTGAGCCGGGCGACCGAATCGACCGTGTCGCTCACCACCTGGGCAAGGAGGTCGGCGGCGTTGCGCCCGTGCCTGTCGAACGGGTCGATGGCCTCGGCCCGGCAGATCGGCGGCACCGCCCTGGCGAGCGATCGAATCCGGTCGCCATCGGCGGCAGCGGGCACCGGGATCCAGCGCGCCTCGAAGCCTTTGCCGTTGCGTGCCGGGACCAGCCCGGGGAGGAACCGCCCGCGCGCAACGAGTTCGAGAGAAAGGAGCGTGCTCGCGGTGAGCCACTCGAGCGACGCATCGTTCGCGACCCGGTCATCCCGACCATCCCGATCCATCCTGGCCAGCAGAAGGCGGATCGCCGAAGCGGCGTCGAACGCGAGCGTCGGGACCGTCCATGGTTCGAGGGCCGCCGGCACCTCGCTGAAACCGTCCGCGTCCGCGAGGCGCGGGGACGGGCACGGGCTCGCACCATCACCCGGGAGCCAGATGGCCAGGCGACCCGGTCGAGCGCTGCCGGCAGGGTCTCCCTCGGCGCCGGTCGCGACCTCGACGGCCCGCGCCACGCCGTCGCTCGGGGCGGCCCACGGGTGCGGGCGGACCTTCGGCGGTCGTCGCACCTTCCGTGACCGGTGCGCCTCGAAGGCCGCGGCATCCTCGGCCCAGAGGTGCAGGCGGTGGTCGAGTGCCCACACGGCGTGAAGGGCCAGCATGGCTCAGGCGAACCTGATCAGAGTCTGTCGAGCGACGATCACCGGACCGCGGGGACGTGTTGAGCACAGTCCTGTCTCGATCGGACTCGGGATCGGGCACTTCGACACGGCCCGTCGATCTTACCGGGCCGAGAGTCTGCCCCGGAAACGTCGAAGCGGCTCCCGAAGGAGCCGCTTCGAATGCTGTCCCGGTGAAGGGTCGACCGGTTACCCGATCGTCTTCTGCCACGTTACAAGGGCATCTATCACGCCGGCTGCACCGACTACCCTGACCCTACCTACCCATGACCCTGTAAC
>JBBQRX010000072.1:0-7680 GCA_038214375.1 Candidatus Limnocylindrales bacterium
CGGCGGCAAGACGACGTTCGCCCGGGCGCTCGGGCAGCTGCACCAGCTCGCGGCCGCCGGTTGCCCGGTGCCTGCCGCGCGAGCCGCCGTGCCGCTCGTCGACGCCGTCCACACGCACTTCGACCGGGCGGAGAGCCTCGACGACCCGGGCGGCCGCCTCCAGACGGACCTCCGCCACGTCGGGGCTCTCCTGGACGCCGCGACGAACCGGAGCCTCGTCGTCCTGAACGACACGTTCGCGTCGACCACGGCGGCGGACGCGCTGGAGCTGATGCGGGCGGTCATCGGCGAATTGGAAGCGAGCGGGGCACGGGTCGTCGCCGTCACGTTCCTCGACGAGCTCGCGGGGACGGAGGACCCATCAACCGTGAGCCTGTCCAGCGAGGCCGACGACGCGGACCCGGACCGCCGGACCTTCCGCTTTGTGCGCCGGCCGGCGGACGGGCTCGCCCACGCGAGGGCGGTCGCGAATCGGCACGGGCTGGGCTACGAGGCGGTCCGGGCGAGGGTGGCGCGATGAGGCCCGGACTCCTGTTCGCCGAGCTCGATATGGACGTTGGGGACCTGCCGCCGGCTCCACCGGACCTCGTGGCGGACCTGGAGCTGGAGCGGCTCTATGCCGCCATGGCTGACGGGGACGACGAGATCCTCGTGGTGGCGCGAAGGGTCGTCCCCTCGGGCCTCCTGTCCGCGGGCGAGATCCGCTACCGCCAGGCGATCCTCCGCGACGTCCTCGCGACGCCGGGAATCGCCCTGGAGCTGTACCGCATCGCCGGCGAGGCGATCGCCGCCGAGCGCCGTGCCTGGGGCAGTGGCCTGCGGAACGCGGAGATGGTGCTCCGGCGCTCGGTGGGGGTCCTGGACGGGTTCCTCGGGTCGCTTCGGGAGGTTCGGAGCGTGGCGGAGCGGCATGCGGACCACGTCTCGTCGCCGGGCCTGCTCGCGTTCTTCGACCGCGTCCGTACGGAGCTCGACGACGCCTGGCTGGCCGAGGCCGCCGAGCACGTGGGCCGGCTTCGCGGGCGACGGCTCGTCGTGACCGCGCGCCTGGGTCCGGGCAACCGCGGCGTTGACTACGTCCTCTGTCGCCCGGCAGACGGCCGGTCTCGCCTGCGCGAGCGTGTCGGGCTCGGCGTGGCCCGGGGCATGGCCGTCGACGTGACGCTCCACGACCAGAACGCGATGAACGCCCTGGCCGACCTTCGGTCAGCGGCCATCGTTCCGGCGGCCGCGGCGGTGCACGAGGCCGTCGGCCACATCCTAGGGTTCTTCCGGCTGCTCCGGGCCGAGGTGGCGTTCTACCTCGGCTGCGCCCACCTGCGCGATGCCCTGGCGCGAGTCGGCGTGGTTGTCGCGTTCCCGGTGCTGGCGGAGTTCGGCGAGCGCGTCCTGACGGCCCGTGGGATCGTCGACCCCTGCCTCGCCCTGGCGATCGACGGCCCGGTTCTGGGCAACGACGTCGAGGCGGACGGTTTCGGGCTCGTCGTCATCACCGGCGCCAACGGGGGAGGGAAGTCGACGCTGCTGCGGGCCGTCGGACTCGCCCAGGTGATGCTCCAGGCCGGGATGTTCGTGTGCGCGACGGAGCTGCGCGCCGGCCTGCGATCGAACGTGCTCAGCCACTTCAGCCGCGAGGAGGAGACACGACCGGACGGCGGGCGGCTCGACGCCGAGCTCCGGCGCCTCGCTGGGCTGGTCGGGGCGGCCAACCCTGCCAGCCTGGTCCTGCTCAACGAGTCCCTGTCGACCACCAACGAGCGCGACGGCGCCGGCATCGCGCACGAGGTGGTGACGGGGCTGGCTGACGCCGGGGCGACGGTCTGGTTCGTCACGCACCTCTACGAGCTCGCGCGCCGACTGGACGCGGAGGCGACACCCGGCGTCCTGTTCCTGCGCGCCGAGCGCGGCCGCGGCGCGGATCGCCCGTTCTGGGTCGTGGAGGCGCCGCCCCTGCCGACGAGTTTCGGGATGGACAGCTACCGGAGGCTGCGGGCGAAGGGCTGAGCGGGCGAAGGACTGCGGGTGAGGCGCGCGCGTCTCCGGTACGATCGCGCGGCACGCCCCCGTAGCTCAGTGGATAGAGCGGCACCGTCCTAAGGTGCGCGTCGGCGGTTCGAGTCCGCCCGGGGGCTCCATACCAAGGCAGCAGGCTGGAAGAACGGGCGAGCGGGCGGCGTCCACTCGATAGTCGGGGTCCACGCTCCGACCCCTGGCCTGAACCCGCTCGACGGGGAGCTGGACAAGCAGCGGCCGGGTCGCCCGCTCCACGTTCTCCGCCATCGTCACCATGACGCGACGGTTGCGGTCGAAGGCCACGAGCTTGTTCGGGTCCGGCAGCTCCGCCAGCATCGTCCGGGTCTCGGCCATCTCCCGGCGGTATGCCTCGTCCGTCAAGTCGCCCCACGAGTACAGCTTCGGGAGCTTGGAGAGGCGGGTCTCGAGCCGGCGGCGCTTCGCCCCGACGAGATCGGCATCGGGCACCTGAAGCCTTCGCGCCAGCTCCGCCCGCGCCGCGTCGATGGCCTTCGACGGCAGGGTCATGGTCTTGATCGCGTCAAGCACGAGGCGCTCGGCGTCGTCCGCCCGGACCGAGGACGTGCGGCACCTTCGGCAGACGTAGTACCGCCACTCCTGCCCACGCGAGACCCGGCATGGCCCGTGCATCGGGTGGCCGTTCTCGCAGCAGATCACGCCCCTGAGCAGATACAGGCGGTGCGCCTTCGGGCGCTCCCCCGGTCGGAACCGACGGTGGGAGCCGATGAGAGCCGCGTTGTACGTCGCCTGCCGTCGCCTTGCCCTCCCACTCCGCCACCAGCTCCCCCGCGCGGTCCTGTGGCATCCCGGGACGGCGGGGGGTCGAATGCCGGAGCGCGGAGCCGGGGCTCAGGTGAGTGTGGGATCCAGCGCTTACGCGCGGCCTATGCTTGCGTGGCGCGGCCACGTCTTCGGCGGTCAACAATGGTCACGACCGAAGGCGCCATGGAATCTGGGCGTTGTGGCCCAGGGACCGCTCCCCGACACCTGCGGTAAGTACCTCGGCAAGTGTCGAGTTGGTGGTCCTCGCGGCCGCGGCTCGTCCGCCGCTTCGCAGACACGTTGACGACCTCTCTACCCGACCGGTGCCTGACCCCGGCTCTATACCGCCCGTGCGACGTGCCATCGTCCAATGGCTTCGCCGGAAGCCCCCCCAGATTGAGCCAAGCGGCAGTGTCCGCGGTCCCTGGCAAGGACGGACTCTCGCTGCATCCACTCCGCCCAAGGGGACTCAACATGCGATTCAGCACAGTGGTCCTGGCTGCCGCACTGGTGGTGAGCGGTTGCACCGGCGGCGCGGTGCCCACGCCGTCCCCATCGCCGACGAGCAGCCCCACCGCGACGCCCACGCCCACCGCGACACCCAGCCCCACCCCGACACCCCGACCGACCCCGACACCCCGACCGACCTTTACTTCGGACGACGCGAAGCTCGAAGTCATCATCAAGGACGGGGTCGCGGCTACCACAGACAAGCTTTCTACACTGGGCTCCGGATCAGTTTCGGAAATGATCGACGCATTCAAGGAACTGCGCTCCTTCGCGCAGTTTGAGGAAACCAAGATCGGCATCTACGAGCCGAGCTCGTGCACGAAGAAGGCCGTTGATCTGTATTCACAGGCGATGACCGACCTTGAGCAGGTGGCCAACAACTTCCTCGACTACGTCGCCGCTGGGGCGACCGGCTCGGGGCCCGACCTCTCGGCCGCCAAGAACGCTGGTCAGGAGCTCGGCAGCGCCTTGTTGGCCGTGAAGGCGTCCTCCTGCCAGTAGCGCCGCGACCCGGCCCCAAGACCGGGGGATTTTGTCGCCGAACTGGGTAGGCGGGTTCCTGGGCGGGGTGTCCATTTCGCGCGGTGTGCCTATCCGGTTGCCTCCGGTGACCACTACATGTAGTGGTCAGGCTTCCGCCGGGGTCACTCGATAGTCGGGGTCCACGCTCCGACCCTTGGCCTGAACCCGCTCGACGGGGAGCTGGACAAGCAGCGGCCGCAGACCGCTCCTAGCGACCTGTCCCTTCGGCGGCCAGCCAGTCGTCGATCACCGCCCACAGCGCCTCGGGAGCCTCGTACTGCGGCAGGTGCGCAACGCCGGGCATCTCAACCAGCCGCGCTCCCGGGATCGCGGCCGCCAGCGCCCGGTTCCACACCGGCCCGCAGATCCAGTCGTGCTCGCCGACGACGACCAGCGTCGGGCACGGCACGGTCGCGAGGAGAGGACGCCAGTCCATCGCCTCGCGCCAGCCCGCCCACGCGTCGTTCGCCGGCATGTGCCAGCGCTGCTCGCGCCCGATCCGGTCGATGTGCGCCGCCGACACCGGATCCTCTGGGTCCGCGAAGTAGAAGCCGAGGAACGTCCAGAAACGGTCGGCCACGTCCTGCTCCGTTTGCCCCTGAAGCGCCCCGGCCTCCCACGCGCGCCACGCGTCGTCGAACCAGGGCCGGTCACGCAGCCGGTCGAGCGCGCAGTCCCGCTCCGCCTGCCAGTCCGCCTCCGGCACGGAACCGCCGCCGGCGTACCCGTCGATGACGATCAGGCGCCGGACGCCCTCCGGGTGCAGCGCCGCCCACGCGGGCGCGACGAGCCCGCCCCACGAGTGGCCCATGAGCGTCACCGGCCCGAGGCCGACGGCGAGCCGCCAGGCCTCGAAGAACGCCACGGTCGCCTCGAGCCCGTATCCCTCCTCCGCGCTTGGAGGCGTCGAGCGCCCCGACCCCGGCGCGTTGACGAGGTGGCAGCGGAAGCGGTCCAGGACGGGCACGACGTCGGCGCGCGCGAGGTGGGCGGGCAACCCCGGCCCGCCCTCGACCCAGACCAGGGGTTCCTCGCCGGCGCCAAGCGCCTCCCACTCTGCGACACTCCCGTCCGGCAGCGTCGCGAGGTGCTCAAGTTGGATCGTCGGGAGCGGAGCTCGTCGGATCGTCATCGGCATCGTTCCACCTCGACGTGACGTTTGCACAGACCATCGACGGTCACAAGGGCCGACTCGTCGTGTCAGCGGCCCCGCGGGACCGCCCCACCCCGTCAACTTCCCGAGAGACGATGGCCGAACGGATCAGCGCCGGGATCCTGATCGCGATCAGATCTTTCAGCTGTTCCGCCGTTGCGGTGTCGATGGCAACGCGGAGCGTGGCCGCTTCCGGGGCTGCGTGCGCCGACGTGACGCCGACACCCGAAACCAGGGTTCGTCCGGGGTCCCAGTACCTACGACGGCCTCAAGCTGGCGCACGGGCCAGGCGGCAGCCGTTGGCCGCGAGTCAGGGATTGGGACCTTCCCAGACGCCACCGGCGACGACCGTCGTCCGGAAGGCGTATCGATCGCCGCGGTTGAGGTGCCGGCCGTACTCGAACGGCTCGCCATACTGATCGAATACGGTCTCGGACAGCTCCAGAAGCGGGTCGCCCTCGGTCAGCCCGAGAAGCCCGGCCGTCCGGGAATCCGTGGTGATGGCCTGGAGCAGGCACTCGGCGCGCGACGGCTCGATGCCGTTGCGCTCGCGGAGCGTCTGGTACAGCGAGCGCCCGGAGAAGTCCTCTGCAACCAGGGTCGGGATCAATGACGGCACGAGGATTGACTGGTCGAGTGAGAGCGGCGTTCCCTCCACGATCCGGACCCGTTCGAGCTCGAAGATTTCGCTGCCGAGCGGTATCCGAAGCGTTCGTGCCTCCAACTCCCTGGCCGGCCGGACACTGGCATTGCACACGTCCGACGAGACGGTCAGCCCGCGGATCGCCGCCCATTCGGTCAGGCCCTGCGGTCCACTGACGGTCTCGATGGTGACCGCCCGACCCTTCACGAACCAGCCCGATCGATCTCGCGACTCGATCAGGCCGCGGGTGGCCAGATCGGCCAGGGCGCGGCGCAGCGTGTTCCTCGCGACCGCGAACCGTTTACCGAGCTCGCGCTCCGACGCGAGCCGCTCGCCCGGCGTCAAGCGCCCGGTCGCGATGTCGGCCTGGAGCCTGCGCATCACGCGAATGTGGGCTGGGTCACTCCCGCCCGCATCGGTCCGACGAGTCGCTCGTGAACGGGGTTGACAAAACTGGTTCACTTTTGGTTCACTCTACAGATGAAGCTCACCCTGCTCGGAGGAGGCGGTTTCCGGACCCCCGCGATCTACCGAGCGCTGGCCGAGGGGAGCACGCGGACCCACTACGACGCGGTGGTATTGTATGACGTCGACCAGGCCCGACTGGATCGGATTGGGGCCGTTCTGGCGGGGATGGACGAGGTCTTCGCCAGCCCGATCGCCGTCACCAAGACCACCAGTCTCGAGGAGGCCGTCGACGGCGCCGATGTCATCTACTGCGCCATCCGGGTCGGTGGGATCGCGGGCCGGCTGCTCGACGAGACGGCGGCCCTCGCAGAGGGCGTGATCGGCCAGGAGACGACCGGCTCTGGCGGGATGACGTACGCGCTGCGGACCGTGCCGGTCGTGACCCAGATCGCGGAGGTCGTCGCGAAGCGCGCCCCCGACGCGATCTTCATCAACTTCACGAACCCGGTCGGGCTCGTAACGGAGGCGGCCAGACGCGTCCTGGGCGACCGCGTCATCGGGATCTGCGACGCACCGCAAGCACTGTGCCGGCGGGTCGCCGTCGCGCTCGATCGCAATCCCGACGCGCTCTGGTTCGACTACTTCGGGATCAACCATCTCGGCTGGCTCCGCGGCGTCCTGGACCACGGGCGCGATCTCCTGCCCGGGCTTCTCGCGGACGAGCGACGCCTGTCGAGCTTTGAGGAGGGGCGCCTGTTCGGGACGGACTGGCTGCGTTCGGTCGGCATGATTCCCAACGAGTATCTCTACTACTACGACTTCGCCCCCGAGGCGCTCGCCGGAATGCAGGCCGGCAGGGTCCGGGCCGAGTTCCTCCAGCGCCAGCAGGATGCGTTCTACACGGGCGCAGGAACCCCGGCCCAGGCGCTGCGATCCTGGGAGGCGAGCCTCGCCGAGCGCGAGGGGAGCTACATGGAGGAGGCGTGGAGCGGGCGCGACGACCAGATGCACGATGTCGCGGCCGCCCGCGAGACCGGCGGCTACGGCAGGCTGTCGCTCGACCTTGTCGACGCCTTGAACGCCGACGGCCAGACGGTGATGATCCTGAACGTCGCCAACCGCTCGAGCCTCCCATTCCTCGACGAGGCCGCCGTCGTCGAGGTTCCGTGCGTCGTGAGCCGGGGCGGGGTCGTCCCGGTCGCCATCGGCGCGGTCCCGAAGGCGGCCGAAGCGCTGATCCTCGCGGTCCGGGCCGCGGAGCGGGCCGCAATCGACGCCGCGTTGTCCGGCTCGCGTCAGGCGGCCGTCCGCGCCTTGACCCAGCATCCGCTCGTCGGATCGGCCGAAGTCGCCGAGCGGATCCTCGCCCGTCACCTCGACCGACAGCCCGCGCTCGCGGAGGCCCTGCGATGAGGGTCGACGTCGTCTGCGCCGGCTCGCCATTCCTCGACCTGATCTTCCGCGGCTCACCGTGATCCCCCGAGCCGGCCAGGAGGCGCTCGCCAGCCAGCTCGCGATCGTGCCCGGCGCCATGGCCAACGTCGCCTTTGCTCTCCGCCAGCTCGGCCTCGAGGCCGTGGTCTGCGCGCCGGTCGGGACCGACACGGCCGGCAGGTTCCTCCAGGAGCTGATGGCCGATGCCGGGGTC
>JBBQRX010000073.1:0-7680 GCA_038214375.1 Candidatus Limnocylindrales bacterium
CCGCGAGACGTACAGCCCCAGGCCGGAGCCTTCGTCGGTCGGTCGATCGGTCCCGCGCTCGAACCGCTGGAAGAGGCGCTCCGCGTCCGCCGCGTCCACCCCGCGCCCGTGGTCGGCGATGGTGATCGCCACGGTGCCTTCAGCCGTGTCCGTCACCACCGTGACGTCGATCGGGGTCCTGCCTCCGTAGCCCACCGCGTTGTCGAGCAGCGCCCAGAGCACCTGGTCGAACTGGTCGCCATCGGCCAGCGCGAGCCAGCCGGCAGATCGGTCCTCCAGCGTGAACGCCACGTCCGACGCCCCGAGCGCCTCCCACGTCCGGCGGGCGCGCAGCGCCGGCGCGAACACCTCGAGCCGCGGCCGGAGGGCGCCGGACTCGATCCGGCTCACGGTGAGCAGCTGGCGGACCATCCGCGACATGCGGTCGGCCTGCTCGGTGATGATCGCAAGCCGCCTGTCGGGCGACTCGTGGGCGAGCTGCTGCGCGTAGCCCCGGATGCTTGCCAGCGGCGTCTGGAGGTTGTGCGAGATGCCCCGGAGGAAATCATCCTTGGCATCGTCGAGCTCGATGAGTCGCCGGTTCTGGGTCTCCACGCGCGCGTAGAGCTGGGCGTTGCGGATCGCGGCCGAGATCTCGATCGCGAACAACTCGAACAGGTCCTGGTCGGCGCGGTCCCAGCGCCGGGTCGCGGGCAGGTGGCCCACGGCCACGCCGAGCACCTCGTCGGCAGCCGCGTGCGACGACCGGACCGGCACGGGGATCGGCTCGCCGTGTGTCGCCTCCTTCGTAACTGGCGAGGACGGCGTTCCTAGTGGGCCTCCCTGGGCGGATCGAGGGAGACCCTGGTGACCCAGACCGTCTGCGTGTCCGGGTCCGGGCAGTACCAGACTCGTCCACCGGAGGTCATCTCGTCCTGCCACTGCGGCATCTTGACTCCGCCGATCGGGGCCTCGTCAAGCGGCGAGCGGAGCCGGTGCGTCCGACTCGGGTTGTCCGAGCGGTCTCGGGGACGCGTACGCGGGCGTTCCCGCACGCGTGCCATGAGGTCTGGCTGCGTCGCCGCGGTGTCGTCCCACTGGCGCAGGGCCGTTCGCGTCGCCATCCTGATCGTCCATGCCGCCGGCTGCTGGGAAGACGCCGGGGAGCCTCCGGCTCCCTTCTTCGGACGGCGCGGACTCACCGCTCGACGTGGTACAGCGGCTCCGAAGACCCGGCGAGGAGCTGCTCGCGCGTCTCGGGGTCTGCCCAGGACTCGGCAGTCGCCTTCCAGTCGCCGAGCAGCAGGTCCACATTCCGCGTGGAGAGGCCGGTGGCAGCCACCAGCAGGGCATCGCTCATCTCGGCGAAGAAGAGACGCTGCGACTCGGGGGGAAGCACGCTGACCCAGCCCACATCGCCGAAGCTCGCGGCGAGGGTGTCGCCCCGGATGATGGTTCCGGCAGCCCGGACCATGTCGAGGGCGAGGTTGGCGAGACCCCGCTCCAGCTCCCGCTCCTCTGCTGGCGCGATGATCAGGGTTACGCCGTCCTTGTCGCGGAGCAGCGCACCACCATGTCAGGCAGCGTCGAGTACCTGACGGTGACGCCGCACGAGATCAGTGGGCTGATAGGTGATGGTGCGGGTGAGTGGCATAGGTGAGTGCCTTCGGTGCCGATGAAGGTTCGGCCGATCCTGCCTGGATCGTTGACTACTACGCCGTTCGCGTAGATAATCGGCACATGAAGCAGATGCTGACGGAGCGGACCACAGCGGCCCTGGTCGCCCTCGCCGAGCGCCCGAGCGGGCTTCGCCTGGCCGAGGTCGCGAAGCTCACCCACGCACCGCTCTCGAGCGCGCAGCGCACGATCGAGTCGCTCCTCGACGAGGGCCTCGTCGTCCGCGTCGGCGACAGTCGGCCGACCTACCGGCTTGCTCCCGAGGCGCCGCGCCGCGCGCTGGCGGAGCTCGCCGCTTGGCGGCTGACGGCGGCCAGGGCCGCCGAGATCAGCCAACAGGTAGCAGCGCTCGACGGAGACGCGGGCCTGCCCCGTCTGGACTTGGCCGTGCGCCTCCGGGCGGCCCTCGCCGATCCGGTCGGCGCCGAGGAGCTCAACGAGATGGCCGAGCGGCTCATCTGGTGGCAAGGCGCCCGGCAGTCCCTGCGGCGACCTGAACGCCTGATCGCGCAGGCAATGGCCATCGGGACGACGGCGGACGCCGAGCTGGTGGAGCGGATCTTCGGGCAGGAGGCGCTGCGTGCCGTCCTGGCCGACGCACCGGCCGGCGTCTTCAGCGACCGCCGGTGGGACTCCTGGCACCTCCGCTTCGGCTACCGGCAGACGCCGCCCCTGCCGACGCGATCCGCGTGACCACCTTTTGTCCGAAGCTCGCCGCCTTCCCGAAATCGCAACGAGCGCTCTGGCCGTCGCTCGTCCAGGTTCCGCCCGGCTTCGTGCTCTACGGCGGCACGGCGCTAGCTCTCCGGCTTGCACACCGGACATCGGTGGACTTCGACTTCTTCACCAGCCTGCGAGTCGATCCGCGACGCCTCGCGTCGGTGATCCCGTTCCTCGACGGCGCCACCCTCCTCGAGCAGCACGACAACGACTTCGCGGTGGCCGTGTGGCCGGTGAAGGGCGCCCGGAGCGTCAAGGTGTCGTTCTTCGGTGGGCTGCAGATCCCCGTCCTCGACGTGCCCGGTCGGGCTGGGTCGAACGGCATCGCAGTCGCTTCGATCATGGACATCGCAGCCACCAAGGCCAAGGCGATCCACGACCGCGTGGAGCTCAGGGACTACCGCGACATCGTCGCGCTGCTCAAGTCCGGCATGACGCTCTCGCAGATCGCGGCCTGCGCGGTGGCGGTGTTCCCCGCGCACCTGGACTTCGACGACACCATCCGGGTCATGACCTACTTCGGCGAGCCGGGCATGCGCGACTTCCCCGAGACCCTCAAGCGGACGCTCCGGGAGGCGGCAACCAACGCGCCGCGCGTCCGACCACTGACTCCCCGCTACCAGAGCATCGCCGCTGCCGCGAAGGCCGCCGGCCGGTAGCTCCGCGAGGCGCTGCCACACATCGAGCGGCACGACGGAAGCATTGGCGAGGACGGCGTCCCGACTATTGTCTATTACTATTGACGAGAGAGACTAATCCTGACCATACTATTGATCATGAGCCGACCTGCGAGAATGCTGTTTCCCGCTACGCAACGCCGTGCCGAGGCGCTCGGCGCACGCCTCCGTGCGGCCCGTCTTCGCCGGCGCATGGGCGAGACGGAGATGGCCGAGCGCTCGTTCGTCTCCCGGACCACCCTGCGCAAGCTCGAGGCCGGCGACCTGTCGGTGAGCACCGCGATCCTTGCGCGCGTCCTCGAGGTCCTGGCGCTCGACGAGGACCTCGACCGGATCGCCGCCGATGACGAGCTGGGCAACCGGCTGGCCGACGCACGGACCCCGCTCCCACACCGCCGCGGCAGGCCCGCCTGATGGCCGACAAGGGGGAGCGCCTCACGGTCGTCCTCGACGCGCCGGAGCTGGGCCCGGCCCGCCAGGTCGGCACCCTCGTGCGGTGGGCTGGGGCGGGTGAGCGCCGGGCGGTCTCGTTCGCCTACGACGACGCGTGGCTCGACCGACCGGATGCGTTCTCGCTCGATCCCCGCACCCTCCTGTTCCCGGGCGACCAGCCGCTGGGAGCTGACACCCTGCCGCCGGCGCTGCTCGACACGACGCCGGACGCCTGGGGCCAGATGCTGCTCGCTCGCGAGCGCCACGGGCTCCCCGGCAACTGGGAGATGCTGGTCGGAGTCTCCGACGAGACGCGGATGGGCGCGCTCCGGGTCGGCGCGACCCCCGACGGACCCTTCGTCCGCGACGGTGACCCGGCCGCGCCGCCGGTGGCCTCGCTGCGCGAGCTCCAGGACCTCGCCCGGTGGATCGAGGACAACCCCGACGCCGAGATCGATAGCCGACGCCTTCGTGACCTCGTGGTCCCGGGATCGTCGCTCGGCGGAGCACGCCCCAAGGTGAACATCCGCGACACGGACGGCGGCCTCTGGATCGCGAAGTTCCCGTCGCGCGAGGACCGCCGTCTCGACCTCGGGGCGTGGGAGTTCGTCTACGCGAACCTCGCGGGGCAGGCCGGCATCGACGTGGCCGACCACCGGATGGAGGCCGTGAACGGCCCCGGTCGTGGCCGCACCTATCTCGTGCGTCGCTTCGACCGAGGGGTCGAGGGGTCACGCCGCCTGTTCGTGTCGGCGATGACGCTCACCGACCACCGCGCCGGCGAGCCGGCTTCCTACCCCGACATCGCACAGGCGATCGGTCGCTACGGCGCCGTGGGCGCGGTGAAGGCGGACCTCGCTCAGCTCTTCCGCAGGCTGATGTTCAACGTGATCGCCGGCAACCGCGACGATCACCTGCGCAACCACGGCTTCCTTCGGACGCCGGCGGGGTGGCGGCTCGCGCCCGCCTTCGACATGAACCCGGCACGAGCCGCACACCCGCACAGTCTCTCGCTCGACGGGCGAACGAACGGCCAGGACGCGCTCACCGCCTTCGCGACGCACCGGCTCTATGCCCTCTCCGAACGCGATGCCAGGCGGATCCTCGCAGAGGTCGTCACCGCGGTTGCTCGGTGGAGGGCGGAGGCGGAGGCCGCGGGGATCGGCGCTGTCGAGCGCGACATCGTCGGCCCAGCGTTCGCGGCGCTCGGCGACGCCACAGCCCTGGGTGCCGCGTAGCGCACCGCTGCGACCAACCCGGCTGGCGCGGCGGCGCGAGATGGGCGCCTTCCGAGCTGCACGCCCTCGGCGCTCATCAACGCTGGGCTCGCGGCGCGCTCTGCGTCAGACGAGCTCGCGGACGAGGAATGCTCACTGGTGCGGGATCGCGCTGACTCCGTAGTCACCCCCCCGGCCGATGGTGGGACCTGGGCAGCGTCAGCGACGGCGGCTACTTCTGCGGAGCTGTCTTTCGAGGGCGTCCCCGATGCGCGGTCTTCCCGTAGTCATCCACCCACTTCTTCATGCTGTAGAGGCGGCCGGTCTCGTCCCGCTGGTAGTTGAGTCGCCCCCGTTCGGCGGCTTTGCGAAGCGCGGCGGCCGTGTGCTTCGTGGTCGCGAGAGCACTGAGGGGCAGAAGCCTGTTCGGTCCGGCGAGGCCCGGCAGCAAGAAGCGATCGAGGCTGTCCTTGACGGATCGGGCGATCAACTCCGCGAGGGGCAGGAACTCGCCACGATCCGCTCGGCGGATGGCGCCCAGGTACTTCTCTCGTTGCGCCTTGCGGATGATCGCCGGCGGATATCCCATGCGTACGAGGATCAGGTTGAGGATGAGCCGGCCTGTTCGACCGTTGCCGTCTCGGAAGGGATGCACCTGCTCGTAAGTCGCGTGGAGCCGGGCAATGTGGACCAGGGGGTGTTCTCCGTCGCTCCGAGCGTCGTTTGCCAGCTTGAGCCAGTCGGTGACGAGGGCGTCGACCTCGGTGAACGGAGGCGGTGTCATTCCCTCGGGAAATGCCCCAATGTCATGTCGCCGGAACTTGCCCGGTCCTTCCTCGGGATCGAGGTCGTCGGGGGGGAAGAAGCGCCAGACAGGCTCGACGGTCATCTCATGGATGTGACGGATCTCGGTCTGGCTGATCACGCCGGACGCTCCCCAGGAGCCGGGAGTGATCGCTTGGCTATAGACCCACTCGGCCGCCTGACCATAGGACAGGACCTCGAGGTACTCCTTCATCTCCTTGTTGCCAACGGGCCGGCCTTCGTCGAGAAGGTGCTTTACCTCTCGGAGAATGAGGGTGTTGCCCTCGAGGGCCGTGGAGTTGTGGGCCTCCTCGTGCCAGATGTGCCGCCAGATCTCGGCGCTCTCGGTCGGTGACGGAAGGCCGCCCGTCTTGGCGAGGTCCCTGAGGCCGAGGGTGACCTGCTCGAGGATGAACGCTCGGCTCGGCCGGCCCCGCCCAGCGTTGGTGATCACCATGTTGCCGGGCCCTCAATAATGTCGTAGGCGAGGTGTTATAAATGGGACAAGACAATAATCGGCGTTCCGAGACGACCCGTCAAGAACTGTCGCGATTGCTCGACACAAAATGGGACAAGACAATTACCGAGGATGGCCACCCCGGGGCTCGGCCCGGGTGCCGCGTAGCGCACCGCTGCGCCAGACCTCCGGCTCAGGACTCGTCCGGCGCCTCGGCCGGGAGGGTGACCGTGAACGCGGCGCCCCGGCCGGCCTCCCCGAGCTCCAGCACGAGGTCGCCGTGCATCGCCCGGCACAGCTCCCGTGAGACGTAGAGCCCGAGGCCGGAGCCTTCGTCGGTCGGTCGGTCGGTCGGTCGGTCGGTCGGTCGGTCGGTCGATCGGTCCCGCGCTCTGAGAACCGACCGCCCCCGTGTCGCCTGCGGCGACGAGATGGTCGACTCAGCCGCCGGTGGACGAGATCGGATGATCCTGGTCGCGGACCGGGTCGGGCGGTACGTCGCGACTCCCGACGGCGACCTCGGCAGCGGCGAGGAGGCGTTTCGCCTGCTTGATGGCGGTCTCGGTTTCCGCCGGACCGACGAGAATCGCCTGGTAGTGGACCTTGTCCTTGATTCCGAGAAGGCGGATGAGGTCGTTCTTGACCCTGGGCCCCTCGTGCCGCGCCATGGCGAGCACATCCACGGCCTGCGCGTGATCGTCGCCTCGAGACATCTGACCAAGGCGCACGCAGCAGATAACGTCGGACGCTGCGATTCCGCCGAGCACGGCCAAGGCCGCGGCAACGCCACGGAGAGGAAGCACGGGGTCGTCCGGCTCCGCGTACACGAGGTCGGCTACCGACACATAGGCGCGCGCCAACACGAGCCGCGTACGTGCCTCGTTCTGTCCGCAGGTGGCTATGCGCGCGCCGGACTTGACCACTTCGATCCTCCCATCGCCCCTCGAACCATCGTCTCGATCGGCGTGCCGGCCAACAGGATCCCTTCGCGACGCCAGGCGACCACGAGGGGGTCGCTCGATGCCACGTGCTCGGCGAAGCGCGACTCGGTGACGTCGAATACCTGACAGCGGTTGCCCGTGGCTCCGGCAACCCAGTCACACAGGGCGCTGACCTGACCTCCCCAGCCATCCTCGTCGGCGCTGTCGCGCCGCACGAGCAACAGGTCGATGTCGCTGTCCTCGTCGCCATCCCCGCGCGCAGCGGACCCGAACATCGAGGCGTGCAGGGAGGGTTCCGCCCATCGGGAGATGCGTTCGGTGATCTCGTCGACAAGAGCAGACCGCAGTCCGACCAGTGACTCGATGGCCGGCCATGCGAGATGGGTCCGGTTGGCCACATAGAGCGTGGACGGACCCTGGTCCTCGGCAGTCGCGAGGCCGTGCTTCACGAGGCGATTGAGCACCAACCGGATGCCCCGATCGCTGCCGACGCCCGCGAGTCGGTGGACTTGCCGCCCGGTCAGCGGATGCGTCGTTCCAGCAAGCACCCCAAGCACGGCCGCGTCCAGCGACGGAATGACCGACTTGATGGGATTGGAGACGTCCACGTCGTGATAGTAGAGTTCTCGAATGAGAAGTCAAGTAGCATGACCCTCTGACGCCACAGCCCTGGGTGCCGCATAGCGCACCGCTGCGCCAGACCTGCGGCTCAGGACTCGTCCGGCGCCTCGGCCGGGAGGGTGACCGTGAACGCGGCGCCCCGGCCGGCCTCCCCG
>JBBQRX010000074.1:0-7653 GCA_038214375.1 Candidatus Limnocylindrales bacterium
CGGGATGAACGTCGTGGAGCTGGCGCTGATCCGGCAGATCATCCTGGGCCCCGAGTCCACCGAGATCAAGATGATCCTGACCACGCCGTTCTGTCCCTACGCCGGCGCGATGATCCAGCAGGTCAAGGAGCAGGCCGAGACCGTCGTGGACCACGACGTGAAGGTCACGCTCATCGCCGAGCGCTGGGATCCCCGCGATGCCGGCCTGATGTGGTGAGCGAGCCCCGGTCGTCCGGCGCGGCCCGCCTCGACTACCCGAGCGCCGTCGCGACCGGACGCGGTGACGATGGCACGACCGGCCTGCTGTTCGACGACACCCGCGTGAACAAGGATGACCTGCGCACCGAGGCGTTCGGGACCATCGACGAGGCCGTCGCGGCCCTGGGCCTGGCGCGCGCGGAGCTGGGCGTCAAGGACCAGCTCGGCGTCCTGTCGGGCGGCTTCGGGCGCATGCCGGAGCTGATCCTGCGCCTCCAGCGCGAGCTGTTCGTCGCCGGCGCGGAGCTGGCCACCGCCCCCGACGCCCGCCATCGCCAGACCGACGGCTATACGCGCGTCTCGGCCGAGATGATGGACGGCCTGGACGCGATCCTTCGCGAGTCCGAGGCGGCCATCGTCATGCCGCACGAGTTCGTCGTTCCTGGCGAGACCCGCGTTTCCGCGGCCATCGAGCTCGCCCGTACCATCGTCCGGCGCGCCGAGCGGCGTTCCGTCACGCTGTCCCGGCACGACCCGGTCATCGGCGAGGGGCACCTGATCCCGTACCTCAACCGCCTGGCGGACCTGCTCTGGATCCTCGCCAGGATGGCCGAGCAGGCCGAATCCAAGGGCGCCACGAGCTCCCGCCCCGAAGGCGGACCCAGGACACGGTCCGGCGCGGCGTCACCCGAGCAAGGAGCTTCCGCATGAACGGCTACCCCTACTCCCCGAGCCAGCTCGGCGTCCGGCCGGCCCCGGCGCTCGTCCAGCAGCTGCTGGTGGGCGCGTTCGGCTGGATGTTCGCCGGCATGCTGCTCACCTCGGCCGTGGCGTTCCTGGTCACGAGCAGCGCCGGCATCACCACGACGGTCGAGCGCCTGTGGCTGCCGCTGATCATCGGGCAGCTGATCCTGGGCATGGGCCTGCAGCTGGGCATCAACCGGTTCTCCGCGATGACCGGGCTGCTGCTGTTCTTCGTCTATGCGGCGACGATCGGGCTGACGGTCGGCGTCGTCGTCCAGTTCTACACGGGCGAGTCCGTGGTGGCGGCGTTCGTCAGCACGGCGGCGATGTTCGGCGGCGCGGCGCTGTTCGGCGCGGTGACGAAGCGGAGCCTGGCGGGCATCGGCGGGCTGGCCTCGCTGGCCATCATCGGCCTGTTCGTGGCGATGCTGGTGAACTTCTTCCTGCGCTCGACGATGATCGGGTTCGTCATCTCGATCGTCGGCGTCCTGCTCTTCACCGCGCTCACGGCGTGGGACGTGCAGCGGATCGTGTCCGGCCAGTACGCGGCGATCACGAAGTCCGCGGAGCGGGCGTCGGTGCTCGCGGCGTTCCACCTCTACCTGGACGCGATCAACCTGTTCCTGTTCCTGCTCCGGATCTTCGGCGGCGGGCGCCGCTAGACTTCCTGTCCGCCGCGTTTGCCACGGTGCGCGGGGAGGTCCATCGGTGTGACGTCCGCGCCATGGGGGATGGCGGATCGCGCGTCGCGGGACCAGAATGCGACGGAGGCGCCGCCCGGCGCCGGGTCCAGGGGAGGACGAGATGCGCATCGCGATCCTTGGAGCGGGCAACGTCGGCGGTGGGCTGGGGCGGGCGTTCGCGGCCGTCGGCCATGACGTGGTCTTCGGTGTCCGTGACCCTGAGAGCACCAAGACGCTCGCCGCGCTGGCGGAGATCCCCGAGGCCGATGCCGCGACACCGGCGGACGCCGTGGACGACGCGGACGTGATCGTGTTCGCACTGCGGCCCGTGGCCATCACGGCGACCATCGCCGACCTCCCGTCCCTCAAGGACCGGATCGTCATCGACGCCATGAACCGGTTCGACGCCGGCGACCTGCCGTCCACCACCGCGGACCTGGCGGCGCTGCTGCCGGGCGCGAAGCTGGCGAAGGCGTTCAACACGATCGGCTTCGAGAACTTCGCGACGGCCGCCGTGCGCACGGTGCCAGCCGCGATGTTCGTCGCCGGTGACGACCCGGACGCCAAGCGGGTGGCCATGGCCCTGGCATCGGAGATCGGCTTCCGGCCCGAGGACGCCGGGGGCCTTGCCAACGCGAAGGTGCTCGAGGAGATGGTCCGGATCTGGATGGCCCTCGCGCAGGTCCACGGGCGTTCCGTCGCGTTCGCGATCTCGGTGGGGTAGAGCGGAACCGCGGGTGTCCGGCCGGGATACGGACCGGGGCCCGGGTTGCAGGCCGGGCGAGCCGCCTGGTCCGTGCGGCTGCGCTTCTTCGCAGGTTCGACCGATCTTGGGGACCGAGTGTTTACGCCCCGTGAACGCCCCGTGGACGCACGTGAACGACTCCCAGAGTGCGACGCGGTGGTGGTCTTCGGCCTCACGCCGGCGCGTTTCGTCGAACCGGCGAGCTTCCCGCAGAGGTGCCGTCCGGGGAGTTCGCGCCGTGCCGTCAGCGCGCGCCGCGCGCCCGGCCGCGACCCCGGCGAAGCGCGAGCACCAGCCCCACGGCGAGCACCAGCAGCGCAAGGGGGCCCGCGGCCACGAGGTCTGTCGTGTCCGAGGTTGCCGCGTCCAACGTCGGTGGGCTCGCGGCAGGCGTGGGCGACGGGCTCGGACCGGGTCGAAGGCTTTGACCGATGCCGGACGAGGATGGCCCCGGTGAGCCGACGGTCGAGGGCTGCGGCGTCGGCTTCGGGGTAGGCGACGACGTCGTCCGGGTCGTCGGACGCGGGCTCGGCGTCGCGCTCGGCGTCGCGCACGGCGTGGCGTACCCATTCGGACCGGCGACCGGGCCGCCGAGCTGGGTCAGCGGGAGCGGCGACAGCCCGTCCAGGATCTGAGCGGGCGTAATCGACGCCGTGGGCCCGGGCGACCAGGTCATGCCCAGCAGCTTCGGGACCGTCACGAAGTCGAACCCGCGCGCCTGGTAGTCCGCGATCACCTCCGGGAGGAGCCATGGCGTCGGGTTCGGCCCGCAGTGCATGAGGATGACCGAGCCATCCGTGCCTGCCTCGGCCGCCTTCACCATGTCCGCGAAGGCGCCCCTGGGCGACGTGCCGCGATCGGAGGTGTCCCACAGGAGGACGGTGCCGAACCCGGCCTGGGACGCCGCGCCGAGCGTCGTCGCGTCGTACGCGCCATACGGCGGCCGGAAGACGCGGAGGATCGGCCGGCCCGTGGCCGCCTCGACCGCCTTCCGCGCCCGCTCGATCTGGGCCACCTGCTCACCGAGCCCGAGCGTCGGCATCTGGGGGTGCGACCACGTGTGGTCGCCCACAGGGTCTCCTGCCTCAGCGACGAGCCGCCAGAACGCCCGGTCGAGCGAGATGGCCTCGCCGATGGGGAAGAACGTCGCCGGCACCCCCCGCTCGACGAGCGTCGCGAGGATCCGCCGGCAGTTGGCGGGGCTGATCCCGTCGTCGAACGTGAGGGCCACCTCGGGATGGCTCCGGCTGCCGTGGCTGACAACCCGCACGGAGGCCGCACCGGCCGGTGTCGCGGCGTCGCCCGCGGTCCACCCGACGAGGACGAGCGCGACCAGGGCGACCGCGACCAGCCGGGTGCGTCTCACGGTGCTGCCGGGCGGGTGAGGACAGTCAGCACGACCACGGCGCCCACGGTAGCAGCAGGCGGCGCCTGCCCCGAGGCCGGCGCCCCGCCGTTCGTGCGGCGGCCGGCGTCCCCGGAAGCATCCCATCTTCTGTGCTGGGTCAGGCACCGGACCGGCCCCTCCGGACGGTCCCTGATCCGCCCTTCGAGCACGACGTCCAGCACCGGGTGCCAGACGTGCACAAGGCGGCCTCGGTCCTTGGATTCAACGCGACCACCACCCTCTCGCAGATGCTCGACGAGATCATCCCGTGGATCCAGGCCGAGGCGACGGCCGGGCGGAACTGCAGCCATGACCACCGGTGCCTCACCCTCGCCCGGCCTGTCGGTCGTGATGCCCGTCTGGAACGAGGGCGAGCGCGTGGCGCCGACCCTGCGGTCGTTCGCGGCGGCAGTCGGGACCCCGTTCGAGCTGCTCGTGGTCCACGACATGCCGGAGGACACCACCCTGCCGGTGGTGGAGCGACTGGCTGCGGAGATCCCCGGCCTCCGGGCCCACCGGAGCGACCTGGGGCGGGGCGTCCTCAACGCCATGAAGGCCGGCATCGCGGCGTCCCGGGCTCCCTACGTCCTGATCACGATGGCAGACGGCTCGGACAAGTACGGCGATGTGGACCGGATGGTGGCTCTCGCCCGCGGCGAGGCCGACGTCGTGGCGGCCAGCCGGTACGTGAAAGGAGGGCACCAGGTCGGGGGGCCGCTCCTCAAGCGGACGCTCTCCCGCCTCGCGGGCCTCACCCTCCACTGGTTCGCCGGCGTCCTCGTCCACGACGCGACCAACAACTTCAAGCTCGATAGCCGCCGCTTCCTCGAGGTGACGCCGATCGAGAGCGAGGCGGGCTTCGAGCTCGCCCTCGAGCTGACGGTCAAGGCAACCCTCCAGGGTTCGCACGCTGGCCGAGGTGCCGACGACCTGGCGGGAACCGGCGCTGGTAGCGGTCCGCGTTCCTGGGCCGTTTCCGGGCAGGCCGCGCCCCCGGCGCCAAGTGCGAGCCTCCGGCGATGGAGACTACGGCTCGATCCGCCACAGGATGAATGGCGAACCGCTTCCCGGGACCGACGCCACGGACGCGGCCCCCACCGGCAGCTTCAGTGCGGCAGCCACTTGCGGAGGCGGAACCGGCTCTCGCCGCCCGTCCGGTTCGTTGGGATGGGCAAGGAGGTAGGCCCCGGCTCGGGAGCATCGCGGGTCGTTCAGGCCCTCGACGACCGTGAACGGAGACGATGGGAGATACCACGCGACGAGCTGCGGAAACGTCCAGTAGCTCAGCGCACCCGGATCGAGGCATGCCACGCCGCCGGCAGGGACGGTGTCGCGCACCATCGCGAGCGACGCCGCCTCTCCGTAATGCCACGCGACCATGGAGATCACCGGGTAGTCGTTGAAGTAGAAGCTGTACGAAACGACCATCTGGGCCGCGAGCACGAGCGCGAGTGCCGCGGCCGCCGCGACACGGATCGCCGGTCGGGCCAAGCTCCGGCGGCCGATCCAGTCCCACGCGACGGCGCAGCCGCGGGCGATCGCGAGGATGATCGCCGGGAGGGCGTAGATGCCCCGGAGGAAGTGCGGGACACCGTCGTTCGTCAGCGCGGCCGCGAGCGGCCCGAGCACAAGCCAGCCGAGGACGAAGAGATCCGCCCCTCGGCGCCGGACGACTCCGGCGATGATGCCGATGAGGAGGAAGGGTGCGGCCAGGGGGAGCAGGACCCCCATCCCAGGCTCGTTGCGGAGGTTTGTGGTCCCGCGCAGGTAGAGGTACGTCGGGTCCCACTGCGCCCAGTAGTGGTTCCACGCCATCGAGATCGCCGACACGTTCACGCCACCGTGAAACACGGAGATGTTCCCGGTCCGCTGCGTGAAGAGCGGGTCCGTGAGCGCGATGAAGTACGGGATCAACACGATCGCCCCGACGACGCCCGCCGCCACCAGGCCGGCGACGTCGCGCCTTCGCACGTGCCGGGCGAAGAGGAGCACGACGAGGAGCGCGAGCAGGACGTTGGGCATGAGGGCAGGCGTGTAGGTGTAGGCGCCGAGGGCGAGCACCGCGCCCGCCGCGACGACGCGACGTGGCCGGGAGCGCGCCAGACCGCCCCACAGGAGCCCGATGCCCGCGATGGTGAACGCGAGCGTGGACGCCGGATCGAACCCAAGCCGGCCGTAGTGGACCGCCCACGGCAGCACCGCGAAGGCGAGCGCCGCGAGGACACCCTCCCACCAGCGCCGACCGAGGACGCGGGCGATCCAGTACATGAGGTAGGTCGTGAACGTCCCGAAGAGGATCGCGGGCAACCGCACCGCTGCGACGGTGTGGCCGAGGACCGCCTGGAACGGGAGTGTCGCGTAGCCATAGATCGGCGGCAGGTACGCGAGCCGCGTCACGAACCACGGGATGTGCGTGGTCTCGACGTCATGGCCAGTCGTGACGATCGACCAGGCCGAGGCCGCCGGTGCGATCTCGTCCTCGAACAGCTCCGGCGGGTTCGTCTCGATGCTGTACGAGCGCAGCGCCATGGCCAGGTAGAGCACCGCGACCAGCGCGAGACGGGGCGCCCGCTGGCGGAACTGCAGCCGCCAGGACATCCGCTCCGCCGGGGTCAACGCAGGACGCTGCCAGACCGGAGAAGCCTTCGAAACCCCATCGGACCCTCTCCTCGTGCTCGCGATCGGGCTCGGCGCGGCACCTTCTCGTGATTGGCGGACATCGTCAGCGTGGGGCTCTGACTGACCACAGGGCCAGCAGGCCTGATCAGCAGACTGGAGTGTTGCAGAGACGGGGATGCGGCATGCCGAGGCGAGCGGGGATCGTGAGGCCATCGCGCTCGTCCGCACCGGCAGGACGCTCCTGACGGTCTTCGGAGGCCTGCAGATCGATGGCGACCCGATGGTCACGATGACCACCCTGGTCGGGCTCCTCGAGGAGGTCGGCCAGTGGTCCCAGGCCGCGTTCGCCCTGGCCGGGCTGGCGACGTACCACGGGCAGCGCGACCCGGCGGCGGCGGTGGCCGCGCTGGAGCAGGCGACCGCCGCCGCGACGCGGTCCGGAAACCCGTCTGCGATCGCGTTCACGGCGCTGGGTCGTGGGCGCGTGCTGGGATTCCGGGGAGACCTGGGCGCGGCGCGGCCGTGGTTCGACGAGGCGATCGAGGGCTTCCACCGGATTGGCGACGCGCGCCTGGAGCTCTCGGCGCGCAGCGACCTCGCCCACGCGCTGCGGACCGCCGGCCATCTCGACGAGGCCGAGTCGGCGTATCGTGACGCCATCCTCGGGTGGCAGCCCCTGGGGCAGCGGGGCGCGATCGCGCGACTCCTGGAGTGCTTCGGGTTCATCGCCGTTGCCCGGGGCGAGCCCCGACGGGCGGCGGTCCTGCTGGGCGCGGCGGAACGCGTCCGCGAGGAATCGGGATCCGAGACGATCTTTCTCGAGCGCGCGGAGTACGAGGCGTGCGTTGCCGCACTGCGCTCGACGCTCGATCCGGCCGAGCTCGACCGAGCCTGGACCGAAGGTCGCGGGGGGTGCACGTCAGATTTGTGAGATGACCTCACCGCGCGGCCGCGCGGCCTGCCTGTGAGCGCCGGTCCCAGAAGTCCTCGAAGCGCCCGCTGAGCCGGCAACAGCGCAGGGCGATGATGGCATCGGCCCCGGCGACGGTCCAGTGCATGCCGGCGCGCTTGAGGCGGGTGCCGATGGCCACCTTGCAACCGGCCTCGACGACGCCCGATGAGACGCACAGGCCCTGGGCACGGAACTCCGGGTAGCGCATCCGGTCCCGGTTGGCCGTGATGTAGTCGAGGCACTTGCGCGCCTCGTCGTTGGTCCCGGCGTGGACCGCCAGCGCCTCCAGCAGGTTGTCGAGCCGACCCTCGTCCAGCTCATCGTG
>JBBQRX010000075.1:0-7461 GCA_038214375.1 Candidatus Limnocylindrales bacterium
CGCGATGGCCGGCATCGGCTTGGTGATCGCGCTGTGGATGCCGCGAGGTCGTTCGGCTCACGAGCGGTCGATTGCGGAGCTTCTCGCCGCCGGCGAGGGGGCCGAGGAGGTGGATGCGGCATGAAGCCCGCGTGGCAAGGCACTCCCTCCGGCAGAGCGTCGCCGTCGCAGCTTGGACGTACCTGCACCTGCGTAGCGCGCACGAGGTGCCGAGCGCTCGGGCGCGAGGGCTGGTCATCGACCTCGTGCTGCGCGGGCTAGCGGCCTCGAGGAGTTGAGCGGAGTCAGCCATCCGAGCGCCGGCTTCTTTGAGTGCGCGTGGGGGGGGCGAAAATCCCGATTTGATCACGCCGAAAGCCCGTGGTACTCGTGGATGAGCCCGCCGAGCAGGTCTCGCCGGTGGACGCCTCGGGGGCTGGCGGGATCCGGTTCCCCAGCTTCTGCGAGCGGGGGTCGCGAGGTCGAGCTCGCGATGGGGCCGGCCGCGGTTGTAGTGCTCGGCGTAGGTCCGGCGCGTCCGATCCAGATGACGCCGACCGCGGATGAGCGTCGTCCGTTCGGCAGGGACGCGGGTGATCCTCACCCCCCATTCGGGCCTCGAACGCGGCCAGAACGCGGGCGGCTCGTAGGCGTCCGATCGTGCGGCGATGACGGCGACCCACGACGGCACCGAGATGCAGGCGGTGAGCCCGGCGAAGCGCAGGATCCGGACCCACGGCCGCGGCTGGTTTCCGACCCGCCTCGGGTCGGCCGGTGGTTCCCCTGGCCCGAGGACCCGTCCCGGTGCGCGCCTCCGAGCCGGTGTCACCGGCCGGCCGCCTCTACCGCCGCTGATGGGCCACTGGGGACGACGGGCGGGTGCCAGTCGGCGAGCTGGTCGAGCTCCTCGTCCGTTCTGCCGCGCATCAGCCCCCAGCCGTAACGCCAGAGCAGCAGGTTCGCACCCAGCCACAGAAACAGGACCGGCAGCAGGATCGGGCTGGATGTGGCGGGGCCGGTCAGCGTGCTCACCGCGATCCAGTCCAGCACGAGGTGGATGAGCAGGACCGGCCAGAGGCTGCCCGTGCGGATGCGGATCGCGGCCAGCGTGACGCCGCCCGCCGTGGTGGCCGCGACCTGCATGGCGACGAACGGCGGGTACGAGCCGGAGACCAGATTGGGCAGATGCGCGGCGCCGAAGGCGACGGCGGACCAGAGCACGGCTCGGCGCCAGCCGAGCGACCGCAGGATCTCGAGCAGCACGCCGCGGAAGAAGAGCTCCTCGTTGAGCGCGACGAGTGGCACCCCGACCACGAGCAACGGAACGACCGATGCCCGTCGAGGTTCCATCCGAACAGCAGGAACGGCAACCCGGCGGCGACCGGCGCCCAGGCCAGCCGGAGCCAGCCGCCGCGGGGCCGGCGCCCGACCCTCGTCCGACGCCAGCCCATGGCGAGGGCCGCCACCACGGCGACCAGCGAGTAGATCGCCCAGTCCATGGGACCCAGCCACGGCCCGAGGCCGGGCTGGACGCTCGTCACGACGGAACCTCCGTCCCAGGCGAGCAGGACGTGGAGTGCCATGAAGGCCGCGTAGGCAGCGCCGGCGATCAGCGCGGCGCGAAGCGGGCTCATGATCGCAGCCAACCCGGACGACCCGCTCGGGCACGAGCGAGCGACGTGACAGGCATGGGCACCTATGACTCCTCACGGGCGAAACATCTGTGGCGCCGATCGCGCGGGCGGCTAGAGGGTTATCGTCCAGGGCCCGCCGACGCCGCCATAGGGTCCTCGGTCGTTTCTTGCCCCTCCGTTCGTTCCCGTAGCAGGGCCGCCGCACCGGCGAACCAGAGCGGGGAGAGGACGAACCCGAGCCCCGCCGAGCAGACCGAGCACCGCGACGACCGCGAGCGCGAGCCCACGGAGCGCCAGCGCGAGGATCCCCCCGTCCGCGCTCGGCGTTCGACGCGCTCGACCGCCTCCTCGTCGAGTGTGCCGCGGGCCTCGGACCGGAGCCGCCAGACGAGGACGCCGCCGGACACCGTCTCGACGGCGGAATCGACCCCGAAGCCGATGAGCGCAATCGAGCCCGCGAGCATGCCCGCGCCGATTGCGACCAGGCCTTCGACGACGTTCCAGCCGACGGTCAGGTATTCGAGCCACAGGCCTCGGGCGAGGAGCCGAGCCCGCTCAGGCGATGTGGCGATCTCGGTCATGCGTGGGTCATCTCCTCCAACCGGCGGCGGTCGGCGGCTTCCAGTTGGAACGTCGAGTGCTCGATATCGAAGATGCCCGACAGGCAGCGGCACAGATGATCGAGGACCGCTGGCGGGTCAGCGGCCTCGTCGAGGACGACATGCGCCGAGACAACGTTCATCCCCGACGTGATCGTCCAGGCGTGGAGGTCGTGGACATCGGACACCCCCGGGGCTTCGAGGATGTGGGTGCGGACCTCGGCCATATCGAGGCCCTTGGGCGTCGCTTCGAGGAGCACATCGACCGCCTCGCGCAGGAGCCGCCAGGTGCGCGGCAGGATGAGCAGGCCGATCAGCGCCGATGCGACGGCGTCGGCGGTCGTCCAGCCGGTCGAGGCGATCACGAGCCCCGCGATGATCACCGCCGCCGATCCGGCGAAGTCGCCCATGACCTCCAGATACGCGCCGCGCATGTTGAGGCTGAGGCGCTGCCCATCACGGAGGAGCCAGAGCGACACGGCGTTGGCGGCGAGCCCGACGAGGGCGACCGCGAGCATCAGGCCCGACGCGATCACAGGAGGCTCGGCCAGGCGTCGCCACGCCTCGTACAGCACGAATGCGGCCACGCCGAACAGCAGGACCGCGTTGACGACCGCCGCGAAGATCTCGAGGCGCAGGTAGCCGAAGGTCCGGTTCCGGTCGGCCGGTCGCACGGCCATCCAGATCGCCAGGAGGGCGAGGCTGATCCCCGCTACGTCGGTGAACATGTGGCCGGCGTCGGCGAGCAGTGCCAGGCTGTTCGACAGGTAGCCGCCGACCACCTCGGCGGCGAGGACGACCACGGTCAGCCCGAGGACGATGACGAGGCGGTCACGGTTGGCCCGTGCGGCGCTCTGCGATTCGGCCACGTCACCCCGCCTCGCGCACTGCGTGCGCCACGGGCTCGGCGCCATGACCCAGACCCTCGAGGAGCAGACCGCGGACGTGCTCGTCTGCGAGGCTGTAGTGGGCAACCCGGCCGACCTTGCGCCGGATCACGATGCCCTGCTCGCGGAGCGGCGCGAGCTGATGGCTCAGACCCGAGATCGAAAGGCCGAGCAACAGCGCCAGGTCCGAGACGCAGAGCTCCTCGGCGAGCGAGAGTGCGTGGAGAACGCGCAGACGCGTCGGATCACCGAGGGTCCCGAAGAGGGCAGCAGCCCCGGATGCCTGCTCGGAGCTGAGCGTCCGGCCGATCAGCGGCTCGACCTGCTTCGGGCAGAGGCACTCCGCCACGCAGCGGTCCACGGTCAGCGCGGATACTTGAGTCATCATTCAAGTATCCGTCTGACGTGAGCCCTCGTCAATCGCGCACGGCGACCGGCCGAACGTGCGAGTTCGGCGAGCTCGGTCGGGACTGAGGCCATGCCGTGCGGGATACGTTACGGCATCGTTACGAAGATGGTGAGTGGCGCGAGTTCGAGACGTGCCGCAGCCAGACCGTGGAGCTCGTCGGGTGAACGGCGTCGTCGGCCGTGGCCGACAGGGTCGAGCCGAGCGTCGCGAGATCCATTTCCTCACGCACCCGGCCGGCAAAGTTCTCGACCGTCCGCTGGGCGTCGTAACGGGCCCGGTTGAAGCGCCGGTCCACGGCGCGTTGGACCCGGCGCCGGACGGGCTGGAAGACGGAGAACGTGAGCAGGGTGGAGGCCGCGACGGCGAGCGAGCTTTCACCGGTCGCATCGACGAGTGCCGCCTGGAGGCCAACCAGAGCGCCCACGAAGACAGCCGCCAGGAGGCCCGACACGATCGCCCATGACACGGTCCGGCTGATGATTCGATCGATGTCGTACAGGCGGTAGCGCAGGATCGCGATCCCGATCGCCACCGGCAATGTCGCGAGACCGAGCAGACCGATCACCCAGCCGGCGTCGGCGACCGGACCGTTGTTCGGGATGGCGAGGCCGAGCCCCACGATCGCGATGGCGGACACGAAGGCGAACCACTTGAGCTGGTGCCGTTCGAGGGCGTCGGCTCGACGGAAGCGCAGGATCACGCTGACGATCGCGCCGAGGAAGACGAACGGTGCGACCGCGTTGCCGACGGTCTCGGCACCGGCGAGAAGATCGGCCAGCGGCTCGATCCCGAGCGGATTGGCCAGCCACGGGGCCGACGACAGCGGTCCTGGCGCGAACGCGCCACCGGCCGCGCTCAGGACAGCCCCGGCGACCCCGATCCAGCCGATCGCCGCCCAGCGCCGCGACAGAAAACGGCCCGTCGGGAAGAGGAGCGGCAGGAACACTGCCAGGGCGCCGAGGGTGGCGACGAACAGCCAGCTGGACAGCCAGGCCATCACCACCGCGAACGGGAGGCGGTCGCCGGCCAGCACGTGGTCGAACTGGACATAGGTCCCGCCGAAGATCGCCACGGCCGTCGTCATCCCGGCGGTCGCCATGAGCCATCCGATCGGGTTGCCCGGGACCCGCAGGGCGATGTAACCGCCGACGCTCGTCAGCGACAGGATGAGGGCCGCAAAGACGGCCACGAACAGCGGAGGCCCGCCCCCCGGTGCGCCGAGCCCGGCCTGCAGCGGCAATCCAACGACGACGAACGAGAGCGACACCGCGGCGAGTCCCGCGACGACGATCCGGTGCCGGCGCCTCCCGGACCCGACGATCACGACTCGACCATTTCGTCGGTCCGCGGACGAGCGGCGGCCGACCGTCGTCGACGGCGTAGGCGGACGGGCGCAGTCATCGCGGACCGCTGCTAAACAAGACGCCGACGCTCGATGGCGCAATCGACCGGTCGATCGTGGCATCGCGCTCGCGCACCAGGGCCGGCCGCGAACACCTCTGATGCGCCCGGAACCCCCATGACGTCGGGACATCCGCGTCGCGCGTGGCCCCGAGGAGTGCGAGGGCGACCGAAGGCGACGACGGAGACGAGCCACGCCAAGACGGCTGCCAATCGCCGGATCGTCACTCACTCACCTCGGACCGCGTGGCCGGGCAGGCGTCCAGGCCGGGTTTGGAGAAAAAGGTCACGGGCCGAGGGTACGGACGCATCGTCACGATTACGTTACCGCGCCGGGTCCGATCGCCTCGGCTTGCACCCCTCGATGTTACGAACGAAACGGGATCCCGTGCGACCGAGGTGGGCACGACGTACAAACACATCCCCCGCCTCTTCGTTCCGGTCGGACGGGCAGGCTTCGGGCTGTCGATGTCATCGATCCGTACCAAGTGCTGACCTACGATGTTTGCGAAGTAACGTGGGTCCCCCTCTGCCAAGATTCGGTCAGACACGTGGTCTTCGCCAGCAGCAGACCGCCGAGCGCGTAGCCCCAGGCCGCTCGGTGCCACAGCTTCCACCCGCCGACCAGCAGTGCCGGCAGCAGTACGGCACCGTCGATCGCGACGACAAGGTGCACGACCGAGTCGGGCTGCTTGCCGGCAGCGATCATCGCCACGCTCATGCCGCCCCACATGAAGGCGAAGAGCAGTCCGATGCCGACCAGGAACCCGGCCACGACGCGGTGGGGTCCCTCACGAGCGAAGCGTGCCTTGACAACTTGTGGCTCCATGGCGAGCAGGAGTGCGATCAGGCCGTAGATGCCCGCGGCGACGCTGACCACGTATACCGGGAATAGGGCATTGAACCCGCCGACGACGAAGAAGAGGTGGGAATAGGCGAAGTAGAAGAGCGCCCCTGCCCAGACAAGGAGGGCGCGAGTCGAGCCCTGCCGAGTGAGCCACATCGCGCCAAGGAGGACTGGGGGCCCGACGACGAGAGAGATGAAGTCCTGCCCGACAAGCCCGGCCAGCGACGCCGAGTGAGCCGAGTAGAAGCCATCGCCGCCGTGCATGAGCCCGACGATCGACGTGATCAGGACCAGCGCCGCCAGCAGTGCCGATACCCGGTAGGTTGCCGTCAGCTCGTTCTTCGCTGGGAGCATCTCTTCCTCGTCTTGACGGGTGACCGCAGAGGCATGAGGCCCAGCGGAGCGACCTCATCGGCAACACCGCGAGCGCACCCAGCAGCGAGGCAAGCATTGCCACGACGAACCGACGACCGGGAGCCACCGCCCAAAGCGTGTCCGTTCGCGAGCCCGATCGTCCGGATGCCGCAATCGCTTGTATCCGGCCTTGGGGGACGAGGGTGCCGAGCGCCGGTGGCAGAGGGGCGAGCCGTTCTCGACACCGTGATGTAGACACATCGCCATGGTATTGTGTCCACATGGTTGACGTTGGGATCCGGGAGCTGAAGCAGCGCCTCTCCGAGTACCTGGACCGGGCGGAGCGGGGAGAGGTCCTGCGGGTCACGGACCGGGGGCGGCCGAAGGCGGTGCTCGGCCCGGTGCCGGGTCGCGCCCGCATCGAGGACGGGATTCGCGCCGGCTGGATCACGCCGGGCACGGGCTCGCCGCTCGGTCCCGTGCACCGGGCCAGGGCGTCTCGGCGGGTGCTCGACGCCTTGGCCGAGGATCGCGGCGAGTGAGCACCTACGTCGACTCGAGCGCACTGCTCAAGCGCTACGTGGAGGAGGCCGACTCGGCAGCCGCTGACGCGTTGCTGCGGGCCGATCCCGCGCTCCTCACGGCCCGGCACACGGTCGTGGAGGTGCGCCGCAACCTCGCGCGCCTGCTCTCCGGGCGCGACCTCGCGGCCGCGCGAGCCGCGTTCGCCGACGACCTGGCCTCCTTCTCCATCATCGAGCTCGACGAGGCCACCTGCGAATCGGCGGCCTCGATCGCTGAGACGACCGGGGTGCGGACGCTCGATGCCCTTCATCTCGCGGCGGCGCAACGGGTCGCCTCGCCCGGGGTGGGCCTCCTCACGTTCGACCTGCGCCAGGCGCAGGCGGCCCGCGCCCTCGGCCTGACCGTCGTGACCGCCTGACCCGGCCGAGCCGAGCGCGAGCGAGGGGCAGGGGCGGCGGGGGGTCGCGGTCGGCCCGCGTCAACGTCGGGGGTCATCCCGCAGTCGTCGCGGGGGGGCACGGCTGCACCTTGCGCGCGGTCCGCTCTCGGCCCCCGTCCTCGTCGAGGTCCTCGAGACCCGACATCGCAAGGGCCATCCGACGGGGCCGATGAGGTCGGTTCCGCGGAGTCAAGCCCTCTCGCCCCGGCCAGATCATCGAGCGGCGAGGTAGGGGAGACCGCTCAGCTAAGGGCTTGTCAGGTAATTAGCGCTGTGGTATCATGCGTGGGTGATCGACGAAACGGCCATCGCAGCCCGCTACCAGGCCGTATCCCCGCTGCTCGATGAGCGGGCCCGGCGCCTGACTGCGGGAGCCGAGGCGCTGGC
>JBBQRX010000076.1:0-7459 GCA_038214375.1 Candidatus Limnocylindrales bacterium
TCAGGATCGGTGTCCGGCCCGATGCCGAAAACGTCGGGGGGTTGAACCTCTTCGGCCGCGCCTTCGGCAACTATCCGCAGGATCTGAACCTTCGGATCGAATATCGGACTGGCCGGTCGGACCTCGACCAGACGTGAGACCTGCACTCTCTGTGCGGATCAGGGCAAACGCGACGCGATCGGCCAGCGCAGCCCCGGCCAGAGCGCACCACCCCGCGGGCTGAAAGCCTTGACGAACATTCTTCCCGATCCGGAAACTCAGATCCCGAACCGGCTGCCGGACCGGCGAGGTCATGAACCGGGCCCGGAAGCTCGGGCCGGAGCCGCCTGGGGAGCTTGCCGTCGAACTCGTCCATGCTGGCGGCCGTCTGCTGGGCGTGCCCACCGAGGCCGCTGCCCGGCTTGTGAACCTCGACATGCGGTTCCTTGGCCCGGTACGGCATCACGACGCCTGAGGCGCTCGAGGCAATTGCGCTGCTGGCACGCACAGAAGGCATTCTCATTGACCCTGTCTACACAGGAAGCGCGCTCGCCGCGCTCATTGCTGCGGCTCGAGGGGGCGAACTGACGGACCCGGTGGTCTTCTGGCATACCCGAGGAAGTCCGGGCGTCTTCCTGCCGGAATACGCGAGTGAACTCTGGCGTTATAGACCGGCTGAAGCGGCGGTAGCCACCTCGCGCCACGCGGAAACGCGGGATGGAGCACAAGCCCGGTGACTACCCGGGCATTCAGCCGCGGTTTGGACGTGCTTGAAGCCATGGCGACAGCGGGCGAGAGTGGGCTCGGTCCACCGACGGCAGCTGAGCCGGTGGGACCGATCACGCCGCGGTGGTCAGTCGTCCAGGTTCGGGGCCAGCCAGCGGGCCATCTCCGCGAGCGGGCGACCCTTGCGCCGGGCGTAGTCCTCCAGCTGGTCCGGCCCGATCCGGCCGACGCCGAAGTAGGCGGCCTCGGGCCGCCAGAGATAGATGCCGCTCACCGATGCCGCCGGGAGCATCGCCATCGACTCGGTCAGGGTGATTCCGGCACGCCGCGGGGCCTCGAGGAGCGCGAAAAGCGTCTCCTTCTCCGTGTGGTCCGGGAGCGCCGGGTAGCCGGGCGCCGGCCGGATCCCCTGGTACCGCTCGGCGACGAGGTCCACGTTCGAGAGCGCCTCGTCCGGCGCATAGCCCCAGAGCTCCCGCCGGACCAGCTCGTGGAGCCGTTCGGCGAAGGCCTCGGCCAGCCGGTCCGCGAGGGCCCGCACGAGGATCGCGTGGTAGTCGTCGTGCGCCGCTTCGAACGCCGCGACGGTCTCGGCGACGCCGTGGCCGGCCGTGACCGCGAACCCGCCCACGTAGTCAAGCACGCCCGATTTCCGCGGCGCGACGAAGTCGGCGGTGGCAAGGTTCGGCCGGCCGGGCGGCTTCTGCTGCTGCTGGCGCAGGGTCCGCAGGATCCCGACGATGCCTGCCCGGTCCGGAGCGGTGTAGAGCTCGATGTCGTCACCCACCGCGTTCGCCGGCCAGAGGCCGACCACGGCGCTGGCCCGCAGCAGCCGCTCATCGGCCAGCCGTTCGAGCATGGCCTTTGCATCGACGTAGAGCGAGCGAGCCTGGGCGCCGACCCGCGTGTCGTCGAGGATCTCGGGGTAGTGTCCCTTGAGCTCCCAGGTCGTGAAGAACGGGGTCCAGTCGATCCGCGGAACGAGATCGTCGAGGGGATGGTCGACGAAGGCACGCAGGCCGGTGAACGTGGGGACCGGGACGGGCACGCCGAGGTCCGGCCGGAGCGCGTTCGCGCGCGCCTCCTCGATCGAGACGCGGGCTTCCCGGGAGCGCCGGTCGCCCCGTTCGCGTCGCACGGTCTCGTATTCCGCCCGGATGCCGGCCGCGAATGCGTCGCGATCCGCGCCGAGCAGCGCCCCCACCACCCCGACGGCGCGCGATGCGTCCGCGACATGGATCACCGGGCCCGGGTAGGCCGGCTCGATCTTCACGGCGGTGTGGACCCGGGACGTGGTTGCCCCGCCGATCAGGAGCGGGATCGTGAAGCCCTCGCGCTCCATCTCGCCGGCCAGGTGGCGCATCTCCTCGAGCGACGGCGTGATCAGCCCCGAGAGCCCGATCACGTCGGCGCCGATCTCCCGCGCCGTCGCCAGGATCTTCGCGGTCGGGACCATCACGCCCAGGTCGACCACGTCGTAGTTGTTGCAGCCCAGCACGACGCCCACGATGTTCTTGCCGATGTCGTGGACGTCGCCCTTGACCGTGGCCATCAGGATCAGGCCCTTCGCCTTGGGTGCGCGGCCACCGGCGGCCTGCTCGGCCTCGATGAACGGGACGAGGTGCGCCACCGCGGTCTTCATGACGCGGGCGCTCTTGACCACCTGCGGAAGGAACATCTTGCCGGCGCCGAAGAGGTCCCCGACGCGATCCATCCCGGCCATCAGCGGCCCTTCGATCACGTCGAGCGGGCGCGCCGCGGCGAGGCGTGCCTCCTCCACGTCCGCGACCACGAACTCGGCGATTCCCTCGACCAGCGCGTGGGTGAGCCGCTCCCCGACGGGCAGCGCCCGCCAGGCAAGGTCCGGGCCCCGCCCGTGCGCGCCGCCGCGCGCCGTGTCCGCGACGGCGAGCAGCCGCTCGGTCGCGTCGGCGCGCCGGTTGAGGACCAGGTCCTCGACGCGCTCCCGCAGATCCGGCTCGATCTCCGAGTAGATCGCGAGCGCGGCCGGGTTCACGATGCCCATCCGCATGCCTGCCCCGACGGCGTGGTACAGGAAGACGGCGTGGATCGCCTCCCGGATCGGGTCGTTGCCCCGGAACGAGAACGAGACGTTGCTCACGCCGCCGCTCACGATCGAGCGGGGGAACCGGCGCCGCAGCTCCCGGGTCGCCTCCATGAACGCGATGCCGTAGCCGGCATGCTCCTCGATGCCGGTCCCGATCGCGAAGACGTTGGGATCGTGGATCACGTCCTCGTCGTCGAAGCCGGCCTGCTCCACGAGGAGCCGGTGGGCGCGGGCGAGGATCTCGACCTTGCGTTCGACGCTGTCGGCCTGGCCGGATTCGTCGAAGGCCATCACGACCACGGCGGCGCCATAGCGGCGGGCGAGCCGCGCCTGGGCCAGGAACGGCGCCTCGCCCTCCTTGAGCGAGAGCGAGTTGACGATCGGCTTGCCCTGCACCGACCGCAGGCCCGCCTCGATCACCGACCATTTCGACGAGTCGATCATCACCGGGACGCGGGCGATGGCAGGCTCCCCCGCGATGAGATCCAGGAAGCGGCTCATCGCCGCCTCCGAGTCCAGCATCGCCTCGTCCATGTTGACGTCGATGAGCTGGGCGCCGTTCTCGACCTGTTCGCGGGCGATCGCGACCCCGGCGTCGAAGTCGCCGGCGAGGATCCGCTTCGCGAAGGCCCGGGAGCCCGTCACGTTCGTCCGCTCGCCCACGTTGACGAACCGCGACTCGGGTCCGATCTCGACGGCTTCCAGGCCGGCCAGCCGGGTGCGGTGCGGCAGGGTCGGGATGGCACGAGGCGCGATGCCGTGGACGGCAGCCGCCACCGCCCGGACGTGAGCGGGCGTGGTGCCGCAGCAGCCGCCGACCAGGTTCACCAGCCCGTCCCAAGCGAACCCGGCGAGGACCGCGGCAGTCTGGTCGGGTGCCTCGTCGTAGCCGCCGAGCTCGTTTGGCAGGCCGGCGTTCGGGTAGGCGGTCACGCGGACGTCCGCGACGCGACCGAGCTCCGCGACGAATGGCCGCAGCGCCGCGGCTCCGAGCGCGCAGTTGAGCCCGACGCTCCATGGCCGGGCATGCCGAACGGCGTACCAGAACGCCTCCGGCGTCTGCCCGGACAGCGTCCGGCCGGACAGGTCCACGATGGTGCCGGAGAGCATCACGGGCAGGCGCAGTCCCGTCGACTCGAAGACCTCCTCGAGCGCGAAGATCGCGGCTTTTGCGTTGAGCGTATCGAAGATCGTCTCGACGAGGAGGATGTCTGCACCGCCGTCGATGAGTCCTCCGGCAGCCTCGGCATAGGCAGCGCGGAGCTCCTCGAAGCGGACGTTGCGTGCGCCGGCGTCCGCGACGTCCGGGGAGATCGACGCGGTCCGGTTCGTGGGCCCCAGCGAGCCGGCGACCCAGCGAGGCCTGCCGTCCCGCGCCTCCGCCGCGTCCGCAGCAGCGCGGGCAAGGCGGGCGGCCGCCTCGTTCATCTCCCGGGCGATATGGGAAAGGCCATAGTCGGACTGGCTGATGGCCGTGGCATTGAACGTGTTCGTCTCGATAATGTCGGCGCCGGCGTCCAGGTAGGCGGCGTGGATCGCCGAGATCACGTCGGGTCGCGTCAGCGAGAGCAGGTCGTTGTCGCCCCGGACGTCGCGCGAGTGGTCCCGGAACCGCGCCCCGCGGAAGTCCTCCTCGCTCAGCAGGTACTCCTGGATGAGCGTGCCCATCGCCCCGTCGAGGACGAGGATTCGCTCGGCCGCGGTCGTGTCGAGCAGGGATCGCCGATGCTCGCGGGTGAATGGCTCCATCTGCCGAGTGTAGCCCGCGCTCACGGACCGGGGATCGGACGTGAACGCGGCCGAGCCGCCCGCGGCCCGGTGCGAGCGCCGCGGGCCGGTAGGAGCCGCTGCGGCGCGGTACGAGCCGCCACGTGCCGCCACTCAGTCGCGATCGAGCCCGAGATCGACGGTCAGCAGGTCGCCCGCCTCCCAGTCGGCGGGGCCCTCCGCGTGCATGCGGTGCGCCTCCCGCGAGGCCCAGGCGGCCACGGAGGGATGCGCGTCGCGCAGCACCTCCGAGCGGGCGTACCGTCGCTGGACCGCCGCGAGCATCGCTCCGTGGAGCGCGCGCGGCGACAGGGCGGCGATCCGTTGCTCGACGCCGGGCGAGAAGTCGATCGGCACCTTGATCCGGGCGAAGAACGCGCCGATCTCCCCGGTGAGCGGGTCCACGGCCTGGCTGTGTCCCGTCGAGCGAACGATCGGGGCGGGGGACGTGAACACCACGATCGTCGTGTCCGCGTCGAGCGCGGCAACGGTGACGTCGCCGCCGAAGCCGAGGAAGCTGTTGAACGCATCCAGCCGGTCGACGGCGCGGATGGTGCCCCAACTGAATGCGCCGTGCCGCGGGACCGGCGTGGCGCGGGTGATTTCGACGAGGCGACCCCGGCCGGCGCTTGCCTCCCAGTGCTCGACGAGCTCGGGGTCGAAATGCTCGAGCGTCGGCGTGCGGCGCAGCGCCACGAGGAGCTGCGAGGTCCCGGTCTCCTCGGGATGCGAGCCGTCAACCACCACGAAGCCCAGCCTGGCGAGCCGCTCTGCCGCCTGGCGGAGCATGGGGCCCGCGTCCATCGAACCGCCGGTCACGCTGGTCATGCAACCAGTCTGGACCCGTTCCGGTTCGCGTGGGAGCGCCGGATCGGCCGTTCCGACGGGCCGGTCGGCCCGGACTTCGGGCTCGGCCCCTGCTAGGCTCCGGCGGTGACACGACGTGCGCGACTCGTGGCATTCCTCGCGGGCGACCCGCCCGACGAGCCGCCCCGCTCGATCGATCGCCGCACGTTCGACCTGCTCGGGCTCCGGCTCCCGGCGCTTGCGACCGGCGCGCTGCTCCTGGTCAGCCTCTTCCTGCTCCTCGATCGGACCCACGACGTGCTGCCCCGCTTCGGCCCGATCGACCCGCGCAGCCTCCGCAACCAGGCGATCGAGCGCTTCGTGCTGTTCGGGCTGGTCCCGCTCGGGCTGCTGCTCGCCGTGCGCGAGGACCCGCGACGCTACGGGCTGCGCCTGGGGGACGCGCGGCGCGGGCTCGTCCTGCTGGGCGCGCTCTCGGCGGTGACGCTGCCCGCGATCGTGCTGGCGGCCCGGATTCCCGAGGTCCGCGACTGGTACGCGCCGTCGATGTCGAACCCGGGCGATGTCCTGCTCTCGAACGTCCTGGACCTCGTGCCGGCCGAGTTCCTGGTCCGCGGCTTCCTGCTCTTCGCGCTTCTCCGGGTTGTGGGGCCGCTCGGGGTCGTGATCGCGATCGTCCCGTTCGCGTTCACGCACATCGGGAAGCCTGACCCCGAGATGCTCTCGACGCTCGGCGGCGGACTCGTCTTCGGCTGGCTCAACTGGCGGACGGGCTCGATCTGGTACAGCGGGATCTATCACGTGCTGATCCAGACGACGGTGATCCTCGCCGCGGCGGGGTGGGCGGTCGGAGGCTGACGATGCCGGCGGCGCCGTCGCCGGGCGGGCAATCGGCCGAATGAGGGCACCCGGCCGCACGACGCTATGACCTCGCCGACCCTGCCGTCGGCGGCGCTGCTCGTCCCGTGACAAGTCGGGGCCGAGCAGACATACTCCCGGCCTTGGGGGGAGGCACGGGAGCTTCGGGTTCCCACCAGCGCGACGTCCCACACGGTCGCCTCGACCGTCGCGCAGGGCCAATGGCGAGTCCGACCTCCCGTCGATGGGGCATGGAATGCCCGTGGAGGTCCCCTTGCCGTTGATGGCAGTCGCATTCCCGATCGCACCCGGAAAGACCGCCGAGTGGCAGGCGTTCATCGCGGAGCTGAACGGCCCTCGTCAGCAGGAGTTCGCCGACAGCCGACGACGGGCCGGTGTCCACGAGCGCACATTCCTCCAGGCGACCCCGATGGGCGACCTCGTGGTCGTGACACTCGAAGGCGACGATCCCGCTCGCTCGTTCGGGCAGATGACCGCCGCCAAGGATGCGTTCACGACCTGGTTTCTCGAGCGGGTCAAAGCGGTCCACGGTGTCGACCTGACGGCGCCGATGACCGAGGCACCATCGAAGCTCGTTGTGGACTCCGAACCAGCCGGGTGACCGAACCAGCACGGTAACCGGAGAAGGCTCTCCGGCCCGCCCGGACGCCGCTCGCCTCGGCGGGCGGCGTCTGCGTGACCGGTGGCTGGGGCACGTCGTGGCAGGCTCGATTCTGCAGCGTGAAGTACCCTCTTCCCATCGTGTCGCGGATCAACTAACGTGCACGCGCAAGCCCGCACGGCGGGCACAGGAATTCCGGCAGACACGATCGCTCCCACTCACGGACTCCCGCGAGACAGTCGGTCAAGGGTCGCGGGCGCCGGCGAGCACAGAGGAGCGGTTTTCTTTGTACAGCGACAAGGTGATGACCTGCGCGGACTGCAGCCAGGACTTCGTCTTTACGGCGCGTGAGCAGGAGTTCTACGCCACCCGGGGCTTCACGGAGCCGCGGCGTTGCCCGTCCTGCCGCGCAAGCCGCAAGGCGGCCCGTGGCGACACCGGCGGCGGCAGCTACGGCGGCGGCACCGGTTTCGGCAACCGTGGCGGTGGCGGCGGCTACGGCGACAGCAGCGGCGGGTACGGTGGCGGGAGCAGCAGCGGTGGCGGCGGGTATTCCCGCGGCCCTCGCGAGATGTTCACCGCGACGTGCTCGAACTGCGGCAAGGACGCATCCGTCCCCTTCCGGCCCACGA
>JBBQRX010000077.1:0-6681 GCA_038214375.1 Candidatus Limnocylindrales bacterium
GCGCCGCAGCCGGCCGCCCTCCCAGGCGCCGAGGGCGGCGCAGATCGGGACAATGAAGCCGAGGGTCGCCGTGGCGGTCGCCGTCACGCCGACGGGGTAGGGATCGACGATGACCCGTGCCTGGTACGTCCTCACGTAGAGGATGGCCAGGAGGACCATGGGAAGCGAGAGCCACGCCCCGGGATTGACCCGCAGCAGGGTTCGGAGGCGCATCAGCGATCCCCGATGACCCGCGCGTAGGCGGCCTCGGCGCGATGCTCGGCGCCCGCCGGCGCGAGATCGAGGAAGGCCAGCACGCTGCCCTCATAGCGGATGACGCCGGCGTCGAGGATCACGACGGTCTCGAAGAGCTCCGAGAGATCGTCGACCTGGTGCGTTGACACGACCACGGTCATCGTCCGAGGCAGTTCCGCGAGGATCTCGCGGAACCGTGCCCGCTGGGCCGGGTCGAGCCCGACCGTCGGCTCATCGAGCAGGAGCACGGCCGCGTCGTGGACGAGGACCTGGGCGAGACCGACGCGACGGAGCTGGCCGCCGGACAGCTGCGAGGTAAGTCGGTCGGCGAGTTCGGCGATGGCGACTCGCTCGAGCGCGGTCGCCGCAGCGGCCCATGCTTCGCTCGTTGACATCCCCTTGAGCCAGGCGGCATAGGCGACCTGCTCGCGGCAGTTGAGCCCGGGCACCGCGCGGACCTGCTGGGGCATCCAACCGATCGCCCGCCGAAACGCCGACCGATCGCTCCGGTTGCCCGAGTCGAGCGGCCCGAAGCGCACTCGTCCGCGTTGGGGCCGCAGGGCATCGGCGCCGAGCGAGAGGATGGTCGTCTTGCCCGCCCCGTTCGGCCCAAGGAGCACGGTCCGTCCGGCCGGTGTCCGCCACGAGAAGCGGTCGAGCACCGGCCGTCCGGAGCGTCGGTACCGAAAGCCGACATCCTCGAATGCGAATGGGCTCATCTCGCCACGGCCTGGCACCGAGGGCGGGGTCAGCAACGGGCCCACCGCGCCGTCGGCATCATTGGTCCGGCGTCTGCACCTATGAGACCCCCAGCCAGATCTAGTACGCAACGGTCACCGTTTGCACGTCGAAGACGTTCCAGTTATCGGTCCCGCCACTGTAGTCCGTGAGCTGAAGGCCGCGACGGACGATGACGGCGACCATTGGTTGCGAAAACCTGGGCTCGATCGACGGGACGCTCACCCAGTGTCTGCGTCCCGGCGATGTTTGCGAGGCCTGAAATCACGCCACGTGGCAGGCGTGAAACCACGCCTTGACAGTGTCCTGGAGTGCCCCCGCAGAGGCGTACGCGCCTCGTCGGCCGCGTGCTCGCTTGACCCGCCACCGTACGCTCCGCGGGTGAGTGCCGCCACGCCCAGCAGCGACCCCGCGATCCCGACCCCGCCAGCCGGCTCCTCCGCGCCCGCGAGTGCCGACGCGGCCGCCGACGCGATCGTCGCGGCGACGCCCTCCACCGGCCTGACTGAGGCCGAGGCAACCTCCCGGCGGGCCGCTGGTCGCGGTAACACGGCTCCGCTCGCCACCGGCAGGACGTACGCCCAGATCGTGCGAGAGAACGTCTTCACGTTCATCAACGACGTGATCTTCGTGCTCGGAGTGCTGCTCGTGATCGTGGGCCGGCCGCTCGATGCGCTCGTTTCCCTCGGCGTCATCGGGGTCAACATCGCGGTCAGCGTGGTCCAGGAAGTGCGCGCGAAACGGACCCTCGACCGGATCGCCCTCCTCACGCGCCCGATGGCGGCGCTGATCCGCGATGGGGTGGAGAAGGCGGTCGGACCCGAGGAACTCGTCGTGGGAGACCTCCTGCGGGTGGGCGCGGGCGACCAGGTCGTGCTCGATGGCCAGCTCACGGTGGGCCGCCTGGAAGCCGACGAGTCGCAGCTGACCGGCGAGTCGGACCTGATCCCGAAGCGCGCCGGCGACCCCGTCTTCTCCGGCAGCTTCGTGGTCAACGGCGGCGGCAGCTTCGTGGTGACAGCGGTCGGTGCGGACAGCCTGGCGAACAGGATCACGGCCGGCGCGCGGACCTTCCGGCGGGTACTCACGCCGATGCAATCCGAGATCAACCTCGTCATCCGGATCGCCCTCGCGGTGGTCGTCTACCTCGAGATCGTGCTGGTCCTCAACAACGTGCTGAAGCTCGTTGCCGCGGGCCGGACCGTGGGTGAGGCGGCGCTCCTCGTCGGCCTGGTGCCGAATGGGCTCTTCGTCTCCATCGCGATCGCCTACGCCCTGGGGGCGGTCCGGATCATCCGGTTCGGGGCACTGGTCCAGCAGGCGAACGCGATCGAATCGCTGAGCAACGTCGACGTGCTGTGCCTGGACAAGACCGGCACGCTCACCGCGAACAAGCTATCGGTGACGGAGGTCGTCGCACTCGAAGGCAGCGAGGCCGACCTCCGCGCGCTCCTGGGCGACGTGGTGGCGAGCGTCGCGGTCCGGAACAAGACGTCGGAGGCGATCGCAGCTGCGTGTCCGGGGACCGCGAGGCCGCTCCTTCGCGACGTAGCCTTCTCCTCGGCCCGGAAGTGGAGCGCGGTCGCGTTCGCGCTGGAGGCAGGGCCCGGGACCGGGTTGGTCGCCGTGCCCGGGACCGGACCGGCGGCCGCGCCCGTCCGTGCCGGCGTCGTCGCGATGGGTGCCGCGGAGTTTCTCCGGCCCGCCCTCGGCCGCGGGATGGAGGACGAGGCCGGCTGGGCGGAGCTCCGTGCCCGAATCGAGCCCTTCACCCGCCGCGGGCTGCGGGTTCTCGTGGTCGCCGGCCACGACGACCCCGCCGGACTCGCCGGCGACGACGACGCGCCGGTGCTCCCCGCGGGGATGCGCCCGCTGGGCCTGGTCGTGCTGCAGGACGAGCTGCGGCCGAATGCCGCGGCGACCCTCGCGCGCTTCGCAGCCGCGTCCGTGACCGTGAAGGTCATCTCCGGCGACGACCCGGAGACAGTGGTCGCGCTGGCCGTCCAGGCGGGCCTCGGGCCGGACCTGCGCTCGATCGCGGGACCCGCGCTCGATGCGATGGACGACGAGCAGCTGGCGGGCGTGGCGCTCGAGACCACCGTCTTCGGGCGGATTACGCCGGCCCAGAAGGAGCGGCTCGTCGACGCCCTGCGGTCGAGGGGGCGCTACGTCGCGATGATCGGCGACGGCGTCAACGACGTCCTCTCGCTCAAGAAGGCGAACCTGGGGATCGCGATGCAGAGCGGCAGCCAGGCGGCCCGCGGCGTGGCGGACATCGTGCTGACGAACGACTCGTTCGCCTCGCTCGCGCCGGCTGTCGAGGAGGGCCAGCGGATCCGCAACGGGCTGCAGGACATCCTGCGGCTGTTCCTGAGCCGGATCACCACGGTGGGCCTGCTGATCGTGACGTCGCTGGTCATCGGGATCTTCCCGATCGACCTGCGCAACGGCTCGGCGCTGGTGCTGTTCACGGTGGGCATCCCGACGGCGCTCCTCGCCGTCTGGGCCCAGCCGGGTGCGCGCGACCACGAGTCGCTGGGCCGGACGCTGGCCCGATTCGTCGTGCCCGCGGCGGTCCTTTCGAGCCTCGCCGGGCTGGGAGTCCTGTTCGGGGTCATCGTCCTGCAGCTCGGCGGCCTCGAAGCGATCGCCGGTCGCGGGTCGGTGGAGCCGGCCGCGCTCGACGCCGCGGTCGCCGTCGCCCAGTCGGCGCTGACGTCCTTCCTCGTGTTCGCGGGGTTGATGCTGGTCGTATTCGTCGAACCGCCGGTCGCGTGGCTCGCGGTGATCGAACCGTTGTCGCCGGACCGGCGGCCGACGATTCTCGCGGGCGGGCTCGCGGCGCTCTACCTGGTGATGCTGGCCGTGCCGGCAGGACGAACGATCTTCGCGCTGCACACGCTTGGCGCGGTGGAGCTCGCGATCGTGTTCGTGGCGGTTGTCGCGTGGGCCGTGGCGCTCCACGCCGTGTGGCGGTACCGGGTGGTCGAGCGCTTCCTCGGGATCTGAGGCGCGTGGCGTGGCGGCGCGCCTGCGGGCGTGGGGCGCTTGGGGCGCGGCGGGCGGGGACTCCACCGCGGCTGGGAGCGACGTTTCACTCCCCGAAGTTCCGAGATACGCGCCCTATTCGTGGTATGGGTGAATGACCATCTGATGCGACGCGCTGGCGGCCGCGCCCACGGTCTGCTGAGCGTGACGCGGGCGATTCGGCCACCGTCCGGAGCGTCGGAGCGCCCGCAGATCTCGGTAGTACGAATGTGGCGCGTAATCCGGAAGAAGTCGGCGCAGGACGCAGCACGGGGCCGCCGAGGGAAGCGGCACGCGGTAGCCCGCGGCGAGCAGCGGGTAGCGGCACCGGGCTACCCGCGGCGAGTAGCGGGTAGCTGCCCGTCCTGGATCAGGCCGGCTCGACAGGCTGGCGGATCAGCGTCCTGAGGCGCTCCGGCGCCGCGCGGCGCGGGTCGCCGAGGTAGAGCTCGTGGTGGCGTCTCCGCGGTCGCAGCCCGGCAGCCGCGATCGCCGCGTGGAGCCGCTCGATGTTCGGCCGCTCCTCCGCGTACGGGCCAAGGTGCAGGACCTGTGCCGACGGCCCCTCGTCGAACGTCGCGATCCGCAGGTCGGCGCCGTACTCCGGTGCCAGCTTGGCCCGGCCGGCCGCCAGGGCAGCGGCGAGCTCGCTGTCGGTCGCCTCGTCCGGCAGCGAGATGAGGAGCGTCCAGCGCCAGGTTCCGCGGTCGGGTCCAAGGATCGTGTCGAGGTCCGTGGAGCCATCGACGGTCCAGTAGAGCCCTTCCAGGATCCCGACCCGGCGGGCGACGCCGCGCCGCCTCAGCGCGAAATGGAGCCCGTACGCGGTCGCGTACAGGCCGGGCATCCGGGGGGCGAAGCTCGACTCACCGACGGCCCCGTCCCCGTCGATCATCACGGCGCGGATCGGGGCAACTTCGAGAAACCGGACCTCGCCGGGACGGCCGCGAAGCTCGGCGCTCCGAACCGCGGGTTGATCGTGCGTCGCTCGAGGTGTCATCGGATCATCGGTTCAGGCTGCCTTCGGGTCACCGGTGATGCTGGCTCCTCTTCGGGCCGGAATTCGGCATTGCGTCTGCCCTCATGCGGTATGCGAGTTACCGGCATATCCGCCGCCGCCGATATGCCCGTAACGGGCATCGCGAGATAGATGCCCGTGGGGCCGTATGCGGAGGCGAGCGGCGGCATGCATCAGGTGCCCTGCGGCGGCATGCAAATGGTGCCCAATCCGCGGCATGCGCACGGCGCTCATCGGGCCCGCCCGGCCCAGGTGCCCAGGCGCAATGCCGGGAGGACCTCCGCGCCGAAGACCTCGATGAACTCGGCCTGGTTGCGCCCGACGTTGTGGAGGTGGATCTCGTCGAAGCCCATGTCGATGTAGTGCTGGATGTTCGCGGCGTGGACGCCGAGGTCCGAGGACATCAGGACGCGGTTGCGGAAGTCCTCCGGCCGGACGACCTTCGCCATCGCGGCGAAATCCTCGGGGTTGCGGATGTCCTGCTTGGCGAAGGGCATCCCGCCGTTCGGCCACTCGCGCATGGCGGCATCGACGGCCTCATCCTCGGTGCGCGCCCAGCTGACGTGGATCTGGAGGAGCTTCGGCATGCCGGCGGGCTCCTTGCCGGCCTCGCGGGCGCCCTCGTCGAACTTGCCCCAGAGCATCCCGATCTTCTCGTCGGCCGCTCCGACCGTGATCATCCCGTCCGCGAACCGGCCGGTCTTCTTCGCGTTGAGTGGGCCCGCGGTGGCAACATAGACCGGGACGGGCGCCTCCGGCCGGGTATAGAGCCGTAGCGACTCGAGCGTGAAGTGGTCCCCGCGGTGCCGGACGACGTCGCCCTTGAAGAGCCGGCTGATGATCTCGATCGCCTCGAACAGCATCGCCGATCGAACGCCGATCTCCGGCCACTGCCCACCCACGACGTGCTCGTTGATCGCCTCTCCCGCCCCGAGCCCGAGCCAGAAGCGGCCGGGGTACATGGCCCCGAGCGTGGCCGCTGCATGTGCGATCACGGCCGGGTGGTAGCGGAACCCCGGGCAGGTCACGGCGGTTCCGAACCGCAGGCTGGTTCGCTGCCCGAGCGCGCCCATGAAGGCCCAGGCGAACGCGGCCTGCCCCTGTTGCGGCGTCCACGGCTGGATGTGCTCGGAGACCATGAAGCCCGCCGAGAAGCCCGCCTGCTCGGCGGCCTCGCACCAGTCGAGCAGGTCCGTCGGGTGGAACTGCTCCATCATTGCCGCGTAGCCGATCTTCGCCATCCGCCCGCCACTCCGCTGTCGCCGGCCGACCCGCCGGGCATCCGCGCCACTGTCCCACATCGGGGGACCGGCGGTGGTGCGCCGGGGTTACGGCCAGCCGGTCGACCGAGGGACCCGCCGTTCTCAGCGGACCGAGAGGGTCCCGGTCAAGACGGTGTGGACCGTGCCGAAGAACCTGCAGGCCGCGCCAGGAGGCGATCAGTCGCTGCCCGTCGTGCCCGTGAAGCGCCAGCTGCCCAGCCGGAGCGCGGGCACGAGGACGCCGCCGAGGAAGCCCTTAAGCCCGGATCCACCGAACCGGGTCCTAGATTCATCATCCGGGACACGCAATCAGGTGCCCTTCTGAACTGGGAAGATGGCGTTGAGAAAGCCCATCGACCCCGATGCAGAGGAGCACCTGACGGATGCGATCATCGCACACCC
>JBBQRX010000078.1:0-6596 GCA_038214375.1 Candidatus Limnocylindrales bacterium
TGCTCCCCGACCAGGGGCAGCCCGCCGAGCGAGTCCCCCACCTGGCCGCCGGCGGCCTGGATGTTCGCCCCCCCGCGCCCAACCGCCCGGCCCACCTCGGCGTACTGCGCGAGCGTCGAGTACAGGCGGTAGGCGACGACGGCCCAGAAGCTGACCCAGCCCCAGGTCGCGACGTCGGCCACGACCTCGCGCGCGCGGGCCGACGGGACTTCGCTCCAGAACTTGATCATGACGCGCCTCCAGCGAATGCCGCGCACCTTCATCGCCGTCCGACTTCGGACCCGGCAGCGAGGGGCTCAGGCGCGGCTCGCAGGTGGGGCCGGAGCGGCGGTACGTGCAGCCACTGTAGGCCTGTTCCACGGGGGCAGTCAGCGTCCGCGTGAGGCAAACGCATCGAGGGAGTGCTCGACGCCGGACGCTCGCGCCGGACGCCCCGACACGATGACGACGTAGGCTGGAACGGCAGGACAATCTGGCCCCCGTTCAACCGACAACGTCCCGCCGCTTTGTCTGAACACGGACGCCTCGCTCCACGCCAGGTTGTTGACGATGACCGCCGCGACGCCTGCGCAGTCCGCAGTCGCGACACCGTCGCAGCTCGCGGACCAGTCGCCCACCTTCAGCGTCGGGGCTGGCGCAGCACACCCGCCCAGGATGACGATCACCGTTGCCGTCACACGTCGCTTCACCTCGTGTTCCCGGGCGCGGTGCAGAGCGAACGGCCGAGCCGCCACCGCGGGGACCCTGAGCGCCGGCGAGGTCGGGGAGGATGCAGGCACCCGCCGCTCTGAGCGTTGTGGCCAGCCGCTCCCTGGGCACGATCGAGACGAACGGGATCGCGCAAGTCATCGTCTGTGGAGGCGAGGCGATCGCGGTTGATCGCACGTCGCCACGCGGCCCGGACCACGTACGCACACCGAGGCCGTCGATGGCCACGACGAAGCCGAGGATCACCCGCCTCGCGGTCGCGCCGCCAAGACCCGAGTGAACAAGAAAGGGCTCGCCGATCGATCCTCGAAGAAGGCGCTCGCCGGCTCAGCGTCTGTGCGCGGGTTGTCGAGCCTCGCAAAGGCGACGCGCGGCTGCGACGCGGTGGCGCGGGCGTGCGTGGCTCGACGACGGGGTCGACCCTCGGCCCGACCAGTGACCTCGGTGCGAGTCGACGCGATTCGGCTTCAGGATCGGGCTGTCAGTCGACGTTTCACGACACACGATGGCTCGAACTCGGGGGTCAGCCCGTCGGATCGATGGGCTCGGCCACGAGCCCCGACCATCCTCCGCCTTCCACGTCGATCAAACGCTCCAGCTCGCCCTTGTCGAGGAAGATGCCCCGGCAGTCCTCGCACAGCTCGACCACGATCCCGCCCCGGACGTACGTCCTCATCGCACCCTGGCACTTGGGACACACGAGCGGTGGTGCGGCGGGCTCCTGCCCGGCGCGACCGCGGGGATGGGGCGGCTGGGTCTTGGAGCCGGCCTTCTCGGTCATTGCGTCCCTCTCGTGGCGGGTGGGCCCGGCAACAGTCCGGGTCGAGTATGCCGCAGCCGGAGGGCCGTGCGCCGACGGACGTGACGATTGGCGGCGGGATCGTCAGCCTCTCGAGCGACCTCGGCTGCTGCGCCAACCCGCGACGCATCCAGGCCGGGGCGGGGCGGGGCGGGGCGGGGCCCGAGCGTCAGCGGTCAGCCGCCGCCGCGAGAGTCGCACGGGGCAGCGCACGACGACGGATCCACTTCACAAGCTCCTCGGCCCACAGGACCACCGAGGCCATGCCCGTCGTCGTCGCCCCGTCACCCGGATCACGAGCGGATGACCGGTCGTCATGACGCGGCGGCCGCGCGTCCGTACGGTTCCTTGGGGCACCGTCTCGCGCCCGGCGGGCACCAACCCACCCTCATCGGCGACTGGAGTCCATGCGATGGCAGACCTGCGGGACGCCGCCGGCGGGACGATCATGGCGGACGGCGTCGCGGCGCTTCTCGGCGGGTCGGTGGGGGCGCTCGTCGGCGGGGCAAGCGGAGCGACGGCTGGGGCTGCGGCGGGCGCCCTCGGATCGGATGGTGCGACAGGCTCAAGACCGTCGGGGGCGCCGAGGACCGGCTCGCAGCCGGCGCCTGGGGCCGGTCTGTCGAGAGCGCCGAGGAGATCCCGGAGGACCGTCTGGAGGCCGAGCTGCTCGCCGAGCGGACCGTCGAGGAGCAGGCGGCTTTCGAGCGGCGCCGCGGTCCGTCCTGCCCCGAGGGGGGTCCGGAATCCAGGTTCGATGACGCGACGAGCCCCGGCTCGACAGGATCACCAGTGGACGGCGCCACCGACAAACAGCGCCGTCAGGGTGATCACGACCACCAACGCCAGCGCGCCGACGAGCATGCGCACGCCGCCCGAGAGATGGTACGGGTTGCCGGTCGTTGCCTCGTACTCGCGCGATTTGCGGTCATGCTCCTGCCGCTCGTTCCTGTTCCGGCCACTTTCGCCCTGGTCAGCCACTGCGCCTCCGATCCTGGACACCAGCGTACTCCGGGCCCCCGGAGCTGCCATCGCGGTCCTTCCTTCAGCGTGGACCGCGGCCCGCTGCCGACCGCGAGCACGTGGCCCCCGCGAAGGGCAGGTGTCCGAGCACCGCGAAGCGACAGCTCGCCGACCAGCCCGCCAGGTCTGGGCTCACCTCCGAGCGGCTGATCTGCCGCGGCCGGGCGCAGGAGTGGCTCAGCGTGCCGAGGCTGGAGGTCCGGCCCGATCCGGGGATCGTTCGAGTGCTTCGCCATACTGGAGGGGAGGATGAATGCGCAGCACGATCACGACCACCAGCCTGGACATCAGCCGTCTTCGAAGGCCCACGGGCCGGCGTCTCCCAAGGGAGCTCACTCGACTCACGGAGACCACGGCCGACACACCGGCCACTCGGTGGCGATGTTCCGGGACCGCTTCTGGCTGAGCTTCCTGCTGACGATACCGATCGTCATCTGGAGCGCGGACATCGAGCAGTGGTTCGGCTACTCGGCACCGACGTTTCCCGGGAGCCGGCTGATCCCGCCGATCCTCGGAACGATCGTCTTCGTCTATGGCGGTCTCATCTTCCTGCGAGGGGCAGCCGGGGAGCTCCGCGATCGCCAGCCGGGGATGATGACCCTGATCTCGCTGGCCATCGTCGTCGCCTTCGTCACCAGCTGGGCGGGCACCCTGGGTCTGTTCACGATCGAGATCTGGTGGGAGCTGGCGTCGCTGATCACGATCATGATCCTCGGCCACTGGATGGAGATGCGCTCGATCACCCAGGCACAAGGGGCGCTCGCCGCGCTCGCGAAGCTGCTCCCAGACGAGGCGGAACGGGTGACGGCGACGGGCACTGAAACCGTGTCCATCGATGCGCTGCAAGTCGGCGATGTCGTCCTCGTCCGTCCTGGCGCCAGGGTGCCTGTCGACGGCGAGGTCGCCGACGGCACCGCCGATGTCGACGAGTCGATGATCACCGGTGAGTCCCAGTCGGTCGCCAAGACGGTGGGCGATCTGGTCGTCGCCGGGACCGTCACGGCCGGAGGTTCGATCCGTGTCCGTGTCACCGCCACGGGTGACGAAACGGCGCTGTCCGGGATCATGCGGATGGTCGCGGCTGCCCAGAGCTCGGCCTCCCGCGCCCAGGCCCTGGCCGACCGCGCGGCGGCGCTCCTGTTCTACGTCGCCGTCGGCTCCGCTGCCATCACCCTCGTTGCGTGGATCCTGCTGGGTCAGCCGGAGGAGGCGCTGATCCGCACGGCGACCGTGCTGGTCATCGCGTGCCCGCATGCGCTCGGACTCGCCATCCCGCTCGTCATCGCGATCTCGACCTCCCTCGGCGCGCGCAACGGCCTGCTCGTCAAGGACCGCCTCGCCCTCGAGCGGGCCCGCGAGCTCGATGTCGTCATCTTCGACAAGACGGGAACGCTCACCAAGGGCGAGCCGGTGCTCGCGTCCATCTCGGCGACCGATGAGACCGAGCTCCTTCGACTGGCGGCCGGCGTGGAGGGGGACTCCGAGCACCCGCTCTCCCGCGCGATCGTCGCAGCGGCGGTGTCGCGTGGTATCGAGCCCGCCCCCGTGACCTCGTTCGAGACCATGCCGGGCCGGGGCGCGCGCGCGAACGTGGAAGGACGGACGGTCGCGGTCGGTGGTCCTCGTCTCCTCGCCGACCTCGGGCTCACCGCCGACCCCGCCGGCGACGCATGGGCGGCCGACGGCAAGACCGTGCTCCATGTCGTCGTCGACGGTCGTGTCCTTGGCGTCCTCGCGCTGGAGGACGAGATCCGCCCGGAGTCGCGCGAGGCGATCGACGCGCTCCATCGCCTTGGGCTGAAGGTCGCCATGATCACGGGCGACGCCCAGGCGGTGGCCGACTCGGTCGCGAAACGCCTCGGCATCGACGAGGTTGCCGCGCAGGTGCTGCCCGCCGACAAGGCGGAGGCGGTGCGTCGCTTCCAGTCCGGTGGCCGCCGCGTGGCCATGGTCGGCGACGGCGTGAACGACGCGCCGGCCCTTGCCACGGCCGATGTCGGGATCGCCATCGGCGCGGGAACGGACGTGGCCGTCGAGTCCGCGGGGATCATCCTCGTTCGGAATGATCCGCGCGATGTCGTGGGGGCGATCACCCTGTCACGGGCGACCTACCGGAAGATGCTCCAGAACCTGGTCTGGGCGACCGGGTACAACGTGATCGCCATCCCGATCGCGGCCGGCATCCTTGCCCCCTGGGGGTTCCAGCTGCCGATGGCGCTCGGCGCCCTCGCGATGAGCCTGTCCACGGTCATCGTCGCGGCCAACGCACAGCTGCTGCGGCGCCTTCATCTGCGCCCGACCTCGGGCGCCGTGAAGCGTCCGGATTCACCACCCGCGCCGGCATGATCGACGGATCATCGTCCGCTCGACCGGCGTCCAAACCAGCGGCGCGCAGGATGGCATTGGGCGCGCACGCTCCAGAACAGGCGGTCGACGTTGTCGCCCGCCTCGGAGGCAGACCATGATGAACAACGGATGGGACATGGGGTCGAGCGGCGGCTTCTGGCTGATCGGCGGCCTGCTCCTGATGGTGGGGCTCGTGATCCTCGTGGTCTGGGCGGTCAACAGGTCCTCGAGTCACGGTCAATCGTCGGCACCTCCCATGGGTGGATCCAACGCGCTTGACACCCTGCGCGAGCGGTTCGCGCGTGGCGAGATCAGCGAGCAGGAGTTTGAGCAGGCCAGGAAGACCCTGGGGCTATGACGATGCGACGGCTGTCGCTCGGATGGGTCGGTCTCGGTTTCGTCTTCGCTGGTGTCGCGTTCCTGGTCCTCGGTACCGCGGTCGGGTCGAACCCAGCATGGATCAGGCCCGTCGGCCCCGGAATGGTGGATGGCGGGGGCAGGACGATTGACCCCGGGCTCGGTGCGGCCAACGGCCCGCAGCCGAGCGAGATGGGGTTCGTTGCCGGGACCGTCGCCTCACCTCGCGTGATCCACATCATCGCCGGTCCCGGCTACACGTTCAGTCCGTCCTCCATCACCGTTGCTCGCGGCGAGACGGTCACCTTCGAGGTCACGGCCATGGGCCCGCTCGTCCACGAGTTCATGGTCGGTCCTGCCGATGCCGTGGCAGCGGACCAGGAGGGGACGCCTGAGATCGCTGACATCGGGATGATGCAGTCGAACTCGCTGACCCACACCTTCGACGGCTCTGGGCCTTACGCCTACGCCTGCCATGCGGCCGGCCACTACGAGGCCGGCATGCGGGGAGCGATCACCGTCGTCGGGTGAACCCGCCGGGTCCGTCGTCGCTGGAGACTTGGCCTGTCAGGCGTGGCACCGTCAGTTCGTCGAGAGCGGCCTCGACCCGCCTCCGTTCCGCAGAGATGCGGTCGCGCGCTCGCTCGTCACCCACGGTGTCCACCGTCCGATTCGTGGGTGCCTGCCGCGGCTCCCGCCGCCGCTCCGACAGCCCCGTCGACGACCGCCCCGCCCGGCCCGCCGACGAGCGCCCCGAGTTGAATGAGATGCGTTGGAGTCGCTCGAGTATCGAATCGTCGGTCGTCATCGTGTCCTGGACACCCCGTCCGCATCGAGATTGTGCCGCCCGAGCATGCGTGATTGAGGGGGAGGTTCGTCAGGAACTTCGGTCGTCTTCGGTCTCGGGGGCCGCCGTTCCGGACCTCGCTTCCTCTGAAAGGTCGACCGGCTCGATCGGACCGGGCCGCCAGAGCGAGCCGAGCGTTCCCTGGGCAGCCTTGACGCCCGTCGTCCCACCTCCCGCGCCGCGCAGCAGATAGGCGATCCCGGCGGCGATGACCCCCCCAGCGAGCGGCCCGACGAGATAGACCCACCAGGCCGTTGCGTTGCCGAATACGAGGGCGGGACCCAGCGACCGCGCCACGTTCATCGAGGCCCCGCTCACCGGCGCGCCGATGAGGCCAGCCAGCACGATGTAGCCGCCGACGCCGATCGCATTCAGCGGCCCCACATTTTGCGCGCCCGAGGCCGTGCCGAGGATCGTCGTGACGAGGCCGACGCTGAGGATGAGCTCCCACACCATTGCTGCTCCCTCGCTGACCCCTGGCCCCGGGAGGGTCAGACCGGCCGAACCCTGCCGGCC
>JBBQRX010000079.1:0-6591 GCA_038214375.1 Candidatus Limnocylindrales bacterium
GGAGCGGCCAGAGTGTCCAGGCGGGCCCAGAACGCCGATGGCCTTGCCGCGGACCGCCGCGTTGGGGCCGACAACGTCGGACTCGAACGAATGGCCGTAGATCAGGCACTTCTGGTTCCGAGCGATCCGCTCGCCGGCGCCAGATCGACTGGTCGTCGTCGCCCACGACCATCACGTTGTCCGGTCGGTCGGGGGTGCGCCCGAGCAGTTCGATCAGCTCGATCTGGGCGATGTTCGCGTCCTGGAACTCGTCCACCAGGATGTACCGGTACTGGCGCTGGTAGCGCCGCAGGACGTTGGGGCGATGCTTGAACAGCTGGGTGGCGGCGGCGATCTGCTCCCCGAAGTCGAGGGCACCGCGACGCTCGAGCTCCGCCTGGTAGGCGCGGTAGACGAGGGCGAGCTCGCCGAGGCGCATCACCTCGAGGGCGGCGCCGTCCGCGACGTAGGTGTCCGCCAGGTGGTCGATCTCGGGGAGCTGGTCCGCCGCGAACTGGTTCCGCCGGAGCGCCTGGCCGGTGCCGCCCACGGTTCGTCGCGCTTCGCGGTCGGCGACCTTCTCCACCTTGACGAAATCGACCGTGCCGACGTCCTCTCCCCGCTCGTCCGCGCGCTCCTTCCGCCGGAAGTCGGCGTAGGCACCCCGGACGTCCTTCGTCGCGCCGAGGATTCCCTGGGCGATGACCCGGTCGAGCGCGGTGCCATACGCCCCGAACCGTGCTTCGAACGCTGCGCGCTCCGTGCTGACGAACGTGTCGAAGACGTCTGGCGTCACGAGCTCGTCCTTCGCCCGGTTGATGAAGGCGACGAACTGGTCAAGCCAGTAGTTGGGATTGCTCCCGCCGGCGTGGTAGACGAGCGGGAGGTCCGGCCGGATGTCGCGCAGCAGAAGGACCTGGCCGATCCCGTCGAGGACGTCCGGGTTGGGCTTGAGACCGGCTTCGGCGGCGTTGTCCGCCAGGATCCGGTGGCAGAAGCTGTGGAAGTTCGAGACGGGCAGCCTCGACGCCGCGGCCGCACCGAGGGCGACCTCGAGGCGGTCCTTCAGCTCCTTCGCGGCGCGGACGTTGTAGGTCAGGACGAGGACCTGCTCCGGCGGCAGCGGGCCGTGGAACGGGTCGTGGTCGTCTGCGAGCTCCGCCGGGATCTCGTCCATCGCGCCCTTCGCCCGGAGGAGGTGGGCGACACGCTCGACGATGACGCGGGTCTTGCCGGTTCCCGCGCCCGCGATGACCACCAGCGGGCCTTCGTCCCACTCGACGATGCGGCGCTGCGCGTCCGTGAGCCCGGCTCCGGCGTCAGCTGCCGTCACGGTTCCCCTTGGGATCGTTCGGTTCCCACCATGCTCATGACCTCGTCCGATCCGTCATTCGACGACCCTGAGGCGAAACCGCGGGTCGTCGAGGTGAAGGCGCTCCGCGCCACCATCATGGACCACATAGCCGAGGCGTTCGCCGCACACGGGACATCGCGGATGTCGAACGAGGTGACCGACCGGGACGACCGTGGTTGCCGCCCTGTACCGGCATCGCCCGTCCTTCGGTGCTCGCGGTTGATACATCTCTGTCGCCGGCGAGCCCGCGACGGGTGCCATGACCACCAACCGCGGCCGGGTGCTCACCGTCCGTCGTTCGCCGTGGGCGGCACGCTCGTGCCGTCGCGCCGGAAGCTCGTCTCGCAAGCGTTGCACGTGAAGTCCGCCTGGCCGTCCATGAGCACGCATCCGCCGATCGACCACTCGCCAGATTCGAGCTTGGCCTCCCAGTCAGCGTTCCAGGCGGGTTCGCCGTAGACGATGCGGGCCACGTCGCGCGAGCCGCACTGCGGGCAGGGGTGGCGACGGCCGGCGGCGGTGCGACGCTCCGCCGGGGCCCGCGGGCCGACCTCCTCGCTCATTGCTCCGTCACCGACCCGGCCGCCAGGGCCGGCCATTCTGTGACGTTGCCCGTGGGCCCGACGGCACCGGTTGGGGGCGTCGGGTGGCTCTCCGTCGCGATCCGGTCGAGGACCGCCACGAGGCGCAGGAGGTTGGGCGGGTCCTCGAGCGTCGACAACGGGAAGCGCGGCCAGCCATTGATCTGACGGTGGTGGATATGCACGCCATCGATCGCGTTCAGGGCCTGGCGCAGCTCGTGGCGGCCGTCCTCAGTGTCGAACGGCGGCAGTCGCAGGCCTCCGAGCCAGACAACTACCTGGCCGTCCGCGTGGATCGAAACCATCACCTCGGAGGCGCGCGGCACGGACTGCACGTCGAGCGTGAACATCAGCTCCGGCTCGGCCGTGGTCCCGTTGGTCGGGAAGCGGGTGAGGCCCTTGAGGGTCACCCCGGCCGCGTCCGCGAGCGTCCGCTCCTTCTGCTCGGCCCACGACACGAGCGCCTCCACGACGCCGCGCGCCGCAGGGCCGTGCCGTCGGCCGATCTCGACGGCGAAGGCTTCCTCGTCCCAGGGCGTCGGCGTCCGATCCACCGCGAGTGCGAGGTCGAGCACGATCGGGAGATGGTCCGAGAACCCGGCCTCCACGACGCCCGGGTCGAGCGTCAGCGCCGTCACCTGGTCGGCCAGCGATGGCGAGACGAAGAGGTGGTCGAGCTCGGAGGCCTTCCAGGTCCCGAGGTGCCCGCATCCGGATTCCGTCCCGCAGCCGCAACCGACGGCCGACGGCGGAGGCTCCGTCACGAGCGTCTTGGCCTCGACGAGCCCGAGGGCGCGCACGGACGCGAGCAGCGCATCCGCCCGAGCGAGATACCGCTCGTCCCGCGACGTCTGCGTGACGTTGAGGTCGCCGCCGAGGATCACCCGGGCGCCGTCGGGCGAGTCGAACAGAGGCAACAGGTCTGCCACCACGTGGTGCATCGACGACAGCGCCGAGCCGTCCAGCACGCCATACACCGATACGAGCGTGACCGGCTGGATCCCGGGGACCTCGACCCGTGCCACGGCGACCGAGCCCGGATGCGTGCGGTCGAGCAGGTAGCGGCGCTTGGACCACGGGTTGCGGACCGAGCGGATCGGCTCGATCGATATGGCCGGGTCGAACGCCACCACCGCCGAGCCCCAGTTGCGGTGACCGGCGATCTCGCCATACACGGCGCGCTCCCGCGGTAGCCCCATCGGAGGCACGGCCTCCTGGACGAGCGCGACCTGCGCCGCGATCCCGGTCGCCAGGTGGTCCCAGGCGCCGCGGCGGCTGTCGTCGGGCAGCAGCGGCTGGCGCCAGTGGTTCAGGTTCCAGGTGGCGATGCGGAGGGGCGTGGCCGGCGCGTCCCCAGCCCCGGACTCCACCTCGGGAATCGCCGGGGTTCTCCGGCGATCTTCTCCATCACTCATGCCCCGATCATCGCCGACGGTCGTGACAACAGCCTGTCACTCCGGCCGGCCCGACCAAGGCGCTCCCTGTGACAGCCAAGGTGTCACAGGGGCCGTCTACTGTCCGGGCACAGGGAAAGGGGCGAGCGATTGGACGAGCAACAGGTACGGGGACTGGTCCGGGATGCCCTCCGCACGGTGAGGCCGCTGGTGACGATGTCCCGCGAAGGGCTCGTCATCACGACACTGGAGTGGGGCGTCGCGCGGGAGCCCGCGTACGCCACGTCGGCGCAGGCGACGCAATCGGGCGACCTGGAGCTGCGCGAGCAGGGTTCGGGCACGGTCCCCGCGATCGAGGCCGTCACCAGGACGAAGCCGGTCGTCATCTTCGCCGGCGACACGGTCGTCGGCGGCAAGCAGAACCGGATCATCAACGTCTCGGTCTGGCTGGCCGCGGCGAAGGTCACGGCGATCCCGGTCTCGTGCCTCGAGCTCGGCCGCTGGAACCAGGGCTATCGGTTCGAGACGGCCCGCAAGGTGGACTACGCGATGCGGGCGATGATGAGCGACCAGCTCGCTGACGTCGCCGCCTACGAGAGTGCGCCGTCGCCCGGGGCTGCGCCGTCCGCCCCGCGGCGGCGATCGTTCGCGGCCGACCAGGGCCGGGTGTGGAGCGAGATCGCGGCCAAGGAGGCGCGGTTCGGGACGCGCTCGGAGACGGCCGCGCTGCACGACCTTTACGAGCGCGAGGCCGTGGACCTGGCCGGGTTCGGCCGGGCGTTCCCCTGCCCCGTTGGCGCGACGGGTATCTCGGTGGGCATCGGCGGGAAAATCGTGGCGGTCGAGCTGTTCGACGCTCCGACGACGCTCGCCGAGCAGTGGCCGCGCCTCGTCGAGGGCGCCGTCTCGGCCTGGGCCGACTACCGCCGCGCGGTGGTGGCGAGGCAGGCCCCGAAGCCGTCGCACCGCCATCCGGATGATGGGGCGCTGGGGCGGATGCTGGACCGGGCATCGGTCGCCGCCGGCGACGCGATCGTCAGCCCGTCCGTCGGGGAGGGCTTCGACGTCCGCCTCCGGGGCGAGCGCCTCCGCGGCGGCGCCCTGGTCGCGGGGGAGCACCCCGTTCACGTCGAGCTGTTCCGGGTCGAGGGCTGATGCCAGGGGTCGTGACCTTGTGCGCGCATGCCGGGACGCTTCCAGAGCCGCGTTCCTGCCGGGAGGGTGACCATGAGTCAACCGACCCACAGCGGCCCGAGGACGCCTTCAACCCGGCGCATCCCGCTCGGCCGGTCCTCATGGGCTCGGGGTTCGGCGTTCCGGGCTTCACGAAGATCCCGGGGCTTTGGAGACTCTTTTGGCCCGCGGGCGGATGACCGGCGGGCCGGTCTGGTCGGCCTTGGAGGACTGACGCGTGGACGAATTCGACTTCGACCCGTTCGACGTGACGGAACCAGAGGGTCTGGTCCTGGCGGCCGGCAGTGGCATCCTCGACGACGATGACCAGGCGCGCTGCGGCTGCACCTGCGGGTGCGAGCGTCCCGCGGAGTGGCCCGGCGACGACTGCGACGCGTGCGGCGACGGCCGGCATCGCGACCCGGCCGATCCGGACGACGAGCGGTAGGTCGGAGCCAGCGATTACCGTGGACCTGGGGATGACGTCAACGTCGGCGTCTACTCCGGCCCGAGCCCGCTGGTCGTGCCGACACTGATGGCGGTGCTGGTCGACTGGCTCCGACGGTCGACCGACATGTCGACCCTGATCAGGGTGGCGCTCCTCCACTTGAACCTCGTCGCCATCCACCCGTTCAACGATGGGAACGGACGCACGGCGCGGCTCCTCGCCTCCATGGCCCTGATGGAGCGCGGGATCGAGGCCACCGAGCTCATCTCCATCGAGGCGTACCTACGCAGGCACCGTGACGAATACATCTCGATGCTGCAGAGCCTGTGAATGAACTCGACTGCAAATGGCCCGGTCGTGCACGTTGTGCGATGCTGCGCCTGATGAAGGTCGAACTACTCTGGTTCGCGGGCTGCCCCAACCACGTCCCGGCGCGTGCGCTCCTCCAAGAAGTGATCGCAGACCTTGCGCCGGGAACTCCGGTCGAGGACATCGAAGCGTCGGATCCGGCGATCGCTGATGCTCTGCGGTTCCCGGGATCGCCGACGATCCGCGTGGATGGGCGTGACATCGATCCCGGCTACCGGGATCTGGGTGACTACACCCCTCGCTGCCGCGTGTTCTGGACGCCCGAGGGGCTGCGCGGCACGCCGCCCCGGTCGTGGATCGAGGACGCTATACGTGGCGCGCGCAGGACCGGCGAACCTCAGGCCGGCTCGGCCCGCGAGCGCGCGAACAGGTAGCCGAGGGCGGCGACTTCGAGCCGGGCGCGGGCGCTCTCGGCGCTCCCCTCGTAGCAGCGCGACAGCCGCCGCCAGCGGCCCAGGCGCGCGAAGGCGTGCTCGACGCGGTAGAGCGGCGCGATCGGCGTGAAGCCGGCGGTTCCCTTCGGCGGGGCCTTGATGTCGAGCCTGATGCCCTTCTTGGCCGTCATCTTGCCGAGGCCGCGATAGCCCCGGTCGGCGACGCCCGCCTTGACCGTGCCGAGGGCGGGCAGGGTCGCGTCGAGCAGCCGGCGGTCCGCGCTCACGTCGTGCGGACGCGCTGACTCGACCGAAACGGCGAGGGGAAGCCCGAGGATGTCGATGACGACGCTGCGCTTGGCCCCGTTGGTGCGCCCGCCACGACCACCCTTCTCGTGGAAGGTCGGCCCGGCTCGCCCGCCGCGCACGGTCTGGCCGTCGATCATCACCATCGAGGGTGTTGCCGTGCGCCCGTGGCGCGTGCGGATCATCTCGGCGATCCGCTCCATCGCGGTCGCCCAGACGCCGCTCGCGCGCCACCGCCGCCATTGCTGCCAGACCGCCTCCCAGGGCGGGTAGCAGGCGGGCAGGTAGCGCCACTGGCAGCCGGTCCGGGCGATGTAGCCGTCGATGGCCCCGCGCATGCGCGGGGCGGCGACACCGAACATCGGGGGCGGCGCCTCGATGGCCAGGAAATCGCGGGCGCGCACGAGCACCGGCATCGTCCGCTCGACCGTCGCCTGCACCTCGTCGAGGTCGCCGGTGCCGAGCGCCGCCGGCCACTCCTCCATGAGCACTCGCTCGACCTGGCCGAGGTACGGCTGAAGCCGGATGAGGTACGAGGCCACGGCAGCTGCCTCGTTGTCGGCGACGGCCGGCTGCGGGCTGCTGGACAGCGCCCTGCGGAGCGATGACCACC
>JBBQRX010000080.1:0-6313 GCA_038214375.1 Candidatus Limnocylindrales bacterium
CAGGCGACCTCGTCCTCGACCCGACGTGCGGCTCCGGCACCACTGCCTATGTCGCCGAGCAGTGGGGCCGCCGCTGGATCACCATCGACACCAGCCGGGTCGCGCTCGCCCTCGCGCGCTCGCGCCTGATGGCCGCCAAGTACCCGTACTACCTGCTCGCGGACTCCGACGCCGGCATCCGCAAGGAGGCCGAGGTCACCGGCCAGGCGCGCTCGATGTCGATGGAGCGGCCGACGAACGACGTTCGCCGGGGCTTCGTGTACGAGCGCGTGCCGCACGTGACCCTCAAGTCCATCGCCCAGAACCCCGACATCCGCGAAGGCATGACGCGCCCCGAGATCGACGCCGCCATCGCGCGCCACGCCGAGAGCGAGACCTTGTTCGATCGCCCGTACCAGGACAACAAGGTCGTCCGGGTGTCCGGCCCGTTCACCGTCGAGAGCCTGTCGCCGCACCGGGTGCTCATCGACGGTCCCGAGGACCTCGAGGCCGCCGAGGCCACGCCCGCCCAGGACGCCGGGCGCTTCGTCGGCAGCATCCTCGACAACCTCCGCCGCGCGGGCGTCCAGAACACCAAGCGCAAGGAGCGGCTCGAGTTCACGCGCCTCGACCCCTACCCCGGCGTCTTCGTCCAGGGCGTGGGTGACTACCAGGAAGCCGGGCAGGCGAAGACCGTCGCCATCGCCATCGGCCCCGAGTTCGGCACCGTCGGCCCGGAGCTCGTCCGCGACGCCGCCAAGGAGGCCGTCCACTTCGCCGACCTGCTCGTCGTGTGCGGCTTCGCCTTCGACCCGCTGGCCGGCGAGGAGGCGGGGCAGCTCGGCCGCCTCACGATCCTCCAGGCGCGCATGAACCCCGACCTCTCGATGGGCGACGAGCTGCTCAAGAAGACCGGCACCGGCAACCTGTTCATGGTCTTCGGCGAGCCCGACATCGACGTTCGCCCGGCGGGCGACGGCCGCCTCGTGGTGGAGATCCACGGCCTCGATGTCTACGACCCCACCACCGGCGAGCTCCGCTCCTCCTCGGTGGACGACATCGCCGCCTGGTTCCTGGACACCAACTATGACGGCGACGCCTTCTTCGTGCGCCACGCCTACTTCACCGGCGCCGACGACCCCTACGACAAGCTCCGCCGCGCCCTCCGGGCCGACATCAGCGACGAGGCCTGGGCGACGATCAACTCCACGGTCTCACGCCCGTTCCCGAAGCCCACCACCGGGAAGATCGCGGTGAAGGTGATCAACCACTACGGCGACGAGGTCATGAAGGTGCTGAGCGTTTAGCGCCGGCGCGCGACCGGAGCCTCGATCGGGCCGACCGCGACGAGGCGACCTGTTCCATCGCGCCGCACCGGGACGACATCCACCAAGCCATTCTGGCAGGTCCTCCTTTACGGCGCGGGCGGCTATTCCCGCGGCCCCCCCTGTCGGCCAGCCCAGCGGCGCCCACCATCTGGCGATCGTGTCAGCGTGTCACCGCGTGCGCTTGATGGTCGGCTGCCACTTCTCGGCCGGCACGGCGCGTCGCCACGACCCCCGCGCCGGCTGCCCGAAGCTCGCCACGATGGGCGCCGCTCATCGCGTGGTCTCGAGTTCAACCCCCGACCTTGCACCCACAACGGCGGCGGGGTCCGCCGCACGCGAAAGCGTCGCCCCAACGCGCGTCAGGCACCCACCACCTGGTTGCGTCCGCCGCGCTTGGCCATGAACAGCGCCAGGTCAGCCGCGCGCAGCAGAGCCTCTTTCGTTGGCTCGGCGGGATCGATCACGGCGCAGCCGGCCGAGACGCGGGCGGTGAGGCGCTGACCGAGCGGACCCTCGATGATCCGCCCCTCGAGGGTTGCCCGAACGTCGTCGGCGACGGCGACCGCGTCAGGGAGTCCGCAGTCCTCAAGGATCACCACGAACTCCTCGCCACCATATCGTGCGACGAGGTCGCTCGACCGCAATCGCTCATGCAGGATACCGGCAAAGGCACGCAGGACGGCGTCGCCAGCCTGATGGCCGTGCTCCTCATTGAACCGCCCGAAGTGGTCGAGGTCGAACATGATCGCCGCGAGGTCGGCGTTGCCTCCGACGCGCCGCCAGCGAGCGAACACGAGGTCCAGCGTCGCGTCGTAATGGCGCCGGTTGTATAGCCCGGTCAGGCCATCGTGGATCGCCAGCTCGGACACCTCCCGGTGGAGCTCGGCGTTGGCGAACGCGAGCGCCGCCTGGGCGCCCAGTAGCTGCATCACTTCGCACTCGACATCCGAGAAGGGATGCTCGAGGTTCGCGCGGCCCACCGAGATCGCCCCCAGGACCACCTCGTCTCGAACGAGCGGGACCGTCGCTGACACGAGCGCGTCGAGCGGGATCGCGTCGCGCAGCGCGCTGGCGTAGTCGGCTCGGTGGAGCTCGATCGGACCGATGAATCGGCGCTCCTGGATCGCGCGGCCCGCCGGGCCGTCGCCCAGCGGCACCTCCGCCCCGATGATCGATCCGGCGACGCCATGCGCGGCGGTCAGATGGTATCGGCCGGTCGCGCGGACCAGCGTCGTCAGGGTCATGACGTCGCCCGGGAAGATCTGGGTCAGCGCCTCCATCAGCGCCGGGGCGAGCCGGTCCGGGTCGAGTATCCCGTTCGTCGCACGGGCGAACTCGCTCAGCGCCGCAAGCAGCTGCGCGCGCTGGGCCAGCGCCTGCTGCTCGCGGCCCAGCAGCAGAGCGCTCGCGATCCGCTCGGCAACGGCTTGCGCGAGCCGAAAGTCGCGCTCGGCAAGGGGCGCGTCCGCCGTTCCTTCGAGGTCGAGCACGCCGATGGTTCGTTCCTGGGCACGCAGCGGAATGGCGATCTCGCTCCTCACGCTCGGGTTGGCGGCGAGGTAGTCGGGATCGGTCAGCACGTCGTGGACCCATTCCGCCCTGCCGCTTCGCGCGGCGCGCCCCACGATCCCGATGCCCACGGAAATGACTGCGGGTATGTCATCGAATCCCCGCGCGGCGCCCACCCGCAGGCGATCGCCCTCGGCGATGAGCAGCGCCAGATGGCGATAACCCATGTGGTCCGCCAGGATGCCGAGGACCGCATCCAGCGTCTTGTCGGTCGGCCCATGACTCGCGAGGACTTGCCCCACGGCCGCGACCCCACGCAGCGCGTCGTCCGTGCGGCGCTGCTCGGTGATGTCCGCGCCCGTCCCGATCACGTGGGTCACGGCACCTGCGTCGTCGGTGAGGCACGTGCTTGACCATGCAATCAGCCGCCTTGTCCCGTCGTGCCGGACCCAGTGGTTCTCATAGCTGCTCGGGAATGTGCCGGCCCGAAGGTCCGCGAACGTCGCCTGCACGTCACCCAGCTCCTCGAGCGGGATCAGCAGCTCCCAGATCGGGTGTCCGACCACCTCGTCGGCGCGGTAGCCGGAGAGCCGCTCGCATGCCGCGTTGAACCGGACCACGATTCCCGCGGGGTCGAGGACGATCACAAGGGACGCCGCTACCTCGAGGACACCATCGACGAAGCGCTGCTCATCGGTCAGGTGCCGCTCCGTCTCGATCGTGGCCGTGACATCGCGGCTGACCGAGACGCTGCCCACGATGGTGCCGTCCACCGCCCACGGCTTGATGGTCGACTCGATCCAGCGCTCCGTCCCGTCACGGAGACGAACGGTGCCCTCGCCGCGCCAGGTCCGGCCTTCACGAATCGTGGCGAGCATCCCCTGCTCGTCGGCGGTGCTGCGCACTTGGAACGGCAGCAGCTCCCCGAATGGCCTCCCGATGGCCTCGGCCGCCGAGTAGCCGAACAACGCGGTGGCAGAGTCGGCCCAGTGTGTGATCCGGTTCTCGAGATCGGTCGCGAACACCGCGTCGGGGATGTCGGCGATTGTGAGGTCAGCGTGAGGACCAGTCGGGCGTTCGATCTTGCCGCGTGGCAGGGCCGCTGCTCCGATCGATTGGGGTCGGCGGCCGGTAGCGCCATGCACGGTTCCGCCAGAGGCATCAGGTGTGGACCGGGGCGTGCGCATGGGCAGGCCTTCTCGCGAGGCGGGGACGCCATGTCGACCTTATCGACGAACCCTCCTTCGCGCAACCCCCATCTGCCGACCGAACCGCTGACGGTCCGGGCGAGCGGTCTCCAGGCGGGCAGACCCTCCGCCCGACCCGATGAAGTCATCGTGTTAGGGCAACACACGCGCCTGCTCGGTCGACCGGGTCAAGCGGCCCTGCTGTGTCGGAAGAGTCAGGCTCCCGCTGTCTCCCCTCATCGGCCACGCTCGGCAGGCGGCCCTCGGTGACGCTGTCATCCATCCTTGCCAGGCGTGCTAGCGTCCTAATCACCTGGGCCCTTCCGTACTGTGGGCCGTGGGCACGAGGTCCATCGGGCCCATGCGAACCCGAAGGAGATCGAACCGATGCCCGAGAACGTGATGGCCGACGAAGTCGCCTCCGCCGTAACCCGCCTGCCGCGTCTGGGCGAGCCTGCTCCCGAGTTCGAGGCCGTCACCACGCACGGCCTTCTCACGCTTGCCGACTTCCGAGACCGCTGGCTCATTCTGTTCTCGCACCCGGCGGACTTCACGCCGGTCTGCACCACGGAGTTCATCGGCTTTGCCGAGATTTTCCCGGAGCTCCAGCAGCTTGGTGTTGAGCTGCTCGGTCTGTCCGTGGACAGCGTTTACAGCCACATCGCCTGGGTGAGGAACATCAAGGAGAAGATGGGCGTTGACGTTCCCTTCCCGATAATCGCCGACCTCGACACCAAGGTGGCCCGGGCGTACGGCATGATCATGCCGGGTGAGTCCAAGACCGAGGCGTCGCGAGCCGTCTTCTTCATCGACCCCAAGGGCATCCTGCGGGCGATGATCTACTACCCGCTCACGACCGGGCGCAACATGGCCGAGATCCTGCGCGTAGTCCGGGCATTGCAGCTGAACGACGCTGCGAACGTCGCCACCCCCGCGAATTGGGAGCCCGGGAGGGAAGTCATCCTGTCCGCGCCGGCCACCGCGGAGATGGCTGAAGCTCGAATGGCGGAAGGGCTGCCCGGCACCAAGGACTGGTATTTCACCAAGAAGCCGGCTCCAGTTGAGGCCGCCACGCGAAGCGGCAAGAACTAGTGGCCTGCATCAACCCGGATGGCACCCTGAGCCCATCCGGGAGAAAACTCCTTGAGGCGCTGGGGGCCTCCACCGGCTCCATTCCCCAAACGGCCGAGGTGCTTGCTGCGGCCGTTGGGCTGCCTCTCTTCCGTATCCGATCGTCGATTCGGGAAGCCTCGGGGGCAGGACTCGTGGTCGAGGCAGGGGATGGGATTCGCCGCACGCCTGCCGCGGACGAGCTTCTGGCCAGGTGACCCACGGCCCTGCAGGGGGTCGCGCCGGAGCTCCCACCCGGCTTCCTGCTTGCCGAGCCCTCGGACGCGCGGCGGCGGGCTGATCGCGATAGGGGATCCCGCCGGGCGCAACCCAGATTTCGGTGCATTCACGCACCGGGACCCGTCCCGTTTCACGGGGCGAGGCGCCATACTTGACGTGTCTGGTCGCGCGATCAGGGATCTCGCGCGGCTTGTTCGCATCCGAAGCCAACGGGGGTCTCCGGTGAATCTGCGCAAGATGAAGAAGTCGAAGGCGCGGGAGGCGCGGAATGCGGTCGGCGCCGCCGCTCCCGGCGCATCGGGCGACGCCCATGGAACCTCGGCGACGACCACGGGTGAGGCCCGCGACCCCGACGAGACCCTCGATCGCGCGGAGGCAGTCAACCGGGCTGCCACCGAGCTGGCCGAGATCGCCGAGGCGATGTACAAGGCGGCGATGACGCGCGGCGAGGCCGCCGACGTACGGGAGAGGGCGCTCGCGGAGCTGGCCGCTGCCGCCGAGGCTCGGCAGAAGACGCTCGCGGAGCTGGCCGGTGCCGCCGAGGCTCGGCAGAAGACGCTCGCGGAGCGAGACGAGATCGCGAACTCGAGGGATCGCGCGGCCGCGGAGCGCGACGGGATCGCCAACGCCAGGGATCGGACGGCGGCGGAGCGCGACGCGATCGCGGGCTCGCGAGCCGCGGCAGCACCGGACGGCGCGGGTGGCGAGCTCGAGGACGCGGCCCTGGAGAAGGCCCGCCTGGAGGCGGAGCTCCAGCGCGCCCACCTCGACACCCTGACCGGCACCTTCCGGCGGGAGATGGGGCGCCTGGCGTTGAGGAACGAGATCGAGCGGGCGCGACGCACCAACGGCAAGTTCGTCATCGCCTTCATCGACGTCGACGGGCTCAAGGGCGTCAACGACCGGGACGGCCACGCGGCGGGCGATCGAGTGCTCCGGACCCTGGCCGCGACCATGCGG
>JBBQRX010000081.1:0-5996 GCA_038214375.1 Candidatus Limnocylindrales bacterium
GGTCGGGCTCGCCGCGCTCCTCGTCGCGATCGTGCAGAGCATCCTCGAGTGGGAGCGAGAGAAGGCCGCGAGGGCGGCCTGATCACCGTCACGCTTCTCCACCGCTCCCGATCTCGGGCGAACAGCGGGCGGCGACCAGCGGGCTCATGGCCCCGTATGGGTACGGCCACTGATGCCTGCCTCGGATATAGCCGCGGGGACCGGCGATTTCCGAGGAGCACGAGGCGCTCGGCCCGCTGATCGGTCGCTCCGGCGAGCGGCTCTCGGCCCGCCAGCACATCGTGAACCTGATGCTCTCAGGACGGCGGGATCTCGAGCCAGCCCTCGCGAAGGGCCCGGGTGGCGAGCTCCGTGCGGGACGCGATGGCGAACCGTTCGAAGAGCCGGCGCAGGTGCGTCTCGACCGTGCGGGCGCCGATTCCCAGCGCGGCCCCGATCTCGTCGTTGGAGCATCCGTCGACGACGAGGCGGACGACGTCGAGCTCGCGGGCGGTCGGCCGCTCGGACCCCGGACCGCTCGGCCGAACCCGGAAGGCGAGGCCCCCGTCAGCTGCCAGCCGGATCGCGGCGACGAGCTCCCCGAGGGGTGCGGTCTTGAGCACGAACCCCGCCGCGCCCATCCGCAGGGCCGCGTCCGCGTACTGCGGGTAGTCGTAGGCGGTGAGGACGATGATCGCCGGTCGGTTGACTGGCCGCGAGTCGGCCGCCTGCCGGTCGATTGGGGCGAGCAGGCCGAGACCGCTCTCTGCCCCGAGCCGGATGTCGAGCAGGACGACGTCCACCTCAACGCGGGCGAGGAGCGCGCGGGCTTCGGTGAGCGACCCGGCGGTGCCCTCGACCGTGATCCCCGGCTGGGCTGCGAGGATTGCCGCGGTTCCTTCCCGCACGACCGGGTGGTCCTCGACGATCGCGATCCGGATGGAGGCGGTCGTCATCGGCGGCTCAGTGAGGTCGCCATTGGAGGCCGACGTGGGTGCCGCCTCCGGGCCACGGCCGCACGTCGAGGATCGCGTCGATCTGCTCGGCGCGCTGGCGCATGTTCAGCAGGCCGAAGCGGCCGGCGTGCTCGGCGAGGTCCGCCGCACCCGGCGCAATGCCCGGGCCGGCGTCGTCGACGGAGAGCACCGCACCGTCTTCGGTCGCGTGGTAGCGCACGACGATCGGTGGCTTCCCGTGCCGGGCCGCGTTCGCAAGCGCCTCCTGGGCCACCCGGAAGAAGGCCAGCTCCACGTCCGGGGGTGGCCGGACGCCGTCGCTCCGCTCGAGACGAACCTCGCCGCCCGCGAGCGTCTCGATCCGCCGGACCAGCCAGTCGAGCGCGGGGCCGACGCCGAGGTCGTCGAGGAGCGGCAGGCGAAGGTCGCCGCAGATCGCCCGCAGGCGCTCGACGACGCCGCGGGCCATCGTCGCGCCCTCGGCGTCCCCCGCGCCGTCGAGCCGCCGAACGAGGAGGGTCAGCTCCTGGAGCGCGTCGTCGTGGATGTCCGCCGCCACACGCGCGCGCTCCGCCTCGGTCGCTGCCACGACGAGATCGCGCTGGAGCTGGGCGCGGCTCAGGAGGCGCGCCAGCGGGCGGACGGTGAAGCGGCCGGCCACGACGATCGCCGCCAGCCACGCCGAGAGGGGCAGGAGCAGCGGGTTGAGGAGCGCCACGGTGGCCAGCGAGAGCGCCGGGGTCGCGCCGGCCACGGCCAGCTCCGCGGACCGGACTGGACCCGCTCCGGCACCTGGCTCCAGGTTCGCGGAGCGGGCGATCGGGATGGCCGCCGCCACGCCGGGCACGAGCGGAATCGCACCCACCAGCAGGTAGCGTGTCCAATCGGCCGCGACGTTCGACGCATCGAGCCCGAGGCGCATGAAGCCGATGACGACGGCGCCCGTCGCGGTCGCGGCCGTGATGATGCGCACCGCGCGGCGGATATCGAGCTCCGCGATGCGCTCCGTGAGACCGTCCGCCAGCGGAATCATTCCCAGCGGCAGGAGCACACCGGCAACGGCCACGGCGGGGCCGAACCAGGTGGCGAGGAGCGGCCAGACGAGGAACGGCGTTGCGGTCGCAACCGCCAGCGGTACCGCGAGCGGTCTGACAGACGCCCCTGCCCGCCCACTCGCGAGCAGCCAGACGCCGGCGACGACGATCAGGATTCCGGCGATGAGCACCAAGGTGATCCGGGTGGGGGAACCGAACGGGTTGCCGCCGAGGTACGTGATGGGCCAGCCATCCCCCGACCCGTGCTCGAGGTCGTACGGGGTGATCGCCTGCAGCTCGAAGATGTCCCCGGTCGAGAGGTCGTCGAACGTGGCGCGATCGATCGCGATCGGGGTTGGTACGCGGGGCTCGAGGACCGGGGTCGGACCTCCTGCGCCGTCGCCGCTCCCCCCAGCGTTGTCGATGGTGCCGCCGCCGGCAGCGGCCGGGCTGGGCGTCGGCTCCGGCGTTGCCGTCGGCTCCGGCACCGGTGTCAGCTCCGGCGAGGCCGGGGGTGACTGCAATGCGGTTGGCGACGCGGACGCCTCCGGCGACGGCGATATCCCGGGCGACTCAGTGGCCGCTGCCGAGGGCGTGCCCAAGGCCGTCGGGGACCCGTCGAGCGACGGCCCCGCGGATGGCGCCGAGGACGGGGCAGCGGAGGCTGTCAGCGTCGGCTCCGGCGGAGGCGTCGCGTCCGGTGTCGGCGTCGCAGGGGCGGGCGTCACATCCGGGTACGTGTACTGCGGCAGGCGGAGGAGGGTCGTGTAGTTGATACTGACGACGACCATGCCGGGGACGAAGCCCTCGAGCTGCCCGCGGCTGTCGTGGGCCACCGAGGCGATCCGGACGTAGGCGCCGTCCTGCTCGAGCCCGACGCCGATGTCCACGCGACCGGATACCTGGGCAAGCATGCCGAACGTGAGGCTGGCGGCGACCACGCCGACCGCGAGCAACCATGTGCCAGGGCGTGCGTGCATGTCCCGACCGTAGCAGAGCGGGCGGGCCCGCCGGCATCCGGAGAATCCCGCAACGACCGTCCGGAAGGCGACGGATCGGGCCACTGCTTCGTCGAACCAGCCACGATGGGTTCATGGTGTCGGGCGGAGCGACTCAGAGCCTGTAGCCGATTGAGGCCATTCCGCGCCCCCTCGGGGAGCACGGCGACCCAGGACCTGCACGCTGGGCCTATCGGGCCGTTGCCCTGCGTCCTCGGGACCACCAAGATGAAGGCGTGGTGAGGCCTCGCAGGTGCACTCGCGGTCTCCTCGGGCTCATGCTCGGGGCGATCATCGCGGGCTGCGGCGGCGGAGACCATGGGCACTGGACGGATCCCGGAGCCCGGCTCGTCGATGGCATCTGGATCGGCCCGCAGATCGCCTGCCCACCGGCACGCGACGAGTGCGGAGTGATCTCGAGCGGCGCGCAGGCCGCGCTATCGGACGCGGAGCGCTCGCAGGTGGTGCAGGTCGCGTGGGTCGAGCTCCCGACCCACTTCGTCACCGACGCGGGCGAGACACGAACCGCACGGCTCGGCTACGGCATCGAGACCTGGGCAGCTGCGCTGGTCACGCTCGACGGCGGCCACGAGCGAGCGGTCGGGCTGAGCTGCTACTTCCCCTACAACACGACCGGCGACCTCGAGCTGTCCCTTGCGACGTGCACCCCAGCGAAGCTCGCCGACTGGCAGGACGGGGCCGTGCCGCCCGCGTCGGGCATCGTCTCCGGGTAGCGCTATACCGTCAGGTAGGCTCGACGCGGAGCCGCCCGCAGAGGTAGGCGACGCACGCCACCTCGAGCCAGGACTGCGCGCCGAGCACCGTCTGCCCGTAGCAGCGCGATAGCCGTCGCCACATGCCGAGCCGGGCGAAGGCGTTCTCGACCTCGTAGAGCGGGGGCAGCGGCGTGAAGGTGCGCTTGCCCTTGCGCCACTTGCCGCCGGGGCCTTGTCGGCGGGAGCGTCGGGTCGGAAGTCGCTTCTTGATCTCGAGGTTGAGGCCGTGACTCGCCGCGAGCGTGGACAGCCCCGAGTAGCAGCGCTGCGCGAGATCGCCCGGAGGCCGGGCAGCGCCGGAGGCGCGGGGTAGAGCCGCTCATTGAGGAACTTCGCGCGGACTGGACGTCGTGCGGCTTGGCCGACTCGACCATCGCCGCGAAGGGCAGGACGAGGATCGCCCGTTTGGCCCCGCGTAAAATCGGCCCGGCGCGCCCGCCCTTCACGGTACTGGTGGGCAAACTCGGCACCGCGCGGGGCCGGATCGTCCGCTGGGGTGCCGCTCAGTCGCGCGGACGCGCCGCCTGGCAATGGGGTCGTCGGGTAGGCTGCCAGACAATGCGACGACTTCCGTACAACGTCCAACGGGACATGGCGTTCCATCGCACCGTGGTGGGATTCCGAAACGCCGTTGAGCGGATGCTGGTAACGCGTGGGCGAAACCTCGACATCGAGCATCTGTGGTGGGGCTTCGGCACGGATGGCGGCCGCCGGGATGCCTCCGACGACGGGGATGATGACGGCCTTGCCGGCTCTCGCGTCCCACGCCGCCCGAGCGGCGGGGTCGGTGGCGGCGCAGTGGGGCTGGGCGAATCGGCCGAGCTGGAGGTCGATGCGCCGGGATGACGAGCCGACCCGGGGACCGATCCCGACCCCCAAGGCCAAGGTCCCGCACCCACCGGCGGACCATTGGGTCTGGCAGGTGACCTTCTCCGATGGTCAGGCCAAGACGTCGTTCGTCATCCTCGACTACGACACCGGCCAGCTCATCGAGTCGGGTGTCGCAACCCCGTAACTGCCGCTCGTGAGCCCCGTGGTCCAAGGGGTGTTGCAGCACAGTCCGTCGGGCCTGACCCCGTTTGTGTGGGTGCCGCTCCTCGTCGGTCTCGGCGTCCTCGCGCTCCGGAGGGATCGCGCGCCTCTCAGATCGGCTGCGGCTGGCCCCGGCGGATCAACAGCCGCCGGCGACAAGACCGGTCGCCGACCCTCCCCGGGCCTCGTCGGACTGGTTGCCATCGTCGGCCTGCTCCTGGCGGCGCTCGTAGCACAAGGCCCCATGTTCATGGCGACCGTCGCGATTCTGGCGACCCCAGTGATCGTCCTGCTGCTCGTGCTCGAGGTGCTTCGGGATCGCCGCCGATAGCACGAAGGAGCCGCATCCAACACCTGTTGCCGCACAGGAGTCCAGACCCTTCTACGTCAAGAACGGTGGAAGGTCGATGCCGCGCACTGGTGGCCGGACCGAAGCCGGCCTCCGCGGTCGGAACCGTAAGGCCGCGTCCTGAAGCGGCAGATGATCGTGCGGATGTCGATCGCGCAGCGGCGGTAGCGGGAGCAGTCGGATGACTCGGTCACGTGCCTTTCTTCTGGATCGTGAGGCTCCGCGACCGCGCCTGCCCTTGGCCATGACCTCGATGGCCGCGATCGTCGTGCTCGTCGTGATCGGGATCCTTGTGGCCCAACGGGTCAGCCAAGTGCCGGCGGCGAACACGGACTACTCGGTCGGGATCGCCCCAGGCGTCCGTCCGGTGACGCCGAACGCGCAGGTCGCAGCCATCGCCCGCCATTACCTCGACGAACAGACGCCGAGCCTCGCCGCACCGGGTATCCACGTGCCACCGATTGTCTTCACCGTCACGGCCACGCTCGCTCGCGATGCTCGCCAGATCGAACCCGGGATACCGGTCGCGAGGGTGGCAGAGCAGCCTGACCGGATCGTCTGGATCGTTCGCGCGACCGGCGACTTCCTGATCCTCCACGACCTTCCCTGGAGCAGTCAGGGCACGCCGCTCTCGAACGGCAACATCGTCATCGACGATGCCAGCAGGACGATCCTGGGCGTCTATCCGCACGCCGCAGGCGAGTGATCCGCCCGACGTCTCTGAACGGGAGCATTCTCCCGTGTGGGTGGGCTGGGTTGCTCTTGACACGCGGGTTCGGTGACGCCGAATCTCTGATCATCGGAGGTTGGCGATGGAGCTCCTGCTTCTCCTCATCGTGGTTCTCTTCTTCGGAGCCGGCGTTGCTCTCTTC
>JBBQRX010000082.1:0-5915 GCA_038214375.1 Candidatus Limnocylindrales bacterium
CCGGTGGCGCGCGTCGCTCGCGAGTCCCGTCTCGCCCACGCGCGGGGCCGCCGGCCGTCCGTGGAGCTGCTGTTCCACGCCCTCCTGCCCGAACGCTTCGTCCTGCACACCCACCCCATCCTCATCAACGCGGTCACCTGCAATCGTGACGGGGCCGCGCTCGCGGAGCGACTGTTCGGGGATCGTGTCCTGTGGATTCCCTACGTCGACCCGGGCCTGCCCCTCGCCCATGCGATCGCGGACGCCCGGGTGGCGTTCGAGAAGCGGACGGGCGGACCGGCGCCGCAGATCACGCTGATGCAGAGCCACGGCCTGATCGTCGCGGCCGACACGGCGAGCGACATCGTGGAGGCGTCGGAGTGGCTGGTGCGGACGATCGCCGCGGCCCTCGAGGCGACGCCGGCCGACGAACCCCAGGAGCCGGTTGACGCAGATCGCGCCGTGGAGGTGGTCGACGCCCTCGCACCGACCCTCCGAACCCTGTTGTCGGGCCCGCGACGCCGGATCCTGGCGTTCGATGCCTCGCCGCTCGCGGCCGAGTTCACGCGTCGACCCGAGGGACGAGCCTTCGTCACGGGCGGCCCGCTGACCCCCGACCAGATCGTGTACGCAGGATCCGCTCCCCTCCTGCTCGACCTCGAGGGCACGGCGTCGACGGAGATCCCGGCCGCGGCCACTGACGCCCTCGCCTCGCACGTCGAGGCGCACGGGGAACCGCCCACGGTGGTGGTCGTGCCCGGGATCGGGATGTTCGCCGTCGGTGACAGCTGGGCCCAGGCGGATACCGCCCGCCACATCTACCTCGATGCCCTGCGGGTCGGAGAGGCGGCCATCCGCCTCGGCGGCGTGCGCCACCTCACCGACGGCGAGCGACGGTTCATCGAGGCGTGGGAAGCGGAGGCCTACCGCAAGCAGGTGGCCGCGGGCGACGGCGCTCGAGGCCGTATCACCGGACGCATCGCGGTGGTGACCGGTGCGGCCCAGGGCTTCGGGCTGGCGATCGCGGAGGGCCTCGCGGCCGAGGGCGCCCACGTGGTCCTTGCGGACGTCAACGCCTCCCTGGCGCGCACGAACGCGGCCGCGATCGAGGCGCGTCAGGGGGCAGGTCGGGCGATGGCGGTCGCGATGGACGTGACGGACGAGGCGAGCGTCGTGGCGGGCATCCGCGAGGTCGTCGGCCGGTACGGCGGGCTGGACATCCTCGTGTCGAACGCCGGCGTCCTGCGGGCCGGCAGCGTCACGAACCAGCTGGTCGCCGACTTCGACCTGGTCACGCGTGTCAACTACCGCGGGTACTTCCTGGCGGTCCGGGCCGCGGCCCCCGTGATGGCTCGCCAGCACCAGGCGGACCCGTCGTCGTGGGCCGACATCATCGAGATCAACTCCAAGTCCGGGCTGCAGGGCTCGAGCCGCAACAGCGCCTACGCCGGATCGAAGTTTGGGGGCGTCGGCCTGACCCAGTCGTTCGCGCTCGAGCTCGTCGAGGACGGCATCAAGGTCAACGCCATCTGCCCGGGCAACTTCCTCGACGGGCCCCTCTGGGCGGACCCGGAGAACGGCCTGCTCGTCCAGTACCTGCGCACCGGCAAGGTCCCGGGTGCGCGTACCGTTGAGGATGTCCGGCGCTTCTACGAGGCGAAGGTACCGATGGGTCGAGGCTGCACCCCGGCCGACGTCCTCGAGGCGCTCTACTACCTGGTCGCGCAGCAGTACGAGACCGGGCAGGCCCTCCCGGTGACCGGCGGCCAGGTGATGCTCAGTTGACGCTGTCCAGCCCTCGCGACGGGAGCCCGAACGTGCCTGATCTGCCGACCACGCAGCACGCGATCCAGTTCATCGGGCCCGGCAAGCTCATCCATAACCGGGCCAAGGCCGTCCCCGTGCCCGGACCCACCCAGGTGCTCCTCAGGGTCGAGGCCGTCGGCATCTGCTTCTCCGACACCAAGCTGCTGCACGCGTTCGCGGAGCATCCCCGGAAGGGCGAGGTCCTGGAGGGCATCGCGCCGGAGGTGCTCGCGGAGATCCCGAGCTACGTCCCCGGCTCGATCCCGGGGGTTCCGGGCCATGAGGTCTCGGGGCGCATCGTCGCGGTGGGCGACGACGTGCGGCGGCACCGCGTCGGCGAGCGCTGCCTGGTCCAGACGGACTACCGCCACCTGCCCACCGCCGGTTCGAACGCGGCCTTCGGCTACAACTTCGAGGGTGGGCTCCAGGAGTACGTGCTGCTGGACGAGCGGATGATCCTTGACCCCGAGACCGGGGATCGGTTCCTGATCCCGGTGGACGAGACACCGTCCGGGTCGGCCGTGGCGCTGCTGGAGCCGTGGGCGTGCGTCGAGAAGTCGTATGCGTCCACCGAGCGCAGGACCCTGAAGCCTGACGGCAGGCTGCTGGTCGTCGTCGAGGCCGGGCACGCGGTCCGGGACCTGGGCGCCCTCCTGGAGGACGCGACGCCCCGCGAGGTCACGACGATCCACCTCGGAGGGCCGGGTCCCGAGGCCGCCCTGATCGAGAAAGCGGTGGGGGAGCACGGGCTTGCGCCACGTCATGCCGCCGACATCGGCGAGATCGGCGACGACCGGTTCGACGACATCGTGTACGCGGGCGCGGACGCGGCCCGGATCGAGGTGCTGGCCGACCACCTGGCCACCGGTGGCACGATCGACATCGTGCTGGGCGGGGAGACGGTCGGTCGGGCGGTCGCCATCGACGTCGGGCGGATCCACTACGACGGGATCCGATGGACCGGTTCCGCCCGCGATTCGGCGTTCGAGGGATACGCTCGCATCCCGGTCGACGGCGAGCTGCGCGACGGCGACGCCGTGGCCGTGATCGGCGCCGCGGGCCCGATGGGGTTCATGCACGTCATCCGCGCCGCGACCTCGGGGCTGGCGAACCTGCGAATCGCCGCCTTCGACATCGATGACGCCCGTCTCGCACACCTGGCGGCGATCGCGGCGCCCCTGGCGACCGCCGCCGGTGTCGGCGCCTCGTTCGCGAACTCCCGGGTCGCGTCCCCGCCCGAGCACGCCTTCAGCTACGTCGGCGTGATGGTCCCCGCGCCCGCCCTCGTGGCCCAGGCCGTGGCGATGGCGTCTCCCGGCGCACGGGTCAACCTCTTCGCCGGCTTCGCCGTGGGGACGCGCGCGCCGCTGGACCTGGACGCGATCCTCCGCGACCGGATCTGGCTCTTCGGCACGAGTGGCTCGGAGATCCGTGACATGCGGGTCGTGCTCGGGCGGCTCGAGGCCGGCCGTCTCGACACCAACGTCTCGCTGGACGCGGTGTGCGGGATGGAGGGCGTCGAGGCCGCGCTGGCCGCGGTCGAGGCGCGCCAGTCGGGCGGCAAGATCGTCGTCTTCCCCGCCCTCCACGAGCTGGGCATGATCCGCCTCGACGAGTTGCCGGCCCGCCTGCCGGAGGTCGCCGCGCACCTCCGGGAGGGGCACTGGAACCGCGACGCGGAAGCCGCGCTGCTGGCCACGGTGCCACCGGCGTGAGGGTCGTCCGCCTCCACGGCGCCGGCGACGTCCGCGTCGCCGATGAGCCCGAGCCGGTCGCGGGCCCGGGCGAGGTCGTGGTGCGCGTCACGGCCGTCGGCATCTGCGGCTCGGACCTGCACTGGTACGAGGAGTCGGCGATCGGAGACGCGGCGCTGTCGCACCCGCTCGTGCTGGGCCATGAGGCCGCCGGCGTCATCGCCTCCGGACCGCGTGCCGGGCAGCGGGTGGCGATCGACCCTTCTCTCGCCTGCGGGCGGTGCGAGACGTGCGCCCGCGGCCTGGGGCACCTCTGCCCCGACGTCCGGTTTCTCGGCCACTCCGTGACGGACGGCGCGATGCGCGAGCGCATCACCTGGCCAGCCGACCATCTGGTGCCGCTCCCGGACACCATCGACGACCTCGCCGGTGCCATGCTCGAGCCGCTCGGCGTGGCGCTCCACGCCCTCCGGCTCGCGGACCTCCGGCCGGGCGGGTCGATCGGCATCTTCGGCGCGGGTCCGATCGGGCGCCTGCTGGTGCGCCTCGCGCTCGCCTCGGGCGCCGCCGTCGTCGTCGCGACCGACCGGCTCCCCCACCGCGTGGCGGCGGCCCGCGAGGACGGCGCCATCGCCGAGCTCGTCGACGGTGGCGCCGAGCGCGCGCGGATCCTCGACGCCCTCGGCGGGCGCCTGCTGGACACGGCGATCGAGATCGCCGGCGACGATGATGCGATCGCGACCGCCGTGGCCCTGGTGCGGCCGGCTGCCCGGGTCGTGATCGCCGGCATCGCGCGGGGGGACGCATCCGCGCTCCCGGCCGCCGTCGCCCGGCGCAAGGGTCTCGACCTGCGCTTCGCACGGCGCATGAACCGTGTCTACCCGCAGGCGATCGCGTTGGCTGAGACCGGCCGCATCCGCCCCGCCGAGGTGGTCACGCACGAGTTTGGGCTGTCGGACGCGCCGGCCGCCTTCGCCTCGGCAGCGAGCCGCGTCGGCTCCAAGGTCGTCATCCGCACCGATCGCTGACCGCCGGCAGCAACGGCTGGTCGCGTTTCGTCCCAGGAGTGACCGGTCCCGTCCCACCCGCAGGCCGGCGGCGCTCCCCGGCGCGCGAGTTGGCGGCTGAGCGTCCCTTCAGTCCACGGTGAGCGTCTTCGAGAGGTTCCGCGGGAAGTCCGGGTCGATCCCGCGGAGCACGCTCATCCGGTAGGCGAGCAGCTGCAGCGGCAGGACGCCGAGCAGGGCGCTGATCTGCGCGTCCGATCCCGGGATCGCCACCAGGTCGTGACTGTGCGCGCGCAGGCGCGAATCCTCCTCGGCGATGGTGATGGTCCGTGCCCCGCGCACCTTGACCTCGTTGATCCCGCTGATGATGAGCGGGATGTCGGCCGGCCCCGCCACGAAGACGATCGGGAACCCGGCAGTCACCGCCGACAGCGGGCCGTGCTTGAACTCGGTCGAGAGCATTCCCTCGCAGTGCGCGTACGTGATCTCCTTGAGCTTGAGAGCGCCCTCGAGGGCGATCGGGTACGTCGCGCCGTAGCCGAGGCAGTACAGGTTGTCCCAGTTGTTGATCTCGCCGGCGATCGCCTCGATCGGGTCGGCCACGGCGGTGAGCGTCTCCTCCATGAGGTCCGGCACGTGCGCCAGGAGACCCGTGTCTCTGCCCGCCATGCGATAGGCCAGATACAGGAACGTCAGCACCTGGTTCGTGAACGTCTTGGTGGCCGGCACGCTGATCTCGTAGCCACAGCCGAGCGGCAGGCAGAGCCGGGCGGCGCGGGTCAGGGTGGAGCCGACCACGTTGGCCAGGCCGAGACAGGACATTCCGCGCCGATCGGCCGCCTCGAGGGCGTTGAGCACGTCCTTGGTCTCGCCCGACTGGCTGACGAAGACCCCGACGTCCTCGGGGCCAACCGCGGGCAGGTACTGGGCGATGAACTGCGGCGCGAGCACGGGGATCGCGACCCGGCCGGCGAGCTGGGCGAGGTAGACGGAGCCGAGCGAGGCGGCGTGGAAGCTCGTCCCGCAGCCGATGAGGTAGAGGTGCCGCGCACGCCGCATCTGCTCGACCAGGGGCGCCACGTCGGCGCTCGCGTCCAGCAGGTGGAGGAGCTCGCGGCCGACCTGCGGCTGCTCGTGGATCTCCTTCTCCATGAAGTGCGCGTAGCCGCCCTTCCGAACCGCGTCCATCGACTCGGTGACGATCTCGACCGGGCGGTCCACGAGGCTGCCGTCCGGGACCGAGCGAACCTCGATCCGGTCCGCCCACAGCGTCACGATCTCGCCGTCAAGCGGCCGGATCACGTTCCGCGTGAGCGGCAGGATCGAGGGCAGGTCCGACGAGATGCAGGTGAAGCCGTCGCCGATCCCGACGACGAGGCCCGACCCCTTCTTGAACGCATACAGCCGGTCGTCGTCCGCGCGCCCGATC
>JBBQRX010000083.1:0-5809 GCA_038214375.1 Candidatus Limnocylindrales bacterium
CATGGCCCTGGTCCTGGGCGGCGAGACGTTCCGCGACGGGGTCCTCGTCAGGCGGCCACCGCAGGACCTGGAGGAGGAGGTGCGAGCAGCCTGATCACGTCAACCCGGAAGGGAGTTTCCACGCAGGTTGACAAAAGCTCAGAGTACAGGGCCGGCGCCCCCAGCGGCGGATGCGCCGTCAGCAACAGGGTCGCCGGGCACAGGATGAATGGCTCGGTTTGCCCCTGCTCGCCCCGGGCCATCGTGGTCAGCCGCCGAGCAGTGGGATCTGGTTGGCGACCTGTTCGACCCACCGGGCCGACGGGGCGCGCCGGCCCGGATCAGCCGCCGCCAGAAGGCGGTGGGTGTCGGCCGGGCCAAGAACGACGCGATCGACGCGGCGACCCTCGCCCACCTGTCGCGCACCAACCTGCTGCCCGGGGCCTGGATCGCGCCGCCGCCGGTCCGCGAGCTCCGGCGGCTGGTGCGGATGCGCAGCTCGCTCGTTCGGATCCGTTCCCGCCTCAAGTGCCAGGTCCACGCGATCTGTGCGGATGCCGGGGTGCCGGTACCGGCGTCCGTCCGCGGCAACCCCCGGTTCAGCACCGGACGCTTCGCAGGACTGCCAGATGCCGCCGAGGCTGCGGCGATCCGGGTGTGGATGACCGATCGTCATGACGTAATCGCGGTCAAACCGCACAGTGAAGCCTGCTCGAGCCGCCACCGAGGCGGCGAGCCGCGCCGGTTCTGTGCAGGCGTGCTATCTCGGGCTACCAGGAAGAGGCGGCACCTGTCATGAGTGTGGAAACCATCATCATCGTCGTGGTCATCATCCTGATCGTGCTCTTCGTTCTGGGCTACTTCGGCCGCGGTCGATTCCGCGGCTAGGAGCGGGCCACCCGCGAGCACGCAGTCAGGTCCGTCCGAGTCACCATCTCCGGCGAATGGCAACGCGGGGTCGCTCACGACTCGAGGCAGCCATCCCCGCGTCGGTGGCCCGCCAGGAGGCTCATGAGTGGCGCTGCCTGTCGTGAACCGGGTCATCCGTCTTGTCGGCCTCGGCACCTTTCCGGAGACGCGCGGTCTGATCGTCGCGGCCGCCCACTCCGGGACCCTTCGCGGCGTCGCCCGGCGCGCCGTCCACGATCGCCGCGCCCTCGTGAAGGATCTGCGCAATCGTGCGGTCGCTCGCGACCTGATTCGCGGCGCCGCCCGGCACCCGGCCACTCGTGAGCTTGCTGGGGCCGGCCTCATGCTTCTGCCTGTTCGATATCTCCCGCTTGGCTGGGCGGCGTCATGGATGACCCGCAGGGTTCTCCGTCGTCACCTCGAGCCATCCGCCGGAGTGCCGGAGGATCCTGCGCGGCGTCTCGACCGCTCCGACCCTTCAAGGAGCCCATAGCGGTCCGTTGAGAAGCGGGACGTCACCGGTGATGCTCGGCTGGCCATCCACGCCTGCCCGGAGCTCGGTCAACCCGATCGCCGCCATCTCCGCCTCCGTCGCCCGCATCACCGCGCCGCCGGCGCGCCCTCTCGAGACGCGCGGCGCCTCGGTCGTCCGCCCGGTCGTCTTCGGGGCAACCGACGGCCTCGCCTGCAACATCAGCCTGATCATGGGCGTCGCGGCGGCGGGGCCGAAGGCCGCATCCCATCCGCGAGCCTTCGCGTGAGCGGTCAGCGTGAACGCGTCGTTCGTCACGCCCAGGACGTCGATCCTCTCGAAGGTCGCCTCGACGATCGCATGGCGGCCAGCATCCGAGGTCCTCGCCCAGGTTCGGCAGCAGCGCCGCCCGATCGCGCTCCCGATTGATGCGCGCCTGTGCCAGAACCTCACCCCCCTCGGAGGCCGCGTCAGCGGCCGACGCGGGGCGTCCTCCTCATCCCCTGGTCCTCACCTCCTCTCCTTGCGTGTCGGGTCCGTTGGCGGCGTAGCGTGGCACGCCCGGGCGGTCCCGGTCTCGCCGAGCAGGCGGGGCGTCCGGGCATACAGCGAGGGTGCCCGGCCCGGATGGCGGCCGCGGCAAGCGCGCAGGCATCCCGGTGGTCGCCCCGTCGACATCCCCGCTGGACCTTCTGACGCCGCAACTCGCCCCGGATCTGCCGATCGCGCGTCCGACGAAATGCCGCAGCGAGGTCTTTGTCGCGCACGTGCAACGTCGATGGGTGATCCGCCGCTCGAGCCGACGCGTATCCAATGTCACAGTCGCCAACAGGACGACAGTGAATGATGCACAAGGAGAAACTGGATGCACCTCGGACGCCGCATGATCGCCGGCATCGCCCTCGCGGGCCTCGTCGCGACTCCTGTCCTCGCCGGCTCGGCTGGTCAGACTTACACCGCGAGGCTGAACCCGCTCAACGCGGGCAGCCATACGGTGGGAAACGTCACGTACACGATCCCGACCGCCAGGGGAACCGCGACTGTCTCGCTGAAGGGCAACGATGTCACGGTCCAAATCATGGTCGACGGCGTCACACCGCTGACGCTGCATCCGCAGCATATCCACGCGGGACCGCGATGCCCGAATGCGAGTGACGATACCAATGGCGACGGCTTCGTCGACGTCATCGAAGGCTTGCCGAAGTACGGCCCGATCCTCGTCAGTCTTGACTCGACCATCAATACCGGCGCCTCGTCGGACCTGGACTTCCCGGTTGCCGACGCGAGTGGCTCGTACACGTACTCCGCTGAAGGCAGCCGCGCCCACATCCAGGATGAGATTCAGACCGCGCTGAAGCTTGGCACTCGCCACGTTGTCATCCACGGAATCTCTCCGGACGCGAACGCCATGCCGCTCCCCCGCACCGTCGCTTCGCTGCCCGGCCTCCCCGCTTGGGCCACCCTGCCGGTCGCCTGCGGCGAGCTGGTCCTGACCTCGAAGTAACCCACCCGTCCAGTAGCAAGAAGCGGCGCCGCGAGGCGCCGCTTCTTCTTGATTCCGGCGCGCGCTGAACCGCGACGAGCGGCGTCGCGGGGCCGTTGACTCGGTAGCGCTCGTCCCTTCCGGTCGAGGCCGAGCAGACCTGCGCCTTCACCCACTCGCCGCCGCGTCGGACGTAGACGTCCGGACCGACGTCGGCCCAGGCGCCAGAGCGGCGCACCGGGACGCTGCTGGCCTTGACCCAGGCGCGATGCCCCGGACCCCTCGGCTATAGTTGGTGGAGTGCTCATCGATCTGACCATGACGGATGCAGCCTCAGCGCAATATCACGCTCACCGGGAACTCGAAGCTGGTGAGACTTACGCGCTGTAGGAGCGTTGTGGTCAAGCTGGGAAACAGCTAGACGCTGTAGCGGAGCGCGACACCGAGCGGGAGTAGCTCAGTTGGCAGAGCGGCAGCCTTCCAAGCTGCATGTCGCGAGTTCGAACCTCGTCTCCCGCTCCACGTCCCCCTTCGTGCTCACGACGACACGCAGCCTGATGTGCCGCGCCGCGGCCGAACGACGCCGGCTCCAAACCGGCCTCCGCCGTCCTCGGGCGATGGGACGCGCAGCGGGCTTCCGAGGCCGCTACCCTCCGGTGCCCTGACGCACCACCACCGTTACGTCGGGCGTGATGGCCCTTGTCTCATCGTGGCCGCCGGGACAGCATTGCGGCGACAGCGGGAGGCTTTGACACGCGGTCCATACCCGGCCGCCGGGTCCGCGCCGAGCCACTGGCGGGACCGACCCGCGAGACGTCCTCGGAGGTTCTGTACGTGAAGAGAAGGCTAGTAGCTGCCGCGGCCGCCGCGGTACTTGCGTTGACTCTGGTCGGCCCGGCCGTCGCGGTCACGAACGGGACTCCGGACGGCAACAACCACCCATATGTCGGCCTGCTCGTCTTCGACTCTGCACCGGGCGTGCCCGGATGGCGATGCACCGGGGCGCTCCTGTCACCGACCGTCGTCCTCACCGCAGCCCATTGCACCGAGGGAGCGGTCGCCGCCCGGATCTGGCTGGACCCGGACGTCACCTACAACCACTACCCGCGCCCGCTCTACCCATTCGGCGGAGCGGGAAGCGGGTCGATTGAGGGCATGCCCTACACGTTCCCGGACTACCAGTCCCCGTTCGCTGGCGGCCTGCCCGGCTTCTCGTTCGGTGACGTCGGGATCGTCGTCCTGAGCCAGCCAGCCCCGATCACGACCTTTGCGACGCTCCCAGCCGCCGGGCTTGTGGACACGCTTGCCAACAAGACCGCACTCGACTACGTCGGCTACGGCGTCCAGTACCAAGTTCAGGCGCCCGGCGTTCTCCCGTACGACCGCTGGGCAGGCCCGCGGATTCGCAACTACGCCCCGGGCCAGTTGATCGCGGGCAACTTCAAGGGCAGCGACAATGTCATCAAGGTCACGATGAACCCGGGTGGCGACAAGGGCGGCACCTGCTTCGGTGACTCCGGCGGCCCGGACCTCCTCGGGGGCACGAACGTTGTCCTCGCCGTCAACTCGTTCGTCACCAACTCCAACTGCAGTGGCGCCGGGTACGACACCCGCGTCGATGTCCCAGATCGGCTGGCGTGGATCAACGGATTCATCGACGCGGCGGCACGTTGACTGTCCTGCGCACGAGCGGACAAGACCCCCGACGGCTCGACCGTCGGGGGTCTTTCTGTAGCCGGAAGGTGGTCGGCCTGGACGACGACCGGGGTCGCTTCGACCTCGGGTACCCGCTCGATCAAGCCCGTCGACGTCGCCGCGTTGGGGCGCCTTGGTGCCGACTCAAGAGCGACCTGGGTTCCGCGAGTACGCATCGATGAGGATGCATTGGCAGCGAGTGGGGCGCCTCGCACGACGCGATAACTGGACACGTTTCGCTCGCGCCCCTGAGCACGGTGCTGTTACGCATACGCGCCCAGGCCTTCCAAGCTGCATGTCGCGAGTTCGAACCTCGTCTCCCGCTCCATCCTCTCTCGACCGGCACGCCCGTGCCCTTCGGCCTATTGATGATGGGCCGGCCTCCGCTACGTGCCAGGGTTGCCGGCGAGTACGATGCCGACCCCGCCGGTGGACGATGCCCCAGAACTGGAGTGGTGGCCATGAAACCGATGACGCGGCGACGTTTCCTCGGGTACGGCGTCGGGATCGGCACCGCGCTGCTGGTCCCAGCGTGGGCGGGAACGCCGCTCGTGAGCGGTGCGAGGGGCGGCAAGCTCGTCAAGTACGTCGAACCGCTGCCGCGCCTTGGGGCGGGGATCGTCGTGGCGACCCCGAGCGGACCTGACCGCTACGCTTTCACCCAGACCCAGATCACGCGCCGCCTCCATCCGGACATGCCGCCGACCCCGATCTGGGCGTACGACGACGGTTCCGGGCTCGCGGGTCAGGCTGGGTCGTTCGGGATGGCGATCGTGGCCCAAAGCGGCACCCCGCTCGAGGTGAGCTACACCCATGACCTGCCGGAAACCTACCCAGCCTGGATCCCGGTCGATACGCGCCTGACGCCGCTCGGCAACCAGGTACGCCTGATGACCCACCTGCACGGGGGCTTCGTGGCGGCCGCCAGCGATGGCAATCCGACAGTAACGCCGAACGGCTTCGGCCCGGGCGACACCCAGCGCGTCTTCTATAGCAACCAGATGCCGCAGATGCCTGCGTCCCTGCTCTGGTTCCACGACCACGGCCTCGGGACGACGCGCCTGAACGTGTTCGCCGGGTTGGCAGCCGCCTACATCCTGCGCGACCAGTACGACACCGGCGCAGAACCCAACCCGATCGGCATCCCGGGGGGCGCCTACGAGATCCCGCTCGTGATCCAGGACCGCCAGTTCAATCCTGACGGCACGTTCCGCTACCCGACCAGCGATATCGCCGGGGTCACCTGGATCGGCGAGTACTTCGGTGACGTG
>JBBQRX010000084.1:0-5749 GCA_038214375.1 Candidatus Limnocylindrales bacterium
GGCCCGAGACCATGGCGGCGCTCGACGCGCCGTCCACCGAACCCGAGGAGGTGAGCCCGGCCCTGCTGATGGCGAGCTGATCAGACCCGGGCGCGAGGATGCGTTGCGCCTGCTGTTACACCACGTCCTGGGACTTGACCCACCGGCCCGGCACGGGCCGGCGCCGGCCGCTCGGGCCACCGTGGCCGCCGCTTCCGTCCACTCTCGACCCGCTTCGGCCTACCGTGGGCGGCGCCCGGGCCCACTGCTTCAGATAGCACTCGGGGTGCTGGTAAGGACCGGAATCGCCCCCGATTCCGGTGCCGCCGGTCCTGCGGAGATCGCCGGGAGCGTGATCGAGGGCCCCCGACGCCTGCGTCCAGCCCTCAGCGGGACTTACCAGCACCCCGGCTGCTATCCCGGTGGGCGAGGAGCCCGTTGAGACTTTACGAGCACCCCGGCTGCTATCCCGGTCGGCGGGGAGCTCGGCAGGGCGTACGAGCACCCGGGCTGCTACGCGGGCCGTCGGGTCAGCGCGGGGCTTTCGGTCAGCGGATCGGCGCGGCGCGGGCGGCACCGCGCCGGACCCGGTGAAGCGGCGCGGGCGGCCTCGCGCGGCGCGGGCGGCACCGGGCGCCGCACCCCGTTCGCGCCGCACCGGCCCGCGCCGCACCCGTTCCCGCGGCGCGGTCGGCACCGCGCTGGACCCCGTACAATGCGCAGGTCCACCCGGACGAGCCTGGCCACTGGGCGTCGGCTGCGTCCCCGGCCGGTCACGGAGGCGAGTCTCCCGGTGCGATACCTTCAGTACCGAGGCGGCGAGGGGATGCTCGCGTGGGCATTCCACCGGATCTCCGGCGTCGCCATCTGGGCGTTCGTCCTGCTCCACGTCCTCGACATCTGGCTCGTGGGCGCGAACCGCGGACTCTACGACGAGGTCCTGACGTTCTATGCGAGCCCCGTCGGTCGAGTCGGGGAGACGCTGCTCGGCGCTGCGCTCCTCTATCACGCGCTCAACGGCCTGCGGATCATCGTGATGGACTTCTGGCCCTCGACGACGGTCTTCCACAAGCAGCTCTGGTACGCGAGCTGGGTGATCTTCGTGGTCGTCGGCCTGCCGGGCGCCTACATCATCCTTCGCCCGATCTGGGCAGGAGCCTCGTGATGGCCCTCTACACCCGGGCCGGCCGTGCGCGGCCCCAGCGGAGCGGGTTCGAGCTGGGCGTCTGGTATCTCATGCGCCTGTCGGGCCTCGCGCTGTTCGTGCTCGCGCTCGGCCACTTCTCGATCACGCACTTCATCTTCGACCCGGCGACCCAGACCGCGCAGTGGATCATCGACGACCGCTGGGGCAGCGTCCTCTGGCGGACCGTCGACTGGCTGCTGCTCACGATGGTCGTCCTCCACAGCTTCATGGGGGTCCGGACGGTGCTCCAGGACTACACCGCGGGCGGTGCGCGAACGGCCCTGACGATGCTGCTCTACGTGACGGGGATCGCGCTCTTCCTGATGGGCACGATCGCGGTCATGACCCTCCCGTTCCCGGTCAAGTAGGAAGGCGCCGGATGCGAATCGACCACGACGCGCTCGTCGTCGGCGCCGGTGGTGCCGGCCTGTGGGCAGCGCTCGAGCTCGCCCGCGCCGGCGTCTCGACGGGCGTCCTCACGAAGCTCTACCCGACGCGCTCCCACACCGGCGCCGCCCAGGGCGGCGTCTGCGCGGCCCTGGGAAACCAGGAGGAGGACCACTGGGAGTGGCACATGTTCGACACCGTCAAGGGCGGCGACTACCTCGTCGACCAGGACGCGGCCGAGGTGCTGGCCCACGAGGCGATCGAGACGGTCATCGAGCTCGAGCACATGGGCCTGCCGTTCAACCGGACGCCCGACGGCAGGATCGACCAGCGCCGTTTCGGCGGCCACACCCGGAACTTCGGCGAGGCCCCGGTCAAGCGGGCCTGCTTCGCGGCGGACCGGACCGGCCACATGATCCTCCAGACGCTGTACCAGAACTGCATCAAGGCGGGTGTCCGCTTCTACGACGAGTACCACGTGGTGGACCTTCTCTTCGAGGGGGGCGAGGGCGGCGATGGCGGGCGCGCGGCCGGCGTGGTGGCCTACCGGATCGCGGACGGCGAGCTCCACACGTTCGGGGCCAAGGCCGTCCTGCTCGCGACCGGCGGCAACGGGCGGATGTTCTCGATCACCTCGAACGCCTACTCGCTGACCGGCGACGGGATGGCCCTGGCCTACCGCCACGGGATCCCGCTCGAGGACATGGAGTTCTACCAGTTCCATCCAACCGGCATCTACGGGATCGGGATCCTCCTCTCCGAGGCGGCCCGCGGCGAGGGCGGCACGCTGCTCAATTCCGAGGGCGAGCGCTTCATGAGCCGGTACGCGCCGAAGGCGATGGAGCTGGCCCCGCGCGACATGGTCAGCCGGGCGATCTACCTGGAGATCCGCGACGGGCGGGGGATCGGCCCGAAGAAGGACTACGTCTACCTCGACGTGCGCCACCTCGGCCGCGCGGTCATCGAGGAGAAGCTCCCCGACATCACCGAGTTCGCCCGGGTCTACCTCGGCGTGGAACCGCTCACCGAGCCCGTGCCCATCCAGCCCACCGCCCATTACGCGATGGGCGGGATCCCGACGGACCTCAGGACGCGGGTGGTGCGGGACGAGACCAACACGCCCGTCGAGGGGCTCTTCGCGGCGGGGGAAGCGGCCTGCGTCTCGGTCCACGGCGCGAACCGCCTCGGCACGAACTCGCTCGTGGACCTGCTTGTCTTCGGGCGTCGCGCCGGCCGCGAGATGACGGCCTACTGCCGGGCCGCGGAGGCGCCGGCGATCGCGGCCGCGGCGGAGGAGCCAGTGCGGGCCGAGCTGGAGGCGCTCCGGACGCGCCCGGAGGGCGAGAGCCCGTCGGCGCTCAAGGCGGAGCTCGCGACGCTCATGATGGACAACGTGGGCGTCTTCCGGACCGCGCCGATGATGGCGGCCGCGGTGTCCGGGGTCGCCGCGATCCGGGAGCGCTACGCGCGTGTCCGCGTCCGCGACAGCGGACGGGTCTTCAACACCGACCTGCTCGAAGCGCGCGAGCTGGGGTACCTGATCGACTGCGCCGAGGCGATGGCGACGGCCGCGATCTCGCGCACGGAGAGCCGGGGCGCCCACTCCCGTGACGACTACCCGGAGCGCGACGACGTCAACTTCCTCACCCATTCGCTCGCGTATCGCGGTGAGGGCGGGCCCTCGCTCCGGTACAAACCGGTGACGATCACCCGGTTCGAGCCCAAGCCGCGCGTCTATTGAGCCCGGGAGCCGCGTGATGCAGGTCGACCTTCGCATCCTCCGCTTCGATCCCGAGCGCGACGCCGCCCCGCACTGGGAGTCCTACCAGGTGGACGCCGAGCCGATGGATCGCGTCCTCAACCTGCTCCATGCCGTCAAGGCGGACCAGGACGGGACGCTCACGTTCCGCCGTTCGTGCGCTCACGGCATCTGCGGCTCCGACGCCATGCTGATCAACGGACGGAACCGGCTCGCCTGCAAGATCCGGGTGGACCAGCTCGGCCGCAAGATCACCGTCGCGCCGCTGACCGGCCTGCCCGTCGTCAAGGACCTCGTCGTGGACATGGACGGGTTCCTCTCGAAGTACCGCAGCGTGATGCCCTTCCTCATCGCCGACACCCCGCCCCCTGAGCGCGAGCGGCGCCAGAGCCCGGTGGACCGCGCGCGCTATGACGACACGACCAAGTGCATCCTGTGCGCAGCCTGCACCACCGCGTGCCCATCCTTCTGGGCGCAGCCCGCGTACGTGGGCCCCGCGGCGATCGTGAACGCTCACCGCTTCATCTTCGACTCCCGCGACGACGCGGGCGACGAGCGGCTGGAGATCCTCGCCGACAAGGACGGTGTCTGGCGCTGCCGGACCATCTTCAATTGCGTCGACGCGTGCCCTCGCGGCATCAACATCACCCGTGCGATCCTCGAGGTCTCGCGAGCGGTGGTGGAGCGCACGGTCTGAGCGGAGCCGCGGCCGGCGGTGTCCGCAGGCTGATCATCCGGACCGACGGCGCGGCGCGGGGGAACCCGGGCCCGGCGTCCGCGGGCGCGGCGCTCATCGACGCGGACCGACCCGGTGCCGAGCGACCCGACGCCACCCCGCTTGCCACGATCTCCGAGGCGCTCGGAAGGCAGACCAACAACGTGGCCGAGTGGACGGCGGTGGTCCGGGCGCTCGACCTCGCCGCCGAGCTCGGCGCGGAGGAAGTCCTCCTGCTCCTCGACTCGAAGCTCGTCGTCGAGCAGATCCAGGGCCGCTGGCGCGTCAAGGACGCCAAGCTCGCACCGCTCCACGATGAGGCGATTGCAGGGCTGCGCCGCTTCCGGCGCTGGAGCGCGCGTCACGTCCCGCGGAGCCAGAACGCGACCGCCGACGCGCTCGCGAACGAGGCGCTGGATCGGGTCGCCGCCGGGGGGCCGGCCCTCGTCGTCCGGCGGCCAGCTGCCGGATCGGGTAGTGCGGCGTTCCCGGCGACGCAGCTGGACCTGGAGCTCGGGACCGGCGGCACGGGCGGAGGAGCGATTGCGCTCGAAGCCGGCTTCGACCCGGGCGACGCGGGTCCCGACCCCGGCCGCCTCGTCGTGCGGATGCTCGGCAGCGGCACGAGCCAGGGGATCCCGCGCATCGCGTGCGACTGCGCGGTCTGCACCTCGCCGGACCCGCGTGATCGGCGGTACCGCGCCTCGGCGCTCCTCTCGTTCGGGGAGCACCGGGTGCTGGTCGACTGCGGGCCGGACATCAAGTGGCAGGCCATGGCGGCGGGCATGCGGCGGCTGGACGCCGTGTTCCTGACCCACGACCACCAGGATGCGATCGGCGGGCTCGACGAGCTGCGACGGTTCAACGAGCTGCGCGCCGGGTATCTGCCCGTGCACGCTCCCGCCGAGGACCTCGCCGTCGTGGTCAGCCGGTTCGCATATGCGTTTCGGCCGGGCCAGACGACCTTCTTCGGGGTCCCGCAGCTGCGGCCCGTCGCGCTGGCTGGCCCGTTCCTGGTGGGAGGTCGCCGATTCATCCCGATCCCGGTGATCCACGTGGACCGGCCGATCACCGGGTATCGGACGGGGGGCTTCGCCTACTGCTCGGACGTGCAGCGGATCGACGCGGACGGCATGGCCCTCCTGCGCGACCTGGAGGTCCTGGTGATCTCGGCGCTGCGCGACCGACCGCACCCGACCCACCAGACGGTCGACGAGGCCCTGGCGGTGATCGCGGCCCTGCGACCGGCACGTGCCTACCTCACCCACCTGGACCATGAGCTGGGCCACGCCGCGCTCTCGGCGCGCCTGCCGGCCGGGGTCGAGGTCGCGTGGGACGGCCTCGAGATCGAGGTGCCGTGACCGCGATCGGCGGCGCGCGGCGGCCCCTGCAGGCGTGAATCCGGCAGGAGCCCCCGCTCCAGCGGCGCGGGGTAGACTGCGTCGGCCAGCGAGGCGGCTGGACGGTCGCGCGTCGGCGGGAAACTGCCGGCGTGAGGAACGTCCGGGCTCCCAGGCGCAGGGTAGCGGGTAACGCCCGTCCGCCGCGAGGCGAGGACCAGCGCCACAGAGACGAGTCCGTCGCCGGGCAACCGGCGGCGGGGTGAAACGCGGCAAGCTCTACCCGGAGCAAGGCCAAGTAGGAGGGCGTGTCCCGGTTCGCCGGGGCAGCGGCGCGCCGCCGCGGACCCTCGGGTCGGCCGCATGAGCCGTCGGGCAACCGG
>JBBQRX010000085.1:0-5420 GCA_038214375.1 Candidatus Limnocylindrales bacterium
CGTCCGGGTCGAGCGGTCGGGGGTCCCAGCGGAAGGGTGCGGCGGCGGCGGCGGCGAGGTGCAGGTCGTCGTCGGGTCGCCACGCCAAATCCGTCCACCACGGGTTCAGGGAGTTGACCTGGTCTCGCGTAAGCATGCGTCGCGTTTACGCGATGGCAGGGCTTCTGCGTAGCACGATAGTCAAGATGCCGGTGCTCCATGGCCGAACCGGGACAAGGAGGTCGGTCGGTGCAAGATGCCGACCCGGCGGGAGGGTTCAGCGGGCGAATCCACGCACGAAATCGCGTGCTGGAGGGATCTGGTCGGGGCGAGAGGTCTCAAACCACCGGCACCGACCCCTTTGTCCCGGTCGCGTGGCCGCTGCCGGTGCGCCTCGGGTGACTCCGCGGCTGGCCTACTGGTAGTGCGTCCACATCCGCAGCACCTTCACGGTCTTGGCATCGTCGAGGACCTGGTAGACCAGGCGGTGCTGAAGGCTGATGCGCCGGGAGTACGCTCCCGACAGGTCGCCCACGAGCTTCTGGAAGGTGGGCGGCGTCTTGTAGGGGTTCTCGGCGAGGATCGCCAGCAGGGCTTCGGCCTTGGGCTTCAGGCCGGCTGCGGCGAGCTTCTCAGCGTCCTTCTGGGCCTGCCTGGTGTAGACGAGGCTCCAGCTCACCAGCGGAGTTCGCCTTCGAGTTCCTCCACGGGCGTCCCGATGCCCTCGATGATCGACTCGCGCATGCCCGGGATGGACACGAGGTACAGGGTCTCCTGGACGGCACGCCAGTCATCCTCGCCCACCAGCACCGCGTTGCCGCGCTTGCCGGTGATCTGGACCGGCTCATGCGAGTTGGACACGTCGTCAAGGAGCTTGTAGAGCTGCTTGCGCGCTTCGGTTGCGGTGACGGTGGTGATGGTCGGCCTCCCTTGTACGTACGTCCTAGCGTACGTGTCTGTGTCTGGTGCGTCAAGCCTGTCTGGCCGGCATGGCGGCTTCCGATGCAGGTGGCCTGACAGCCGCCCGCTGCCCATTCGCCGGTTGTGTCGTTGTATTCCGCAGTATGATTACGGCTATGAACGACAGCACTGCAGCTCCGGATCACGGGGCGCTGTTCGGCGTCGCCTCCGCGCACGCGGGCTGCTTCACCGCTTCCCAGGCAGCTGCACAGGGCTTCAGCTCGGCGCTGCTCAGCCATCACGTGCGGTCCGGCAGGTTCGTGCGCGTCGCCCGGGGTCTCTACCGCATCCGGGACTACCCCGCCCAGCCGGGTGACGAGATCGTCGCGGCGTGGCTCCGCCAGGCGCCCGACGCGGTCGTGTCCCACGAGTCCGCGCTCGAGATCCTCGACCTCGCCGACACGATCGCCGACCGGGTGCACCTCACGGTGCCTCGGAGCCGCCGCCGCCTCGTGCCCCAGGAGGGCGTGGTCATCCACACAACCACCCACCCAATGGGGCCCACCGACACCGTCTCGCGCCGCGGCATGCGGGTGACGGCGCCCGCTCGCACGATCGCGGACGTCGCGGCCGCCGGCGTCGCGCCCGACCAGGTCACGGCGGCCGTGCACACCGCCGTCGCGCGCGGGATGACGACCCCGTCGCTCCTCCGCGAGGCCGCGAGCGCCCGCGGGCGGCGGGTCCAGCGACTGATCGAGGCCGCGCTGTCGGGTGCTGGAGGATGAGGTACGCGTCCGCGCCACCGTTCCGCCAGGCGCTCGAGACGCGCCTGGGTGCCGCCAGCCGTTCCGGCGGGCCGTCGCTCGCCCGGCTGCGCAAGGAGGTGGTCTTCGACCGGCTGCTGGCCCGCCTTGTCGCGGTGGCCCCCGACCGCTGGATCCTCAAGGGTGCCCTCGCGCTCGACTACCGGTTCGGCGATCGCGCCCGGACGACCAGGGACGTCGATCTCGCAGTGCGTGGCGACGAGGCCTCTGCGAGCGCCGACCTGCTCGCGGCCCAGGCCGCGGACCTCGGTGACTTCTTCAGCTTCGCCATCGAGCGCACGGGCACCCTCGACCGGGTCGCCGACGGTGCCGCGGTCCGCTACCACGTGGTCGCCGAGCTCGCGGGCCGCACCTTCGACGCGTTCGTGCTCGATGTCGGGTTCGACCCGCCTGCCGGCGTCGAGCCGGATCGGCTCCACCGTCCCGACCTGCTGGGCTTCGCAAGCATCGACCCTGTCGTTGTCCCGGCGCTCCCGCTCGAGTTCGCGGTCGCCGAGAAGGTCCACGCCTATACCCGGTCTTATGGCGAGCGGAGCCTCGCGAGCACGCGGGTCAAGGACCTTGTCGACCTCGTGCTGATCGCGGGCGAGGCCTCCCTCGATGCACGGCGCCTCCGGGAGGCACTCGAGGTCACCTTCGCCCACCGGGCGACGCACCCGAGCCCGGCACGACTGCCCCGGCCGCCGGCCGACTGGCACGTCCCCTACGGGCGGATGGGCCGCGACATCGGGCTCGATCCGGACCTCGGCGCCGGGCACGACCTGGCGGCCTCGCTCGTCGATCCCCTGCTCGCGGGCACGGTCGTCGCCGGGTCGTGGGATCCTGCCACCCGGAGCTGGCACAGGTGAGCGCCGAGCGCGTGGACGCGGTCATCGCGTCCGTCGAGCGGCACGACGCGGCGCTCGCGCGCTGGATGCGGGTGGCCGCCGACGGCCTCACAGCCGACGAGGGCGAGGAGGTCATCACGCAGGCGGATCTCCAGCGCTACCTCTGGTACGACCTGCCGCGGCGGGCGCCGGACGACACATGGCGACCGGTCGCTGAGGCGGCCGGCGTGCTTCTCGCTCTCCTCGGTCTCGACCGGTACGCGGCCATCGCCCGGTCGGCGACTACGACGGCGGTCCTCGAGGCCTGGGGGGACGCACCCGGGAAGGGGTTTGCCCAGTTCCGTGCGGCCAGCGCCGCTTCCGGAGTCGAGCCGCCGGACACGGAGCTTCTCACCTGGGGCGAGGTCTTCGGGCTGGAGGAGGCCTGGGCGCGCCAGGCGGTCGAGGCGGCGTTGGAGCGGGCGATCGTGGCAGGCGAGCTCCAGCCCGGCAGGGGCTCGTGGCGGAAGTTGACGGCCAGGGTATGCGACCGGGTCCTCCAGGCGTCCGCCGGCGATGCCGCGGTGACACGCCTGCAGGCGGTTCTCGAGGAGCGAGTTGACACCTGGGTCGCCCAGGGGCGCCCAGCGGCCCTGCGCGCCTGGCGAGAGGCTGCGCGCGCCGGCATCGACCTCTTCGAGCCCGTGGTCGTCGAGACCCATGACGCTGCTGCCTCGATCGCCCCGATGCACTGGCTCTTGGGGCGGTGCCGGGAAGGCGTGCCGCTCACCCAGGCCCTCTACCTGCCACCCGCCCTCGTGCAGGAGGCCGCTGACCAGTTCGACTGGTGGCCGTTTCCCGGACGGCCGCGGAGCGAGGTCGACGTCCACCAGCTGGGTGCCCTCCGCGACACCGCCACCCGGCTGCGCCTCGTCGGCGGGCGGTCTCGGCGGCCCACCACAACCCGGCACGGCACGCTGCTGGCGGACGATCCCACGGCGCTCTTTCACGTGGTCGCGGCGACGCTCGCGTGCGAGGACGACTACCTCGCGATGCTCAGCGAGCTAGTCGCGCACCGCCTGCTCGCGGGGCCGGCCGTCGACCGGGCGCTCGAGGAGGCTATCGAGCCGGTCATCGCGGCGCAGGGCTGGCGTGCCGGCTGCGAGGTGGTCACCGCGGAGCAGGCCGGTTGGGGCGTGCACCGCGCGCTCTACCACTGGCGCCTGTTCGGTCTCCTCGACGAGACGCGTCCGCGGTGGGAGGGCGGGCGACAGGCGGATCCGGCGGTCACGGCGCTCACGCCGGCTGGCCGGGCGGCCGCGCTCTTCTTCCTGCGGGCACGCGCGACCGCACCCGGACGCAGGTCGTCCATCGGTGTCGGGTAGCGGTCCTGGCACGGGCGGGGCGTCGACCTCTGCATGCCCCTCGCCCGTACACATCTCGCATGCCGCGCAGGCCCTCGGCGCCCTACGGTGGTCACGGGCACGCGGGACCGAAGGGCGGGCCGGGCAGAAGAAGCTGGACCCCATCGGAGCCCGGCTTCGGCATGTCTTGAGATCTGGTAGGGGCGAGAGGGATAGCCCCTCCTTGACTCAGCGATCGCTGCGCTTCCTGATGGTCAACGCCACCCCGCGTGAGCCTCCGGCCCCACTCGAGCTGGTCCGCAGCGCATGAGGAGGCAATCTCGTCAGGCCGCCGACCGCGCCACGGACCGCGAGGTCGTGGTCGTCGCGGCGGTCCTCGAGGCCGGATCGGAGAAGGCGGCCGCCGACCGCCTCGGCCTGTCGCACTCGACGGTGAAGCACCACCTGGCGAACGCACGCTCGAGGGTTGGGGTGGAGACGACGGCGCAGCTGGTGTGGATCCTGTCGCCGCGGCTGCCGGAGCCCGAGGGCGGAGCCGAGACTAACGAGTAACGCTCGCCCGCTCATGGACTGACGTCATCCGATTGGGGCAGGAGAACCACCTTGCTGAGCGAACGCGAACGTCACCCGCTCGCGAGTGTGCGGGTTGACCCCTGCCGGGCGCCAGGCGTCTCACTGTCACGACGCTCAGTGTCACCCCGGCGGCGGCAGGTCGTCGCGGTCGGGCAATAGTGGGCGCTTCTCACCACGTCTATCCGCGAGCAGCCAGCGGATCGACCATGCAAGCCCCGCAAGGGAGAAGAGGTCGAACGCAGCCATCACACCGAGCCGCCACAGAATGTCGCTACGAGGGTCACTGGGCGCGTAGCCCGATGTTTGCATCGCCCATCCGAAGCTGACGACGAGACTGAAGGGCACCAGGATTAGCGCCATGTGAGCGGAAGCCTTCTGGCGTGCATATGCGCGGTATTGCTTCCAGTACGCCGTATCGCGGTCCACGCGGTCGATCTTGCCATGCTCGATGCCCAGTGTCCCAGAGCCGGTCATCCCGCCGCGCCAAAGAGGTCACGGTCCCTGCCGGTCGGCGGCCGCGATTTCAGGTGGTGACGTCACGCAAATGCTTCCACGGGTCGCGCCCATGGCCCAATCGGCCAAGTAGCAATCGGGGCCCGCCTCCCGCACGCTTGGGGCATGACGGCGCGCTGGTCCGATCCACACCGTGCGTAGGCTCCCGGGCTCCCCTGCCTGTTGCGACGTCTGAGAAAGGCGGCCGCCCACCGCCTCGGCTTGTCGCACTCGACCGTCAAGCACCACCTGGCCAGCGCGCGGTCGAAGGTCGGGGCGTCGACGACTATGCAGCTCGTGTGGATCCTCGCGGAGCGGCTGCCTGAGCCGGGGAGGCGTGACTAACCCCGGATCCACCGATAGTTCGGACTGATTCGGCTGCCGGGACACGCAAACAGGTGCCCTTCTGATCGTGGACGATGGAGTTGTTCAAGACAACACCGACCCACCGAGAAGGACACCTGATAGATGCGATCTTCGCA
>JBBQRX010000086.1:0-5202 GCA_038214375.1 Candidatus Limnocylindrales bacterium
CTCCGGGGGCTCTCTTCCTCCGGGGGGTCACCTGGTTCTGCGGGCCCCCATCATCGGGCAGCGCGGCACCCGCTGTCGACGTCTCCATTCAACGCCGCCATGTTCAGCGGGTTCGTGCCCATACAGTCATGCCGCCAACACCGCCACGCCTACGAGCTGACCCGCGCGGCGCGGCGCGACATCGAGCTGCTCTCCTGACCGGAGGGCCGTCCCGACCGGGGACCGGAGCAGCCCTCCTCGGCGCCGATCCACCAGCTCGCGACGCTCGACCTCCTCGCGGCATTCCTGCGCCACGGCGACCCCCTGCTCGGCGAGGGCCTCGTCGCGTGGGTGCCAGAGCGCGCCTGCGGCCGCATGTTCGGGGGCTTCCTGCGCCCCGACGCGCTGGCCGTGGTCCGCGTCCGCGACCGGGTGATCCCGCTGTTGCGACAGCGCGAGGTTGTTGTCGGCCGTCTTGTGCTGGGGCGCCTGGACCGTGTCCAGCGTCCACGCTCCGTAGCGGGCACCGATCTGGACAACCCCGTGGCTCGTCGGGTTGGACTGGGCCGTCACGGCGACCTGCGAGCTGTCGGCCACCACCCATTCGGCGTCGAGCGGGTTCGCCGCATCGCTCGGCTCGCCGCCGCCGGCATCAGGCACGCCGAGGCGAACATCTGGGCGGCGTGCTCCTGCGCGCGAGAGCCTGGCTCCGCATCAGGGTGCAAAACGAGGTGGCCGAGCTCGTGGGCGGCGTCGAGGTTCGAGCGTGCGGCGTCATCCTCGTCGCTGGCGAGGACGATGATCGGTCTGCGGCCGGTCCACCGCGAGTAGGCATCGATCCCTGCGGACGCTGCCGGCGCGCGGGTCACGCGTGAAGGGGTCGAGCTGCCCTCCCCAGAACGTGGAGACCTCCGCCGGCTCTCGCCGCGCGCCGGGAGTCGCTCGCTGCGTGCCTCGTTCGTGGCCCCAACGGAGCTCGGCGCGGGCCGTCAGGATCCGCTCGACGTCGGCCGTCGAGGTCACTCGCGGCATCCGGTGCGGGCGGGAGCTGCGGTCGGCGAGGCCCGGGAGTCCTTCGGCACGGTACGGGCGGACCCACTTGTACCCGGTCGCCCGGCTGACCCCCCTGGGCCCTGGCAGCGGTCGAGACCGTCCAGCCCTCGGCGATCACCCGGGTGGCGAGCAGCAGCCGTCCGAACTCATTGAGTCGCGCCGTACGATGCGCCACGAGAGTCTCCTTTGTGGGTTTGAGCTTCGACAACCCGAACCCTGCGGGGAGACTCTCGTTTGTCAAGAACGTCTATGAAGACGACAACTAGCCCGGCCGTATGTTCATTCCAAAGAGGCTCACGACCGCTAGCAGCAGCAGGAAGATCACCAGAGCCAGGACGATCCTCGAGGTCCTACGCGTGGTGGTCAAGCTCACCCTCCGCCGCTGCCGGTGCCAGCCCCGTTAGCGTGGGCGGTCATGTCCAGCCACGGGTAGTCATCCTGGTTCATCCAGGGGTAGATCGGGCGATAGCTAAACCAGCCCTCGACGTACGATCGATACGTCGAGGAACCCATTCCTCCGCCAGTAGAGTCGGCGACCAGCCCCTGATAGCTCCACCAGAGGAATTTAGGCGTGCCCGTGACCTTGCGGAAGGGGGTATTCGTGATCGTGGTGCCGTTTCCGCACCAATCGATCTCCTGTGTGAATTGCCAGAGAAGGACGCCTGCGACGTTGTGCGCGTCGCGGCCCCATGTCCAAGTCCAGCATGTGACTGCGGCCGCACTCTGGAGCGTCTCGGCGGCGCTTGGTGCCCGCCCGACGAGCGACTGCTCCGTCGTGACATAGGCGAGCGCCGTGTAGTCCAGAACCGACTGCTGTTCACGCGGGGTTAGCCGAGAGAACGCGGCACGTTGATCGCTCGCCCGCGCAATGAGGTCAGTCAGGCGTGCGGCGTCGCCGAAAGCGCTGACCGACGGACCGACGGCGTCGGCTGGGACAACGACGGCTAGGATGAGGAGCGCTGCGGCCGCGAAGGTACCGATCCGACGTCTGCCAACGTGGCGAGCGGAAAATACCCGAGCTATATGCATCCAAGACCCCCTATTCTGATGCGACAGGGGGAGTACCCCCCTACTCAGCGGTGCCTGACCTCGCCACGGTGCGCCTACCCCAGGCCTAGGTCAATGGGGTGGAACCCTCGACAGGGCCGTCTTCCCTGCAACGAGACCGAGACTCCGACGCTGGGCCTCGACGTGGGCGCGGCGCGCGGGCGACGGGCCCGCCTGGACCGCGTTCCTGCGCTCCCTGGTCGCCCGCGGCCTCACGGGCGTCCGGCTCGTCACCAGCGACGCCAACGCCGGGCTGCGGGACGCCACCCGCTCGAGGCTGACCTGGGCGGCGTGGCAGCGGTGTCGGACGCACACCATGCCAGACGTCCTGGTCCAGGTCCGAACACGGCCATCGCTGCCTCTGGCGTCGGCGATTTCGCTCTGCCGAGGCACGGCAGAGCGGCTCCAAGAACTTCCCGCGATGCGGCGTCTGCATCCCCCTGCGGGTCAAGTCCCAGCGAGTGGTGTAACAGCCCGTCGTCCTCGCGCCTGATCTTCAGCTCGCGAGCAGCAGGGTGGGGATCACCTCCTCCGATGCCGGGCCGGCGTCGATGAGCGCCATGGTCTCGGGCCGGAAGTAGCGCCGGCCGTCCTGCCACTCGTCGTCCTGCTCGGCGAGGATCATCCCGACCAGCCGCATCACGCTCTGTCGGTTTGGGAAGATCCCGACGACACCCGTCCGGCGCTTGAAGCTCTCATGTCAAGTCCGCGTCCCGTCGGGCGTCCCGGAGCATGGTCCGGTAGATCGCGTCGGAGAGGTGGCGCTTGAGGATGCGCATCGCCTCGCGGCGGGTGTGGCCATGGGCGCGCGCCTGGTCGTGGATCCGGCGAGCACGTGGCTCGTAGCGGAGCTGGATCATCGCGATGCGGTAAAATGGCGGCGTTGAGGCGTCGGTTGCCGCCGCGGGAGAGACGGTGGCGGACGGGCGCGTCGCCGCCCTCCCCGGAGCTCGCGGGGATCGGTGCGGTGCCGTTGAAGCGAGCGAAGCCGGCCTCGGTGAAGCGCCGGATGTCGCCGACCTCGACGATGATCTCGGCTGCAGAGCGGGGCGCGATGCCGACAAGCTCGGTCAGCGTGGAGTCCGTCTCCTCGACCAGGACGGTGAGCTCGGCGGTCGCCGCCTTGTCCTGCTCGAGGACATGGCGGAGCATCGCCACGCGGTGCTCGATCAGCCGCAGCCGCAGGGCGACTGTCGGGTCGGTCACGCTTGAGGTGTCGAGCCGGCGGAGCGAGTTCACCCGGGCGCTCACGGTCTTCGCAGGCCGGAGCTGGGACCGGAGGTCCTCGGGCAGGTCGTGCACGAGCGCATCGAGCTCGCCCAGAAGCTGGACGCGGACCTTGGTGAGGGACACGCGGGCGTTGTGCCAGAGGGTGATCCGGTCGCGGAGCGCGTCCGGCGCCGCCGATGCCGCGTGCTTGAACGCCCGAGCGATGCGGGGGTTCGTCTGCGTCTCCGCGGCGACCCGGTGCGAGTCGAGCCGGTCGGTCTTGCCTTCGTGACGGCCGTGCTGCCGGGCTGCCGTCCTGTGCGGCGGCACGTCGCGCACGTCGCATCCGGCCTCGACAAGGAACTCGGCCAGGGGCCGGCCAAGGCCGCTCGCGCCCTCGACGCCCCAGCGGTCGGCCGGTCCGAACCCGGCCGCCCAGGCCAGCCCGGCGTCATGCCCTTCCCGCGTGTTTGCGAAGTGGGCATGTCCGAGTTCGCCGCCGCGCGAGTCGAGTACCGTCGCGGTAAACGTCAGGCGGTGCGGGTCGACGCCGACGATGTTGGATGCGGTCATGTGGTCGCCTCCTGAGTCCTGTCTTGGGTGGAGGGACCGCGCGACGACATCCCAGTCGAGGGGATCGACGCTCTCATCAGGTCAGCACGGTCCTCGAGTGACCGTGCCGGGGTCGACACTTCAAACGGAACACCGCCACCAGGTCGATGTGGCGCCGGAGATCTCCTTCGAGTCAGGCCGCGGCACGGTCACCCACCCTAAGCCGCCGTCGCGGCTCCCGGGCCGGTTAACGGATACCGGGTTGGTGCTGCGGATCTGCCAGCGGTGGGTCTCGGGGAACGCGAAGTGCGCGAGCAGGTCGGGCTCGGCATCGGCGAGCAGCTCGGCGACCTTGGTGAAGCGCGGGGCGACGGTGTCGATGACCGCGTCGAGCGGGCGGCGCCCTCGTTGGGCTGCTCGAACACGAGGCGGATCGCGCTCGCGACCATGCTCCGCGCGCCGCGGGGCACGAGGTCCTGGGCGTTGCGGGTGAGGTGGACGCGGCAGCGCTGCCAGGACGAGCCCAGGAGCTGCTCGCGGACGGCCTTCACAAGCCCGGCGTGGCTGTCGCTGATGACGAGGCGGACGCCTTGCAGGCCGCGCTCGACGAGCGAGCGGATGAACCGGGGCCAGGCGGAGCCCTCGTCATTGCCGGCCGACAGCTCGAGCCCCAGGATCCGGCGCTCGCCGTTGGCCGCGACCCCGACCGCGACCAGGGCCGCCATCGAGACGACGTGGCTGCCCTCGCGGACGCGCAGGTAGTAGGGTCGGACCGAGGCGGGGTGACGGCCTTTCGGCCGCTCCGTCTCCCCGGCCCGCCCTCCGAACCGGACGTGCGTGTTGCCACGCATCCGGCTCTCCACGACCTCATGCCAACGCGCGTGCCGTCGGTCCAGCCGTTCGCTCAGCCCATGGCGAGAGGATGCGTCCGCCCCGGTAGCGGTAGCGGCTGACCGTTACCGCGCTCGGGTTGAACAGGGTCACCTCGCCCTCCGTCGGCCACCATCCCGGAAGGGAGCGCCGGCGGAGCTGCTTCCAGTTGGCCCGGCGGTGCGTGTGGCGGAGCCAGCACACCACCCTGCGCCAGACGAAGGCGCGCAGGTAGCCAAAGGTCGCCTTCGACACGCCGTGCCGGAAGTAGGCGGTCCAGCCTCGGAGCACCGGGTTGAGCCGGTGCAGGAGGATGGCGAGCGAGAGGTCCGTCGCCCCTCGGGTCAGCGCCCGCACCTTCGCCTTGACCGTCGCGAGGGCGGCCTTGGTCGGGTAGGTGTAGACGAACCGCTGACCCGTGCCTCGCCTCGGCTGGCGCACGATGCGGAAGCCGAGGAAGTCGAAGCCCTCATCGATGTGGGCGATCCTCGT
>JBBQRX010000087.1:0-4868 GCA_038214375.1 Candidatus Limnocylindrales bacterium
GGGCGCACCGTTCTTCACCGATCCTTCACGGCGACCGATAGCATGGCCCGTGAGATGGGACTCGACGACCCGGCATCGCTCCACGGGCAGTCTGCGTCGGCACGGCGACGGGTCCTGGTCGTCGAGGACGAAGGGCGCATCCGCGAGATCGTCCACCTCTACCTCGATCGAGCCGGCTTCGACGTGATCGAGGCGGCAGACGGTCGCGACGCCCTGGTCGCGTTTGACGCCGACCCGCCCGACCTCGTCGTCGTCGATCTCCTTCTGCCCGGCCTCGCAGGCGAGGCGCTCGTGCGAGCGATCCGCGACGTTTCCGACGTGCCGGTGATCGTGGCCAGCGCCAAGCGAGGCGACGACGACCGTATCGGGGCATTGCGCGACGGCGCCGACGACTACCTGACAAAGCCATACAACCCAGTCGAGCTCGTGGAGCGAGTCCGTGCGGTCCTGCGGCGCTCCGGACCGGTCGCCGGCCATCCGAACCGGCGGCTCTCGTTCGGCGCGGGCAGACTGGTCGTCGAGCCGGCGCTCAGGCGGTTCGTCCGTGACGGGCGCACGGGCCGGCTGACGCCTACCGAGACGCGAATCCTGGTCGCACTTGCCGCTGGCGCCGGTTCCGTCCTCGATCGGGAGCGCCTCCTCGACGCCGCCACCTCGGGGACGAGCGACACGACACGCACGATCGACGTCCACATTGCGAACCTTCGACGGAAGCTCGGAGACGACTCGGCGGCGCCGTGGGCAATCGAGACGATCACCGATTCCGGATACCGCTGGATCGCGCCGGCCGATCACCTGGCGACCCGCGCGGGAGCCGAGGGCGCGCAGCAGCCAGGCCGGATCGACCCGTGAGCAAGCAGACGGACTCCACCCGACGGCGCCTCGGGCTCGGAACCCGGCTCGCTTTGGCGATCGGGTTCGCGGTGGCCGTCGTCATCTTCATCGCGGGCGTGATCGTCGAGGTCGGAGTGGTCGGTCGCTTCGACGCGTATGTCGCGGACGTTCGCCACGAGCGGTACGCGGAGGTCCTCACGGCCACCACGGACCTGGTCCGTGCGCAGGGCGATCTCAACCTCCGCAAGCAGGACCTGCGGCAGATCGCCGTCATGGCCGGCGGGTTGGTCGTCCTGCGCGGTCCCGATGGTCAGGTCGCGACCCGGATCGACTCGCTTCCAGGGCTGGGCATGGCGGGAAGTGCCGCGGGACCGCCGGTCGAGCTGCCCCTCATCGTTGACGGTCGGTCCGTGGGGACGCTCGAAGTCCTGCCCCTTGGCGGAACCGCGGACCCGGGCACGACGGCCGCGCCGGCCCTGTTCAAGGAGACGGCAACCGAGATCCTCGCGCTCGCCGGAGCCGGGGCGGTCCTGGCGTCGATCTTGGTCGCGTTCGTCCTGGCTCGGCGGCTGACGCGCCCGCTTGGCACGCTCGCCCGCGCCGCCCGGCGGGTGGAGGGAGGCGACCTCAGCGTCAGGGTCCCGCTCCCGGCCGATGCGGAGAGCCATGACCTGGCGTCGGCCTTCAACGCGATGGCCGAGAGCCTGGAGCAATCGGAAGCACTCAGGCAACGCTCGGCAAGTGACCTCGCGCACGAGCTCGCCACGCCGGTCACGGTGCTGACCGGTCGTCTCCAGGCATTCGTCGACGGCGCGGTGCCACCCGATCCGGAGCACCTCGCGGCGGCCCGCGACGCGGCCGAGGAGATCCGCCGACTCGTGGGCGACCTCCAGGACCTCGTGGCCGCGGAAGGGGCGTCGCTCCGTCGGTCGCCGGCCCGTGTCGACCTGCGCGCCGTAGTCGAGCGGGCGGCAGCCTCATCCCAGGCGCTCTTCGATGATGCCGAGGTGATGCTCGACCCGTCCGGGCTCAATGGCGTCTCGCCGGTGATGGTGGACGCGGATGTCCGCCAGCTCGAACGGGTGCTCGCCAATCTCCTCACGAACGCCGCGATGTATACGACCGGGGGAGGCACGGTCGCTTTGAGCGTCGCGCGGGAAGGTCCGCTGGCTCGGGCGCGTATCCGAGACAACGGGCCCGGTATCCAACCGGAACACCTGGGGCACATCTTCGAGCGCTTCTACCGCGGCGACCCGGCACGGGCCAGGGAGCCCGGTCGGCCCGGAGGGACCGGCATTGGCCTGACGGTGGCCCGCGATCTGGCGGTGGCGAACGGAGGGAGCCTCAGGGTCGAGTCGACAGGCCCGACCGGCACGACATTCCTTCTGGAACTGCCCGCCACCGATTGAGACGAACCCGACGGCCAGCAAACTGTGGCGCACGACCCCGAGCGCGGTTCGTCCTGACCACACTGCCCACCAAGGAGCCCACCACGCAACGTGCCCATCAAGCACGCTCTGAGCGTGGGCGAAGACGCGTCGAAGCTGTTTCGTAAGCAGCAGGTCCTTGGTTCAAGCCCCGAGCGGCGGCTCCAGCGATCGCAACGTCACCGCTCCGCGGGGGTCCCAGATGGCTCTTGACGGTCTCTGCCGGATGTCTTATGCTGCACTCGCTCGAAGGGGCTTCGAACATCTAGTGATTTGGCTGGTGTTTACATTGGCCGAGGCAACTAGTGATCGCGGTTCCTTCGGGCTTTTTTGTTGCCCGCGGTGGCCCGCGCAAGGCGGTGGGGGCCGCAACCGCCCCATCAAATCGCGTCGAAGGCACCGCGACCACGGGCGTGGCGCCCGGGAGCATCCAGGGTCTTTGTCCGTCCTGGACTCAGGGGTTGCCGCTGAACGTGTCGCAGCTGTCCGGTGACCCGGCCTGGTAGCCGGCCGAGAACCACTTCTGGCGCTGGGCGGACGAGCCGTGCGTCCAGGTCTCGGGGTTGACCTGGCCCTGTGTCTCCTGCTGGATCCGGTCGTCGCCGACGGCCGAGGCGGCATCGAGGGCGTCGGCGATCTCCGCGTCCTTGAGCGCCACGAGGTAGCCCGTCGCGGCCGCGTGGTTCGCCCAGACACCGGCGTAGCAGTCGGCCTGGAGTTCGGTCCGGACCGAGTGCCCGGCCTGGCCCTCCTGGCTGGTCCCGCCCGATAGCGTCCCGACAAGATCCTGGACGTGATGCCCATACTCGTGGGCGAGGATGTAGGCCTGCGCAAAGGGGCCTCCCTGGGCGCCGAACTTCGAGCGCAGCTCATCGAAGAACCCGAGATCGATGTAGACATAGCTGTCGCTCGGGCAGTAGAACGGGCCACTGGCCGATGACGCGACGCCGCAGCCGGTGCTGATCTGGTCGGTAAAGAAGCGAGTCCTGGCCACGACGTAGCGCTGGCTCGAGGAGGCGAACTCATCGGTCCAGTAGGCCTGGATGCTGTTGACGTAACCGACGATCCGACAGTCCTCCCTGGCGTTCGCGTCGGCCCCCGTCTTGCACTCGTTGGCCAGGGCGCTGCTTGCCGGCACCGGTTCGCCGGCACCGCCGCCGACCGTCTGGTCGACGAGGCTGCCGAGTGTCCCGCCGGTCGTCGAGCTGCCGCCCAGGAGGATCCACACGAGGGCGACGATGATCCCGACCCCTCCGCCGCCCGCGGCCAAGCCGCCCTTCCCGACCCGCGACCCGCGGACATCCTCGACCTGCGATGGATCGAGCTTCGCGCCCGTGTTGAACGACATCTCAGGCGCCTCCGGCCGGCGGGGCACGATGCCTCGTGCCAAGGATCATTCGGCGCGACCGAGGCTTGGCCAGGGATCGGGCGGTCTCACGGCGAGCCAAGGCGCTACCGGGTCAACCCGTGGGTTTCACAGCTTGATGACGCCGACCAGGAAGAGGATCACCACGACGATGACGATCACGCCGATGATCCCAACGCCACCGCTTCTTGTGTTCATCACGATCTCCCGTTCCGGCCTGTCAAGGCCGTTGAGCCGTCGCGTCGGGATTGTGGTTCGCGCTGGTGCGCGCGGTGCCTCCTGTGACGACGCCTCGGCGAGACCAGTGTCTCGGCCCGCCGTCAGCACGTCATGACTGTCCGTCATGATGTCCGGCATCGCGACCCGAGGAACGTCGGGGCTTTGCGGAGGCGACGAAGCGGCCAAACATGGCAAAGCTCCGAGAGAGGAGCACCTCGAACTCGTCGCCGTAGCGCGCGCCAGCTCGCGGGGTAGAAGCGGACCAGCAGGGCGATCATGGGACGCACGCCGACCTATTCCGTCGTCTGTCCGAGGCGACGCAAGCCGAGCTCGGCGAACGCGGACAGCTCCCGGAGCTGCGCGGCGACGTTGCTGGCGCCCAGCGCGGTCAGGCGGTAGGGCCGGCGCCGGACCTCGGGCGGGAGCGCCTCGATGAACCCGCGCTCCTCGAGCCGGGCGAGGGCGGCGTAGAGGGTCCCGGGGCCCATCGGTCGTCCGGTCCCCTGCTCGACGTCGGCCATGATCGCGTAGCCGTGCTTCGGGCCGTCGGACAGGCTGACCAGGATGAGGAGCGCCGGCTCGGCGAACCGTCCGAGCTCGGGAAGCCGCGTGACCATGCAGGAAGCCCCTTGTCTCGCGGTGTGATATATCGTTCCGCGATACATACACCCGGTCATCTCTTGCGTCAACGCCCGAGATGGGTCCAGAGCGACAAGGAGTCAGGGTGGACGGCGAACCCACATTCGACGGTCTTGGTGCTGTGCTCGTCCTGCGCCGCCCGCCGTCGTCCTGACCGCGTTGGCCGCTGCACGGGCCTCGCCTACCCCGCCACCGTGACCACCTGGTCTGCCTGCGGGGTCTCCGAGTCGCACGGGCAGTCCACCTCGACGAGCGTCCCTCCGCGCGGGTCCGCCTTCAGCGAGAGCGTCGCTCCGACGAGGCGAGCCCGCTCCTGCATGCCGGCGACACCGAGCTTGCCCGCCGCAAGCAGATCGGTCGTCGGTAGAAGGCTGCCGATTCCG
>JBBQRX010000088.1:0-4333 GCA_038214375.1 Candidatus Limnocylindrales bacterium
CGGGGATCGCAGGCAGTGCGTAGGCGATGGACTCCTCCGCATCCGGCAGGTGGGCGATCCGTCCGACTTTTGTCTGGCTCAGCCCGAGGAGCGTCCGCTTGCGCAGATACACCCCGTCGCGAGCGACGACGAAGGCCGGCAAGGTCACCTCATTGGTCGAGGACCCGGCGACGAGGATCGGGAACATCACTGCTCCTCTCCCCGCTTCACCGGGCAGCGGTTGGCCGCGTAGACCAGCCGGTCGAAGTGCGGGCGCTCCGATACGAGCTGCTCGCGGACCGGACCCCGCTGCGCGTAGACCGCCGCCAGGACGATGAGCGCCGCATCCTCGACCCGGCGGCTGCCGAGGCCGTCGGCCGGGAGCCCGAGATACGGATTGACCGTACGGACGATCGAGGTGGCCCGGAGTTCCGGGACCGCCTCGACGAGCTCAGGAAGCGAGCGCATCGGCGTCGCCTCCGTCTTCGTCCAGTCCGGGGTCCGGTGTGCGGACCTCGGTCTCGGCCGCCGCGTTGGGGTCGACGGCGGCCATCGGCAGGTCCGTCGGAGCCACCCCGGCCATCTGTGCGACCACCTGGCGCAGGGTGCGCCAGTACGGGTCGTACGCGATGGACAGGGCGGCGAGCGGATCCCGCCGGGACCGCGCCGCCCAGGCCCGGAAGCCCCCGGTGAACGGCAGCGGGTGCCGCCTGAGGTCCTGGTTGAAGCGACTTCCCCAGAACGCCCCGATGAGGGCGTCCACCCGCTCGCCGACACTGGTTCCACTGACCCGCACCGATCCGAGACAGACGAGACCGTCGTCGGAGGTGTTCGGCAGGGTCGAGCAGAGCAAGCCCGCGTCGAGCGAGCCGATGGGCTCGGTCCGGAAGTACGTGGCCAGGCTCTCGATCTGGTCGGCGAAGGTCGAGACCACGAACACCACGTATGGGAGCGCGAGCCGATAAGTGGTCGGCTCGGCCTCGTGGCGGTGGTGGACCTGGTACTCGATCGTCCGCCGCTGGGGGTGCTGCTCGATCACGAAGACGCACCGGTTGGTGGTCCCCGAGCGCAGCCAGAACCGGCAGCCCGTGGGCAGCCGGGGGGTGATGGAGAGTTGCGAGCTCGTGAGCTCGGTGAGCAGGTCGGGAAGGGTCACCTCCCGGTCGGTCACCTCGGTCACGAGGCTCACGAGATCGCCTTCGATGCGAAGGAACGTGCGTGACTGCATGGCGATCGGAGCTCCTTTTGAGGAGCGGCGGAGCCCTGAACAGCGAGGCGTGAGGCGCCTCTCCGTCCGGGACTCCGCCGCCTTGGTTCGGCTGGCGTCAGCGGGCGATGCCCTTGACGCCGGCCGCCTTCTGGAACTCGATCTCGTCGCCCGGCCGGACGACGTACTCGTCGTCCACCCGGGCGCCGTTGATCGTGACCGCCGCGTCGCGCGGGATGTTGAAGACCTGTTCGAGGGCCTTCCAGATCCCGCGGACGCTCTTGCCGGCGAGATCGAGATCGAGCTCGTTCACGCCGTAGATGACGCGGGTCGTGGCCTGCTCTTCGGTTGTCGTCATCGGTGGATTCCTTCTCGTGATGCGGGGGAGCCGCGTCCGTCGAACGAACGGACCGAGCAGGCAACAGAAGGCAGTCGCGGCACGCTGCCCTCCGAGTGTTCGATCCGCGAGGATCGGCCCGGTCCGGCAGCGCACCTTCAGTTCATGAGCACCGGCGGGGGTGCGATCGCCGCCGGCTCCAGGGTCCTGGTCCTTCGGTGGACATCACCTCCATTCCGGCGCGGACGTGGTCCGCCACTCCTGAGAACGGATGCGAGCCCTGTTCGGACGAGCACCTTTGAAGCCGTCGACGGGGAGCACCCCGAAGATCCGAAGGCCGGTCGCGCCACCGCTCACAGGGGTGAGCGGAGCGCCGACCGATCGTTCGGGATCGTCGAGGAAGTGTCCTCAGCGACGGCCCGTCTCGGCCGATCAGAGCTCCACCCGCATCGGAGTGAGCGGATGACGCGCCTCGCCGTTCGAACGCGCATCGATGCGATGAGCGCGATTGGCAGCGTCTGTGTGGTTGTTAAGGTGCGGTGTCGCCGGCGATCAGCTTGTGATCGCGGCGCCGGCGCTGGTGGGGACGCGGCAGATGCCGCGGGAGTCCGTGCCGGAGGGCTCCGCCACGCCCGATCTGGGCGATGGCGGCGGCCGGCCGATCTGCGAGGTCTGCTCGGTGTCGGTCCAGCCGCCAAGGACCACGCTAGCGCACCGGCATGCCACAAGCAACGGCTAATGTGTACGGCTGGATGTACGTCTGGACTCTCAGCGCGGCCGCCGGATAGGGCGATGTTGAACCCGACTGGAGCCGGCTGTCGGGAACGGTCGAGGTGGACGAGACCTGGATCGGCGGCAAGCAGGCGGGGCTGAAGGGCGGTCGGCAGCGCAAGGGCCGCAGGGCCAGCGAGGTCGCGGTCGCCGTCGAGCGACGCGAGCACTCGCTCGGGCGGCTTCGGCTGGAGATCATCCGCCACGACGGCAGCGAGACTCTCTACGACTTCATCAAGCGCAACGTCGAGCCGGGCTCGCTTATCGTCAGCGACGCGTGACAGGGCTGCTCGGGCATCGAGCCGGAGATCTACGACCACCTGTCGGTGTCGCAGGCCGCCCAGAAGCGGGCCGGTGGCAGCGCGAGCGACGCCGTGCGCGGCGTGGGCCGGGTGACCTCCAACCCTCAAGACCTGGCTCCGGGGCACGCACCACGGCGTCTGGGCCGGTCACCTCGACGCCTGTCTCGACGAGTTCGTGTTCCGCTTCACTCGGCGCTACTACCCGATGGCGGGCTTCGCCTGCCCGCTGGGCCTGGGCGCTGTTCAGCCGCCCACGACGGGCGATGAGATCCTCTCGCCCCTGACCCCCGAGCGGACGGCGCGGCGGCGCAGACGGCGACGGGCCTCACGTCGGTGCGGTTCCCAAACCCGCCTCAGGCCGCGCCGCCACCATCAGGAGGCGCACTGCGAGTGGCTGCCGCACCGGGTCAGGCGGAGTCAACGCAAGGCGACCTCGGCAGCAAGATGACCCCCGTGCGGGATTCGGCTCGCTTACGGGATCGAAGGCACGACGTCCGAGACGAGATAGGTCGCGTAGCCGATCACCATCGGAGGATCGGCGTCGAGCCAGTCCACCTTGTGCAGCAGCACGTCCTGCTCTTCGAGAAGCATCGACGTGCGGGGGTCGAAGATCAGGACCCGGCGCTCGAGCCCGCGGCTCGACTGGGCGTTCGTCATCGCCACGGCCGTCCCGGTCCTTCCGGCGCGGTCGGTCACCGAGCCGATGAGCTGGACGCCGCCGAGGCCCGCTGCGACCCGGTAGAGGGCAGCCCGAACCTGCGGTGCGGCGACGGTCTCGCGGAGCAGGTCGCCGACGATCGTGAACCGTTCGTAGTCCGTGGATCCGCCGTTGGCCGCGGCCCGCTGGTCGATGAGCTGGCGCAGCGCGGCCGGGTCGGTCGGAAGCGCGTCCACGTCCTCGTAATAGAGGCTGCCTGGCCAGGCTTGAGGGGTGCCGGGGACGTAGTCGGGCGGCGTCGGGGCGAAACGGGTGTCGGTGTGAGCGCCGCCGCCGAGGTCGGGCGAACCTTCCGCGATCCACTCCGCCTTGTCCGCCGGCCCGAACCAGATCGGCTCGCCCCGGGTCTCGATGAGCCTGCCCGAGCCATCGGACTTGACCCACAACTCGCGCGTGACCGGAACCAGCGCCCAGACCCCGTTCGGGTGCTCCGACGTGCCCCCAATGCCGACGAGCCAGGCACCCTCGGACTTCGTATGCCGGTAGCCGTCGCGAGGGAGCGCGGGAAGCGCGGCGGCGACGTCGGCGACTGCCGCCAAGGCCGCGGCGGCAGCCGGGTCCGGGCGCGACCACGGTGGGAATACGCCGAGCGCCAGGACCACGAGGAGCGGGATTACCACGACCGCCACGGCGAGCCGGGGGCGCGGGAGACGCAGTCGGGGCCACGCGACGGTCCGCGGGGCAGTGGCCGCCGTGGCCGCCGCGACCAGTGCCGCGCGCGCCGCCTGCTTCGCTGCCGGATCAGGAGGGGGAACGTCGCTGCCGACGCCCCGGAGAAGGTCGATCTCACCCATCGTTAGCAATGACCTCGGTGCTGCTCTCTGCGAAGGGTGATTGCCCGCTCAGGCCAAGCAGTTCGCGGAGCCGGCGGCGGGCACGGTGGATCCGGGAGCGGACCGTGCCGATCGGGATCCCGAGGGCACGGGCGATCTCGTCGTAGGTGAGGTCCGCCCAGGCGAGCAGGAGCAGCGCGTCCCGCTCGGCGTCGGGGATGCGGGTCAGCGCGTGGGCGATCTGCG
>JBBQRX010000089.1:0-3789 GCA_038214375.1 Candidatus Limnocylindrales bacterium
CGGTCCCCAGCTGACGGACCTCGTCGCCGAGGGTACGGCCCTGCTCGCGGTCTGCGGCGGATACCAGAACCTCGGCCGCCGCTACCGAACGTCGTCCGGCGCGGAGCTGCCGTGCCCGGGATTGCTGCCGGTCACCACGGATGGGGTCGGTGCCGTCTCCCGTCTGGTGGGTCCGGTCGTCGCCCGACTCGCGGCGGCGCTGCCGGTCGGAGCCGCCGGGACGGCCGAGACCGTGGTCGGCTTCGAGAACCACCGCGGGCGCACGACGCTCGACCCGGGCGCCCGCCCGTTCGCGACGATCGAGATCGGCCACGGCAACGACGACCGCGACGGCACGGAAGGCGTCCTGCTCCTCCCCGGCGAGGGCGGCCTCCGTGGCCTGCGGATCGGGACCTACCTGCACGGGCCGCTGCTGCCCCGCAACCCGCACCTTGCCGACGCCGTGCTCGCCGCCGCCGTGGCGCACGGCGCGGGCTTCGCCGAGCTGGCCCCGATCGACGACCGCCTCGACTGGCGCGCGCACGACCACGCGATCGAACGTATCCGGCATTCCGCGCGCGATGACCGCGGCCTCCCGGGACGCGTTCGGCGCGCGATAAACCCGATCCGCAGCCTGATCGGGTACTGACCGGGCGATCGGCTCGCGGCGTTCGTGCCAGACTGTCGCCATGCTCGACATGGGGTTCCTCGGCTGGATCGTCGTCGGCTTCCTCGCCGGCGCGATCTCGGGCCGCCTGGTGGGTGGTCGGACGGCTCGCGGCTGTCTCCCCAACATCGTCGTCGGCGTTTTCGGCGGGCTGATCGGCGGGTGGCTGGCGAGCCAGTTGGGGTTCACGCAGGTCCAGGGCTTCATCGCGGCGGTCATCGTCGCGGTCTTCGGATCGCTCGTCGTGCGCCTCGTCCTGAACGCCATCAGCGAGCGCTGAGACGTCCCGCTACCATCGACGCATGATCGACGACGGCGCCACCGCCTCCCGCTCCTACTCCCCCGGGCTCGAGGGCGTGATCGCCGGCGAGACCAGCCTGAGTTACGTCGACGGCGAGCGCGGCCGGCTCCTCTATCGTGGCTACCGGATCGGGGACCTCGTCGCGCAGGGCACCTTCCCGGCGATCGCCAACCTGCTCTGGACCGGCGACTGGGATCCGCGTCACCGGCTCGCGACCGGGGCGATCCCGCCGGCCGTGATGGGCGTCCTTCGGTCGCTCCCGACCGCGACCAAGCCGATGGACGCCCTCCGGACGGCGGTTTCGGCGTGGGGCGCGACGCAGGATCTTCCGTGGCCGCCGACCCCGGAGCAGGCTCGTGCCCTGACCTCGTTCTCACCCTCCGCGCTGGCGGCGTTCGTCCGGCTGCGCGGCGGCGACGAGCCGGTCGAGCCCGATCGTTCGCTCGATCTCGTCGAGGGCTTCCTCTACCAGCTCAACGGCGAACGGCCTGACGCCGAGACGGCGCGGGCGCTCGATGCCTACTTCATCGTCGGCGCGGAGCACGGGTTCAATGCATCGACCTTCACCGCCCGCGTCGTCACCTCGACCCGCTCCGACATCGCCTCGGCGGTGACCGCCGCGATCGCGACGATGAAGGGGCCGCTCCACGGCGGGGCGCCGTCCGAGGTGGTCGACCAGCTGGCGCAGGTCGGCTCGCCCGAACACGCCGAGCAGTGGGTGCGCGAGGCGCTCGACCGCGGCGAGCGGCTCATGGGCTTCGGGCATCGCGTCTACCGCGCATATGACCCTCGGGCGACGGCACTGCGCAAGGTCGCCGAGGGGATGGAGCACCGGCCGGACTGGCTCGAGCTCGCGATCCAGGTCGAGGACGTCGTCCTCCGCGTCCTCGCCGAGAAGCACCCGGAACGGGCGCTCAAGACGAACGTCGAGTTCTACGCCGCGCCGGTCCTCATGGGCGTCGGCCTCGCGCCGGACCTGTTTCCCGCGACCTTCTCGCTCGCCCGCCACGCCGGCTGGACCGCCCACGCCCTCGAGCAGGGCGCCGACAACAAGCTGATCCGCCCCGATGTCAACTACGTCGGACCCGCGGAGCGCGATCTGCCCAGGTGAAGGCCCGGCAGCTTGCGACTAAGGGTTCGGGTTACTGGCTGGGACAGCACTACCGGATGGTTACCCTCGGAGTGAAGGCCGTCAGGACGACCCAGTGGCAACTCGTGGAATCCGCGACGTTGCTGGTGTTCGCGGGAGGTCTTTGGGGCGCCTCGTCGTCGCTGGTAAATCGTCGGAGTCCGCGTTGAGCCCCTCGAGCCGGCCACCCCCGTGCCCGAGTCGATCGCCGGCCACGCCCGGGTCTCAAGGACTTTTCGGCGACTGGTGCGCCGCCGACGAGCTCGCCGCAGCGGCCCCCATCACACCTCAAGCTCAAGAATTCGCGAAGCGACGCCGATGACCCCCGGATCGTGAGTCGCCACGAGGAGCGCTTTGCCTGCGTCCACCAAACGCTGCATGTGAACGACGACTTGATCCGCAGTGCGCCTGTCGAGACTCGCCGTCGGTTCGTCAATGAGGGGTCGGCGCGCCCGTGAAGAGCGCACGGGCAAATCCAACTCGCTGTTGCTCTCCGGCGGAGAGCTCAGCCGGAAAGTGCTTCGCACGAGCTTCCAGGTCGAACATTCGGAGTAGTTCGATGCTCCGATCATGGCCGTCCCGGACCGAGCTCCCCGAAAGGCTCGGCAGCGCGACATTCTCCTGTGCCGTTAGCTGGGGGAGCAGTCCGGCTCCCTGAAACACGAAGCCGATGAGCGCTCGGCGCATACGCGACAGCTCCGTCACTGTCAGGCTCGTGGTATCGGTACCCTGCCACTCGACGCGCCCCGCGGTAGGCCGCATGAGGCCGCCAGCGATATTCAACAACGTCGTCTTGCCGGACCCGGAGCGCCCAACGATCGCAACGAGCTCGCCAGTGTCCAGTGCGATACTGACGTCGCGCAGGACTTCCAATGGCACCTTGCCGTCAGGACGAAATGTGGCGCCGACTCCGAAAAGCTGCAGCTCCGGTTGCATCAGCTAGGGGTGACGGCCTGTCTGGCCGCTCGACTCGTGATCAGAAATGCAGCCAGACCGACGGATACTGCAAAGAGGCCGGCAAGCACGGCGGCAGAGCCAGGACCGATGTCCGCCAGCGACGTGGCCGCGAGCCACGCCCCGACCGCACCGAGCCCACCACCTGGAAGCAGCCATAGCAGGTCCTGCTTTCGGAGCGCCGCCGAAATGTCTGAATGCGACCATCCGAGTGCTGCCATGACTCTGAGTTCCTCCGCCCGGTCACGAAGGTCGACGCGACGGAGTGCGTAGGCGACCGTCAGTCCGGCCAAGCCAATGATGGCGAGGATACCAACCTGATATGGAAGGACACGTGAACTCAGGGCAATCGCCAGACGCGTGGGACCAACCGAGATCAGCGCACCAGCGACCACCGCAGTGCCTGCACCCAGCGCCGCTGACCCAGCAGCGAGCGCGCCGACAAACGCGAGCGTTCGCCACAGGCGGGCCGTCGCTGAACGCAAGGCCATGGTCCACGGGCCACGTACGCGGGTTGCGGCTGCGGTCCGGGTCGATAGGTCACCGCGAAAGAATGCAAGATGGCGGGAGCGAGTAGCGACGAGGGTCGCCGCCAGCACTCGAATGCTCACAAACAAGGTGACAAGCGCGACCGCGGCAATCAGGCCGGCGGAATGGCCAGCGATTGTGGAGGCGAGGAGCGCCAGAACCAGCAGCGCCGCCCCGCTCACGAGGCCCTCCTCAATGAGCCACCAGGCTACACGTCCTCGAGACCAGCCG
>JBBQRX010000090.1:0-3393 GCA_038214375.1 Candidatus Limnocylindrales bacterium
CGCGCACCTGCCGCACAAGACCGGCGCCATCAAGATCCAGGACGTCCGCAAGGAGATCCTCGGCACCTGGATGGCCGAGGGCGGCGGCGTCGCGCAGCTCGCGAACAACCCGCGACTCCGCCCGTCGCTGGACCGGATCGCGCGCTACGGGCAGAACCTGTTCCTGCTCCGCGGCAACCAGACCGCCAGCACGATCGACGGCCTGCGCCAGCTGGTCCGCCAGCATCGGGAGCTGTCGGGCGACCGCCGCCTCCTGGTCATCGTGGACTACCTCCAGAAGGTGCCGGTGATCCCGGATCCCTCGACGGAGACGGAAAAGGTCACGACGGTCGTCAACGGGCTCAAGGACATCGCCCTGTCCGAGGACGTGCCGATGATCGCGATCGTCGCCGCGGACAAGGAGGGCCTCAAGGCCTCGCGGCTGCGGAACTACCACCTGCGTGGCTCGTCGGCGATCAACTACGAGGCCGACATCATCCTGATCCTCAACGAGAAGTACCACATCGTGGCGAAGGTCAACATCGAGTTCAACCCATACCAGGCGCAGCGGTTCCGCGACTGGGTGGTCGTCTCGATCGAGAAGAACCGCGGCGGCCAGGACTCGGTGGACGTCGAGTTCGAGAAGCACTTCGAGTACTCCTGCTTCGACCCCAACGGCCGAACCGTGCAGGAGAAGCTGATCGAGGAGCGGCTCTACAACGACTGACGGCGGTCGGATGCGGCAAATACCACCCCCTGATCCTCAATCCGGTGGTGCTGGACATCCCGAGGCTCGAGGCCGCGTCCGCCAGCCTGTAGGAGCCGCTGACCCCGCGCCGGATCCTGGCCGCCCTCGTCGACGCCTGGGACCTGGATTGGGCGACCTGCACCACAGACGAACTGCGCACGGCCCAGGCGGCGGCGCCGCGGACACCTGTCGTCGGCTGGCTCACCTATCTCGGGCCGACCCGCCCGGCACGGGCTGACCTTCTCCGCGCTGGAGCGCTCGCGCCGATCCCCTGACACGCTCGTTCGACAGCGCACCGGCAGCACGGACTCGGCGGTCTCAGACGATGCCGCGCAGCGGAGACGGAGCGACATCCGGGGCGCCCCTGGCAGGTGCGAATCGAGGTCGGCCGGAAGCAGACCGGCATCCGCGAGGGGCGGCCACGTCGCTGCGAGGGCCAAGGACGCGCCCGGGAGCACCATTCGGACCCCTGTGGGTGCGGCGGCCACGAGTGGTAACAGGGATCCGCACCTGGGAGGGGCCGGCGACCCCGGCTTGGCCCCGTGGAGATCGGGAACCGGCATCCGTCGGAGGCGGTGGGCCGAGCTCCGGCCGCTTCCGTTCCGCATCGTGCGTGATCGTGCTCCGGCGCGCTAGAGTGCGCGGATGAGCAGCCTGCATGCGGACCACTTTCCGGAAGTCGTCGAGATCGTCGTCGAGATCCCGCGGGGGAGCCGCAACAAGTACGAGTTCGATGAGGAGGCCGGAGTCTTCCGGCTGGACCGCGTGCTGTCGTCGGCCGTGTTCTACAACTTCGACTACGGCTTCATCGAGGGCACCCGCGCGGACGACGGCGACCACACCGACGCGCTGCTGGTGATCGACGAGCCCACGTTCACCGGCTGCCACGTCTGGGCGCGCCCGATCGGCGGCCTCGAGATGCGCGACGAGATGGGGTTCGACTTCAAGGTCCTGTGCGTCGCGCTCGGCGACCCGCACCAGCAGCACATCGAGCGGCTGGAGCAGGTCCGCCCGCATCGCCTGGTGGAGATCCAGCAGTTCTTCAACACCTACAAGATGCTCGAGAACAAGGAGGTCGACGTCGTCGGCTGGGCCGAGGTCGACCGGGCGCTCGAGGTCCTGCGCGGCGACCGCGAGCGGTACCGCGTCGAGCGCGGTGGCTGACGCCTTCGAGCGTCTGTTCATCGCCGTCGCGGTGCCGCCCGCCGCGCTCGAGGCCTGCCGGGCCGTCCTCGATCCCGTCCGCGAGGGCCTCCTCGGCGCCAACGCCCATTGGGTCCGCACCGAAAATCTCCACCTGACGGTCCGCTTCCTGGGCGACACGGACAGCGAGCAGGTCCCGGACGTCGCGCTGGCCGTGGTCGAGGCCGCCGCCGCCGTCACTCCCTTCCACCTCGAGCTCGGCGGCGCGGGCGCGTTCCCCGACGGCCGGCATCCCCGGACGCTGTGGCTCGGCGTGACGCAGGGCAACGACGGGCTCGAGGCGCTGGACGCCGCGCTCGCCGCGCCGCTGACAAGGCTCGGCTGGCGGGCGGATCCCCGGGAGCGGCGCCCGCACCTCACCGTCGCCCGCACGGACGCGACCCGTGGACCCGTCAGCCACGCGCTGGGTGAGGCGCTGGCTGCCGCGGCCGAGGGCTGGAGCACCGCCTTCGACGTCACGGCGATGACCCTCTACCGGAGCCACCTGGGCGGCGGACCGCCCCGCTACGAGCCCGTCGTTGAGGGCCGCCTGGGCGCCTGAGGGACGAGGTGACGGGCCCGCGGTTGCGAGGTCCGCGCCTCACGCGCTAGGCTCGCCGTTCCTGCACCAACCTGACGATCTCCGGAGGCCTCTCGCGATGTCCGACACCACCCCCCGACGGACCAAGTTCCTCCTCGACGAGGATCGGATCCCGAAGGCTTGGTACAACATCGTGGCCGACCTCCCGGCGCACGTCGTCCCGTCGCCGCCGCTCCATCCGGGCACGATGCAGCCGATCGGTCCCGCGGACCTCGCGCCCCTGTTCCCGATGGGCCTGATCCTCCAGGAGGTCTCGACGGCCCGGGAGATCGAGATCCCGGATCCCGTCCGCGAGGCGTACCAGCTCTACCGCCCCTCGCCGCTCTACCGTGCCCACCGCCTCGAGCGCGTCCTCGATACGCCGGCGCACATCTACTACAAGTACGAGGGCGTCAGCCCGGCGGGCAGCCACAAGCCGAACACGGCGCTGCCACAGGCGTTCTACAACAAGCAGGAGGGCGTGAAGCGCCTGGCCACCGAGACCGGTGCCGGTCAGTGGGGCAGCGCGCTCGCGTTCGCGGGCGCCGTCTTCGGCCTCGAGGTCAAGGTGTACATGGTCCGCGCGAGCTACGACCAGAAGCCGTATCGCCGATTCCTCATGGAGACCTACGGCGCCTCGGTGGTCGCCAGCCCCAGCCCGACGACGAACTACGGCCGCCGGGTCCTGGCCGAGACTCCGGACTCGGACGGCTCGCTGGGGATCGCGATCAGCGAGGCGGTCGAGGACGCGGCGACGCGCGACGACACGAAGTACGCCCTGGGCTCCGTGCTCAACCACGTGATGCTCCACCAGACCGTCATCGGCCTCGAGGCGCAGCAGCAGATGGCGATGACCGGCGAGCGGCCGGACGTGATCATCGCGTGCGCCGGCGGCGGTTCCAAC
>JBBQRX010000091.1:0-3392 GCA_038214375.1 Candidatus Limnocylindrales bacterium
GCGGCTTCTGGCTCGTCGACGCCGAGTCGAGATAGACGAGCGGGTGGCCCCGAACCTCCGTCGCGAGGATCGGAAAGTCGCGCCGAATGACCGCCGCGTCCAGGCGGCCCTCGCGGATGCGTCCGTCGGCCGTGGTCGTTCGGTCGGTCGCCGTGTCCGCCTGCGGATCGGTGGTCAGGGTCATGTTCGCTGCCTCGTCCGCGTCAGCGGACCGCATCCACAGGCTCGGGCCCCGTCGGGACCTTGAGCGCCTCGTCCGGCAGCGCCGGCTCGAGCCCGGCCTCGCGCAGGATCGGGCCGTAGCCCTCGTCCTCCAGCCGCAGCGCGAGGTCCTTGCCCCCACTCTTGACGATCCGGCCCTCAGCGAGGACGTGCACGAAATCCGGCGTGATGTAGTTGAGAAGCCGCTGATAGTGGGTGATCAGGAGGATGCCCAGGTTTGGGTTGAGCATCGCGTTGACGCCCTCGGCGACGATCCGCAGCGCGTCGATGTCGAGCCCGGAATCGGTTTCGTCGAGGATCGCCATCTCCGGTTCGAGGACCGCCATCTGGAGCATCTCGAGGCGCTTCTTCTCGCCGCCGCTGAAACCCTCGTTGACGTAGCGCGTGGCGAACGCCTCGTCCATCCGGAGGAGCGCCATCTTCTCCCGCATCTTGTTGCGGAAGTCGCGCATCGAGATGCCGCCCTTCTGCGGGTCGGTCGGGTCGATGTCGGCGGTCCTGTCGATGCCCTGGAGCCTGGCGTTCAGGGCGCTCCGGATGAAGCTGGCGACGCTCAGCCCGGGGATGGCCGTGGGGTACTGGAAGGCGAGAAAAAGGCCCAGCCGGGCGCGCTTGTCCGGGCTGAGCTTGAGGATGTCGCGGCCCTTCCAGTGGACCTCGCCGCCCTTGACGACGTAGGCGGGATGGCCCAGAAGCGCGTAGGCGAGGGTCGTCTTGCCGGAGCCGTTGGGGCCCATGATCGCGTGGACCTCGCCCTTGCCGACGTCGAGGTCGATCCCCTTGAGGATCTCGGTCTCCGGGTGGGCAATGGGCGCGACGCGGAGGCCGCGGATGACGAGCTGCTGATCATCGGGATTGGTGCCGTTGGTCTCGCCGTTGGTGCTGGTCACGACGGAGTCAGGCTCCCTGGAGGGTGGCAGTTGGAAGAGCGGCTGCGGGTTCGATCGGGCCATCGAGCGTGACAATCCGCTGCGGGACAAGATCGGCCAGCGTCATGGCGTCGAGCGCGCCCGCGATCGCGTCGCGGACCCGAACCCACAGGACGTTGACCGTGCAGCGTGCGCTGCGGTCGCACGTGTTGGCGTGCTGCGGATCGTCGGTGGCGCAGATCATCGGGGCGATGGGCCCCTCGAGCGCGCGGAGGACCTCGCTCATCCTGATCTCGGCGGGGCCTCGGCTGAGCTCGTAGCCGCCGTGTGCGCCGCGGGTGCTGACGACGAGGCCCGCGTCGCGCAGGCTCATGACCAGCTGCTCGAGATAGGCGCGCGGGAGGTCCTCCTCCGCGGCGATTTCGGCGAGGCTCGCCGGCCCCGTCCCGTAGTGTCGCCCTAACTGGACCATGAGTCGAACGCCGTACTCGCCCTTGGTGCTGAAGGCGACCGCGCCCGAGCCGTGGAAACTGGGCCGGTGGGGAGCTACGCCCGCGGCCGCGGCGGCGGCCAGCTGCGTGCCCTCAATCCCGAGTGATTTCATCGGGATTGAGTGTAGGTCGGCGGCGGGGCAAGCGTCAACGACGCCGCGGGTAGTAGATAGGGCGCCCCGAAGTTGCCGCTCGCCCGGTTGACAGCCCGGCCGCAACTGACGGTCACTCCCGAGGGGTCGAGCCCAACTCCATCGCTGACTGCTCTCAGGGACGGTCGATGACGATCGTAACCCTGGTTGTCTCACCGCCGCGGATTACCACCTGTGCGCTGGCCATGACAGAGCGCGGATCCTCGAGTTCTTTTGACGGGTCGAGGATTGACACCGTCCAAACCATTGCGGCCATCCTCGGGATCACAAAAGTCCCGTCCTCGGTGACGCCGTAGCCGACCCCGTCGTCGGGCTCGTAGCGGGCGACAGCACCTATCGCCGAAATGTTGGCCCCGGCGGCAGCCGGCTTGCCCGATCGATCGACGACCCGCCCGGCCAGTGTGCCGCGTGGCAGCTGAGCGAGCATCTGGTCCTGAGAGAGCTGGGTCCCCGGCGGGCCGGCGAGTGTTGGCGAGACCGCTGGCGGCTCCGTTGGCGTGATCGGCACAGACCCACAGGAGGCCGCGAGCAACATCGCCGCCAGGCCGAACGCGACCAGCCACACTGGGCGAGGGCCCGTGTCTCGGTCCAAGGCTGGCTCGAGTCTCATGCCCCTCCATTCGGGAGGTCGTCTTCAAACTCCTGATAGACCACCGCCATGTTCGTCTTGCTGAGTCTCGTCCAAGAAGCGGTGGTGGACGGGTCCCTTCGTCGCGCCCTCGACGAAAAGCATCACGTTGTCGGCGTCGCCAGTCGAATACCGTCGGATGCCTTCTAGGAGCTCCTCCGAGGTAACGGGCGGGACGCTCGGGCCGAGGATCCCGACAACGACGCTGGCCTGGCTCAGCATTCGAAGGCTGCGAGCCGAGAATTCTCTTTTGGCCACCACCTCGGGCGAACACGACGGCTGTCTGCTCCGCGGATGGTCGTAGCCGATCCTGAGAGCGTAAGGCCTCAGAGCGCCCACGCCCGCACCGATCGAAACTTGCGCCACCCGAGGCGGGCTGGCCAACGGCGAGGCTTTACGGCCGCGTCGCGGCAACTTCGGACCGGCCTACCTACTACCCCCGTCAACGAGGCGCTAAATGGCAAAAGCGGCGCAGTCCAACCCATCCGCCCGTAACCACCCCGCAAGGTCGCCGCTCCGAAACTCCGGACCGTGATCAGAGCCGCAATGCCGGCAAGGCCACGCATTCCAGGAGAGATCGAATGACCGAACGCAATCGCGACCTGCGCGGCTGGGACGAGACCGGCGCCACGACCCCCACTGAGCCAGTCGCGCCGCCGGCTGGGCCCAACATCGTGCGCCGCCACCCCAAGACGACGATCGCAGGCTCGCTGCTCATCGGCGGCATCGCCGGCGCGGCGATCATGGGGCCGCTGGGAGTCCTGGCGGCAACGCCGGCCCCTACCGACGTGGCCAGCCCCAGCACCACGACCCCGGCTTCGACTCCCGCGACGAATCCCGCCGCGACGCCAGCCCCTACGTCTGACACAGACGGCGACTACCAGAAGGGCGGCTTCGGTAGCCATCACGAAGCCGTTAGTGACACATCAGTCGTCGCAAAGGCGATCGGCATCAGCGAAGCGGATCTACTCACCGCCCTGAACGCCGGCAAGACCGTCGCCGACGTGGCCAGCGCCAACAACGTCGACGT
>JBBQRX010000092.1:0-3361 GCA_038214375.1 Candidatus Limnocylindrales bacterium
GATCGACCTCAACGCGTGAGCGTCACCTTGGACAGGCCCCGCGGTGTCTCCGGGTCCAGGCCGCGCGCCCGGGCGAGGTGCCAGGCGTAGAGCTGGGCCGGGATGATCGCGGTCAGCGGGGCGAGCCACTCCGGGACGCCCGCCGGCAGCGGCACGCCCTCCCCGATCGCGAGCGCGGTGAGGTCGTCGGAGAGGACCAGGAGGCGGGCCCGGCCGTCGCGGAGGCGCCCAAGGAGCTCGATCATCCCCGGCAGCGCCGGCCCGGTGGTCGCGACCGCCAGGACGGGGAACCCGGGCTGCACCAGCGCGATGGGCCCGTGCTGGAAGTCCGCGCCGGAGTACGGGTCCGCGAGGACGTAGGCGAGCTCCTTGATCTTGAGCGCCCACTCGCGGGCCGTGGCGTACTGGAAGCCGCGCGCGAGGACGATGCACCGGTCGTCGCCGGAGCGCGTGACGGCGATCGCCTCGACCTGCGCCTCCACGTCGAGCGCGGCGCGGAGCGCGTCCGGGAGGGCCCGCAGCTCCGCCTCTGACTCGGCGTCGCCCTTGAGCGCGCCCGAGAGCATGGCGATGAGCATCACCGACGCGAGGTACGTCTTGGTCGCGGCGACGCCTCGTTCGGCACCGGCGTGGAGGGGGACCACGTGCTCGACGGCCTGCGCCAGGCTCGACGCCGGGTCGTTGGTGATGCCCACGGTCAGCGCGCCCTGGCGGCGGGCGTCGGCGAGCACGGCGACGACATCCGGCGAACGCCCGGACTGCGAGATCCCCAGGACGAGCGCGTTGTTGAGCCGGGGAGTCTGGCCATAGAGCGAGGCGAGCGACGGGGCGGCGAGCGCCACCGGCAGGCCGTTGCGGGCGCCGAGGACGTACTGGGCGTAGATCGCGGCGTGGTCCGAGGTGCCGCGGGCCGCGATGACGACGAGGTCGATGCCGCGCTCGCGGACGGCCCGCGCGACGGCGGCGATGGGCGCGGCGGCGCTGTCGAGCAGGCGCTCGGCGATCAGCGGCCCCTCGCCGAGCTCGATGCGGGTGCTCATGGGCGGTCCTCCTGGGGAGCGGTCGTGGTGGGGCGCTGCCAGTTCCTGTATTGCTACTCCGGGTGCTCTCGAGGTAGCATCAACGGTGTGAAGGTAAGTGTGAGCCTGCCGGGCGATGACGTCCAGTTCCTGGACGAGTACGCGAAGGAACAGGGTCTCGATTCGCGCTCCGCGGCGTTGCAGCGGGCGGTGCGCCTGCTCCGCACGGCCGAGCTGGGCGCGTCCTACGAGGGCGCCTGGGGAGCGTGGGCAGCCGACGACGACGCCGACGCCTGGGATACGGCCGTCGGCGACGGGCTCGCCAACCGAGGTCCGGCCTGATGCGGCGCGGCGAGATCTACGCGATCGACCTTGATCCGGTGCGGGGCTCCAAGGCGAACAAGCGCCGGCCGGCCGTGATCGTCAGCAACGATGCGGCGAACCTCGCCGCGGCGCGGCTGGGTCGCGGCATGATCACGGTCGTTCCGGTCACCTCCAACCTCGAGCGCCTCTACCCGTTCCAGGTCCTGCTCCCCGCTGCCGCGACCGGGCTTCCCCGGGATTCGAAGGCCCAGGGGGAGCAGATCCGGTCCGTTGCCTTCGAGCGCGTCGGGGTCCGCCTGGGCGTCGTCCCGCGCGACGTCATGGCCCAGGTCGACGACGCGCTTCGGCTGCACCTCTCCCTGTAGCCGGGCACCATGGGGGTTCGGGGCGCCGGCCGCCAGCCCGCCAGCGAGTCCTCGTCCAGGACGCTCTCGATCGCGATCCGGGATCGATGGCATCGGGCGCTCGAATCCTGTCGGACGCGCCAGGACTCCGACGCTGCGTCGCTCCGCCCCGCGCCTCTACCCAAGCGCGACCAGGCGGTCCTCGAAGTCGCTCGAGCGGGCGGCGTCCAGGACCTCGATCGTGCGGATCGCCTCCTCGGCGGGGACGGGGAACGGCGCCTTGCCACGCACGGCCGCCGCGAACTGCGCGTAGTAGTCCTGGTAGGCGCCCCGCTCCGACGGGATGCGCCGCCGGCCGGCGGCCACGCTGATCTCGCCCCAGGCCGACTCCGGCTCGTAGCCCCATGCGGCGCCCTCGGTGAGCGGCCGGCGGCCGGCGAAGATCGCCTGCGTCTGGGCGTCGGTGGCGTGCGAGATGTAGGAGCCGTCTGACCCGTAGGCGCGCAGCTCCTTCTCGATGTTCCGGCTGAGCTTCGTGGCGCTGACGATGGAACGGACGCCCGACGCGTGCTCGAGCGCGATGGCGTAGCCGACGTCGACGCGGCCGCCCGGCAGCGCTACCCAGTCGAGGTGCGCGAAGACCGTCCGGACGGGCCCGAGCAGCCACAGGAGCTGGTCCACCTGGTGGGCGCCGAGGTCGCGCAGCAGGCCGCCGTGCGGGCCGATGAGGAGGCCGCCGGGCTCGTCGAGGTCGAAGCGGCTCTCGGCGCGGCGGATCTCGCCCAGCTCGCCGCCTTCGATGACCTTCGCCAGCGTCCGGATGTCCGGATCCCAGCGCCGGTTCTGGTAGACGTTGAGGGCGACGCCGGCGACCCGCGCGGCGTCGGCGAGCTCGCGGGCGTCGGCGGCCGTTGAGGCGAATGGCTTGTCCGCGACCACGTGGACACCCGAGGCGATGGCCCTCAGCACCAGCTCCCGTCGCGTCGCCGGCGGCGTGGTGATGGTGACGGCGTCGACGCCGGTCGCGAGGAGCGCCTCGATCGAATCGAAGGCCGGCACGCCCGGGTAGTCCGCGGCGGCCTGCGCTCGCCGGCCCGCATCGCGCACGACGACGGCGGCCAGCTCCACGCCCTCCGCCGCCACGATGTACGGGGCGTGGAAGTGGCGTCCCCCGTTCCCGTACCCGACGAGCCCCAGTCGCACGCGTGCCTCCCTCAGCCGGCCGGACGAGTGCCCGGAGTCCGGATGCCGCAAGGCTAGCGCGACGCGGGGTTCGTGGGCGAGCCGCCGGGCATGGCCACCGCGTCGCCGTGCCGGGCGGGGGCGGGTTCCCGGAGCGGCGTCGGCCCGGGGGCGCTGAGCATACCCCCGACCTGCCGGAGGCGGCGGCCCCCAATTGTCGGAACCCGAGAACGGGAGTATCGTGGGACGCGTTACCACCCCTCGTGGCGACTCTCCGCGTGGTCGACCCATTCTCGAACGGGCCGTGCGCCGCCTCAGCGTTCGGGAATAGGAAGGATCTGCCCATGACTACGGGCACGATCAAGAAGGTCGTCGCCGATCGCGGCTTCGGCTTCATCACCGCCGAGGATGGGAAGGAATACTTCTTCCATCGCGGTGGACTCACCGGCCAGCTCGAGTTCGACCGTCTGGTCGGCGGCGAGCGGGTCACCT
>JBBQRX010000093.1:0-2932 GCA_038214375.1 Candidatus Limnocylindrales bacterium
CAAGATCGGCGGCACCTGCCTCCACCGCGGCTGCATCCCCACCAAGGCGATCCTCGAATCGGCGGACCTCGCGCATCGCGTCCGCGAGACGGGCCCGGGCCTGGGCGTGCTCACCACCGGCGTCGCCATCGACTACGCCGCGGTGGCCGCGAACAAGGACGCCGTCGTCCGCCGCATGTGGACGGGCCTCAAGGGCCTGGTCGGCAAGAACGGGGTCGAATGGGTGGCCGGCCGCGGCCGCCTCGACGGACCGGGGAAGGTTCGCGTGGTCCTCCACGGCGCCGATGGCACCCCCGGCACGGGCGGGGAGCGCGTCCTCGAGGCGAACGACGTGATCCTCGCCACCGGTTCGCGCGTCAAGTCGCTCCCCGGGATCGTCCCGGACGGCCGGCGGATCCTGACCTCGGACGATGTGCTGCGGATGGTGGAGCTGCCGGCCAGCATCGTGATCGTGGGGGCGGGGGCCGTGGGCTCCGAGTTCGCGTCCGCGTTCCACGACCTCGGCGTGAGGGTGACGCTGCTGGAGTACCTGCCGGCGCTCGTCCCGCTCGAGGACGCCGAGGTCTCGAAGGAGCTCGGTCGCAGCTTCGAGCGCCGCGGCATCACCGTCATGACCAACGCCCGCTTCGACGCGGGCTCCCTCGTCACGGGCGAGGACGGGATCCGGCTCACGGTCGGGCCCGAGGGCGGCGAACGCACGGAGATCGCGGCCGACTGCATCCTCATGGCGACCGGACGCGCCGCGAACCTGGAGGACGTGGGCCTCGAGACGACGCAGGCCCGGGTCGAGCGCGGGGCCATCGTTGTCGACGGCCTGATGCGGACGGACGAGCCCGGGGTCTGGGCGATCGGCGACATCGTCGGCGGGCTCCTGCTCGCGCACACCGCCGCGCACGAGGGGCTCACGGCCGTCGCCGCCATCGCCGGCGACCCCGGCGTGCACCCGATGGACTATGTCAGCCAGCCGCGGGCGACGTACACCCGCCCGGAGATCGCGTCGGTGGGCCTCACGGAGGCCCAGTGCGTCGAGCGCGGGCTGCCGGTCAAGGTCGGCCAGGTCCCGTTCCAGGCGCTCGCCAAGGCGCTCATCGGGGGCTCCCGCGAGGGCTTCGCCAAGGTCATCGCGCACGCGGAGACCGGCGCCATCCTGGGCGTCCACGTCATCGGCCCGCACGCCACCGAGCTCATCGCCGAGGCGTCGCTCGCGGCGGCGCTGGGCGCGAGCGCGGAGGCCGTCGGCGCCGCCACGCACCCGCACCCGACGCTGTCGGAGATCCTCGGCGAGGCGGCCATGGCCGTCTCCGGGAGGTCGATCAACTTCTGATCGGCCGGCGGCGGCGCGGCGGGCGTTCGATCGCAGGCTGCCGGCCGAGCCCGGGCTCTTGTCGTGCGCCTGGACCTCGCCCACATGGTCACGATGGACCTGGCGATCCGCTCCGACCGCCTCGGGACCTGAGGGGCACCGCCGCCGTCGACCGCCTACTCCGTCGCGTCGGGCTCCGGCGCGGCCGCCGGGAGCAGCGGCAGCCCGTCGTGGGGCGTGGTGCCCATCAACCCGACCCGGTGGTAGACGCGGATCTTCTCGCGCGTGTCCGCGATGTCCAGGTTGCGCATCGTCAGCTGCCCGATGCGGTCCAGCGGCGTGAAGAAGACCTCGTCGCCCTTCTCCATCGTGAGCCGCTCGGGGTGGTAGGTGAGGTTCGGGCTCGTCGTGTCCAGGATCGAGTAGTCGTTGCCGCGCCGCAGCTCGAGGGTGACCTCGCCGGTGATCGCCCGTGCGACCCACCGCTGCGCGGTCTCGCGGAGCATCAGCGCCTGGGGGTCGAACCAGCGACCCTGGTACAGCAGCCGGCCCAGGCGGCGCCCGTTGCTGCGGTACTGGTCGATCGTGTCCTCGTTGTGGATGCCGGTCACGAGGCGCTCGTACGCCACGTGGAGCAGGGCCATGCCCGGCGCCTCGTAGATGCCCCGGCTCTTGGCCTCGATGATCCGGTTCTCGATCTGGTCGGAGACGCCGAGGCCGTGGCGGCCGCCGATGGCGTTGGCCTCCATGAACAGCGCAAGCGGCGTCTCGAAGGACCGGCCGTTGAGCGCGACCGGCTCGCCGTCCTCGAACCGGACATTGACCGCCTCCGGCTCGATCTCGACGTCCGCGCGCCACGATGCCGCGCCCATGATCGGCGCGACGATCGAGAGCCCCCTGTCGAGGAACTCGAGGTCCTTGGCCTCGTGCGTCGCGCCCAGGATGTTCGAGTCCGTCGAGTAGGCCTTGTCGACGCTCATCCTGTACTCGAGGCCGGCGCCCTCGAGGTAGGCCGACATCTCGGCGCGGCCGCCCAGCTCATCGATGAACTGCTGGTCCAGCCAGGGCTTGTAGATCCGCAGCTGGGGGTTGACGAGCAGGCCGTAGCGGTAGAACCGCTCGATGTCGTTGCCCTTGTAGGTGCTGCCGTCGCCCCAGATGTTGACGCCGTCTTCCTGCATCGCCGAGACGAGCATCGTCCCGGTGACCGCGCGGCCGAGCGGGGTGGTGTTGAAGTACACCTGTCCGGCGGTCGAGATGTGAAAGGCGCTGCACTGGAGGGCGGCGATGCCCTCGGCGACCAGCTGCGGCCGGCACTCGATGAGACGGGCCTTCTCGGCGCCGTAGGTGAGCGCCTTGCGCGGGATCGACTCGTAGTCGTCCTCGTCGGGCTGGCCGAGGTGCGCGGTGTAGGCGTACGGGATGGAGCCGTGCGTGCGCATCCAGTGGAGCGCGGCGGTCGTGTCCAGGCCGCCGGAGAACGCGATGCCGACTCGCTCGCCGACCGGGAGGTGCTGCAGGATGTTGGGCACGGGCTCGTCCTCGAACGTGGGACCGGGGTCTTCGTGCGGGCGGCCTCGTCGTGGCCCGATCGCCCGGTCGGCGGTCAGGCTACACCGCGACGGCGTC
>JBBQRX010000094.1:0-2799 GCA_038214375.1 Candidatus Limnocylindrales bacterium
CTACAAGAAGATCGCCACGCACCGCTACGAACATCGCCCGCGCAGCCAAGACCGCGCCCGTCGCGACGACGATCCGATCCTCCCGCGCGCGCACCGCGCGATCTCCAACCTGAAGACCTGGCTGGCTGGCACCCACCGCGGAGTCTCACGCGAGCACCTGCCCGTCTATCTCGATGAGTACGTCTTTCGCCACAACCGCCGCAAGACCCCGATGGCCGCCTTCCAGACCCTGCTCGGCCTCAGCACCCAACACCGCCCCAGCACCTACTCCGACATCACAACCCCCGCCGCCTAGGCAACCTGAGCCAACCGGATACGAACAGCGGTCGCTAATCGACCGAAAATCGCCCCACCCCCGCGGTGGACCGCCTCGCACCGGACGCGGCAGCCCATCGGTCGCACCACGGTTGAACAACTCGCCCCCGGACCACGCCCCCCGGGGCGGGCGGCTCAGTTGTCGTTTCCCAGCCGGTCCCAGCAGTACAGCTGCAGGCACTCACCCGCCAGCGTGTACGCGCGCTCAGTCGACAGCCAGGGCAGGACGGTATCCAGCGCCTGCTCCTCGGCCATCCCGCACTCGAAGGCCTCCTCTCCGCGAAAGCCCGCGGCAATCTTGAGCGCCTCGCGCCGGTTCTCACCCAGGCTCGAGAACACACCCACCAGGAAGTCCTTGTTGGCGATCGGCTGGCCGACCTCCATCGAGGCATGCCAGGCGGCGAGCATGGAGAGATCGTGCTCGTCGAGGTCTGACACCGCCTTGCTGTAGTGGGTCTCGAGCTCTTCCTCGGGAATGTCGTCGACCCACGCGCGCACGAGCTCGCCCAGCAGCTGCCGGCGCGCCTCGCGCCCGACGGACTCGGCGATGACGCGGATCGCGTCCTTCGGTTCGATGAAGCACAGGGACAAGTGGGCCTCGCTGTGGAGAGTTCGAGGGTGCCTGGATCTGCGCGAAGACTAGGTACGCGTCCCGACGGAACAGCGTGCGCGGGCGGTGATGAGCGACGATCCTGCGATGCCGCTCCCGCAGGCCGTCCGCCGGCTCACTCCAGACCGCGTGAAGAACAGCGAGCGCCTGCGCTCTTTCGCGCTCGGCGCCGGCCTCATACCACCGCGCCCGATGCACTCCGCCGACGAGGCGGCGCTGCTCGCAAAGCTCGCGGCGGGCAGGCGCGTCGTGCTGGAGATCGGGACCTACGAGGGGAGCTCGGCGGTGGTCCTCGTGCGTGCCATGCCGGCCGACGGGACCCTGCACCTCGTCGACTCCTATGAAGGAAACGCGCTGCTCTTCGGCTGGCAGGGAGCCGAGGGAGCGAGCCGCCGGCTCCTGGCGCGCGAGACCCGACGGCGAGGCGGCCCGATCGTGCACTGGCACGTCGCGCGCTCGCTCGACGTCGCGGCGGGGTGGACGCAGCCGCTGGACATGGTCTTCATCGACGCCGGCCACACCGAGACCGAGGTCCGCTCGGACTGGGACGCGTGGCATCGGCATGTGCTGCCGGGGGGCGTGGTCGCCTTCCATGACGCCCGCTCGGGCCATCCTGGCGGCCCGCATCCCTGGCCGGGGCCCACCGCGGTGGTCGATGCGCTTTTCCGTGGAGAGGCCGCGCTTGCCGGCTGGCGGGTCGTCGGAGAGACCGGCAGCCTGGTTGCTGTCGAACGGGGGCGCGACGGAGCGTGTTTCGCGGCCTAGCGCCGCTCGGGCCCGCCGGTGACGGCGGGCCCGAGCGAGCGACCAGCCCCTAGCGAACGATCTTCACCTTCCTCACCTTGCTCGTGCCCGTCTCGTACGGATAGTCCTCTCCGCCCGGCGCCACGGCGCGGAACTTGTAGCCGGTCGCACTGCGGCTGCGGGTCAACTGGTAGCGACCGCTGAAGCGGCCCTTGGTGTCGGTACGCAGGAACAGGAACGTCTGCCAGGACACCTTGCGAAGCCGCTTCACCTGAGCCTGGACCAAGACCAGCTTCCCGAGCCCAGGCCGAGGAGTGCCGAGCAGGCCGCCGGTGAAGCGGAGGGTCTGGAGGTTGCGGGCCGTTCGCGGGGTCACGGACAGGCGCACGCCGGCCGATACAACCACCTGAACCCGTTCGCGAACGTCGTAGTCGACCGTCGGACTCGACCCGCTCGCCGGAACGACCGCCCTGTACGCGACCTCGACGATTCTGGACGGACCCCGCTCGGCGGCGTAGGAGAAGTAGCCGCGACGGTCCGTACGGACGGTCGCCACGCGGCGGACCCTCTCACCCCGCAAGGCCACCTGTTCGAGGACGTCGAGCGATGCGCCGGCGATCGGCTGGTCCGAGGGAGTGAGCAGCCGCCCGATGACATTGATCGAGCGCCCGTACCGAACCTTCCGGCGCGACGTGTTCTTCCCCCGGAACACGATCAGCGCCGCCTTCGTCGCATTGCTCCCGTTCGCCACCTTGCCCGCGCCGGAGCCCCCGACCCCGGCGCCACCAGCGCCCCCGCCGCCCGCCGGCGGCGGCGGCGGCTTCGTCGCTCCGCCGCTCGGGGGCGGGGCGTTGTGAAAGACGAAAGTAGTCGGCGGGAAGACCACGGTGCGATTACCCGCTGCGTCCTCGACCTCAAGAGAAAGCTTGTGACTGCCGTCGGGCACGACCGACGTGTCAAGCGAGGGCGACACCGAGGAGGTCAGCTCACATGGAACCGCACGAACGAACCCGTCATACGGATCACTACCCGGAACCTGATCCCGACAGGCTCCACCATTCGAGTCCACCACCTCAGCATCCACGACCTTCCCATCGACCTTGATCAGCGTCCGATACACCCCTCCGCCC
>JBBQRX010000095.1:0-2768 GCA_038214375.1 Candidatus Limnocylindrales bacterium
CCTCGACGCGCAGCTCGGCCTCGGCAACCACAAGACAGCCTGGTTCCTGCTCCACAAGTTCCGCCGGGCGATGGTCAACACCGACCGGAGCCGTCTGCGCGGGACGGTCGAGATGGACGGCTCCTACGTCGGCGGCTACCAGCCAGGGCTCAAGGGCGGGAGGCAGCGGAAGGGCCGGAAAGCGGCGCTGATCTTGGTCGGGGTCGAGGTGCTGACCCGGACCAAGAAGGGGGCCGACGGCGTGGAGCGGACGGTCGAGTATGCGGGCCGCGCTCGGATCGAGGTCGTGCGCGGCGAGAACGCGATCGTGATCGGCGACTTTCTGGAGCGGAACGTCGAGCCGGGCTCGACCATCCGGTCGGACGGGCTCGCGGGCTACGGCCTCGCATGCCGGGAGTTGGGCTACGCGTCGCTGATGCGGACGCAGGGCAAGGCGACGCGCGAGCAACAGGTCGTGCCGATCGCGCACCGGCTCATCTCGAACCTGAAGGCCTGGCTCAACGGGACCCACCACGGGGTCGGGCGGCCGCACCTCCAAGCCTATCTCGACGAGTTCGTGTTCCGGCTCAACCGCCGGGCGTCGCCGGAGGCCGCGTTCCAGTCGCTCCTCGGCCTCGGCGCGCGGCACGCCCCCGTCCGGCGGCGCACCATCGTGCGAGCCTCGGACCTGCCCTACTACTACGAGGGAGATGAGACCGGGGAGGGAGGCCGCCTACTCGGGGCCGATCTGCTCCTCGTCGATCCCGTGTGAGGCAAAGTGGTCGGCGACCACGACAAGGATGGAATCGGCCATGCCCACCGCGCGCCTCGCGTCATCGCCAGTGATCGTGTCGCCCTCGTCTGGATATCGTGCCGAGGTCTCGAGGTCGGCCAGCCACGCGAGGTCGGAGGTTGTGACAGGCGGCTGGAAGTCGGCTGGAAGCTGGACGGCGACCGCCGTGAGATCGTGCGTCATGTCGAACGGCGCGTTGTCGAGGAGGATGACCGATTTGAGCGCCTTCTCCGCGGACTGCTGGGCCAGGTAGCCGACATTGCGATTGGGCGTGTTCGTCGCCAGGAGGGCCGCCGCGCTGTCCAGATCGCCGCGGGCGAAGGCCAACCAACGACCCGCTTCTGCCCCGAAGTCTGCCGACGGGTTCTTCTGTTTAGGCGACATAGAGCGGCACCCCCTCATTGAGAGCTGTTGCGATGATGGACCCGGCCCGCGGCGAGGTCGCCTCGTGCTCGGTCACCACGAGGATGTCCTTGTCGACGATCATGTCGGCGAGCACAGTGCGGATCGCCACGCGGCGCTCACGACGGTCTCCGTCCGCCTTGAACACGATGAGCAGGTCGATGTCGGACAGCGGCTTGGCAACGCCGCGCGCCTGTGAGCCGAAGAGGATGATCCTCGACGGCGAGAACCGCTCGGTGATCCGCTCGGTCATCTCCGGCAGGTAGCGGAGCGCCCGTTCCGACATGCCGCGTCCGGCTTCCGCCCGCCAGCCGCCAGCCGTCATCGAGCGGCCGCACCCGACCAGAAGCGAGTTGAGCGTCGAGGCGCGCGGATCCGTCCGCCCCGTCTCGATTCGGGCGATGGTGCTCTGCGGCACTCTGGTCCTCTCGGCCAGATCGCGCTGCGTCAGGCCAGCACGCTGTCGCTCCGTCCGAAGCAGTGTCCTCGCTTCCATCTCAAGACCTCCTTGATAGCAGATTCACTATCAAGGGCGGTGCATGAGTTGTCAAGCCCGGTGCCCACCTACATCTTGTGCTGACCTGTGTCAGCGACCCAAGCGTAAGCCGATTTACCGAGGCGAGTGCCCCACTGGGCTATTGCGCGAACATCGAGGCGGCACAACGCTCGTCACGTTCCAGCGAGGGCATCTTCCTTCGAGGTAGCGGCAATGCGGCGACAGGTGATCGTGGCGGCAGCGGTCGTCCTTCTCCTCGCGGGTTGCAGCTTCGTCAGCGACGAGCAGTGGCACTGGTGCCAGGGGCACATCGAGGCCGTCCTGAACGCCTATTCCAGCCACACGACGGGCGCGCCCTATGTCGACTGGTTCTTCCGCCAGGGGGATGACAGGACTCGGAGCAATGGCGACACCGTCGACGCGTGCAAGGCGGCCTAGGCCCATGACGTACTCCGGGCGCCGTATCCCCCGGGCACAAGATCGATGATCCTCCCGGGCGTCGGGCCGCGGATGTCACCGGTCGCCCCGCCGTGAGCTGGCCTGCCCCGTCGAGATCGCGCCAGCGGGCTGCCTGACGCCCCCGATGTCTCCCGGCCGGGCCTCGAGGTCCGGCGGACCGATTCGCCGCGCCACCTCGATGATCCGCGACCACGCTCCGTCGTCTCGCCCCGCCTGGTGCGCGCGCCAGGCTCGCGCCGACTCTCATTCACGGGTCGCCACGTGTCCCGTTGTGACTACGGGCGGCTCGGGCCTCGGCCTCCGACCGCCGCCGCAGCGCTCGCGGAGCGTTCGGCGGGCCGCAGGACAAGCCCGGCAAGCACGCCCGTCAACGCTCCCACCCCGCCGACCATGACCGCGGGCGCGGTGGCGAAGTCACCGCCGTCCTGGGCGGCAATCACGAATGCCGCGAAGACCCCGACCGAGGTCAGGAACAGCCAGATGAGCATCGGGAAGGCGAAGGCGGCGAGCGACGATCGACGAAGCAGCCCGATCGCCGACGCGACGCAGAGCGGCAGGAACATGGCGAGATCGAGCGCGTAGACGGGGTTCGTCGGAAGGCCCGTGCGAACGAGGTCGGGCGGGAGCACGCCCGTGGTC
>JBBQRX010000096.1:0-2742 GCA_038214375.1 Candidatus Limnocylindrales bacterium
GGTCACCTTGATCTGGCCCGGGTAGGTGAGGTTGTCCTCGATCTTCTTGACGATGTCGCGGGCGAGGCGGGTCGCGGACAGGTCGTCGATCTCCTCGGGGCGGACGAGGATGCGGACCTCGCGCCCGGCCTGCACGGCGAAGGAGCGCTCCACGCCGGTGAAGCTCTCGGCGATGGCCTGGAGCTCCTCGAGGCGCTTGACGTACGTCTCCATCGTCTCGCCGCGGGCGCCCGGGCGGGACGCGGAGATGGCGTCGGCGATCTGGACGATCGGCGCCTCGATGCAGGCGTACTCGACCTCCTGGTGGTGAGCCGCGATGGCGTTCACGACCTTGAACGGCATGTTGTGCTTCTGGGCGGCGGCCGCGCCGATGGCCGCGTGCGGGCCTTCGATCTCGTGGTCCATCGCCTTGCCCATGTCGTGCAGGAGCCCGCCGATCTTGGCGGCCTGGATGTCGGCGCCCATCTCGGCCGCGATGATCGCCGCCAGGTGGCTGGTCTCCACAGAGTGGACGAGCACGTTCTGCCCGTAGCTCGTGCGGTATTTGAGGCGGCCGATGAGCTTGACGAGCTCCGACGGCAGGCCCGGCACGCCGGCGTCGTAGACAGCCTGCTCACCCGCCTGGCGGATGATCAGGTCAACCTCGGCGCGGGCCTTGTTGACGACCTCCTCGATGCGTCCGGGGTGGATCCGGCCGTCCGCGATGAGCTTGGTCAGGGCGACGCGGGCGATCTCGCGCCGGACGGGGTCGAAGCCCGAGATGACGACGGTCTCGGGGGTGTCGTCGATGATCAGGTCCACGCCCGTGGCCTGCTCGAGGGCCCGGATGTTGCGGCCCTCGCGGCCGATGATCCGGCCCTTCATCTCGTCGCTGGGGAGATGCACCACCGAGACGGTGTGCTCCGCGGTGTGGTCCGCGGCGACCCGCTGGATGGCGGTGACGATAATCTCGCGGGCCTTGTCCTGCGCCTCGTCGCGTGCCCGCCGCTCGATCGACCGGGCGAGCTTGACGGCGTCGTGCTCGGCCTCCTCGCGGATCGCCTCCAGCAGGATGCCCTTGGCCTCCTCGGCGGATAGCCCTGAGACGCGCTCCAGGGCGGCGATGCGCTCCAGGTTGAGGCGGCCCAGCTCGTCGCGCTGGTGCTCCACCTCGCGCTCGCGGTCGTTGATCTTGCGGGCCTTCTCCTCGAGCATGTCGGCGCGCTGGTCGAGCTGCTCGTCGCGGTTCAGCAGGCGCCGCTCCAGGCCCTGGAGCTCGCCACGCTTCGCCCGCGCCTCCTCCTCGGCCTCACGCTGCAGGCGCAGCTTCTCATCCTTGGCCTCGAGGATCAGGTCCTTCTGCTGGGTCCGCGCCTCGGCCACGATGCGGGCGGCCTTGTCCTGGGCGGACTTGAGGGTCTGACTGGCCAGGATGCCGCGGACGAAGAACCCCACGGCAACGCCGACGACGCCCGCGACGATGGCCGCCACGGCGGCGAACAGTTCCATCTTCGGATCCTCCCCCAGCGACCGGGTGAATGGGCCGTGGGCGCATGACGATTCGGACTCGGGCTACGCGGCCATCGACGTTCGCTTGGGCTCGGAGCCGGTCGCCACTCGGCGGATCCGGCCCCAGCCGATGGCTGCGGCTCGCCCGGAGACGGCCCTGGGGTCCGCGTCCGGTGTGCGCGTAGCCTACAGCCTCTCCCCGGAACCGGCTGGCAACCTGCCGGGGCGTGGGACGGCGGCTGGCGTGGGCCGATGACGAGGCTGCTCGAGGCTGTCCGGGGCCAGATTCGCGACGCTCGCCGCTCCCGCCCACCGGGGCCCGGTCCGGCTCACGGCTCGACGTCGTCCTCGGGGTCGTCGTCATCCCCGGCCGCGGCCACGGCCAGGGCCCGCTTCGCCGCCGACGAGCAGACGTCGGGCGAGAACCCGTTCCGGGCGAGGAGGGCGTACGCCTTCTGCGCGCGACGGCGCGGATCTTGCTCGCGCAGAATGGACGGCATCTTCCGGGCCAGGAGCCTCGTGGCGGCCGCCTCGTCCGCCCCGACACCGGCGGTGCGCTCGTCGGCAGACTCCGCGTCCCGCCGGTCCCCCAGCACGCCGTCCACGAGGGTTCGATCCACCCCCTTGAGCCCGAGCTCCCGCCGGAGCGCGTGCTCACCCCGGGGCTTCGACCGGTCCCTGGACTCGACCCACGCCCGCGCGAAGGCTTCGTCGTCGAGATAGCCCATCTCCGCGAGGCGTTCGAGGACGCCGTCCACGAGCGGCGGCCGATACCCGAGGCGCTGCAGACGGCGCCGGACCTCCGCCACGGAGCGGGGACGTGCCTCGAGGAGCCGCGCGGCGGCCTCCATCACCTCGGCGGCGTCCTCGACGGTGGATCGCTGCTCGCGACGCTCCGCGGGCGATGGCTTGCGGGGGCTCAACGGCCGGCCTCGCCGCCGCTCGTCCGTCATCGCGGGGGCCTACTCGGCCTCCTCGATCCCTTCCACCGGCAACGACACTTCCGACATTTTGGCGCGGATCCGGCGGTCGATCTCCGCGGCCGTCTCCTTGTTGGTCTTGAGGAACTCCTTCGAGGCCTCGCGGCCCTGCCCGAGCCGAGTGTCCGCGAAGGTGAACCAGGCGCCCGTCTTCGTCACGACGTCCATCGCCACGCCGACGTCCAGGAGCCCGCCCTCGACGCTGATGCCCTCGCCGTACATCACGTCGAACTCGGCGACGCGGAACGGCGGGGAGACCTTGTTCTTCACGACC
>JBBQRX010000097.1:0-2567 GCA_038214375.1 Candidatus Limnocylindrales bacterium
CCTGAACGGCAAGTCCGCCAAGACCGTCAACGGCGCGTCCGTCAAGATCTCCGTCAAGGGCGGCAAGGTCTACCTCAACGGCTCCACGCAGGTGACCAAGACGGACATCATGGCCTCGAACGGGATCATCCACGTGATCAATAAGGTGCTGCTGCCGCCGGCCAAGTAACAACCCGTCCGCCACGAACCGAAGCGACGAGGGTGCCCCCCGAAAGACGAGGGGGGCACCCTCGTTCGTTGTTCCGACCGCTTCCGCCCGGCCCCGGGATTCGACAGGAGCCCAGGCAATGGTCCGCCCGACTAGCGCGAAGAGCGGGTAGTGAACCGACTTCCGTATGCCGCGGAGAGATGTGTCCGTCCGGTATCCTAAAGCTATACAAAATGTGGACAATCGGACAAAGGAAGTGATACGCCATGGTATCCACATGGCTCTGGATCGGAGCTGTCGGGATGGCAGCGGGCCTCGTCCTGATCCTCATCCTCGGGCGCACGGTTGCAACCGAGCGGAAACATCACGTCGTCGTGAGCTCGCTCGTGCTCGCGATCGCCTCACTCGCCTACTTTGCGATGGCGAACGGCCAGGGGACGCTCACGGTGGACGGACGGGTGGTCTATTACGCCCGATACATCGACTGGGTATTCACGACCCCGCTGCTGCTGATCGGGTTGATGACGGTTGCGCTGCCGCGGCTGCAGAGCCCCGGCGAGGCGCGTGACAGGAATGCACTGCTCGGGACGGTGATCGGCGCCGACGTGCTGATGATCGTCACGGGTGCGATCGGCGCTCTCACCGTCGACACCGCGGTCAAGTATGCGTGGTACGCGTTCGGCTGCGTCGCGTTCCTCGTCGTCCTCTACCAGATCCTGATCCCTATCCGTGCCGCAGCCCGCGGCCGCGGCACCGAGCACGCGCGCCTCTACGATCGCCTGCTCTGGGTGTTGATCGTGCTCTGGTTCGTCTACCCGATCGTCTGGGTGCTTGGAACGGAGGGGTCGCAGGTGATCGGACTCTCGGCCGAAGTCGGGATTTTCGCGATCGTCGACATCCTCGCCAAAGTCGGCTTCGGTCTGCTCCTCGTCGGAGGCGTCGCCCGGCTGGCGAACCCGATGCCTGCCGCTCGGACAGCCTCGCAGGCTGCCTGACCGTTGAGACCGCGAGGGGCGCCCGATCCACGGGGCGCTCCTCGCGGTAACAGTGGCGGACGCATTCGATAACCAGGGAGCTGTTCCGATGCAACAACGTCCTATCCGTAGCCGCGTTGGACTTCGTGGGGGACGGTCGTGAGAAGGCTCGAACCGAGGCCGGGCAAGGTCGCCGGCCCGTTCGGAGTGGCCGGCATGATCGGCTCGTCCGTCGCCGGGCCAACTGCCGCGTTGTGGGTGACCGATTTCCTGAACGCTGCCTACTACGCACGTGATTGCGACGAGCGCTCGCTGGACGATCTGCGGCTGGCACGTTCGATCCTTGCCACGGCGTGGCACCAGGCGGACTACCGCCGTCTCAGCGCTCGCGACCTGATCGGCTTCCACCATGCGTTCGGCCGCGACAGGTTCCGGGCCGACGAGCCAGGAGCCCGCGGCCGGCTGACCGGTGATGAGCTCCTGGCCGGCGCCGAGCGGCTGTTCGGGCCGTGGTTTCGCGCCGCTGCGCAGGATCCCGAGCGGCGCGGGTGGGGCGTCGTGTTCGAAGACCTGGCGGCACGCGAAGCGTTTCAACCGGGACGACGCCTGGACGACGGCCCGCTCGGTGCGTTGTCGCCGCCCGCGGCGCCATCCGAGCACCAGAGCTGGCACACCTACCCGGCAGTAAGGCTGCGATCGGCGGCGGCTACCGCCGCAGCGTTGCGGGAGCCGCGGCGCTGGACGGACTACGGGTCGGCGATCGGCCAGTTCGTGGCCGTGCGGCCTGGGCCGCTGGCCGGTCAGACGTTCGAGATCGAGCTCGTGGTCGCCGTCGCGGCGCGCGCGCCGGTGCTCTCGCGCGCCTACGTGACCTGCACCCGGGTGCTCGGAGGCAGCGACCTCGTCGCCTGGGCCCGGCACCTCAACCAGTGCCTTCTCGCCGCAGGCTCCGAGGCGCCGGCCCTGCCGGCCGGGGCGGAGCCGCTGGTCGGCCTCGAGCTGACCACACACGTCGGCCATTTCATGGGTGCGGCAACTTCGAACCTCTTGCTGTTCGCAGAGGCCGGCGAGTCGTACGTGCGAGATGTCGGCTGCTGGGATCCGCTCCCCGCGCATCTCGACCTCGCCTACCGCGTCCGCGGCTCCGAAGCACAACGGGCGTTCTGGGGTGGCGGCGATCCGGCCGACAGCATGCTCCACGGGTTCGCCGCAGTGGCTGCGGACGCCCAGGAGGCGGGGCCATGAAGGGCCCGCTCACCGTCATGGCGCGCCGGACCGGCGGCCCCGTCGCGTCACCAGAGAATTCGGTCCTGGCGGCCCGGTTCTGTGCGATCGGCCGCGGCTATGTCTGCTGGTGTGCTTCCACGAACCAGAGATGCTTGTCGATCGCGCGCGAGACTTCGGTGAAGAGGTCGGCGGTGTCCTGGTCGCCGAACTCGGCCGCC
>JBBQRX010000098.1:0-1858 GCA_038214375.1 Candidatus Limnocylindrales bacterium
AGGTACGTCACGCGCTCCACCCGGACCGGGAGGGGTCGTCGTCCCGGCCGCGTTCTCGCGTCAGCAGGGCTCTTCCGGGGCTCAGATTGAGAGCAGGCTATCGAAGAAGGATCGGTAGCGGCGGAGCGCCATCCGCAGATCCTCGGTCGAGACATCCTCGCCGTGATCCCACTGCCCTTCGAGCTTCGTGCGCTCGTCGGCGAAGGTCTTGGCGAGCTGCTGCATGACCTCGGCGATCAGGGTGTCGGCGTGCTCGACCGCCTGCCGGGGCTCGTCGACGAAGCCGGTCTGAATGTCCTGCCACCGAGACCGGAAGGACGCAGCAAGATCGGCCGCGAAGAGCGGCGTGCGACCCTCCTCGTTCGTCTGGGCTGGTCCGGCGGGCTGGCCTCCGGCAGGTGCGGCAACTTGAGGCTCGGGCTCCGGGTTGAGTTCCGCTGGGACCGTCGTCTCGGCCCCAGGCAGGTCCGTTGTCGTCGGCTGACTTGCACTCCCGGCGTTGGCGAAGTCGGCTGTGCTCAAGCCGCTCGAAGGCTGTTCGGCAGCCGCGTCCGGGCTCGGCTGCATATCGCGTCCGTCCATCACGTCTCCGCTCATCACTTGATCGACCCTTCGGTGGTTACGGTCGGCGGCTCGTCGAGGAGCTCGGCGAACAACGCTCGGTAGTGGACCATGGCCTGACGGAGATCCTCGGTTGCTGCCTGACCGGCGGCGTCGCGGAGCGCGATCGCGTGCGCGGCGCGGTAATGCTCGAGGACCGTCGGATGGTCGACCGACACATCGGCGGCGCGTTGCTCGAAGTCGCCCACCGGGTAGCCCCGCGCTCCCATGACCCGCCCGACCAGGGCGTCGGCATCGCGAACGGCGGTGGATGGATCGTCGACGAACCGCGCCTGCACAGGCTGCCACTCGTCGCGGAAGCGCCCGCGTTCGTCGGCCCCGAGAGGCCGGATGTCGAGCTTCGATACGCGCTCCTGACGGTCTGCCAGTTCGACTTCCGCGGCGCGAGTGTCACCCTTCTCGGCCACGGCCCGCTCGTACTCCGGGCCGAACCGCTCCTTGAGCTTCGCGCTCCGCTGCCGCGTGAGGTACCACCACGCGGCTGCGACCACGATCACGATGATCACGATCGCGGCGATGATCAGGGCTGGGTCCATACGAAGGCTCCTCGTGCACCTTCCCGAAAGCAGCGTGATCGGGGGTTCACGGCCGCGGCCGCCGCAAGGGACGGGCCTCTCGCAGACGCCGGGCAATCCCGAAAACGGCTGAAAGTCGCACGCTCGGAGCGGCGGACGGAGCGAGGTCAGTGTGGTGGCGTGACACCACGGCGTCATGACAGTCCGTCATCTCTCCAGGGGCACCCTCCGAGCAAGGTTCCCGCCCAGTCGAATCCGCCGATCGGTGGGCGTCCAGGTCGCATTGGGGTTCGTCAGGGACCGCCGAGTGAGTCACAATGGCGACGACCCGGCGTGCCGGATATGCCGGCGAGGCACTGCCGATGCAGTTCCACATCGCCGGACCTCACCGGCGCGTTGGGTCACTCTCTGGCCGCCGTGCCCCGCGGCTCGCGGAGGCCGCCGCCGCGAATGGAGCATGCGGAGGCCATCTGGCGCCGCAGCAGGCGCAGGCGGATCCACCCTCGTCCCGTTAGGTTAGGACGCACCCGCAGCGAGAGCACGCGCGGGCAAACGATCAAGCGGCGCGGCGCCCTCGGCCTACGAGCAGCCGGTACACCGCGACCACGATGACGCCACCGATCACGGCCACCACGATGCTCTCGATGTTGATGCCGGTCACGTCGGCGACCTTGAGGACGGTGCCGGCCAGGTAGCCCCCGACGACGGCACCCACGATGCCG
>JBBQRX010000099.1:0-1556 GCA_038214375.1 Candidatus Limnocylindrales bacterium
AGGAGCTCGTCGCCCGCATCGACGCGTTCACCGCGAGCTGGAATGCCGGCGCCTCGCCCTTCGTCTGGGTGAAGTCCGCCGACCAGATCCTCGCCAAGGCCGTGCGCAAGCGGTCACCGATCAGCGAATCGGGACACTAGCACATGGCCTCGAGGTAGCCCGGACCCGCGAGAACTCGAAAGCTCGCCTCAAGTGGTCTGAGATCGCGAGCCGCTGCCGCCTGGACGTAGCGGCAGACGCCGCAGCCACCGCGGCGCTGTTGGCGAGCACCGTTGCCGCCTTGCGCGCCGAGGACGCTCGCCTCGTCGAGCGACAAGGCGAGCTCCAACGGCTCGAGCGGGAGGCGGCGTCCGAGGGCGCGAGTTTTCCTGTCCGAGGGGCCCGGTCGCCCGACGCCGACCACAAGGCTTTCCGATCAGCCCTGGAGACCCTGGACTATCTCCGCTCGATCCGCCAGCCGAATTAGGAGCCTGTGATGTCCGCGCTCGAGTACCTGAGAGCCCAGTTGGTCGATGCCGGGATGGATGACCCCGCGGGCTATCGCGCCCACGATGGACGCGTGCCGGCCGTCGATCTCACCGGCGCGCCAGACGACCAGTCCACCGGAGACGACGACGACGCGTCCGACGACTTCGACGACGAGGAGGAGAACGACGACCAGGAGGAAGCCTATGCTCCGCCTACCGGCCGCGACCTCATCGCTGACGCGCTCGATGATCCAGACTTCGAAGCGACGAACGGATGGGCGCCGATCGCGTTCTTGGGCTGGGCAACCAGTGCACCCGCAAGCGAGTGGAGAGCCGCCGCAGCGGCGGCGGGGATGGCTGGAGCGGAGCAACCTTCCGCGTTCGACCTCCCGGTCTCCATGCGCGCCGCGCTTCTCCAGGCCGACATCGACGCGCGGATCGCGGCCGTCCGCCGCGAGGGCAACCGATGAGCGGCGGGAAGGTCTTCGTCGTGGCCGCTGGCGATCGGCAAGTCCGGATCACCACGGCGACCACAACCGTGGTGAAGGCGGGCACGGGGGTGCTCAAGCGCATCATCGTCGGGACGACGGCGGCCGGCACCGTCACGGTCAACGATGCGCTCGGGACGAAGCTCGTGTTCAAGGCGTCCGTCCCCGAGGGCGTCTACGAGCTCAACCTCCTGTGCGCCGGCAAGATCGAAGTCGTGACGGGGGCCGCCTCCAGCCTCATCGTCACGTATGGCTGATCCGATGCCCCCCGCCTCCTCGGTCGCCCTGCAACGCATCGCCCGGTGTCGCCGCTGCGGTACCGAGATCCCCGTCGGCCGTAGAGCCGACGCGCGGTTCTGTGGGAGGGTGTGCCGCCAGTTGGCCTATATGGAGCGGCGGCGGGCCTCCACGCCCGAATTAGGCGTCAACCAGGGCACGCAGGAGGTCGCGCCGCCCTCCGCCTAAGCCCGGATCCACCGAACATCCCCGCCTGACGGCCTGACGACGACCGCGGGGAGGCGATCGGCCGGATCCAGGCCATAGGCCGGGCCCTGACCAGGGCGAGCGAGGGTCGAATGGCGGCCGATCAGGTCCCGTACGG